>NZ_LDTB01000038.1 GCF_001476895.1 Sphingomonas endophytica | reverse complement strand
CGATCCTGCGCGAAGGCGGCGCTCGGCCTGGCCGCCGCCGCCTTCGCGCAGGATCGGCCCGAATCGTTGTTGCCGCCCGGCTTCGGCGACCCCGGCGCCGCGCCGGCACCCGCGCCCGCCCCGGCACCGGCCGCGACCGGCGCGCCGCGCGCCGGCGTGACCGCGCCGGCTGCTCCGCCGTCGCCGCTGGTGCCGTCGCCGATCCCATCGCCGACGGTCGGCGCATCGCCGACCCCGGTGCCGACCCCGCGTTATGTCCTGCCGTCGTTCGCGCGCCGGTCGCTGGCCACGGTCGGCGCCGATCAGAGCTTCGCGCGTGACGCCTTCGGGGCGGCGGACGGCCGCTATGTCGAGCGGCTGATGCGCTATCTGTCCGCGCCGCTGCCGTCGCGCTGGCTGTCGATCGGATTGCGGCGATTGCTGGTGGCGCAGGTCGATACGCCGCGCGGCGTCAACGGCGCGGACTTTGCCGCCGAGCGCGCATGGCTGTTGCTGCGGATGGGCGAGTCGGTGTCGGCGCGCGCCGTGGCGCAGGCGGTCGACAGCGAGCGCGTTACGCCCAAGCTGCGCGCGGTGTGGATGCAGGCCGCGCTCGCCACCGCCGATCCCGGCGCCATGTGTCCGCTGGCCGACGCGGCGGGCGACGGCGAGCGCGGCTGGGTCGTCGCGCGCGCGATGTGCGCCGGACTGACCGGGGCGGCGCGTGCCCAGCCGCTGATCGCCGACGTCCGGCGGCGCCGCGTCGCGAGCGGGATCGACCTGCAACTGGCGCAGAAGGTGATGGGCGCCGGGCTCGACAGCCGGCAGGCGATCTCGATCGACTGGGCGCCGGTGGTACAGCTCACCGCCTGGCGCTTCGGCCTCGCCACCGCCACCGGGGTGGCGATCCCCGACGAACTCTATGCCACCGTGGGGCCGCAGGTGCGCGCGTGGCAGGCGCTGGCCCCGGCGATCCCGCTGGCGGAGCGCGCCGCCGTGGCCGAGCGCGCCGCCGCGATGGGGATATTGTCGAACAGCGCGCTGGTCGATCTCTATTCGGCGCTGGCGGACGGCACCGACGTGCCGCCCGCGCTGTCCGCCACCGTCGCGACGCTGCGCGACGCCTATGTCGGGGCGGATCGTGCCGCGCGCATCGGGGCCATGGCGAAGCTGTGGGACGGCGCGGATGATCCCGCGACCCGTTATGCACGGCTGATCCTGACCGCGCGCGCCGCCGCGCGCCTGCCCGCCGCCAATGGCGAGAAGCGGGCCGACCGGCTGATCGCCGCGATGTTGTCGGCGGGGCTGGATCGCACCGCGCAGCGCTGGCAGGGCGCGGTGCCGGTCGGCAGCGACGGCTGGGCGATGCTGCTGCTGGCCGATCCGGATGCGATCACGCAGCTTCCGTCGTCGGTCGTCACCGATTACGCGCCGCAGGGCGGCCTCGCCGATCGCAAGCGGCAGATGTTCCTCGCCGGCATGGCCGGGCTGGAACGGATTCCCGCCGGTGAGGTGCCCGCGCTCGCGGAAAGGCTCGGCGTGCCGATCGCGGCGGAGAACGCCTGGACGCGCGCGATCGAGCGCGCCGCCGAGGATCGGCAACCCGGCACCGTCCTGTTGCTCGCGGCGGTGGGGATGCAGGCCAGCGGCTGGGCGCATGTCCCGCCGGCCGCGCTCTATCGCATCGTCGCGTCGCTGCGCGCGGTCGGGCTGGAGGGTGAGGCGCGGATGATCGCGGCGGAAGCGCTAGCGCGATTGTGAACGATGCGGCGGCCATCGACCGCTTTCTGGAGATGATGGCGGCGCAGGCGGGGGCGGCGGCCAATACGCTGGCCGCGTATCGCCGCGACCTGACGCTCGCGTCGGCCGCGCTGGACGGCGGGCTGTCGACGGCGGACGGCGCGGCGCTGGAGCGGCTGGCGGACGGCTGGGGTGACCTGTCGAAGGCGACGGTGGCACGCAAGGCGGCGGCACTGCGCCGCTTCTTCGGCTATCTGGTCGATGACGGCGACCGCGCGGACGATCCGTCGTCGGCACTGCCGCGCCCCGGCACGACGCGGGCGTTGCCGCGCACGCTCGACCACGCGGATGTCGACCGGTTGTTCGCCGCGATCGACGCGCGGCTGGCGCGCGATCCGGTGCTGCCCCCCGACCTGCGGCTCGCGGCGCTGTTCGAGCTGCTCTACGGCTCCGGGCTGCGCGCGACCGAGCTGGTGTCGCTGCCGCGCAACGCCATCCATCCCGACCGGCCGTTCCTGATCCTGAAGGGCAAGGGTGGTCGCGAGCGGCTGGTGCCGATTTCCGATCGCGCGCGGGCGGCAGTGGCGGCGTGGCGCGCGCATGTCGCGCTCGACCGCCTGTTCCTGTTCCCGTCCGGGGCCACGCATATCTCGCGCGTGCGGCTGTTCCAGCTCGTCCGCGCGCTGGCGACGGAGGCCGGGATCGCGCCGGACCGGATCAGCCCGCACGTCCTGCGCCATGCCTTCGCGACGCACCTTCTGGAAGGCGGCGCGGATCTGCGCGCGCTCCAGACGATGCTCGGCCATGCCGATATCGCGACCACCGAAATCTACACCCATGTCGACAGCCTCCGGCTGGTCGAGCTGGTCAACGAACGCCACCCGCTCGTTGACGCGTTGCGAAAGCGCGCCTAGCTGCGCCGGATGCGTATTTTCCTCGACTTCGAGAAGCCCATCGCCGAGCTGCAGTCGCGCATCGACGAACTGCGCGACACCGGCGCGGAGGGCACGATCGACATCTCCGCCGAGATCGCCAAGCTGCAGGCCAAATCGGACAAGCTGCTGAAGGATACCTTCGGCAAGCTGACCCCGTGGCAGAAGACGCAGGTCGCCCGCCATCCGGAACGCCCGCACTTCAAGCATTTCGTCGCCGGGTTGTTCGACGAATTCGTGCCTCTGGCCGGGGACCGTGCCTTTGGCGACGACCAGGCGATCCTGGGCGGATTTGCGACCTTCCGTGGCCAGCGCGTGATGGTGCTGGGCCATGAAAAGGGTGACGACACCACCAGCCGGTTGCGCCACAACTTCGGCATGGGCAAGCCGGAGGGCTATCGCAAGGCGATCCGTCTGCTGGAACTGGCCGATCGCTTCGGCCTGCCGGTGGTGACGCTGGTCGATACCTCGGGCGCGTTCCCCGGCATCCAGGCCGAGGAGCGCGGACAGGCGGAGGCGATCGCGCGCTCGACCGAAGCGTGCCTGGCGCTGGGCGTGCCGATGGTCGCGGCGGTGGTGGGCGAGGGCGGTTCGGGAGGCGCGATCGCGCTGGCCAGCGGCAATCGCGTGCTGATGTTCGAACACGCCGTCTATTCGGTGATCTCGCCGGAAGGCTGCGCCTCGATCCTGTGGCGCACCGCCGACAAGGCGCCGGATGCGGCGGAGGCGATGAAGGTCACGGCGCAGGATCTGAAGGCGCTGGGCGTGATCGATGCGATCGTGCCCGAGCCGCTGGGCGGCGCACATCGCGATCATGCCGGCGCGATCACCGCGCTGGGCGATGCGGTCGAGCGGATGCTGGGCGAGCTCGCCGCGCTGACGCCCGACGGGTTGCGACAGGAACGTCGCGCCAAGTTCCTGAAGATGGGCCGGATCGGCTGATCCACGAAAAAAGGGCGGGCGAACCGGAGTTCGCCCGCCCTTTTTTGTCGACGGCTTTGCCGTTACGAGTTGTTCGCCAGCTTGCCCGACACGTTGTTGAACGTGGTGCCCAGCTGCGTGCCCAGGCCCTTCATGGCCGCGATGGCGGCGACCGCGATCAGCGCGGCGATCAGGCCGTACTCGATCGCGGTGGCGCCCTTGCTGTTCTTCAGGAAAGCGCGAATCTTCTGCATGTCGATCTCCAATAACCTCGTGAAGCGTCCGTACCCGGCCGACGCCCCTTCTGCAGGGCCATCACAGGTCGTTCTAGGTGCGCAGAGTTGAGAAACGCTTAAGCGAAACAGTAGATTTTCGCTCACCAACTTCAACGTGTTGCGACCAGATCGTTAACCAGTGCCCCGACCGCGCCGCTCAGCACCGCCAGCGACAGCAACGTTCCCGCGGCCACGGCGACGACGCGCCGGTAGCCGCTGTTTCCGCCGGGGGCGGGACGGGTATGACGACGTGGCATGCGCCTTGTCATAAGGCCTGCGGGTTAAGGAAGGTTCGATGGCGATGCTGGTGGTGGCGGTGGCCTTGATCGACGCGCGGGGACGATGCCTGATGCAGCAGCGGCCCCGCCATCGGCGCCACGGCGGGTTGTGGGAGTTTCCCGGCGGCAAGGTCGAACCCGGCGAGCTGCCGGCCAGCGCGCTGGTCAGGGAACTGGCCGAGGAACTCGCGATCGTCGTCGATCCCGCCGCGCTGGAACCGGTCGGCTTCGCCACCGACGCGCCGGTGACGATGCTGCTTTATCGTTGCCATGACTGGCGCGGCACCCCGGTCCCGCTGGAGGCGGAGGCGTTCCGCTGGGACCGTCCGGAGGCGCTGGCGGGGCTGCCGATGCCGCCGGTCGACGTGCCGCTGCTCGCCGCGCTTGCCCGGTTCGTCGCGCACGGCTAGGCGGGATTTGCGAACAGGAAAGGGAATCCGGTGCGATGCCGGAGCTGCCCCCGCAACTGTCACCGGCGAGCCTTCCGCTCCTCGCACGCCACTGGGTCGCCAGCGATCCGGGAAGGCGGGCGGCAGGCATGGACCCGGGAGCCAGGAAACCTGCCTGATCGCGGTTGTCCATCGCGCGGACGGGGTGTGCCGGGCGATCGGGGAGCTTTCCCCCGTGCGACGACGTGACGGTCGGCACCGGCGACGCCCCGCGTTGTCGCGGCAGCGGGGTGTGATGTGAAACGCGCGTCAGGATGGATCCATGTGTCGCTGGCGGCGTCGTTGCCGCTGCTGTCGGGGGCCATGGCGCCGCGCGCGCCGCGCATCGTCTCGATCAATCCCTGCCTCGACGCGATCCTGATGCAGGTCGCCGATCCGGCGCAGCTGGTCGCGATCAGCCACTATTCGCACGATCCGCGTGCCACCTCGATCCCGCTGGTGCAGGCGCGGCGGTTCGCCGCCACGTCCGGGACCGCGGAGGAGGTGGTGGCGCTGCGTCCCGATCTGGTCGTCGCCAGCGGGCATGTCGCGCCCGCGACGGTCGCGGCACTGGCGCGGATGCACATACGTCTGGTTCAGTATCCGGTCCCCGCCACCGTAGAGGAGAGTGCGCGGCAAGTGCGCGAGGTCGCCGACGCGATCGGCCAGCCGGCGCGCGGTGCCGCGCTGGCGGAGCGCATCCTCGCTGCCGCGCGCCCGAGCGGCGCGCGGCCGGTGCCGGCGCTGATCCTCGGCAGTGGCGGGCTGGTGCCAGGGGCGGGGACGCTGCCCGACGACCTGCTACGCCGCGCCGGCTTCGCGAACGCCAGCGCCGGTTACGGGCTGAAGCGCTGGGACGTGCTGCCGCTGGAATATCTGGTCGCGCGCCCGCCGCGCGTCCTGCTGTCGGTCGGTGCGGCCGAGGGCGGGGGCGAGCGCGCCGAGCGTCACCCGGCGTTGCGGCGACTGGCGGAGCGGATCACGGTCGCCCCGTTCGCTGCGCGGCTGATGAACTGCGGCGGCCCGTCGATCGTCACGGCTATGGCGCGGTTGCGCGACGTGCGCGCGGCGGTGGCGCGATGAGCCGCGCGTGCTGGCTGCTGGCGCTCGGCGTCCTGCTCGCGGCGATGCTGTCGATCGCGGCCGGCAAGGTGTGGGTGCCGCTTGCTGCCTGGACCGCCGCCGATCCGCGCTCGATCATCATCGTAGAGCTGCGCCTGCCGCGAACCGTACTGGCGCTGGCCGTGGGCGGCGCGCTGGGCATGGCCGGGGCGGCGATGCAGGGCTATCTGCGCAATCCGCTCGCCGATCCGGGACTGTTCGGCGTATCGTCCGGCGCGGCGCTGGGCGCGGTGCTGTCACTCTACTTCGCTTACGCCGCGCAGGCGTGGCTGCTGCCGGGCTTCGCGCTGACCGGGGCGGCGGTGACGATGGCGGCGCTGGCGCTGATCGCCGGTCGGTCGGGAAGCCTGATCCTGTTCACGCTGGCGGGGATGATCCTGACCAACATCACCGGCTCGCTGACCGCGCTGGCGATCAGCCTGGCCCCCACGCCGTTCGTCGCGTCGGAGATCGTCACCTGGCTGATGGGCGCGCTGACCGACCGCAGCTGGAACGATGTGGAGGTCGTGCTGCCGCTGATCGCGATCGGCATGATCATCCTGTCCCGCACCGGCGGCGCGCTCGATGCGTTGACGCTCGGCGAGCAGGCGGCGCGATCGATCGGCGTCAATCCCCGCCGGCTGCAACTGGCGATCATCACCGGCACCGCCCTGACGGTGGGCGCGTCGGTGGCGGCGGCGGGAGTGATCGGCTTCGTCGGGCTGATCGTCCCGCATCTGGTCCGGCCGTTCGCGGGGCATCGCCCGTCCGCGACGCTGCTGCCGGCCGCCTTGGGCGGCGCGCTGCTGCTGACCGTCGCCGACAGCCTCGTGCGGATCGCGCCGACGGTCAGCGAGCTGCGGCTCGGGATCGCGATGTCGATGCTGGGCGGGCCGTTCTTCCTCTATCTGCTCATCGCGATGCGGCGGCGGCTGGCATGAGCGTGCTCGCAGCCGAGGGGATCACGCTTGCGCTGGGTGGGCGCCGCGTGCTCGACAACATCTCCGTGTCGATCGCCAGCGGGCGCGTCACCGCATTGCTCGGACCGAACGGTGCCGGCAAGAGCAGCCTGCTGGCCTGTCTGGCGGCGTTGCGGCGTCCGGCGGAGGGACGCGCGACGCTGGACGGCACCGATGTCGGCGCGGTGCCCGCGACCGAGCGCGCGCGCCGGATCGGCTTCCTGCCGCAAGCCGCCGACGTGCACTGGAACATCGATGTCGCGACGCTGGTCGGGCTGGGCCGCCTGCCGTGGCGCGGGCGGTGGGGAGAGACCGACGCCGATCGCGCCGCCGTCGCGGGCGCGCTGGCGGCGACCGGCATGACCGGCTTCGCGCGGCGCGGTGTCGAGCATCTGTCCGGGGGCGAGCGTGCGCGCGCGCTGCTGGCGCGCGTCCTTGCCGGTCAGCCCGACTGGCTGCTGGCGGACGAGCCGCTCGCCAGCCTGGACCCCGCGCACCAGCTGGATATCGGCGCGCAACTTCGCGCGGTGGCGGCGGCCGGGCGCGGCGTGGTGCTGGTCGTCCACGATCTGAACCTGGCCGCACGGCTGGCGGACGATGTCGTCCTGCTGCGCGAGGGACGCGTCGTCGCGGCGGGGGGCAGCTCGGCGGTGCTGACCGCGCCGCTGATCCGGGAAACCTATGGGATCGCGGTGGAAACCGGCGTGACCGCGTCGGGGCAGCGTTTCGTGGTGCCGGTCGCCCCCTGAGCGGACCATCACCGCGGCGAGGCGTGCCTCACGGCCAGCACGGGGTTGTTTACGCTTTGCTTCCCGTGCCATAACCCGCGCCGGTATTCGCGGCAGAGCGATGCGGGCAGGTTCTCCCGCTGGTCGGTCGCGCTCGACACGATGGTCATCAACGCCATCGCGCTGATCGTCCTGATCGGCGTGGCTGGCGATGACGACACCTGTTTCGAGGCCGCGCTGCTGCTGCGGATGGTCGGGTTCGTCGGGACCATCGCCTGTTGCAAGCTCATCCTGCGCGGGGACATCGTGGAATGAGCATCGGCGCCGATATCGTCATCGCGGGGCGACCACCGCACCCCGGGAACGAGGACGGCGGCGACGGCGATTGGGCGACGTGCGCGGCGCCGATGCCCGACACTCCCGGCTCGACCGCCAACAGCTGACCCGGCACCACGATGGCGGGTAGGACCGTACGAACCAGACCGGAACAAGGGATCGCATTGCAATGATGTTATGGGTGGAAGCGATCTTTCTGGGCCTGGTGCAGGGCCTGACCGAATTCCTGCCGGTGTCGTCCAGCGCGCATCTGCGCATTGCCGGAAGCCTGTTGCCGTCGGGTAACGATCCCGGCGCCGCCTTCACCGCGATCACGCAGATCGGTACCGAAGCGGCGGTGCTGCTCTATTTCCGCCAAGATATCTGGCGCATCGCGCAGGCGTGGCTCCACGCGCTGCTCCGGCGACCCGCGACGCTGTCGCCGGACGCGCGCATGGGCTGGCTGGTGATTCTCGGCACGCTGCCGATCGCGGTCCTCGGCCTGCTGTTCAAGCATCAGATCGAAGGCGGGCTGCGCGACCTGCGCGTCACCGCCACGATGCTGATCCTCTTCGCATTGGTGCTGGGCCTTGCCGATCGCTGGGGCGCGAAGCGGCGGACGCTCGATCGGCTGGGCTGGCGCGACGGGCTGATCCTCGGCGTCGCGCAGGCGATGGCGCTCGTCCCCGGCGTGTCGCGATCCGGCGGGACGATCAGCGCCGGCCTGGCCCTCGGCTACACGCGCGAGGCGGCGGCGCGTTACTCGTTCCTGCTTGCGATCCCGGCGGTACTGGCGTCCGGGCTGTTCGAACTGGCGGACAGCTGGGGGCGGTTCGGCACGTTCGGGCCCGGGCCGACGCTGCTGGCGACGATCATCGCCTTCGTCACCGGCTATGGTGTGATCGTCGTCTTCCTGCGACTGGTGTCGAGCCGCAGCTACATGCCCTTCGTCATCTATCGCATCCTCGCCGGACTGGCCGTCTTCGCGCTGCTGGCGCTGGACGTCATACCGGCGCGGTGAGCGGCCGTGCGCGCGGCCTCACCCGCCGCGCGACCGCCCCAGATACCAGCTCAGGTTGTTCGGCCCCCGGCTCTTCGCGCGCGCCGGGTTCATCAGGTCATAGACGACCGCGTTTTCCAGCACGCGCTGCACGTAATTGCGCGTCTCGCCGAACGGTATCGCCTCCACCCAGTCGACCGCATCGACCGATCCGGTGCGAGGGTCGCCGTTCGCGCGCAGCCATTTGTTCACATTGCCCGGCCCGGCATTATAAGCCGCGATCGCCAGCGGATAGCTGCCGTACAGGTTGAAGATCCGCTGGAAATAGCTCGACCCCAGCTGGATGTTGTAATCGGTGTCGGTGGTCAGCCGCGTCTGGTCGTACGGCAGCCCCAGCTTGCCCGCCTGTTCCCGCGCGGTCGCCGGCATCAACTGCATCAGCCCGCTCGCGCCGACCGGGCTGCGGGCGGTGCGGTCGAACTGGCTTTCCTGCCGCGCGACCGCGTGGATGATCGGCCATTCGCTCTCATAGCCGGCCGGGACGCTGACCGTCGGGAAGCCGTTGGCGCTATATTCGGTCAGGCCGTTCTGCATCGCGCTGCGCCCGACCAGCACGCCCAGATCGGGCCGCCGCATTGCCCGCGACAATTCGTCCGCCAGATAATGGTCGGTGTCGCTGGTCGCATCGATCGCGATCTGCTTCACGAACGCGGTCTGGTCCTGATATTGCCCGGTCTGGCCCAAGAACTGCGCCGCGCGCACCGTCTCGCGCGCATAAAAAGCCGATCGCGCCGCCGGAGCGATCACCGGCGCGGGCGGGGCGGGGGGCGCGGTCAGTGCGCGCCCCAGCCGCTCGTTCGCCAATTGCCCGTAATATTGGTCGCGATATCCCGCCGTCCGCTCCAGCAGCGCGGTCGCATCCGGCTGCCCCGCCTGCTGCGCCGCGCGCGCGGCCCAGTAGAAGCCCTTGGCGCGCGTCTGCGGCGACTGGCTGCCGCGCCCGTAACGCTCGAACATCGCGCGCGCATCGGCGGGACGGTTCAGTTTCAGCGCTGCCTGACCCGCCAGCCACGCCAGCGAGGTATAATCGTCGCGCTCGCCATAGGGCTTGGTCGAGACGTCGGTGCCGACCGGATAGGCATCGTCGATCTGCCGCGCGATGTCATAGGCGAGTTGCCATTGACCATCCGCCGCCGCGCCCCGCGCGTTGGTCAGCAGTACCTCGTAGAAGCGCTCGACATGCCCTGGCAGCGTCATGCCGCTGCGGGTCCGCGCCAGCCACGTGCGTGCGCTGGGGCTCGCCCCCGAATCGCGCAGCCACGTCGCCTTGTCCGCGACATAGCCGGCGTCGCGCGCGCCGATCGCGTCATATTGCTCGGTCAGCGCCGATGCCTCGGGCGCGCCGGTACGGAACGCCAGCCGCGCGGTGAACAGCGGCCGCGCCGCCGCGCTGGTCAGCGGCAGCATCCGCGCGGCGGCGCTCGTCGCCCCCTGCCACAACAGCGCGTCCATGCGCTTGTCATGGTCCGCCGGGGACAAGGCGCCCGCGAACTGGTTCAGCACCGTCCCCTCGTCTTGCGTAGACAAATTGCCCATACGCCATGCGGTGCGCGCCGCCACCTGCGCCTGCACCGTCGCGCCGGTCGCCTGATAGGCGCGCGCGCACGCCACCCAGCCCGCCGCCGTCAACGGCGTGCGGCTGCGACAGAAGGCCGCGATACTGGCGACCGGCGTGTTCGGATCGGTCGCCGCCTTGCGCTCCAGCGTACGCCGCATCGCCGCCTCGCCGGGCCAGCCGGGGTGGGCGGCGATGAACTGCGCATAGCTGTCGAACGGCAGCGCATCGGTCTGCGTCAGCACCTTCCACTGCGCCAGCGGCTGCGCCATCCCCGGCAGCGGCGCGGCCTGCACCGGCGGGGGCGGAGCGGGCGTCTGCGGCATCGCGCCATATTGACCGGCGGCCACCGCCACCGCGCCTGCTGCTGCAACGAAAAGGATCAACGCACCCGCCTTCACTGTTTTCCGACCGAACGCCCTTGGTGGACAGACTAGCGTTCCTAGCCGTATCTGCGCTGAACGACGTCCCCCAATTCGCGCCACAGGAGCAAATTCGCCTCATGTTCTCAGGTTCCATCCCGGCGCTGGTCACGCCGTTCGACGCGCATGGCGATTTTTGCGAGGACGCCTATCGAGAGTTGATCGAGTGGCAGATCGCGGAAGGGTCGTCGGCGCTGGTTCCGTGCGGGACGACCGGCGAGGCGGCGACGCTGACCAAGGAGGAGCAGTTCGCGATCGTCCGCGTGTGCGTCGATCAGGCGAACGGGCGCGTGCCGGTGATCGCCGGCGCCGGATCGAACGACACCCGCGTCGCCACCGCCAACCTGATCGCCGCGAAGGAAGCGGGGGCCGACGCCGCGCTGATGGTCCCGCCTTATTACAATCGACCCTCGCAGGAGGGCATCTACCAGCATTTCGCCGCGCTGGCGCAGGACGCGCCGCTGCCGATCGTCCTCTACAACGTTCCCGCGCGCACCGTCACCGATATCCAGCCGGAGACGATGGCACGGATCGTCTCGGCGTTCCCACGGGTGTTCGTCGCGGTCAAGGACGCCTCGGGCGTACTGACCCGCGTTAGCCAGCATCGCGCGGCGCTGGGCCCCGATTTCTGCCAATTGTCGGGCAATGACGACCTCGGCCTCGCCTTCAACGCCACGGGCGGGGTCGGCTGCATTTCGGTGACCGCCAATGTCGCGCCGCGTCTGTGCGCCGATTTCCAGCGCGCCTGCGCGGGCGGCGACTATGCCACCGCCCGCACCCTCCACGACCGGCTGTTCGCGCTCCATACCTCGCTGTTCACCGACGCCTCGCCCGGCCCGGTGAAATATGCGCTGACGAAGGTCCGCCCCGGCTTCCCCGATGGCCTGCGCCTGCCGATGACCTGGCCTTCCGAAGCAAGCCGCGCGGCGGTGGACGCTGGTCTGGCGCAGGCGGGGTCGTAAAGTGCAGAACCGCTACGCCGGGGACATTGGCGATTACCTCAAATTTGCCATCCTACGAGCGGCAGCGGTCGGGCATCGCACCGGGGTCGCTTGGTGGCTGTACCCCGATGAAAGCCATAATGGCGATGGCCGCCATGTCGGCTATCTAGCAAGGCCGGATGTCTGGCGCGCGATCGATCCGGTGTTGTTCGATAAGCTTCGCGAGATGGTCGAAGCGGGCGAGCGATCTGTTCGCTCAATCGAGGCCCTCCGTCTTCTCGAACACGCAACCTACCACAGTGATCGACTAGATTTCGATGGGGCTCCCAATGCAAAGCGACAAGCGCGTGCGGCTTGGTTTGATCGACTGATTAATTGGAGCGGTGATAGGGACCTGTTATTCCTAGATCCTGATAACGGCTTCGCTCCCGCTGGTTACTCCCCGGGGTCGGCAAAAGCCGGCAAGAGCGTTACGGTTGATGAGGTCGCGCGTCTGGCGCGAAACGGGCGGCCCGTCATCGTCTACCATCATCAAACCCGACGGCCGGGCGGCCATCACGCGGAACTGGAATACTGGGCCGAACGACTAATGGCCGCTGGCTGCGCGAAAGTCGATGCCGTGCGGGCGGCGCCTTTTTCCGCTCGCGCCCTCTTCGTCATCAACGGGTCCGACGCGATGCGCGTGCGGTTGGCCGATGCAGTCGCGCGGTGGCGTTCGCCAAAGATCACTTGGCATCCGTCCGCCTGACGCTTTCAAAGCGCGGAGCATCCGCCTACATCACCCCCATGTCGCGTCCCAAGCCCGCCACCTTCGACAAGAAGAAGATCGTCGCCGAGAACCGCCGTGCGCGCTTCGATTACGCCGTCGACACCACCTACGAGGCGGGGATCGTCCTGACCGGGACTGAGGTGAAGTCGCTTCGCTTCGGCGAGGGATCGATCGCCGAAAGCTATGCCGAGGTGAACGGCGACGGCGTGTGGCTGGTCAATTCCAACATCCCGGAATTCAGCCACGGCAACCGCTTCAACCACGAACCCAAGCGGCCGCGTAAACTGCTGCTTCACGAGCGCGAGATAAACAAGCTGCACGGCGCGGTCGCGCGGGAGGGCATGACGCTGGTCCCGCTGACCGTCTATTTCAACGGGCAGGGACGCGCGAAGGTGGAACTGGCTCTCGCCAAGGGGCGCAAGGCGCACGACAAGCGCGAGCATCTGAAGGAACGCGACTGGAAGCGTGAGGCGGGGCGCATCATGCGCGACCACGGCTGACGTGGCGACCCGGCCCGTGACGCTGTGGGAACGTCTGGCGGCGTGGAGCCGCCGCAATCTCCCGACCCGCGAGTCGATGGAGAACAGCCGCGTGCTGCGTCCCGTCGCCCACCGCGTCCTCGCCCCCGAATTGTGGCGCTTCACCCGCCGATCGGTGCCGCGCGGCGTGGCGCTGGGCATGTTCACCGGCATCCTGATCCCGATGGGGCAGATTCCGGCGTCGGCGGTGCTGGCGCTGCCGTTCCGCGCCAATGTGCCGGCCGCCGCGCTGACGACGTTCTTCACCAACCCGCTGACCACGCCGCTGCTGTTCGTCCTCTATTACAAGGTCGGCAACTGGCTGCTCCACATCGACCGGTCGGTGCCCGGGCAGCCGCTGGGGGACGCGGTGCAGGCGGCGCCGGGCTGGGTCGACTGGTTTCTTCAGGATGTCGGCCCGGCCACGGCGGTGGGCATGGTGGTATGCTCGCTCATCGGCGCACTGGTCGGCTACGGGCTGGCGGCGTGGCTCTGGCGCTTGTGGATCGCGCGGAAGTGGCGGAGCCGTCACCACGGCAACTAGCGCCGCCGCCATCGGGTGGCTAGAAACGCCGCATCGGGGGCTTTCCTCAAGGATGCCGGTTACATGCGTTTTATTACCGTTTCTCTGACGTCGCTGTTCGCACTCGTTCCCGCCGCACTGATCGCACAATCGACCAGCCAGCCCGTCGCGACGCCGGCCCCGGCGGCATCGGCCGACCGTCCCACCTATGGCACCTTCGGTTTCGACGCTGCCGGCATGGATCGCAGCGTCAAGGCGGGCGACGACTTCTACGGCTTCGCCAACGGCACCTGGGCCAGGAACACGCCGATCCCCGACGACGAGTCGAACTATGGCGCGTTCAACGTGCTGCAGGATCTCTCGCGCGAGCGGACGCGCGGGATTCTGGAAAGCGCGAAGGGCGACGCCCGGTCGCAGATCGGCCGCGCCTATGCGACCTATCTCGACACCGCCGCGATCGAGCGCGCCGGGCTGGCGCCGATCCAGCCGTGGCTGACGAAGATCAAGCGTGTCGACAAGGCCGGCTATCCCGCGCTGCTGGCGGAGGCGGACCGCAACGGCGTGGACATTCCGTTCGGGTTGTACGTGGGGCAGGACGACAAGGATCCGGATACCTATGTCGTCAACCTCTACCAGGGCGGGCTGGGAATGCCCGACCGCGATTATTACCTGTCGACCGATCCCAAGCTGGCGCAGACCAAGGCGGCGTACCAGACGCATCTGGCGAAGATGCTGACGCTGGCCGGGGAACCGGACGCGGCGGCGCGGGCGGCGGCGGTCGTCGCGTTCGAGACGGCGGTGGCGGGTGTTCACTGGAACAACATCGACAGTCGCGACGCCGACAAGACGTACAACAAGCTGACGCGCGCCGAACTGATGAAGAGCGCTCCCGGCTTCGACTTCGCCACCTTCCTGAAGGCGGAGAAGGTCGATGCGCCGGCGCTGGTCGTCGCGCAGCCGACCGCCGTCACGGGCATCGCCAGGCTGATCGCCGCCACCCCGATCGGTGTGTTGCGCGACCAGCTGCTGCTCCGCAGCCTCGATGGCTTCGCCGACGTGCTGCCGCAGGCGTTCGACGCGGAAAGCTTCGCGTTCAATGGCACCGTGCTCAGCGGCACCCCGCAGCAGCAGGTGCGGTGGAAGCGCGCGGTCGGCTTCACGTCGCAGGCGCTGACCGACGAGGTCAGCAAGGTCTATGTCGCGCGCTATTTCCCGCCGGAGACGAAGGCGGCGGCGGACGAGATGGTCAAGAACGTGCTCGCCGCGCTGGGGCAGCGGATCCGCAAGCTTGACTGGATGGCGCCGGAGACGAAGCAGAAGGCGTTGGCCAAGCTCGCCGCCTTCACCCCGCGCATCGGCTATCCCGACCAGTGGCGTGATTATTCGACGCTCGACATCCGCAGCGGCGACGCGTTCGGCAACGCGCTGCGCGCCAACCAGTGGCGGCACGATTACAACGTCACGAAGCTCGGCAAGCCGATCTATCGCTGGGAATGGGGCATGGCCCCGATGACGGTGAACGCGCAGGCCAATTTCGGGCTGGTCGCGATCACCTTCCCGGCCGCGATCCTCCAGCCGCCGTTCTTCGATCCGAAGGCCGACCCGGCGGTCAACTACGGCGGGATCGGCGCGGTCATCGGGCATGAAATCAGCCACCATTTCGACGATCAGGGCGCGAAGTACGACGCCCATGGCCGCCTGACGCAATGGTGGACCGATGCCGACGTGCAGCAGTTCAAGGCGCTCAGCCAGCGGCTGGTGAAGCAATATGACGCCTATGAACCGCTGCCGGGGATGCATGTGAAGGGCGAGTTGACGCTGGGCGAGAATTCCGCCGATCTCGCCGGGCTGGCCGCCGCGCACGATGCGTGGCTGGCGACGCTGGGCGGCAAGCCCGCGCCGGTCATCGACGGCTTCACCGGCTATCAGCGCTTCTATCTCGGCTGGGCGCAGGTGTGGCGGCGCAACTATCGCGAGGCCAATCTGCGTCAGCGCCTGCTGACCGATCCGCACGCGCCCTCCGAACAGCGCGCCGATATCGTTCGCAACATGGACCCGTGGTATTCGGCCTATGATCCGAAGCCGGGCGAGAAGCTGTACCTGGCCCCCGACGCCCGCGTCCGGATCTGGTAAGGCGATCCGGTGACGATGCGGCTCGCGACGCTGGAGGGAAAGCGCCGGTGGATCAATGGCGGCGTCGCCGCGCTGGCGATCGCCGGCGTGGCGGGGCTGGCGGCGGCGGCGCTGATCCTCTGGATGGTCGGCGATCCGATGGTCGCCGGCGGTTTCCTGGCGGCGGCGCTGGTCGTTGCGGGCGTAGGCGGCGCGCTTATCCGGCTCGCGGGTCGCTCCGGAGAGCCGGTGTCGGTCGCCTACGACTGGGAATTGATGCGCGTGATGGCGGAGGCCAGCGCGGACGGGGTGGCGATCACCGATCGCGGCGGTCGGCTGGTGTGCGCCAACGACCAGTATGAACAGCTTTTCGCCGGCTTCCCCACGCCACCGTCGGTGCCGCTGGCCGGTGATGGCGCGGGCGAACTGGAAGTTGCGGGGCGCGTCGCGTGGCGCGATGGCCATGCGCGCGTGACGCTGCGCGGCGCGGTCGGCGTGATCGAGGCGACGATCACCCGCGCCGGGCAACAGCAGGATGTGCTGATCTGGCGCTTCGCCGGCCGCGCCGTCGCGCCGGGCATGCCCGCGCGGTTGATGGAGGCGCTGGAGGGCCCGCTGGGGATACAGCTCGGCGCGGCGGGGGTGATGGCCGCGCTGATCACCGCCGAGGGATATGTAATCGCGGCGAATGCCGTGCTGCGCAGCCGCGCGGCGGTCTCCAGCGAACAGGCGATCGTCGGTGAGGACCTGGCGCGCTTCCTGGTCGAGGGGGAAGGCGGTACCGTGCGGTTCGTCGCGGAGGGCGTCAGCGCCAATCCGCTCCGGCTCGTGCAGATCCCGCTCGCCGACGACGCCGACGCCCCGATCCTGGTGGCGTTGATCGACAGCGATGCCGGGATCAGCGGATCGGCCGACGGGATCGAGGCGCTCTTGATGCTGATGCCGTTCGGCGTCGCGCTGGTGGACCGCGAGGGGCGGTTCATGCAGATGAACAGCGCGTTCGCGCGCGCCGCCAACGTCGATGTCGGGGCGCCGCCGATCTATCCCGGCGATTTGGTGGTGCGCGAGGACAAGGGCGCGGTTGCCGATGCGATCCGCCGCTTCGCCAGCAGCGCGGCGCGCTCGACCGACCTCGCGGTGCGGCTGAAGGATCATCCCGACGATCCCGTCGCCTTGTCGATCGCCGCCGCGCGCGGGCTGGGCGATGCCGCGGTGCTGCTCAGCCTGAAGGACAATGGCGAGGAGAACCGGCTGAAGCGCGAGGTGGCGCAGGCGACCAAGATGCAGGCCGTCGGCCAGCTCGCCGGCGGCGTCGCGCACGATTTCAACAACATCCTGACCGCCATCATCGGGCATTGCGACCTGATGCTGATGCGCCATTCGCCCGGCGACAGCGATTACGACGACATCCAGCAGATCCGCGCCAATTCGAATCGCGCCGCCAGCCTGACACGCCAACTGCTCGCCTTCTCGCGCCAGCAGACGCTGCGCCCGCAGGTGCTCCAACTGCCCGATGTCGTGTCCGAGGTGTCCAACCTGCTCCGCCGCCTGATGGGTGAAACCGTCACGCTGGAGGTCAAGCATGGGCGCGATCTGGGGCCGGTGCGCGCCGACCCCGGACAGCTCGAACAGGTCGTCGTCAATCTGGCGGTCAACGCGCGCGACGCGATGCTCAGCAAGGGCACCGGCGGCAAGCTGACCATCCAGACCCGCTCTGTCCCGATCGCCGAGATCCGGCGGCGCGGCGACATCGTGCCGCTGGGCGATTACACCGCGCTGGAGATTTCCGACACCGGCACCGGTATCCCCGCCGATGTCCTGCCCAAGATTTTCGAGCCGTTCTTCACCACCAAGGAGGTCGGCAAGGGCACCGGCCTCGGCCTGTCGACGGTGTACGGCATCGTCAAACAGTCGGGCGGCTTCATCTTCGCCGATTCGCGCACGGGGCAGGGAGCGACCTTCACCATTTACTTGCCCGTCCATACCGCCGGCGTGCCCGATGTGGTCAGCGTCGCGGCGCAGGCGCAGCAGGCGGCGCGGCATCGTTCCGGCGAATTGTGGGGCACCGGCACGATCCTGCTGGTCGAGGACGAGGACATGGTGCGCGCGGTCGCCGAGCGCGCGCTGGCGCGACAGGGCTATACCGTGCTCGCGGCCGAGAATGGCGAGGCGGCGATGGAGCTGATGCAGGGGGTGGATCGCCCGGCGCTGGTCATCTCCGACGTGATGATGCCGCTGATGGACGGGCCGACGCTGGCGCGACAGCTCCGCAAGATCCACCCGGGCATCCCGATCCTGTTCATGTCGGGCTATGCCGAGGAGCAACTGCGCCGCTCGATCGATCTCGACAACGTCGCCTTCCTGCCGAAGCCGTTTTCGGTACAGCAGCTGGCAGAGGCGACGCGCGACGTGCTGCTGGCGCAGGAAGGCGGCAACGTGGCCGCGTGAGGGCGGTTGCGTGCCGGACAGAGCACGCTATGGCGTTGCGCATGACGATGCGTGTGCTTTTGGTCGAAGACGAACCGTTGATCGCGATGATGCTGGAGGATTTCCTGGACGCGCTGGACAAGGCGCACGCCGGCACCGCCGACAGCGTGGCCGCCGCGCTGCCGCTGGTGGAGGCGGGCGGGTTCGACGCCGCGATCCTCGACGTGAATCTGCGTGGCGGTGAAAAGAGCTTTGCGATTGCCGACGCGCTGGCCGAACGCAACATCCCGTTCGTCTTCGCGACCGGCGGCGGCGGCGAGGAGATCGCGCCGACGCACCGCGAACGCCCGCGCCTCGCCAAGCCGTTCACGATCGACGGCGTCGACAAGGCGCTCGCGCAACTGGGGTGAGGGGCGGGGCTCCCCGGTCGTTCCCGCCTCCTCGAAACCGTCACCCGGCGCCGGCCGGGGTCCACCCGCCTACGAACTCGTTGATCGCTCTTCCTGCGGCTCCGTAGAGCCTGACCTTCCCGGATGAAGAAGCCCAGGCCCCTCAACGTCGTCATTGCGAGCGCAGCGAAGCAATCCAGCGCGTCCTGATCCAACCCCGAATGGCTTGCTCCGCTCGCAGTGACGGACGGCCCCCGATCCTCACGGACCAGGGGCGTCGCCCCTACTGACCCGCCGCCGTCGCGCCCGTCGCCGCAAGTCCCTTCACGAACTGCGCGCCATGCTTCACCTGCGCGGTGGACGCCGCCAGCGCCCCCCCGACCGGCTCCGCCCGCCCGCCCAGACACGGCGCCAGGAAGTTCTCCGCCACCGCGTTGAAGGCGATGTTGTTGACGGGCCGCGCGAAGCCATGCCCTTCGTCGGGGAACAGCACATAGGTGACGGGGATGTTCTTCGCCGCCATCGCCGCGACGATCTGGTCGCTCTCCGCCACGTTGACGCGGGGATCGTTGGCGCCCTGACCGATCAGCAGCGGCTTCTTGATCCGCTCGGCATAGGTCAGCGGGCTGCGCTCCTTCAGCAGCGCACGCCCCGCCTCGGTCGTCGGGTCGCCCATGCGCTTGTAGAATTGCTGCTTGCCGGCCTCCCAATAGGGCGGGATCGTCTTCAGCAGCGTGAACAGGTTTGACGGCCCGACGATATCGACCCCGCAGGCGAACGCGTCCGGTGTGAAGGTCAGCCCGGCCAGCGTCGCATAGCCGCCGTACGAGCCGCCCATGATCGCCACCTTGTCGCGCGTCGTCACGCCCCGCTTCACTGCCCAGTCGACCGCGTCGATCAAATCGTCGTGCATCTTGCGGCCCCATTGCAGGTCGCCGGCCGACACGAACTTCTTCCCGAAACCGGTCGAGCCGCGATAATTGACCGACAGCACCGCATAGCCGCGATTGGCGAGCCATTGGTGATAGCTGTTATAGCCGTAACCGTCGCGCGCCCACGGCCCGCCATGGACGAACAGCACCATCGGCACCGGCCCCGTCGCGCCCTTCGGCACGGTCAGATAGGACGGCAGCGTCAGCCCGTCGCGCGCGGCGATCTCGACCGGCTTCATCGCCACCAGCGGCGCGCCGACCAGTTCGGGGCGGGTGACGTACAGCTGCTTCAGCGTCCTGGCCTTGCGATCATAGACATAGGTGGCGACCGGCGCGCTCACCTGATCGAAGGTGACGAGCCACTTGTCGTCGGCGTTCGTGCGGCTGCCGATCGAGAATTCGCCCTTGTTCTGCGCCTTCAGGAAGGCGAGGTCGGCCTTCACCGCGTCGCCGACCGGCACATAGTCGTTGGTCAGGTAATCGACCGAATAGGCTTCCAGCTGCCCGGTGCGCGGGTTGAACAGCCCGCCATCGACATCGGCCTTCGCGCTCTGCCCGACGATCGTCGTCTTGCCCGATGCCACATCCTGCGCGACCAGCGCGGCGGTGTCGCGTCCGCGCGAATCGGTCCAGTAGAGCGTCTTGCCATCGGTGGTGAAGCCGAGCGGCGAGGTGGTCAGCGAATCCTCCAGCCCGACCTGCGCGACCGGCGTCGTCCCGATCGTCGTGCCGTCGACCGTGAAATAATCGCTCCCGCCGTCGTCGCGCGCCTTCGCCGCCAGCCGCAGCTTCAGGGCGTCATCGGCGACGAACCCGGCATAGCCGTCGTTCTGCAGCACCTTGGTCAGCTGCCCGCTGTTGAGGTCCAGCTCGTACACGTCATGCCAGCGCGGATCGCGATTGTTCACGCCGATCAGGATGCGGTCCCTGATCGTCTCGCTGGTGCCCAGCACCTGCACGCGCGTCTTCTCGAACGGGGTCAGCGTCTTCTGCACGCCCGTCGCGACATCGACGCCGTACAGCAGGAAGTTCTCGTCGCCGCCCTTGTCGTTGACGAACAGGATCGAGCGCGAGTCCGGCGCCCAGAAGCTCTGCCGGATCGGGCGGCCCTTCTCGGCGGTCAGCGGCTTGGCCTGATCGGGCTGGTCGGCGGGTGCGACCCAGACGTTGAGCACGCCGTCGCGCGGCGCGATGAAGCTGATCCATTTGCCGTCGGGCGACAATTTGCCCCCGGTCCGGGTCGGATTGCCGAAGAGCTTGGCGCGCTCGATCAACGGCACGCCCGCGCCGCTTTCCGTCGCCGCCACGACGGGCTGGATCGCGACCAACGCCGCCCCCGCCGCCAGAATTGCCTTCACCATATCTGATGCCCTCCCTGCTGTATTACTCGACTATGGCACGCGCGGTGGAGCGATCGCAATGCTAATATCCTTGCGTTGCACCCGCCTCCCGCGACATAGGCGTGCGCGCTATGACCCAGACCTTCGACAAGTCCCGTCTGCCGAGCCGCCACGTGTCGGTCGGCCCCGAGCGTGCCCCGCACCGCAGCTATTATTACGCGATGGGGCTCTCCGAGGAGGAGATCGCGCGTCCGTTCGTCGCGCTCGCCTCTGCGGGCAACGACAGCGCACCCTGCAACACCACCCTCAACGATCAGGCCGATGCCGCGCGGCGCGGTGTCGAGCAGGGCGGGGGGATGCCACGCCGCTTCAACACGATCACCGTCACCGACGGCATCGCGATGGGGCATCAGGGGATGAAGTCCTCGCTGGTCAGCCGCGAGGTCATCGCCGATTCGGTCGAACTGTCGGTGCGCGGCCATTGCTACGACGCGCTGGTCGGCTTCGCGGGCTGCGACAAGTCGCTGCCGGGCATGATGATGGCGATGCTCCGCCTCAACATCCCGTCTATCTTCGTCTATGGCGGCTCGATCCTGCCGGGCCGCTTCCACGATCGCGACGTGACCGTCGTCGACGTGTTCGAGGTGGTCGGCAAATATGCGGCGGGCGCGTGCCCGTTGTCGGAGGTCCACGAACTCGAAAAGGTCGCATGTCCCGGCCACGGTGCGTGCGGCGGTCAGTTCACCGCGAACACCATGGCCTGCGTCGGCGAAGCGATCGGTTTGTCGCTGCCGAACAGCAACATGGTGCCCGCTCCCTTCACGACGCGTGAACAGATCGCGGTTGCGGCGGGCGCGCAAGTGATGGATCTGGTCGCGCGCAATCTGCGCCCGCGCGACATCTGCACCCGCGAGGCGTTCATCAACGCCGCGCGCGTCGTCGCCGCGACCGGCGGCTCGACCAACGCCGCGCTCCACCTGCCCGCGATGGCCAACGAGGCCGGGATCGACTTCGACCTGTTCGACGTCGCGGAAGCCTTTAAATCAACGCCGTACATCGCCGACCTCAAGCCTGGCGGCAAGTATGTCGCCAAGGATATGTATGAGGCGGGCGGCGTCTACATGTTGATGAAGACGATGCTGGCGGGCGGGTTGCTCGACGGCAATTGCCTGACTGTCACCGGCCGGACGCTGGGCGAGAACATCGACCAGGTGACGTGGAACCCCGACCAGAAGGTCATCTACGACGTCAGCACGCCGATCACTCCGACCGGCGGCGTCGTCGGCCTGCGCGGCTCGCTTGCGCCCAATGGCGCGATCGTGAAGGTTGCCGGTATGCACCGCCTGCAGTTCGAGGGCCCGGCGCGCTGCTTCGATTGCGAGGAGGACGCCTTCGCCGCCGTCGAGGCGCGCCAGATCAACGAGGGCGAGGTCATCATCATCCGCTACGAAGGGCCGAAGGGTGGTCCGGGCATGCGCGAGATGCTGTCGACCACCGCCGCGCTTTATGGTCTCGGCATGGGTGAGAAGGTCGCGCTCATCACCGACGGGCGCTTCTCGGGCGGTACGCGCGGCTTCTGCATCGGCCATGTCGGGCCCGAGGCGGCCGAGGGCGGCCCGATCGCGCTGGTCGAGGACGGCGACACGATCCGCATCGATGCCGAAGCCGGGACGATCGACCTGCTCGTCGACGACGCGGTGCTCGCCGAGCGCCGCACGCACTGGCAGGGCCGCCAGAACGATTACGGCGCGGGCGCGCTGTGGCGCTACGCCCAGAACGTCGGCCCCGCGTGGCAGGGTGCGGTCACGCATCCGGGCGCCAAGGCCGAGCGGCACGTATACGCGGATATCTGAGGACCATCGTCATCGCGGACGTAGCGAAGCAATCCAGTGCCGGACCAGGACACGCTGGATCGCTTCGCTCCGCTTGCAATGGCGACAGCAGGCAAATGCCTGCCACACTCCCCCAAACGAACCGCTTCACTCCGCCGCCGACAGCGGGTAGGCGGCGGTCATGATCCCGATCGCCGGAACCGCCGTGCTCACCGCCGCCCAGATGCGCGCGGCGGAGGAAAAAGCCATCGCCGCCGGCACCGGCGTCGATACGCTGATGCAGCGCGCCGGGGCGGGGGTGGCCGATGCCGTCCGGCGGCTGGCGGGCGTCAACGAAGTCCTGGTGCTCTGCGGCCCCGGCAACAACGGCGGCGACGGCTATGTCGCGGCCGCCCGTCTCCACGCCGCCGGACCCTCGGTTCGCGTCGCCGCTTCCGCCGAACCCCGCACCCCGGCCGCGATCGCCGCCCGCGCGCTCTGGACCGGCGCGGTCGAGCCGCTCGCCACCGCCGCCCCCGCGCCGGTGGTGGTCGACGCCTTGTTCGGCACCGGCCTGTCGCGCGCCCTGGACACTGACGTCAGTACCGCTCTCAACCGCTTTGTATCGCACGCGAACCTCGCCATCGCGGTAGACCTGCCCAGCGGCATTGCGACCGACGATGGCGCGCTACTCGGCGACCTCCCCGCCTTCCACGTCACGCTTGCGCTCGGCGCGGCGAAGCCTGCGCATCTGTTGCAACCCTCCGCCGTGCATTGCGGCGCGGTGCGTCTGCTTCCGATCGGCGTCACGACCGACAGCGACGTGCGTGTCCTGTCGCGACCGGACCTTCCGGCCCCGGCGATCGACGCGCACAAGTTCACGCGCGGCATGGTCGCCGTCATCCGTGGCCGGATGGCGGGCGCGGCGCAACTCGCGGCACAGGCGGCGATGCACGCGGGCGCGGGCTATGTCGAAATCCTTGGGGCCACGATCCCCGGCGCGCCGCACGCGCTCGTCCGCCGCCGCTGCGACGACTCCGCGCTCGCCGACCCGCGCATCGGCGCCGTGCTGATCGGCCCCGGCCTCGGCCGCGACGACGCGGCGCGCGCGCTGCTCGATCAGGCGCTCGCCACCGACCGCCCGCTTGTCATCGACGGCGACGCGCTCCACCTCGTCACTCCCGAGCGACTCCACGGCCGCCCGGCCGAGACGATCCTCACTCCCCATGCGGGCGAGTTCGCCGCGCTCTTCGCCGCTTCCGACACTGACAAGCTCACTGCCGCCCGCGCCGCCGCAACGCGCGCCAACGCGACGATCGTGTTCAAAGGCCCCGACACCGTCATCGCCGCCGCCGATGGCCGCGCCGTCCTGTCGCCCGCCGCCTCGTCATGGCTGTCGACGGCCGGCAGCGGCGACGTCCTCGCCGGCGCGATCGCCGCGATGCTGGCGGGTGGCGGCACACCGCTCGACGCCGCTGCCGCCGGCGTCTGGCTCCATGGCGAGGCCGCCCGCCGCCTCGGCCCCGCCTTCATCGCCGACGACCTCGCCGAGGCCCTGACCGGAGCGCGCGCATGACCACCATTACCCGCATCGCCGCACGCGGGGAGGGCGTTGCGGCCGACGGTCGCCACGTCGCGCTCGCCGCCCCCGGCGACACGCTCGCCGACGACGGCACGCTCATCCCCGGTCCGC
Organism: Sphingomonas endophytica; assembly: GCF_001476895.1. Classification (GTDB taxonomy): domain Bacteria; phylum Pseudomonadota; class Alphaproteobacteria; order Sphingomonadales; family Sphingomonadaceae; genus Sphingomonas; species Sphingomonas endophytica_A. The sequence goes on along the minus strand of NZ_LDTB01000038.1, from coordinate 13,378 downwards.
ATCACATCGACCCGCCGTGCCGCCATTATCCCGAATGCGGCGGTTGTCAGCTCCAACATCTCGACGACGAGAGCTGGGCCGGGTTCATCACCGACCGCATTGCCTCGGCGCTCGACGCGCATGGCCTCACGACGATCATCCGCGCCCCCGCGCTCTCCCCGCCGCACACCCGCCGCCGCGCGACGCTCCACGTCGAGCCGTCGGGCCGGATCGGTTTCACCGCCGAGCGCAGTCACCAGATCGTCGACCTCCACGAATGCCATGTCATCGCGCCGGAGTTGTTCGCGCTCGTCCGCCCGCTCAAGCGCCTGCTGCCCAGCTTCAAGGCCAAGCGCCGCCTTGACGTTCATCTGACGCTCGCCGATCAGGGCGTCGACGTGCTGGTCAAGGGCGTCGCGCCCGAAGGGCTGTCACATCACGACGCGCTGACCGCCTTCGCGCAGGCGCATAAGGTCGCGCGCATCGCCTTCGACGACGGCATGGGGCCGGAAACGCGCTGGGAGCCGGAGCCGGTCACGATCACGCTCGGCGGCGTCGCGGTGCCCTTGCCCCCCGCGGCCTTCCTGCAAGCCACGACCGAGGGCGAGGCCGCGCTCGTTGCCGCCGTGTGCGAGAGTGTCGGGGCTGCGAAGATCACCGCCGATCTCTTCGCCGGACTGGGAACCTTTGCGCTCGCGCTACCGGGGCGCGTCTATGCCGCGGAGGGTGCGCGCGACGCGATCATGGCGCTCAAGGCGGCGGCGGGCAGGGCGCAGCGATTGGTCTTCACCGAACACCGCGACCTGTTCCGCCGCCCGCTGACCACCGCCGAGCTCAACCGCTTCGACGCGATCGTCATCGACCCGCCGCGCGCGGGTGCCCGCGATCAGGTGACGCAGCTGGCCGCCGGAACCGTGCCCGTCATCGCCTATGTTTCGTGCAATCCCAGCACCTTTGCGGCGGATGCTCAGCGACTGCGCGAAGGCGGCTATGCACTTGACTGGATCCAGCCGGTCGGTCAGTTCCGCTGGTCGACGCACGTCGAGCTGGCGGCGCGCTTCAGCCGGTCGCCCTCGTAAAGCGCGGTCACGAAGAACAACCCATCGGGCGGCGCGTTGAGCCCCAACCGCCCCCGATCCGCCGCGTGCAGCGCGTCGGCGAAGTCCGCTACCGACCACCGCCCCATGCCGACCAGCGCCAGGCACCCGACCATCGATCGCACCTGATGATGGAGGAACGACCGCGCCTCCACCCGCGCGGCGACGCGATCTCCGTCGCGCACCACCTCGATCCAGTCGATCGACTTGACCGGGCTCGCCGACTGGCAATGCGCCGAGCGAAAGGTCGTGAAGTCGTGCACCCCTAGCAGGACTTGCGCCGCCTCGTGCATCGCCGCGGCGTCGAGTGGCTGCGGAATCTGCCACGCCAGCCCTTTCTCGACCGTCAGCGGCGCGCGGCGATTGACGATGCGATATTCGTAAGCGCGCGCAAGACACGAAAAACGCGCGTGAAAGTTATCGTCCACTTCCACGCAATCGAGAATCGCCACCGGCGCCGGCCGCAACCGCGCGTTCAGCGCCTCGCCCAGCCGAAACGCCGCGATCGGCTTAGCGATATCCAGATGCGCCCGCATCCCCAGCCCATGCACCCCGGCATCGGTCCGCCCCGCGCAATGCACGACCACCGTCTCGCCGGTGACCGCCTGCGCCGCTTCTTCGATCGCCTGCTGCACGCTCGGCCCATGCGCCTGTCGCTGCCAGCCCATGAACGGCCGCCCGTCGAACTCGACCGTCAGCGCGAATCGGGTCACAGTACCGTGCCGACCGGGATCGCGAACCCCCGCAGCAACTCCGCCACGCTCATCACCCCGCGCCCGGCACGCTGTACCCGCAACGGACGGATCGCCCCGCTGCCGCACGCGATCGTCAGCCTGTCGTCGAGCACCACGCCCGCCGCGCCGTCTCCCGCCACGACCTCGGCTTCCAGCACCTTCACCCGTTCGCCGTCATGCGCGAAGAACGCCCCCGGCACCGGGCAGAAGGCCGCGATCTGCCGCACCACCTGTTCGGCGTCGGCGGAAAAGTCGATCCGCGCCTCCTCCTTGCGGATCTTCTCGGCATAGGTCACGCCCTCGGCCGGCTGCGCCACCGGCGGGAAGGCGTCAGGGTCGCGGAGTACCTGCACCATCAACATTGCGCCGATTTCGGACAGTTCGTCAGTGAGTTGTCCGGCGTTCTTCGCCTCGATACGCGTCCGCCCCTCCAGCCGCACCGGCCCGGTATCCAGCCCCGCCTCCATCTGCATGATCGCGACGCCGGTCTCGGCATCGCCGGCGAGAATCGCCCGCTGCACCGGCGCCGCTCCCCGCCAGCGCGGCAGCAGCGAACCATGCACGTTCAGGCACCCCAGCCGCGGCGCATCCAGCACCGCACGCGGCAGGATCAGCCCATAGGCCGCCACCACCGCCACATCCGCGTCATGCCCCGCAAACACCGCCTGCGCCTTCGGATCGCGCAAGGAGACCGGCGTGAACACCGGCACCCCCAGTTCCTCCGCGCGCACCTGCACCGGCGACTTCACCAGTTCGCGCCCGCGCCGCCCGCCCGGTCGCGGTGGCTGGCTGTATGCCGCCACCATCTCATGCCCATCGGCGACCAAAGCCTCCAGCGTCGGCACCGCGAAGCCGGGCGTTCCCATGAAAACGATCCGCATGCCGCCTCTCGACACGCTGGCGGCGCGCGGCGCAACCCCCTATCTGTTCCGCATGGCATCCCCCGAGATCGAGGCGCTGACGAGCGCGCTGGCGCGGCTCCCCGGTTTCGGCCCCCGTTCGGCGCGGCGCGCGGTGCTGCACCTGCTCAAGCGCCGCGAATCGTCGCTGGGGCCGCTGCGCGCTGCGCTGACGGCGGTCGAGGAGCGCCTGGCAACCTGCGGCACCTGCGGCAATGTCGATACCACCGATCCGTGCGCGATCTGCTCCGACCCGCGCCGCGACCCGCGCAGCCTGTGCGTGGTGGAGGATGTCAGTGACCTCTGGGCCTTGGAGCGCGGACGCCTCTTCCCTGGCCGCTTCCACGTCCTTGGCGGCCGTCTGTCCGCGCTGGAGGGCGTGCGGCCCGAGGATCTCGCGATCAACAGCCTGATCGCGCGCGTCGCGGGCGGGCAGGTCGATGAGGTCGTGCTCGCGATGAACGCCACGCTGGAGGGGCAGACGACCGCGCATTACCTCGCGGAACGGCTGGAGAAACATCGCGTCCGCCTGACCCAGCTCGCGCACGGCCTGCCCGTCGGCGGCGAGCTGGACTATCTCGACGAGGGCACGCTGGCGCAGGCGCTGCGCGCGCGGCGCCCCGTCGCTTGACGCATCCGGCCCGCGCTTATAGCCGGTCGCCATGGCCATTCTCCCGATCGTAGAAGTCCCCGACGCGCGCCTGCGCCAAACCGCCGTGCCGGTAGCGGAAGTGAATGACGCGGTGCGCGGCATCGTCGCCGACATGTTCGACACGATGTACGACGCGCACGGCATCGGGCTGGCGGCGGTGCAGGTCGGCATCATGCAGCGGATCGTCGTCATCGACCTTCAGGAGCGTGAGCTGGAAGAGGGCGAACCGCGCGAGGCCGCCCGCGATCCGCACGCCTTCATCAATCCCGAGATCACCTGGTTCAGCGAGGAAACCGCCAGCTACAACGAAGGCTGCCTGTCGATCCCGGAACAATATGCCGAGGTGACGCGCCCGACCCGCTGCCGCGTGACGTGGCTCGACACGGCGGGCGAGCGGCAGGAGGCCGAGTTCGACGGGCTGATGTCGACCTGCATGCAGCACGAGATCGATCATCTGAACGGCGTGCTGTTCATCGATCACATCTCGCGCCTGAAGCGCGGCATGTTGCTCAAGAAGCTCGACAAGCTCCGTCGCGGCTGACGGCCGCCCAAGATACTGCCGTCACCCCGGCGAAGGCCGGGGTCCAGTTGCGACGGCAGGAGTAAGGGGGCGCAGCCGATATTAACAGTTGCCGCGAGCAAATCGTTCGATCTATGTTCCGCCAATGATCGAATATCTTCTCGTCGCGCTCCTCGCTCTCGCATTGGGCGCGTTGCTCGGCTGGCTCGCCGGCAAGCGCGAGGCCGCCACCTATCGCCGCGAACGCGACGAACAGGTCGAGCAGTTCAAGCGCGCGATCACCGACCTCGCCGCTGCCGAGGAACGCGCGCGCGCCGCCGATACGCTCCGCACCGAACTGGCGGAGGCGCGCGATGAGCGCGAGGCCGCGCGCCTCGACGTCTCCCGCCTTCAGGCGGAGGGTCGCGCCGCCGAGCAGCGGATCGCCGACCTTCGCGCCGCCGCCGACGAAATGAGCCTGCGCTTCCGCGAGGTCGCGCAGAACGCACTCGGCGAGGCGCAGAAGTCGTTCCTCGAACGCGCCGAGGCGCGCTTCCGTCAGGCCGAGGAACAATCGGGGCAGGGGCTCCGCGCGTTGCTCCAGCCGGTCAACGACCGCCTGCAACGCTATGAGGAAGGCGTCGCGAAGATCGAGGCCGAGCGCCGCGACGCCTTCGGGCAGTTGCACGGCCAGATCGAGGCGATGCGCGCCGGGCAGGAGCGCGTCTCGGGCGAGGCCGCCAAGCTGGTCAATGCGCTCCGCAACGCCCCCAAGGCGCGCGGCCGCTGGGGCGAGCAGCAACTCCGCAACGTGCTTGAATCCTGCGGGCTGGCCGAACACACCGACTTCCGCATGGAGGTCAGTGTCGCGGGCGAGGAAGGCGCGCGGCTACGCCCCGACGCGATCGTCCGCGTTCCCGGCGGCAAGTCGCTGATCGTCGACGCCAAGGTATCGCTCAACGCCTATCAGGACGCGTTCGGCGCGGTCGACGAGGCCGAGCGCCAACTCGGCCTCGCCGCGCACGCCGCCTCGATGCGCGCCCACGTCAACGCGCTGGGCGCCAAGGCCTATTGGACGCAGTTCGACGACGCGCCCGAATATGTCGTGATGTTCGTGCCGGGCGAGCATTTCCTGTCGGCCGCGCTCGAACATGACGCGACCTTATGGGATTACGCCTTCGAGCGCCGCGTCCTGCTCGCCACGCCGACCAATTTGATCGCCATCGCGCGCACCGTCTCGGCGGTCTGGCGGCAGGAAAAGCTGGCGCGCGAAGCGCAGGAGATCGGCGCGCTCGGCAAGGAACTCTATCAGCGGCTCGCCGTCATGGGCGGCCATGTCGCGCGGCTCGGCAAGAATCTCGATACCGCGATGGGCGCGTACAACAGCTTCGTCGGCAGTCTGGAGAGCCAGGTGCTGACCAGCGCGCGTCGTTTCGAGACTCTCAACATCGACACCGGCACCAAGTCGCTCGATCCGTTGCCGGTCGGTGAACAGGCCGCGCGCCCGCTGACCAAGCTGGTCGCGGTCGAGGATGCGGCCGAATAGGCATGGCGCGCGGGTTTCAGACGAAACTGCCGCCACCCTATCTGAAGCAGGTGCGGCTGCGTGACGACGTGCCGATCGATCGCACACGTTACCCGTACAACCTGCCGCTGCTGCGCGACGACGATTTCGTGCTGCACTTCGACCGTTCGATCACCATCATGGTCGGCGAGAATGGCGTGGGAAAATCGACGTTGCTGGAGGGGATCGCCGCCATCGCGGGCTTCGATGAGGCGGGCGGTGGTCCGGGTTATCGTCCGCTCGATCATAGCACGGCCATCGAATGGAATGGCGATCGCCTGCAGGATATACTGCGCGCCAGTTGGTTGCCGAAGGTCGGGCAAGGCTGGTTCTTTCGCGCCGAGAGTTTCTTCAGCGTCTCCCGCTATCTGGATCAGGCCGCGCTGGAGGTCTCGGCGCTTCCGCCCGATTTCCTGTCCCATTCGCATGGCGAAGGGTTTCTCCGCTTCTTTGCGGAGCGATGCGCGCGACCGGGCATCTTTCTGTTCGACGAGCCGGAATCGGCTCTGTCGCCACGGCGGCAGTTCGAGTTCGTGAACCTGTTGCGGACGATCGCGGCGGAAGGAAAAGCGCAGGTGATCGTCGCCACCCACTCGCCGATCCTGATGGCGACGCCCGAGGCTCGGCTGCTGTCGGTAACGCGCGCCGGCATCGATCCGATCGCGCTGGAGGATACCGACCATTACCGGCTCTATCGAGAATTCGTCCTTGATCCGCACGGCGTGGTGGAGGCGATGTCGGACGACTGACGTCCGCGCTTATCGATGCCGCGCCAGCACCTCATAGGCCATCACCGCCGTCGCCACCGCGGCGTTCAGGCTGTCGGCCTTGCCGAGCATCGGCATCTTGACCAGCAGGTCGCACTCGGCCTCATAGTCCTCGGGCAACCCCTGCGCCTCGTTTCCCGTCAGCAGGAAGGTCGGCGCGGCATAGGGTGCGTCGCGATAGCCGTTCTCGGTCTGCAGGCTCAGGCCGACCAGCTGCCCCGGCCCCTGCCGCAACCAGGTCAGGAACTCCGGCCAGATCACGCGCACGATCGGCACCGTGAACAGCGCCCCCATGCTCGCGCGCACCGCTTCGACCGAAAAGGGATCGACGCATTCGTCGATCAGGATCAGCGCACCCGCGCCCACCGCGTCGCCGGTGCGCAGGATCGTACCCAGATTGCCGGGATCGCGCAGCCGCTCCGCCACCAGCCAGATCGGTGCGGCGCTGCGGTCCAGATCCTCCAGCAGCGTCTCGAACGTGTCGAACACGCCGACCACCGCCTGCGGATTGTCCTTGCCCGACAGTTTCGAGAGGATGTCGGGCGTCGTCTCGATCGCCTCGCCATAATCGGCCTCGACCGCGTCGATCAGCGCGCGGACCAAAGGATGTTTCGCGCTGGCATCGGCGAAGAACAGGATGCGCGGGATCCGCCCCGTCTCCCGCGCCTCGGTCAGGATGCGCAGCCCCTCGGCGAGGAACATGCCTTCCTCGCGGCGATGGCGCTTGTCGCGCAACGCCTGGACGCGCTTGACCAGCGGATTGGAGAAGGAGGTGATGACCTTGGGCATAAGCGGATGTGTCGGGGAGGATCAGTCCTCGCCGAACTTCCCCTCGACCAGCGCGCACATCGTCGCCACCACGTCGTCGGCGCCGTCGCCCTCGGCGGAGATGGTGATCTGGTCTCCCTTGGCCGCACCCAGCATCATCAGCCCCATGATCGAGGTGCCGACCACTTCCGAATCGCCCTTGGCGACCTTGACCTCGATCGGCTGACCGGAAGCCAGCGTCACGAACTTGGCGCTGGCGCGCGCGTGCAGCCCGCGACGGTTGGTGACCTCGACCGTGCGCGACACGCTCACGCCGCCGCCTCGCCCAGCACCTCGGAGGCGACCGAGATATATTTCCGCCCGGCCTCGCGCGCGGCGGCGACCGCCGCCACCACCGTCATCGCCTTGCGGGCCGATTCCAGCCGGATCAGCATCGGCAGGTTGATGCCGGCGATCACCTCGATCCGGCCGCGCTCCATCAATGAAATCGCGAGGTTGGAGGGCGTTCCGCCGAACAGGTCGGTCAGCACGATCACCCCGCGTCCCTCATCGACCTCGCCGATCGCGGCGGCGATATCGGCACGACGCGCCTCCATATCGTCCTCCGGGCCGATGGCGACCGTGCGCACCTGCCGCTGCGGCCCGACGACATGCTCCATCGCCACCACGAATTCGTCGGCAAGACGCCCGTGCGTGACGAGCACCAAACCGATCACTGGACCCGACATTGGTTTCGACAATCCGTTCATTGACCCGTTGGGCGTCCTTCGAGCGCATCCTGCGGGGCCGCCGCAAGGTCGCGATGCACAATGGTGGGACAAAATCCCGCCTCGCGCAACCGTTTGCCCACGCGCTCGGCGACATGGACCGATCGATGCTTCCCGCCGGTACAGCCGAACGCCACGGTAACATAGGGTTTCCCCTCAGCCCTGTACCGCGGCATCAGCAACAGCAGCAGTTCCTCGATCCGTCCGATCGCCTCCGCATAGGCGGGGTCGGCGGCGATATAGGCCGCCACCGCCGGGTCGCGTCCCGTAAAGGGACGGAGCGCGGGATCCCAGTGCGGATTCCGCAGGAACCGGACGTCGAACACCATGTCCACCCCGGCCGGGATGCCGCGCGCGAAGCCGAACGATTCGATCGTCAGCGTCAGGCCGACCACCGCGTCGCGCGCGAACATCTCCCGCACCTGTTTCGCTAGCCCATTGGCCTTGTCGGCGGTGGTGTCGATCAGGCGGTTGGCCTGCTCGCGCAGCGGGGCGAGCAGCCGGCGTTCGAGCTGGATACCCTCCACCACCGGCCGGTCGGCCGCCAGCGGGTGGCGCCGCCGCGTCTCCGCGAAGCGCCGCGCCAGTTCCCCGCCCGCGCAATCGAGGAACAGCAGCCCGACATTGTCGCCGCGCTGGCGCAATTCCTCGAAGCGGCGCAGCGCGGTGTCGGCATCGAAATTCCGGGTCCGCGTGCCGAACCCGATCGCGATCGGGCGCGGCGTCTCGGTCGGGTCGGCGGGCGGGGCGACGACTCGCGGCAGCAGCGACAGCGGCACATTGTCCACCGTCTCCCACCCCATGTCCTCCAGCGTCTTCAGCACCGTGGACACGCCCGCGCCCGCCATGCCGGTGACCAGCAGCACCTCGTTCATCGCCCAGCCTTCTCCCGCCCGGTTTCCCCTTGGCCCGCCTCTTCCTGTTGCGCCAGCGCCCATTCCACCTTGATCGGTGCGGAGGGCCAGCGCGGATCGATCACCACCTGGCGCAGGGTGACGCCGTGGATCGCGATCGTGCGCGGCTCGGGCATTCGCTCGTCCTCGCTGGCCAGCACGACCGCCATCGCGACCGGCACCGCGGTCTGCGACGGGCGCGCGACGATGCCCAATCCGCGCACCTCCATCCGCCCGGCGATCGTGGCGGGGGCGGCGGCGATCAGCACGCCATGGCCGTGCGACAGGACCGTATAGTCATCGGAGACCAGAACGGCGCCGCGATCGATCAGCCGCATCGCCAGGTCGGACTTTCCCGCGCCCGACGGTCCGGTCAGCAGCACCGCGCGCCCGCCGATCGCGACGCAGGTGGCATGGATGGTGGCGGTGTCGCTCATTCGCCGGCGGCCGCCCGCGCGGTCAGCGGCAGCCGCACGACGAACCGCGCGCCGCCGAGCCGGTCCTCGCGCGCCTCGACGCCGATCTCGCCCTGATGCGCCTCTACGATCGTGCGCGCGATCGCCAGGCCCAGCCCGGAATGCTGCCCGAACGTCTCCTGCGCCGGGCGCACCGAATGGAACCGGCGGAAGATCGCCTCGCGCGCTTCCTCGGGCACGCCGGGCCCTTCGTCTTCGACCCTGACTTCCAGCATCGACCGGTCGCGCCGCGCCGCGATCGTGACCGTCGCCTCGTCGGGCGAGAAGGAGATCGCATTGTCGATCAGGTTCGCGAACACGCGTTCCAGCCGCGCGCCTTCGCCGGCGACCACCAGTTCGCCGTCCGGCGGCGGGGCGAACCGCAGCCGTACCCCGCGCGGCAGCCCCCGCTCGGCGCGCTGCGCGACCATCGCCGCCAGCATCCCGCCGACATCGACGGGATCGAAGGTGGCGCGACTGAGCTGCGCGTCGAGCCGCGAGGCATCGGAAATGTCGCTGATCAGCCGGTCGAGCCGGTGCACGTCGTCGTTGACGATCGCCAGCAGCCTGGCGCGCAGTTCCTCGTCGCTGACCCGTCCCAGCGCATCGGTGGCGGAGCGGAGCGAGGCGAGCGGGTTCTTCAGCTCATGCGTCACGTCGGCCGCGAACGCCTCGGTCGCATCGATCCGCGCGCGCAGCGCCAGCGTCATGTCGGACAGCGCGCGCGCCAGCATCCCGATCTCGTCGCGCCGCTCGGGCAGGCGCGGCACGATCACCTCGCGCGCGCGCCCCAGCCGTACCCGCACCGCCGCCCGCGCCAGCAACCGCAGCGGGTTGACGATCGTCCGCGCCAGATACAGCGACAGGCCGATCGAGATCGACGACGCGACCAGCAGGACGACGCTCAGCCGGAACCGTTCCAGCCGCACGCGCTCGGTCACGTCGCGCGCGTTGACGGTCGACAGCAGCGCCAGATCCCCCGGCAGCGGCGCGGCGGCGCTGATCACCGGCGTGCGGTCCGGCGCGCGCCACAGCGTCGCCGCGCTCGCGCGACCGTTCAGCACCGCCTGCACGTCGGGCCAGCGTCGCCCGTCGGCGCGCTCGCGATAGCCGGGCGCCAGCGGCGCGCGCACGATCCGGTCGATCGCGGCGTCCAGCCAGCGCGCGCTGCGCTTGGCGAGCGGATCCTTGTCGGGATCGTCGAGCTGGAAGTTGCGCACCCCCAGCGCGCGGCTGTCGGCCAGCAGCGTGCCGGCACGGTCGTACAGCCGCAACCGCGTGCCGGTCTGCGTCGCCAGCCGCGCCAGCACCGCGTCGCGCGACGCGGGCGGGGCGGGGGCCAGCGCGGCGGCCATCAACTGCGCCTCGCGCCGCGCCTCGTTCGATTTCTGGTCGAGGATGCGGCTGCGGAACGATTCGAGATAGAAGAAGCCGCCCGCCAGCAACAGCAGCGCCAGCACGTTGACCGCCAGGATGCGCGGGGTGAGCGATACCCGCCCCGACCATGCGCGCGCCTGTTCGGCGGCGTCACTCCTCCGAAAAGCGGTAGCCGGCGCCATACAATGTCTCGATCGAGTCGAACGTGGGGTCCGCCTCGCGGAATTTGCGGCGCACGCGCTTGATGTGGCTGTCGATGGTGCGGTCGTCGACGTAGATGTCGTCCTGATAGGCCGCATCCATCAACTGGTTGCGCGTCTTCACGATGCCGGGGCGCTGCGCCAGCGTCTCCAGGATCAGGAATTCGGTGACGGTCAGCGTCACCGGCCTGCCGTCCCAGGTCACGCGGTGGCGCGCCGGGTCCATCACCAGCCGCCCGCGCTCCAGCGGCACCTGCGCCTCGTTTGCGCCCGTCTCGCCGGTGGCCGCCGGTTCGGTGCGGCGCAGGATCGCGCGGATGCGGGCGATCAGCAGCCGCTGGCTGAACGGCTTGGCGATATAATCGTCCGCCCCCATCGCCAGGCCCAGCGCCTCGTCCAGCTCGTCGTCCTTGCTGGTCAGGAAGATCACCGGCACCCGGCTCTTCTCGCGCAGCCGGCGCAGCAGTTCCAGCCCGTCCATCTTCGGCATCTTGATGTCGAAGATCGCCAGGTCGGGCGGGTTGTCGGTCAAGGCTTTCAACGCCGCCTCGCCGTCCGAATACATGCGGGTCATGAAACCCTCGGACTGGAGCGCGATCGAGACCGAGGTCAGGATGTTGCGATCATCGTCGACCAGCGCGATCGTGGCGGTCATGGCGTCATCCCGGTCATCGTCGCGCCCGGGGTAGTGCAAAGCATCGCGGCGCTCAATGGGCCGATCGACCCACCAGCGTGTTTAACATGTTTGACGCGCGGCGCGGGACGGCGTATTTCGACGCCATCGACAGCGCCCTCGAGCGGCGCAGCATTGGAGGATGAACCGTTGAGCCATCGTATTCCCGACGCCGGGCTGGAAACGCAGGGCATCGAAACCCGCGCGACGCTGCACTGGAACCTCGTGACCGCCCGCCTGACCGAGGCCGCCGTCGCGCGCGGCGAGGGCAAGCTGTCCGCCGACGGCCCGCTGGTGGTGGAAACCGGCGCGCACACCGGCCGCTCGGCGCAGGACAAGTTCATCGTCCGCGACGCCGAAACCGAGACGACCGTCTGGTGGGGCAAGTCGAACAAGGCGATGGAGCCGGCGCATTTCGCCGCGCTCAAGGCCGATTTCCTGACCGCGCTGAAGGGCAAGAGCGACCTGTTCGTCCAGGACCTGTACGGCGGGTCGCAGCCCGGCCACCGGGTCCGCGTCCGCGTCATCAACGAACTGGCGTGGCACAATCTGTTCATCCGCACGATGCTGGTCCGTCCGGAGGAGCAGGATCTGAAGGGGTTCGCGCCCGATTACACGATCATCGACCTGCCCAGCTTCCGCGCCGATCCCGCGCGCCACGGCTGCCGCAGCGAAACCGTGATCGCGGTCAACATGACCGAGAAGCTGATCCTGATCGGCGGCACGCGCTATGCCGGTGAGATGAAGAAGTCGGTGTTCGGCATCCTCAACTATCTGCTGCCCCCGACCGGCGTCATGCCGATGCACTGTTCGGCCAACATGGGCGGGGACGGCCGCACGGCGGTGTTCTTCGGCCTGTCGGGCACCGGCAAGACCACGCTGTCGGCGGACCCGAAGCGGACGCTGATCGGCGACGACGAACATGGCTGGTCCGACGACGCCGTCTTCAATTTCGAGGGCGGCTGCTACGCCAAGATGATCCGCCTCTCGCCCGAGGCGGAACCGGAAATCTTCGCCACCACCAAGCGCTTCGGCACGGTTCTTGAGAATGTGGTGATGGACGAGGTGACGCGCCAGCTCGACCTCGACGACAACAGCCTCGCCGAAAACAGCCGTGGCGCCTACCCGATCGACTTCATTCCGAACGCCTCGAAGGACAACATGGGCGGCACCCCGCGCAGCATCGTGATGCTGACGGCGGACGCCTACGGCATCCTGCCCCCGATCGCGAAGCTGACCCCGGATCAGGCGATGTACCACTTCCTCTCGGGCTATACCGCGCGCGTCGCGGGTACCGAGATCGGCGTGACCGAACCCGATGCGACCTTCTCGACCTGTTTCGGGGCACCGTTCATGCCGCGCCATCCGTCGGTGTACGGCAACCTTCTCAAGGAGCGGATCGCCAAGGGCGGCGTGGATTGCTGGCTGGTCAACACCGGCTGGACGGGCGGCAAATACGGCACCGGCCACCGCATGCCGATCAAGGCGACCCGCGCATTGCTCAACGCGGCGCTCGACGGCAGCCTGAACGACGCCGAGTTCCGCACCGATCCGAACTTCGGCTTCAAGGTGCCGGTCGCGGTGCCGGGCGTGGATAGCGCCATTCTCGATCCGCGCGCGACCTGGGCAGACAAGGCCGACTATGACGCGACGGCGGAGAAGCTGGTCGACCTGTTCAACGACAATTTCGCGCAATTCGCCGAACACGTCGACCAGGGCGTCCGCGAAGCCGCACCGAAGGCGGTGAAGGCCGACGCCTGACCCGCGACACCATACCCGTCACCCCGGCGCAGGCCGGGGTCCATGGTTCCGCATACGCCTGTGTCGCAGGCGCGTGAGGACCGGCGGACCCCGGTCGGCGCCGGGGTGACGGCACATCTTGGGGCAACGGCAATGGCAGGGTACTAGCCCTTCGCCCCGGTTGCGGTTACATGGCGCGCCACTTCCTCACCCCACAGGATTCGGCGTTCCATGAACATCCGCCTCGGCCTCACCTTCGACGACGTGCTGCTCGTGCCAGCGGAGTCGAGCGTCCTCCCCGGGGAGGCCGATAC
>NZ_LDTB01000037.1 GCF_001476895.1 Sphingomonas endophytica | reverse complement strand
GGCGCGCTCTCCGTTCCGCCGCGCAGTACGCGTGCGACCGGCACGCCGGGGACATAGATGCCGCCGGTGCCGGAGGTGACGAAGATGTCGCCGGGGCGGAATTGACCGTCGGTGGTGTCGATCGTGCGAATATCGAGCAATCCGTCGCCGCGCCCGGCCGCCAGCGCGGGGCGCCCGTCGCGGGTGCGGCGCACCGGCACGACGCTTTCGGCATCGGTGATCAGCAGGACGCGTGCGGTGTTGGGGCCCACGTAGAGGACGCGTCCGATCAGCCCCTCCGGGCCGCTGACCGGCTGGCCATCCGTCACCCCCTGCCAGCTTCCGGCGTCGAGCAGCCCGTAGCGGCGCGTGCTGGACGCGCTGGTGCTGACGATCCGGGCGGCGACGACGACCTCCGGCGCGCGGTCGCGCATCCGCAGCAGCCCGCGCAAGCGGGCATTGTCGAGCTGGGCCTGCCGCCCCTTGAACAGCGCGCCGCGCGCGCGATCGAGCCGGGCGCGCAACTGGGCATTTTCGTCATGGACCCGCCACCATGTCCCGATCGCTTCGGGTACGCTGGCGATGCCGCGCACGACCACGCCGGTCGCTGACGAGACGGGGGCGGTCGCCTCCGCGACGGCGGCGCGCGCCATCTGAAAGGCCGCGGGGTTGAAGGTCGACAGCGCGAGCAGCACCGCCCCCACCACCGCCCCGGCAATGCCGAGGATGTAGGTGACGAACAGCCCATATTGCGCGCGTCGCGAAAAGCCCGGACGCCGATCCCGCGACGGCGCCATTGCCGTCACCTCCCGCCTTCAGATTACACCATGATGCTACCCAGTCCCCGCCGTCCGCCCCGAGGGGAAGGCTGAGCCCGTCGTCGCCGCGTCTCGAAGGGCAGATGCTTCGAGATCGCGTTCCGACCGGCCCATCGCCTCCTCGGTACGAACGAAAGGGGCGCGATCCGTGCGCCGCTCAGCCGTTCTGCAACACCGCGCGGAACATCGGATCTTCCAGCGCGCGGCCGGTGCCGATCGCGACGCAGATCAGCGGCTCGTCCGCCACCGTCACCGGCAGGCCGGTTTCGTCGCGCAGCACCTCGTCCAGCCCCTGCAGCAGCGCGCCGCCGCCGGTCAGCACGATCCCCTGATCGACGATGTCCGCCGCCAGTTCGGGCGCGGTATTTTCCAGCGCGATGCGGACGCCGTCGACGATCGCGGCGACCGGTTCGCTGACCGCCTCGGCGATCTGCGCCTGGTTGATCTGGATTTCCTTCGGCACGCCGTTGACCAGGTCGCGGCCCTTGATGTGGACGGTCTTGCCGATGCCGTCGACCGGCGGCTTGGCGCAGCCCAGTTCCTGCTTGATCCGTTCGGCGGTCGCCTCACCGATCAGCAGATTGTGGTTGCGGCGCACGTAGCTGACGATCGCATCGTCCATCTTGTCGCCGCCGACCCGGACCGACGTGGTGTAGGCGAGGCCGCGCAGCGACAGGACCGCCACCTCGGTCGTGCCGCCGCCGATATCGACCACCATGCTGCCGATCGGCTCGGTCACCGGCATGTCCGCGCCGATCGCCGCCGCCATCGGCTCGTCGATCAGATAGACCGCGCTCGCCCCGGCGTTCTGCGCCGCGTCGCGGATCGCGCGGCGTTCGACCTTGGTCGAGCCCGACGGCACGCAGATCACGATCTCCGGCCAGCGCATGAAGCGGCGACGGCCGTGCACCTTTTCGATGAAGTGCTTGATCATCTGCTCCGCCACGTCGATGTCGGCGATCACGCCGTCGCGCATCGGGCGGATCGCCTCGATCGAGCCGGGGGTCTTGCCCATCATCAGCTTGGCGTCCTCGCCCACCGCCTTGACGCGCTTGACGCCGTTGATCGTCTCCACCGCCACCACCGACGGTTCGTTGAGCACGATGCCGCGTCCGCGCACGTACACCACCGTGTTCGCGGTCCCGAGATCGATCGCCATGTCGTGCGAGGTCATCTTGAACAGGCGCGAGAATACCATTGACGTTGTCGTCCGTGTCTGAGTCGCCGGAATAGGGGCGCCGGCAGTGATCGTCCAAGTCCGCGCATCCCGCAGGAATCATGCTGGCGATGGTTAACTGCGGGGTCGCGGGATGCTGCGGCTTGGGCTACGTGCTGCGCTGTGTCAATACGCCGTCTCCCCTCGCATCTGGTCAATCGTATCGCCGCCGGTGAAGTGGTGGAAAGACCGGCCAGCGCGTTGAAGGAACTGGTCGAGAACGCGATCGACTCGGGAGCGGCGCGGATCGCGGTCGTGCTGGCCGCCGGGGGTGTGGAGCGGATCGAGGTCGCCGACGACGGGTGCGGCATGACGCCGGACGAGATCGCGCTGGCGCTGGAGCGGCACGCCACCTCGAAACTGCCCGACGAGGATATCGACCGGGTGCAGACGCTGGGCTTTCGCGGTGAGGCGCTGCCGTCGATCGCGTCGGTCGCGCGGCTGACGATCGAGAGCCGGCCGCGTGGGAGCGAGGGCTGGGCGCGGACGGTCGACAATGGCGTGCTGGAGCGCGACGGCCCCGCTGCCTTGCCGCCGGGGACGCGCGTGGTGGCGGAGGCGTTGTTCGCGCACGTGCCCGCGCGGCGGAAGTTCCTGCGCTCCGCCCGCTCGGAATATGCCGCCTGCCTGGATGTCGTGCGGCGGCTGGCGATGGCGCGGCCCGATATCGCCTTCTCGATCGAGCATGACGGACGGCGCGTGCTGTCGGTCGCCGCTGCCGAGGGGCGTCCGGCACGGGTCGCGGCGCTGACCGACCGTGCGCTGGCCGACAATTCGGTCGCGATCGACCTGGAGCGCGACGGCCATGTGCTGGGCGGAGTCGCCGGGCTGCCGACCTTCCATCGCGGGGTGGCGGACCATCAATATCTGTTCGTCAACGGCCGGCCGGTGCGCGACCGGCTGCTGATCGGTGCGATCCGCGGCGCCTATGCGGAGATGATGCCGCGCGATCGCCATGCGGTGGTGGCGCTGTTCCTGGACGTGCCGCCCAGCGAGGTCGATGTGAACGTCCATCCGGCCAAGACCGAGGTGCGCTTCCGCGACCCGGCGCTGGTCCGCGGGATGATCGTGTCGGGGCTGCGCCGCGCGCTGGATGCGGCGGGGCATCGCGTGGCGCACGCGCCGCCCGCCGACATCATGGCGATGTGGCGGCCGGAGACTGGCCCGGCTCCCTCGGAGGGGTGGAGCGCGAGCGGCCCGCGGGACACGTCGCTTCCCCCGGCTCCCGCTCCACTCGCGGAGGGGCTCAGGCTGAACGATCATCGGCCGACCTTCTTCGCCGCGCCGCCGCAGGCGCGCCCCGCGCCTGACTGGACGCCGCCCCCCGCGCGGACCGACTTCCCGCTGGGCGTCGCGCGCGGGCAGGTGGCGAAAACCTATATCGTCGCCGAGGCCGAGGACGGGATGGTGCTGGTCGATCAGCATGCCGCGCACGAACGGCTGGTGCTGGAACGGATGCGCGCCGCGCTGGCGGGCGGGCGGGTCGCCAGCCAGTCGCTGCTGATCCCGGAGGTGGTCGAACTGGACGAGCCCGCCTGCGACCGGCTGGAGGCCCGGGTGGCGGAACTGGCGGACTTCGGGCTGGAGCTGGAGCGGTTCGGCGCGCGCGCGATGCTGGTGCGCGCCACGCCGGCGCTACTCGGCAGCGGCGATCCGAAGGGGCTGGTCAACGACCTCGCCGACGAACTGGCGGCCTATGACGAGGCGCTGTCGCTGCGCGAGCGGCTGGATGCGATCGCGGGGACGATGGCGTGCCATGGCTCGGTGCGCGCGGGGCGGGTGCTGTCCCCGGCGGAGATGAACGCCCTGCTCCGCGAGATGGAGGCGACTCCGCATTCGGGCCAGTGCAACCACGGCCGCCCGACCTGGGTGAAACTGGACATCAGAAGCGTCGAGAAGCTGTTCGGGCGGTAGCGTCATGCTATCGCCGGATGCCCTCGGCGCGCGGCGTGCGTGTCCATCGATCGAGAAGCGCCGACCCGTCCCCGGAGGGTGGGATGCCGGGCGGGGTCCGCGACAGGCGCGGGGCCGGCGCGGCCTGCGTCAGCCCGTCATGCTCGACGAACGTGCCGCGCGCGGCGAGATGATCGTCGCGGATCGCCTCGTTGGCGGACAGGACCGGGAACACGCAGGCGTCGGTATCGCGGAACAGGTCGGCCCAGTGATCGCGCGGCGCGGTGGCGAAGGTGCGCTCCAGGATCGCGGCGGTCGCTGGCCAGTCCGCCACGCGCTGCGACAGTCCGGCATCGGCCAGGCCGAGGATGTCGAGCATCCGTGCCCAGAATTGCGGTTCGATCGGCCCGACCGCGATCTCCCGCCCGTCGGCACATGTATAGGTGCGGTAGAAGGGCGCGCTGCCCCCCAGCGCATTGCGCGCGCGGTCCAGCGAGATGCGCCCGGCGGGCAGCAATCCGGTGAACATCGTCATCAGGTGGCTGACGCCATCGACGATCGCGGCATCGACCACCTGTCCGCGCCCCGATCGCTGTCGCTCGAACAGCGCCGCCATGATCCCGAAGGCGAGGAACATCGATCCGCCGCCGAAATCGCCGACGAGGTTGAGGGGCGGCACCGCGCGCCGCCCCGGCTCGCCGATCGCGTCCAGCGCGCCGGTCAGCGCGATATACGTGATGTCATGGCCGGCGCGTGGAGCGAGCGGCCCGTCCTGTCCCCAGCCGGTCATCCGGCCGTAGACGAGCGCGGGGTTGGGCGCGAGCAGTATGTCGGGGCCGAGACCCAGCCGCTCCATCACGCCCGGCCGGAAGCCCTCGATCACGACATCGGCATGGTCGCACAGCGCCAGCGCGGCGGCGCGTCCGTCGTCGCCGCGAATGTCGAGCGTCATCGCCGCGCGGCCGCGATCCATGATCGGGTTGGGCCAGCCGTTGCCGCCCTCCCGGTCGATGCGGATCACCTCGGCCCGTGATCGGCGAGCAGCATCGCGCAATGCGGCCCCGGTCCGATGCTCGCGAACTCGACGACGCGCAGCCCGGTCAGCGCGCCGCCCATGTCAGGCCGCCGCCCGCAGCGCGGACAGGCGCCCGGCGATGATCGCCTCCGCCTCGCCGACGATCCGCGCGATCAGGTCGCGGCAGGTGGGAATGTCGTGGATCAGGCCCCGGATCTGCCCGGCCCAGATCAGCCCCGCGTCGAGGTCGCCCGATTCCAGCGGCGCGCGCCCTTTCGCGCCGGACACCAGCGGGCGGATGTCCTCGAACACCGTCTCGGGCCGCGCCGACAGTTCCACCACCTTGTCCGACACGCTGGTCTTCGCGACCCGCCCGGTATTGTGGAAGCGGCGGAAGATCAGGTTCGTCGCGCGTTCGTCATTGGCGACGATCAACTGTTTCACGGCGTCGTGGATCGGCGCCTCGACCGTCGCGCAGAAGCGCGTGCCCATGTTGATGCCGTCCGCGCCCAGCGCCAGCGCCGCGACCAGCCCGCGCCCGTCGCCGAATCCGCCGCTCGCCAGCATCGGCACCGTCACCCGGTCGGCGGCGGCGGGTATCAGGACCAGCCCCGGAATGTCGTCCTCGCCCGGATGGCCCGCGCATTCGAAACCGTCGATCGAGATCGCGTCCACCCCCATCCGCTCCGCCGACAGCGCGGGGCGGACGGCGGTGCATTTGCGGATCACGGTGATGCCATGTTCCTTCAAATGCGCGACATGCTCCTGCGGCCGGTGCCCGGCGGCTTCGACGATGGTGACCCTCATGTCGATGATCGCGCGTCGATAGTCGGCATAGGGCGAGGGGCTGACCGAGGGCAGGATGGTCAAATTCACCCCGAACGGCTTGTCGGTCATCGCGCGCGGCACCGCTCGATCTCGCGACGCAGATCGTCGGGCGTCGGCTGCGTCAGCGCGGTCAGGATGCCGAGCCCACCGGCGTTCGATACGGCGGCGGCCAGTTCGGCACGGCCGACCCACATCATCCCGCCGTGCACGATCGGATGTGCGATGCCCAGCAGCTCGGTAACCCGCCGCCCATCGCGACGCCGTTGACCGCCGCGATCACCGGCTTGGCCATGTCGAAGCGCGACGTCAGTCCGGCAAAGCCGCTCGCCGGGATCGCCATGCCGCCGCCCGACGCCTGCTGCTTCAGGTCGTGGCCGGCGCAGAACGCCTTTTCGCCCGCACCGGTGACGATCGCCACCCATTGCTCGGGATCGGCGGCGAAGGCGTCGAACGCCTCGGCCAGTTCCTCGTGCGCCGCCGCGTTCAAAGCATTGTGCGCCTCGGGGCGTGCGATCGTGACGATCGTCAGCCGGCCCTCGCGCGCGACATGGATGTAGCGGTGCGTCACTTCTGCCGCTCCTTCCAGTCGCGTTTGATCTTCTTGGCGAGGCTCCATTTGTGGACCTCGGTCGGGCCGTCGTAGATGCGGAAGGCGCGGACCTCGCGGAACACCTGCTTGACGATCGTGTCGCCGGTGACGCCGGTCCCGCCCATCACCTGCACGCAGCGGTCGGCGACGCGCATCAGCGCCTCCGACACCGCGACCTTGGTCATCGAGCTTTCCGTGCCGCCGGGCTCGCCGGCGTCGAGCACGTCGGCGCACCAGTCGATCATCAGTTCGGCCTGTTTCAGGTCGATCAGATTGTCCGCCAGCATGAAGCCGACGCCTTCATGGTCGATCAGCGGCTTGCCGAACGCATGGCGGCGGTTGGTGTAATCGGTCGCGATCTCGTTGGCACGCACGCACGCCCCCAGCCAGCGCATGCAATGCGACAGCCGCGCCGGGGCGAGGCGAACCTGCGCATATTTGAGGCCCTCGCCGCTATGGCCGAGCATCTGGTCGGCGGGCACGCGCAGGTTCTCGATCCGCACCACCGCATGACCGCCGGCCATCGAGCTGTCGATCGTGTCGAGCACGCGCTCGATCGTGATCGCCGGATCGGGCAGGTCGACCAGGAACATGCAGGCACCGTCATCCGACTTCGCCATCACGATCCCGACCCGCGCACCTTCCGCGCCGGTGATGAACGCCTTGCGCCCGTTCACCACCCAGTGATTGCCGTCGAGCACGGCGGTGGTCTGCATCATCGACGGGTCCGATCCCGCGCCGCCATCGACCGCCGGCTCGGTCATGAAGAACGCCGAGCGCGCCTCGCCCCGCACCAGCGGATCGAGAAAGCGCCGCTTCTGCTCCGGCGTGCCGACCTTGCCGAGCAGGTACATATTGCCCTCGTCCGGGGCGGCGGTGTTCACCGCCAGCGGTCCGAGCGGCGACAGCCCCGACTGGCGCAGGACATACGCCGTCTCCCGCTGCGACAGATGCGATCCGTCCGGCAGGATGTGCGGCGTCAGCACGCCCGCCGCGCGCGCCCGCTCACGCAGTTCGGCGACCAGTTCGTCGCTCGGTCCATGCGCGCTGCGGCGTGGATCCCGCTCATACGGCACGACCACCTGGCGGACGAACGCCGCGACCCGCGCGCCGATCTCCTGCGCCCGCGCGCTCATCGCGGCGCCATCCGGATCGCGCCGTCCAGCCGGATCGTCTCGCCGTTCAGCATCGGATTGGTCACGATCGCCTCGACCAGTTGCGCAAATTCGTCCGGCTGCCCCAGCCGCGACGGGAACGGCACCTGCTGCCCCAGCGAATCCTGCGCCTCCTGCGGCAAGGTCGCGAGCAGCGGGGTCCAGAAGATGCCGGGCGCGATCGTCATCACGCGGATGCCGTAGCGCGCCAGCTCACGTGCGATCGGCAGCGTCATGCCGACCACGCCGCCCTTCGACGCGGCATAGGCCGCCAGCCCGATCTGCCCGTCATAGGCGGCGACCGAGGCGGTGTTGATGATGACGCCGCGTTCCTCTCCGACCGGATCGGCAGTGTGCAGCGCGGCGGCGAATTTCGACGCGACGTTGAAGGTGCCGAGCGGGTTGATGGTCACGATCTTCGCGAAGGAGGCGAGGGGGAGCGGCTGGCCCTCGCGGTCGATCACCTTGGCGGGCGGGCCGATCCCGGCGCAATTGACCAGGATGCGCGCCTTGCCGTTGACCGCTTCGGCCTCCGCGATCGCGCTGGCGACCGCCGCTTCGTCGGTCACGTCGACGCGCGCGAAATGTCCGCCGATGTCGGCGGCCAGCGCATGGCCCAGCTCGGCGTTCAGGTCGAAGATCGTCACCTTCGCTCCCGCCGCCGCCAGCCGCCTCGCGGTGCCGCCGCCCAGCCCCGACGCGCCGCCGGTGACGATGGCCGCCATGCCCTCGATCTGCATATCCCATTCTCTCCTATGTGTTTTTGGCGTCAGAGGCCGCGCGCGATCACCATCCGCTGGATGTCCGACGTGCCTTCGTAAATCTGGCAGACCCGCACATCGCGGTAGATCTTGGCCAGCCCGTACTCCTCCAGATAGCCGTAGCCGCCAAGCGTCTGGATCGCCCCCGACACCACGGCCTCGGCGGTTTCGGAGGCGAACAGCTTCGCCATCGACATTTCTTGCGGCGGCGATTGCCGCCATGCCGGTCGCGTGGTTCCTGACCGCCAGGAAAATGTGGAGAGGATCGATGCACCCGGCCGACCATGCCGTGCGGTGTCCCGCGAAAGCCGCGATCGTCATGGCCGACAGCGGCCTGACCGTCAGCTATCGCGAACTCGACGAACACTCGAACGCCAGCGCCTGGCAATTGCGCGCGCTGGGGCTGCGGCGCGGCGATGTGATCGCGACGCTGTTTTCGAACGCGCCGGAGGTGTTCGTGCTCGGCTGGGCCGCGCAACGCGCCGGGCTGTACCAGACCGCGATCTCGAACAAGCTGAGCGCGCGCGATGTGGCCTATATTCTTCGCGACTCGGGGGCGAAACTGCTCGTCGTTTCGCCGAGCTGCCGCGACCTCGCCATGGCGGCGCTGGCCGGGCATCCCGGCCTGACCGCCTTCGTCTGGAGCGGCGGGACGCGCGGCTGGGCGACTGGTCGGTGGCGGCGGCAGGCTATCCGGTGGCGCCGATCCCGGACGAGAGCGCGGGCACGGACCTGCTCTATTCCTCCGGCACCACCGATCGCCCCAGGGGGGTGATGCCCGCGCTGCCCGAGGGACCGATCGGCGCCGAGACGCCGCTGACCCGGATGGGTGCGACGCTCCACGGCATGGAGGCCGAGCTGATCTATCTGTCGAGCTCGCCGCTCTATCACGCCGCGCCCTTGCGCTGGGCGATGGCGGCGCAGCAACTGGGTGGCACGGTGATCGTCATGGAGCGGTTCGACGCCGAGGGTTACGTTGCGGCTGATCGAGCGGCATCGCGTCACCCATGCCACGTTCGTGCCGACGCATTTTGTGCGGATGCTGAAGCTGCCCCAGGCGGTGTGCGCGCACCATGACGTGTCGTCGCTCAAGGCGGTGGTCCATGCCGCCGCGCCGTGTCCGGTACCGGTCAAGGAGGCGATGATCGCGTGGTTCGGCCCGATCATCCACGAATATTATTCCGGCACGGAATGTTGCGGCATCACCGCGCTGTCGAGCGAGGAATGGTTGCGCAAGCCGGGATCGGTCGGGCGCGCGGTGCTGGGCACGCTGCACGTCACCGACGACCGGGGAGCCGAGCTGGCGCCGGGGGCGACCGGCAACATCTTCTTCGGCGACGGTCCCGCCTTCCAGTATCTCAACGATCCCGCCAAGACCGCCGAGGCGCACGACCATCGCGGCTGGGCGACGCTGGGCGATATCGGGCATGTCGATGCGGACGGCAATCTGTTCCTGTCCGATCGCAAGAGCTTCATGATCATCTCCGGGGGCGTGAACATCTATCCGCAGGAGATCGAGAACCTGCTCGTCACGCATCCGGCCGTCGCCGACGTGGCGGTGATCGGGGTACCGTGCGAGGAAATGGGCGAGATGGTGATCGGCGTCATCCAGCCCGCGCCCGGCGTTACGGCGGACGAGGCGCTGGCCGAGGAATTGCGCAGTTTCGCCCGCGCGGCGCTGGGCGGGGCAAAGACGCCGCGCCGGATCGACTTCGTCGACGAACTGCCGCGCGAGCCGACCGGCAAGCTGTTCAAGCGTAAGCTGCGCGACCGCTATGCGGCGGCGATCAGGCCAGATCCTTGAGCGGACGCGCGGTGTCGGCAAGATCCTCCGGCGCGGCCTGTACTCCGTTCAGCACCAGCGCGCGGCCCTGGACATAATCCTTCACCGCATTCACCGCATCGATCGCGATCACCCTTCCGTCGCGCAGGTACACGATCGAAAAGGCGCGGTTGGCCGGGTCGCCGCGCAGCACCGCCGTGTCGAAGCCGGTCGAGAGCCCGACGGTCTGGAGCTTCAGGTCGTACTGGTTCGACCAGAACCATGGCACCGCCTGATAGGACGTCTCGCGCCCCACGATCGTGCGTGCCGCCACCACCGCCTGATCATTGGCGTTCTGGACCGATTCGAGCCGGATCGTCGCGCCGTCGGCGAAGCGGTTCACGTGCGCGGCGCAATCGCCGATCGCGAAGACGTGCGGCAACGTGGTGCGGCATTGTGCATCGACCAGCACGCCGTTGCCGACCGCCGCGCCGGCATCCGCCAGCGGTTCGATCGCCGGAATGATGCCGATGCCGACGATCACGATATCGGCGGGCAGGATCTCGCCGTCCGCCAGCCGCACGCCGGTCACGACGTCGTCGCCCTCGATGCACGACACGCCCGACGCCAGCAGCAGGCGGACGCCATGCGCGCGATGCTCCTGTTCGTAGAAGCGCGACAGCGCCTCGCCGGCGACGCGGGCGAGTACCCGGTCGAGTGTCTCGACCAGCGTCACCGTCTTGCCGAACTTCGTCAGCGCCGCGGCGGCCTCCAGTCCGATATAGCCGCCGCCGATCACGACGATCCGCTCGGCCGCGTCCAGCTCGCCGAGCAGCCGGTCGACATCGGCGCGGGTGCGGATCGCGTGGACGCCGCGCAGGTGATGGCCGTCGCAGGTCAGGCGGCGCGGCTCCCCGCCGGTCGCCCAGATCAACTCGCCATAGCCGACCAGCCGGCCGCTGTCGGTGGTCAGCGTCATCGCCTCGGCATCGACCGACACCACGCGTTCGCCCAGGATGAAGTCGATCGACCGTTCGACCCAGAAGCTGGCGGGGCGGATCAGGATCCGCTCGAACGCCTTCTCGCCGCTCAGATATTCCTTCGACAGCGGAGGGCGTTCGTAGGGCAACTCCGGCTCCGCGCCGATCACCGCGATCCTGCCCGCGAACTTCTCCTGGCGGAGCGCCGCCGCCGCCTGCGCACCGGCATGGCCCGCGCCGACGATCACCACGTCATAACGCGCCGGCGTCATGGGATCAGCACCACCTTCACGCATCCGCCGCGCGCCTGCGCAGCGATCGCGTCATTGATATCGGCAAGTGCGAAGGTTCGCACCAGCCGGTCGAACGGAAAGCGTCCGGCGCGGTGCGCGGCGATGAGTTCGGGAATGAAGGTCCGTGGGTCACTGTCGCCTTCCATGATTCCGATCACGCGCTGCCCGTAGGTGATCATGCCCGCGATGTTGATCGTCAAGGTGTCGCCGGCATTTGGCGGCACCCCGACCAGTCCGAGCAATCCGCGTGGCGCGAGCGCGCCCAGCATCGCCTCGATCGCGGGAACGCGCCCGCTGGTGTCGAAGGCGAAGTCGACGCCGCCCGGCAACAGGTCGCGGATCGCGGCGGTCACGTCACCCGCTGCCGGATCGACCACGTGCGTCGCGCCAAGCTCGCGCCCCAACCGGCGACGGTCGGCGAGCGGCTCGACCAGAATGATCGTCGCGCAGCCCTGGATAACCGCGCCCATCACCGCCGCCAGTCCGACCGGATCGCCCCCGACGACCGCGATCGACGAACCGGCGGGACAGGCCATCGAGCGCATCACGCCACCCGCGCCCGTCTGAAACCCGCACCCCAGCGGCCCCAGGATCGCGAGCGGCGCGTCCGGATCGTCGACCTTCACGACGTTGCGCGCGCGCACGATCGCATGCGCGGCGAAGCTGGATTGGCCGAAGAAATGCGAGGAAATCGCAGAGCCGTCCGGCGCGGCATAGGCGGTCGAACCGTCCTCCAGCCGAACCCCGGCGTATTTCAGCGGCGGGAAGTCGCGGCAATAGCTGGGCAGATGCTCGCCGCAGCGGTCGCAATGCCCGCAACTGGAGAAGCCGAGCACCACACGGTCGCCGACCGCCAGCCCCGTCACGTCCCGGCCGATCGCCTCGATCACGCCCGCCCCCTCGTGCCCCAGCACGGCGGGCAGCGGGTACGGAACGAACTGGTCGCGGAACACCAGATCGGTATGGCACAGGCCGACGCCCGCGATCGCCACGCGGACCTCGCCCGCGCGCGGTTCCTCCACCGTCACCGTCTCGATCGTGAAGGCGCCCCTGGGTTCGCGGGCGACCGCGGCGGTGGTCTGCATCATGGCCTCGTTCGTTACTGGATGGTCTGGCGCCAGCCGCTGGGCGTCTGCCCGGCGTGGTAGCGGAAGGCGCGGGTGAAGTGGCTCTGGCTGGTGAAGCCGAGCTGGTCGGCGATCGCGGCGATCGACATGTCGGATGCGCCCAGCAAATCCCGCGCGCGCTCCAGTCGTGCCTTCATCACATATTGGTGCGGCGTCGTGCCGATCGCCTTCTTGAAGACGCGGCAGAAGTGCGATGCGGTCAGCCCCGCGCGCGCCGCCAGCGCGTCGAGCGTGTGCGCCTCCTCGGGATGGGCGAGGGTGTCGTTCATGATCTGATGAATGCAATAGGCGGAGAAATCGGCGCTGGGGAAGGCGGCGTCGCCGCCGGAGGCAACGCCGCGCAGCGTGTACGCCTTCAGCGCATCGAGCAGCGTGCCGATGTACGCCGCGCGCTCCTGCGTCTGCGCGCCATACAATTCGCCCAGGATCAGGCGGGTGAGCGCGATTCCCAGCGGATCGGCGAAGGCGAAGCGCATCGCGCGGAACTGGTCGACCGCGCTCTGCTGCGTCAGCTCGCCGATGGGCACCGAGACGGTGACGACGTCCAGCTCGCCATCGATCCGCCAACCCGTGCTGACGCCGGCGGGGACGATCGTCGCGCAGCCGGGGACCGAGCGTGAGGCGCTCCAGTGGTCGGCCTGCCACAGCCGCGTATCGGGCTTGCCGCCGACATGGACGACGAACACCGGGTCGATCAGCGCGGGCAGTTCGTAGCTGCCGATGAACTGCCGCCAGCGCGCGGACAGCAGCGGGACCAGATTGACGGGGTCGCCGAGCGGGATGTCCGCGATCAGTTGCGCGACCCGTTCGCGGATGCGCGTCTCGATATCGCCGAGCCGTGCGGGCGACAGCGCCGGCATCACGAACTTGCGATAGCGGGTGTGAACCGGCGGATCGCGCGAGATGAACGGAATGCCGATCGCCGACTCCCCCGCGCCGGTCAGCCCGACCTCGTTTTCGTTGAAGATGCGGTGGCCGCCATTTTCGTGCGCGGAGGAGAAGGGCACCGGCTGGCGGACACTTCCACGATGTCGGTGTGCCGCATCAGTGACCAGAATCCCGCGCCATTTGTTTCCGTGTTCCAGTGGACGGGGTCGCTGCAGCTCGGCGAAGAGCTCCCACGGCACTCCGGCTTCATAGAGTGCGGGATCCTTCAGGTCGGCCGCCGGTATCGTCGCCATCAGAATGCCACCCGGATCGAGCCGCCATAGGTGCGCGGCGTGGAGGGGACGAGGAAATTGTAGGGGAAGCTTGCCCCGCGCAGATCGAGGCCGTAGGCATAGACACGGGCGTCGAGCAGGTTGTTGGCGAACGCCTTGAAGGTGAAGCGCCCGGTCGTCAGTGCGGCCGTCAGGTTGACCTTAGCATAGCCGGGCTGTTGCAGCTGGCTGTTCCTCTGGCCCGATCCGGCGGCATTGGTGTCGTTGAACGGCGAGAAATATTGCCGCGAGAAATAGGCGACGCTGGGCGAGATCGTCAGGCCGTCATTGCCGTTCCTGAACAGCGTCAGGTCCAGCCCGCCCTGCGCGGTAAAGCGCCGCGCGAACGGCAGGTCGTTGCCGTCCAATACGGTGTTCTGCAACGTCAGCGACTTGTAGGTCGAGTGCAGATACCCCGCCGCGGCGTTCAGCGTCAGGGCCGGAGACAGCCGCAGCCGTGCCTCCGCTTCCGCGCCATAGACCTGCGCCTTGGGCGCGTTGACAAGGAACGACACCGGGCCGGGGCGCGTGTCCTGCACCTGCTGGTTGTTGTAATCATAGTAGAAGCCCGCGGCGCTGAGCGTCAGGGCGTTGTCGAAATAGCGGCCCTTCAGCCCGACCTCGTACGCATTGACCCGCTCCGGCGCGATATAGTTGATTTCCGCCGACGAGGTGTAGCCCCCGCCGTTGAACGCGCCGGAGCGATAGCCGCGATTGTAGCTGGCATAGACCAGCGTCCCGCCCTCGAACGTATAGCTGAGCGACACCCGGCCGGTGAGTGCGTTGTTGCGCCCGTCGAGCGCGAAGCGCGCGTTCGGGTCATAGGCGCAGGTGCCGGGCACGTCGGGGCAGGGGACGGTCGTCGCCAGCGGGGGTTGCGGCCCGCCGACATCGCCCGTGAACAGATAGGCTTGTCCGTCGCGATACTGGCTGCGATCCCAGGTGTAGCGCGCGCCAAGCGTCAGCGTCAGCCGGTCGGTCAGGTCGTAATCGCCCTGTACGAAAACCGCGTAGGAGCGGCGGATCTGCCGGTAATGCTGGAAGAAGCCGCCGTTGACGCCCGGCCCCAGCGCTTGCCCGGCGACGGATCGGAGCAGGGCACGCGGCTCGGGCCGATCAACAATCAGGCCCAATATGAGCGGGTGCTCGACCTGATCCGCGACGCGAAGCAGCGCGGCTACACCTTCCTGACCGGCGGCGAGGCATCGGCGGCACCGGGCTATTTCGTACCCGTCACCATCATCGACAATCCGCCCGAGGACAGCGGGATCGTCCAGGAGGAGCAATTCGGTCCGGTCCTGCCGCTCTTGAAGTTCCGCGACGTGGACGACGCGATCGCGCGCGCCAATGCCGGCGATTACGGGCTGGGCGCGTCGGTCTGGGGCCGTGACGAGGACGCCGCCTTCGCGGTCGCCGAGCGGATCGAGAGCGGCACCGTCTGGGTGAACGAGACGCAGCATCTGAGCCCGCTCGCCGCGTTCGGCGGGATCAAGCAGTCGGGGCTGGGCATCGAGGGCGGGGTCGAAGGACTGCTGGAATATACGACGGTGAAGACGCTCGTCCGCCGACGATGAGCGTCGGGGTCCCGTCCGCCTGGCGCGGCGACCCTCACCTTGTCCGATCGGCGCGCGAGCCTTATGTACCGCACGTTATGGAAGTTGATGTCGCCGCCGCCAAGGGTCGCCCGCGTGAGTTCTGCGTCGATCGCGCGCTTGCCGCCGCGCTCGGTGTCTTCTGGTCGAAAGGCTATGAAGGCACGTCGATGGCCGATCTGACCGAGGCGATGGGAATCTCCAAGCCGAGCCTGTACGCGGCGTTCGGCAACAAGGAAGCCCTGTTCCACAAGGCGCTCGACCTCTACGAGGCGGAGAAGCTGCACTATACGCGCGCCGCGCTGGAACAGCCCACGGCGCGGGCGGTGGCGGAGCATTTCATGCGCGGCGCGATCGAGGCGCAGATGAGCGGCTGCGATCCGAAAGGATGTCTGGAGGTCATCAGCGTGACGGCCTGTGGTGCCGAAGCCGCCTCGATCAAGGCCGATGTGATCCAGCGTCGCGCCTCGTCGCAGGTCGCTCTGATCGAGCGTTTCGAACAGGCGAAGCGTGACGGAGATTTGCCGGCGCACGTCGATATCGCCGGTCTGACCGGTTTCCTCTACGCGATTCTGCAGGGCATGGCCGTGCAGGCCGGTTCGGGAGCCACGCGCGCCGACCTGGAACGGGTGGTCGAAACCAGCCTGATGATGTGGCCGAGCCGCTGAGACGATCTCGGCTGACCTTCACGCGCAGCCGAACGGCGGTCACCTTGTCGCCGGACGGAGCGGTCGAACCGTCTGCTCAGTCGAACGCGGTGGTGCCCAACGACAATTGCCGCAGCGCCTCCGGCAGGTCGGGCGTGTGGAATCCGAAAATCTTCCAGTTCGCGCGCAGCTTCGAGACGCAGGATGTCCGCCAGCAGCTGGCGACCGTGCAGATCGGCGGCGGCAGCACGTTCGACCGGCTGAAGCTCACCTACGACCTCAGCTAGGGGTTCTGCGATCAGGTGCAGCCGGGATCGTACAGCGTCGGCCACAATACGACCCTGCACCTATCCGCTGAACGCCACGGGTCTCGACTGGGTATCGCACGACCCGCGCTTTCCGCATCCGGGAATGCCGACCTATGCGGCCAACGTCGAGCGCGACCCCTCGTTGCTCCTCTTCGACGGCGCCAGCTTGAGCCGCTGGAAGCAGAGCGACGATCGCTGGGCCGAGAAGGGCAATGTGCGCTACGACCTCGGCAGGCTGGTCAACCATCTCCAGGTCGGGGCGAAGTGGATGCGTTCGTCGCTCAGCTACGATTCGACCCGGGTCGCGGAGTGGGATTTCCCCGGCACGCCGCTGGACGGCACGTTGCTGGCCGCGTCCGGGCTGATCCAGAAGGACGTGCCCACAATCCTTCACGGTGAATATTATTACGGTGCGGTGATGAGCCGGCAGACGGTCATTTCCGCGATCACCGACTCCGGGACTGCGCGAGGGACGATCCGCGAGGCGCTGTTCCAGCGGGAGCCGGCGGGGCTGATCTATCGCCGCGACCGCAGCGGCTGGTACGTTTCGCCACCTGCGATCACCTATGACCCGACGCGTTGGACCGGCTTCATGGCCTGTGTCATCGAGCAGCATCGCATCCCTCGACCGAAGTGCTGTCGATCGAAAGCATGGCGGCGTCGTCCGGGGTGGCGGACATCTTCCGGGTCGCGCCGGCACGCCGTCGCATCATGTCATCCGCCGCCGCTCGGTCGACGATCGGGCGGTCCTAATCGGGCGAATCGTCGTGGATCCCGCCCTCGCGCCGGGGCTGGGGCGGCACGATCTCGGCTCGTCACTCACCGGCACTCTCGGCACTGAGTATGGCCTGAAGGTGGTGCGCAAACGCGTCGACATGCGCCCGTGCGCGCTCACCACCTCCGTTGCCGAGATACTGGATGCCAAGCCCGGAACGCCCGGGCTGCTGGTGGTGCGGATCAGCTTCAACGCCGACGAGCGGGTCATCGAGTACGATCACGAATATTGGCGCCACGACGCCATCCGGGTCCTTGTCGATCTCGACAAACGATCATGACCGCTCCGTCGCGAACAACGGGTGAGCGAATAGCCGAACCGGTCGAGCAGCGGGCCTTCCACATAGTCTCCGGTCCACAACACCATGTGGGCATCGGCGATCTTGGCGAGCAAGGTGCCATAGCGCCAGAAGTCGACGCAGTCGCCGGTCTCGGCGAGGCGCTGATACCCGATGCATGACCAGCGGTTGCGATCACAGGCGAACCGCGCTGCCTCGGCGGCCCGCCCGACCATTCCGCCATGATTGTCGAGCCGCGCGATCGTCGCGCCGGCGGTCTCGCTCTCATCGGCGAAGCTAAGGATCGTCAGCGCCCGAGCGGTGGCGACAGGATGGCCAGTCGAGCTCTCGCGCGTCGCATAATCTTCCAGCCAGGATTGCCGTCCGGCATGGCGGGCGGCGAGCACTTCACTTGCCAGCGCGTGGTCACTCGAACAGCGAAAAACCGGTTGACATAACGGCAGCACGCTGGATCAACCGATCGAAACCGCGGCGGATGTTGCTGATCGCCTTGTGGTTCCTGCAAGTCTGCTTCGTGCGGCTGTACCGAAAATCGGGCGCATCGGCCGGTGAGATCGAAATCATGTGCGACTTGGCCACCGGCGTGACGGTGCTGACCTCCGATCCTATCTTATGGCAAAGTTCGAAGATGCTGAAGCGTATGGCGGCGAAAGGCGAAGCGCTGTCCGGCAAGAGGAGAAAAAGTAACTTTGCTGCTGTCCATCGGGTACTGGTTGATGGAAGGTTGGCGAAGGAAGTTGACTTAAAATCGCCACGGAAGACGAGCTTGTAATCTTGAATGGCGCAATAATGGCAAAGAATTCCGCACCTGGACCACTGAACTCCGGCGCGGTTGGTGGATGGGGTTCAGCGCCAAGGGGTTTGAAGCCCTCCCGCATCGATGCCCATCGTTTGTAGGAATAAGGCATCCCCAAAAAGGATCTAATTTGATCTTTTAATAAAGAAAATGATTGTCTAGCCTTGCCTCTGGCAAGGGGGGCTGCATGCAGAATTCTGACGCGGGCAATTTCGACGGATCGAGCATCGACCAGCCCCAGGAGAAAAGCCCGATACTCGTAGCGGACATCGCTGGAAGTTTTACCTATGCTTCCTACCAGAATGCGATGCCTGTTGTTCGCGGGATAAGAATCGAAAATGCCGATGGCCGGCATCATGAAAACATCCGGCTTGAGCTCGCGTCGTCACCTGCTTTCCTCAGGGCGAAATCCTGGACCATCGATCGGCTCGCGCCGGGCGATAGCCTGTCCATCAGTGATCGGAAGATCGAACTCGATGCTGCGTATCTGGCGGGTCTCAACGAAGCCGAGCGCGGCGAAATCACCCTCCGCTTAGCTGCGGGCGACCAATTGCTGGACGAACAGCGCGTCCCTGTCCGCCTGCTGGCGCGGGACGAATGGGGTGGCGTTGCCGATATGGCACAACTGCTGCCCGCGTTTGTAATGCCCAACGATCCTGCCGTCGGGCGCATCTTGCGCAGCGCAGCCGACCGTCTGGCGGAGCATGGCCATCCCAGCGGTCTTGATGGCTATCAGTCCGGCGATCCGCAGCGTGCCTATATGCTGACGGCCGCGATCTATTCCGCAATCGCGGCAATGGCGGTGCATTACGCCGAGCCGCCCGCCAGTTTCGAGGCGCGCGGGCAGAAGGTGCGCCGTCCCGCGACGATCGCCGACGAACGATTGGGTACGTGTCTCGATACCACCTTGCTGTTCGCCGCTGCGTTGGAAGGCGCAGGCCTGTATCCCGTCATCCTGCTGTTTGATGGTCATGCAGCCGTCGGCGTCTGGATGACCAAGAGGACGTTCGGCAACACCATCGAAACCGATCAGATGGATGTTCGCAAAGCGCTCGCTTCACGGGAGCTCATCGTGTTTGAAACGACGGGCGTCACCCATCGACCGGCCATGGCGATGGACGTGGCGCAACGTGCGCTCGATCACCGCATGAGTGAAGAGGAAGCGGCGGCTTTCGTCGCCGCGATCGACGTGCGTCGCGCGCGCAGCGGCGGCATCACGCCGCTCGCCTCGCACTACGCCAAGCCAGCCATTGACCCCGGGCAAGACGGAGACGCAATCCCGGCTGCCGCTCTGTCGCTGCCGTCCGCGCCATCTTTCAATGACCTGCCTGATATGCAGGTAGAGGAAAAGCCGACGACGGCGGCTGGACGGATTGATCGCTGGCAGAAGAAGCTGCTCGATCTCACCCTCCGCAACCGGCTGCTGAACTTCCCGGATTCAAAGAAGACGATCCCGTTCCTCTGCACCGACGTCGCCTATCTGGAAGACCGGCTGTCGGACGGTGCGGCGATCCAGATCGTATCCCTCCCGCAACAAAACCCGCTCGGCGAGCGCGATGCGGCGCTGTATCGCGAGGTGCATGGCCGCGACCTGCATCGTGGTTTTGCCGCGGAGGCTTTGGCGCGGGACGAACTGCCGTCGCTGCTCGATGGTCGCCAACTCGAGTCGCGGTTGATTGACCTGCACCGGCAGGTGCGCAACGATTTCGCGGAGGGTGGCGCGAACACGCTGTTCCTCGCGGTCGGCTTTCTACGCTGGAAGAAGAAGCCGGAGGATCAGCGCAGCTATCGCGCACCACTATTGCTGATCCCCGTCAAGCTGGAGCGGCGCAGCGCCACCGCACCGTTCCGCCTTCGATTCCATGAGGACGAGCCGCGCTTCAATGCGACCCTGCTGCAATTTCTGGAGCGTGACTTCGACCTGAAGCTGCCGCAGTTCGGCGGCGAACTGCCACGTGACGATAGCGGCATCGATGTGCCGCGCGTGCTGGCTGCGATGCGACAGGCGGTCCGGGACGTGCCCGGCATGGAGGTCGCTGACGAGACGGCGCTGTCCACCTTCAGTTTTGCCAAGTTCCTGATGTGGAAGGACCTTGTCGAGCGGACCGAAGCGCTGCGCGAAAATCGGGTCGTCCGCCATCTGATCGATACGCCGGACAAGCCGTTCGGTGATGGCCACCCCGCCATCCGCGACGAGGGCGAGCTCGATCGTGTCTATGCGCCGGCGGATATCATCTGTCTGCTTCCGTCGGACTCTTCCCAGACCGCCGCCAGCCTGGCGGCGGCGGAAGGTCGTGATTTCGTGATCGTCGGACCTCCCGGTACGGGCAAGAGTCAGACGATCGCGAACATGATCGCGAACTGCCTGGGCGTGGGCAAGACGGTGCTGTTCGTCGCGGAGAAGACGGCGGCGCTGGACGTGGTGTATCGCCGCCTGCGCGAACATGGGCTGGGCGACCATTGCATCGAACTCCATTCGAACAAGTCCGATCGTCGGCATTTCCTGGCGCAGTTGAAGGCGGCGTGGGAGCATCGGGGGCAGATCGATCCAGCGGAATGGATCACGGTCAATGACCGGCTGAAGCTGCGTCGCGATACGCTGAACGCGTATGTCGAGGCGCTTCACAAAAGCTATCCGAGTGGCTGGACGCCTTATTTGGCGCTCGGGGTGGCCCTGCGGGGAGCAGCGGAGCCCGCGCCGGATTTCGGTTGGCCCAAGGGGCAGGTTCATGACACCGTCACTCTGGCCGCACTCGAAGAGCTGGCGGGCGAGATAGGGCTGGTCTTCGCCTCGGTTGAACGTCGTCCGGCGCTGGACCTGGTCGATATCGACGAGCCGGGCACGGCGCGGCAGGACGAACTGCTCGCCGCTGGACAATCCCTGCGCAACGCCGCCGATCTGCTGAGCCAGGCGCTGGATGCCTATCGCGGTGTGCTTGGCCTGGCCGCTTCCGATCAGCCCGTGACATCGAGGGTCGCGACGCTGGGGGGTCTGGCTGCCGCGTTGGAAGCGGCGCGTGAGCACGACCTGTCGATCGCGTTCCATCCCGATTTCGTGCGGACGAGCGACGATGTGGTCGCGCTGACGGCCGCCATAGAGCTGTACCGGGATGCCGAACGACAATTGAGCGCCCCCTTTGCGGCCGCCAGCGTGCGGACCATGGATCTGACCGCGCTGGATCATCAGTGGCGTGAAGCGAGCGCCTCGATCTGGCCGCTTTCGACTTTGGGGCGGCGCAAGGTCGCCAACATGCTGCAAGGTTATGCGGACGGTGGGACGGTGGACCCGGACCAGGACCTGCCCCTGCTTCTGCGGATGAAGGAGCAACTGGCGGCGATCGACCATACGCCGCTGAAGGACCGGCAACTTCCGGTCGCGGGCCTCGACACCGATCTGACGGCGCTGCGCGCGATCCTGGAGGGTGCGGGTGCGTTACGGGCGGCGTTGCGGACGGATGGCTGGGGTCCGGGCGAAGCGGAGATCATCGCCAGGCGTGTCGCCGCCGCCATGCAAGAACGCGACGGCAGCCACGGCCTCTGGCAGAGCGGCTCCCGATTGCTTGCCGCACGGCAGGGTTTTGACGCGGCGCGCTCGCGCTTCGCCAAGGCCGCGGGACGGGACGTCTCGCTGAATGACGGACCGGCGGCGCTGTCGGATCTGGCGGCAAGCCTGACGGCGTTGGCCGATGCACGCCACTTGCTGCGGGATTGGTCGGCCTGGTGCCGCATCCGCAACCGCGCGGTGGCCTCCGGACTGGGCGCGTTGGTCGAGCAGATCGAGGGCGGCGTCGTTCCCGCCGGTCAGGCACGCGCCGCTTTCCGCCTTGGCTATGCCCGATGGTGGCTGCCGACGGTGCTCGACAGCGAGCCGGTGCTGCGTGATTTCCGACGCTTCCAGCATGAAAATGCGATCGACGAATTTCGTGAGATCGACGATCTGGTCCGCACCCACGCGACCGGCCGCGTCGTGGGCGCCCTGGCGCATGGTCTGCCGGCCGTACAGAGCGTGCCGCGCAATTCCGAACTCGGTTTGCTGCGCTACCAGATGGAACTGCAGCGCCCGAGTCAGTCGATCCGCGACCTTATCGGCAAGATGCCGGAGAACTTTTCGAAGCTGGCACCCTGCATGTTGATGTCGCCCCTGTCGATCGCCCAGTATCTGCCGCCCAACCAAGCGCTGTTCGACGTGGTCATCTTCGACGAGGCATCGCAGATCACGACATGGGACGCGGTCGGCGCGATCGCGCGCGGCCGTCAGACGATCATCGTCGGCGATCCCAAGCAGTTGCCGCCGACCAACTTCTTCGGCAGCAACGAGGAGGACGATGAGGTCGCCGACCATGAGAAGGACATGGAAAGCATCCTCGACGAAGCCAAGGCGTCCGGTATTCCGGTGCGCGACCTGCGCTGGCACTATCGCAGCCGCAGCGAGTCGCTGATCGCCTTCTCAAACCACCATTACTATCACAACCGCCTCGTCACGTTCCCGTCGCCGCAGGTGGACGACCGGGCGGTGCGCCTGCGCAAGGTGCCCAACGGCGTCTATGATCGTGGCAAGACCCGCACCAATCGGATCGAGGCGCAGGCGGTGGCGCACGAGGCGGTCGCACGGATGCGCGCATGGCTTAATCTGCCGGAGAAGAGCCGTCCGACGTTGGGGATCATCACGTTCAATGCGCAGCAGCAGTCGCTGATCCTCGACCTGCTGGATCTCGCCCGCCGCGACGAACCCGCGCTCGAATGGTTCTTCGCGGATGACCGGGTCGAAGCGACGATCGTCAAGAATCTGGAAAATGTGCAAGGCGACGAACGCGACGTCATCCTCTTCTCGATCACCTTCTGGAAGGATGCGGCGGGCAAGCTGACCATGGATTTCGGCGCCCTCAACCGGGACGGTGGCGAGCGACGGCTGAACGTGGCGGTGACGCGCGCGCGGCAGGAACTGATCGTCTTCTCCGGCTTCACCGCCGATCAGATCGATCCCACGCGCACCAAGGCGCTGGCGGTCCACCACCTCAAGACCTTCCTGGATTATGCTGAGCGTGGTGCCATCGCACTGCCAGCCGAGACGGCGGGTTCAGTCGGCGGGTTCGATTCTCCCTTCGAGGAAGCGGTGGCAGCGCAACTGGAGCAACGCGGCTGGGTCGTCGTGCCGCAAGTCGGCATCTCCGGCTTCCGCATCGACCTGGGTATCCGCCATCCCGATCTGGCCGGCGCCTATCTGGCGGGAGTCGAATGTGACGGCGCCACTTATCACAGCGCGGCGACGGCGCGGGACCGCGACAAGGTTCGCGAACAGGTGCTGACCGGGCTCGGCTGGAATATGCTGCGCGTATGGTCGACCGACTGGTGGTACGACAGCACCGGGTGCGCCGAGCGATTGCATGCCGCGCTTGAGGGGTTGCTCGAGCAGAGCCGCGCCACCCGCGCCGATCCGGTGGCCGAAGCGCATTGGAACATGGGCCACGAGGTCGAGGGAATCGAGGGAATCCGCGACGACGAAGCAGCCCTCCAAGAGGAAGCGGTTGTTTCTGTCCCGGGATCCGTCGACGTCGAACTCGTCGCCACCGACGTCACGCCCCCCGTCATTGAAGTTCAGTTCGCCAGTGCTCACCCGGCTTCGGCGATGACGCCGCCTTCGGTACAGCCGGACGATCGGTATCGTCTCGCGGACCTGAGCGCTTTCCCCGCCGATCCGGCTCGGTTCTTCGACTTCGCCTATCACGATACCCTGCGTGGCATGATCGTCGCCGTCATGGACAGGGAAAGCCCGTTGCGAACCGACATTTTGTGTCAGCGCATCGCGAGGGCCCATGGTTGGTTGCGGACCGGTGGAAAGATCCGCGAGCGCATCGACATGCATCTTCATGATTTCGAGCGGACGCAGGAATCGAGCGGCGAGTTCATCTGGAAGCCGGGAGAGGTGACCGACTTCAGACCCTATCGCGCGCCAAGCGGGGACGACGCGCGGCGGGCCATTCCGGACATTCCCCTCGCGGAATTGGCCGCGGTGGTACAGGCGCATCCCGCTCTGCTCGACGAACCCGATCCGGCGCGCGAGTTGGCCCGAATGCTGGGCGTCGAACGACTGGCCGCCGGATCACGCACGCGGCTGGATGAGGCCATTGCACGATGCCGCGACGGCGCAGCGTCCTCGACCATGACGTCCACGACGCCGGGAGCGGCATGACCATGACCCGCTTTCTGCATTCGAGCGACTTGCATCTCGGCAAGCGGTTCGGAAATTTCGCTGGCGACCTGCCAAGCCGCCTCCGGGAGGCGCGCCATGCGGTTCTTGGGACCCTGGCCCGTTGGCTCGGTTTCCTGGCAAGCTCTTGTCTGCACACTGTTTTGGGCCGGCGCGAACGGCACCTTGCTTTTCGGTCTGTAGTGCCTCGCCGTCGCGCAACACTTTGGCGTTGTTGGCTTTTGGCCGGCACCGTAGTCGCCAGATGGTCGATTGTCGTGGGTTTCCGCTGGAGCCACGCCCATGAGCGCCGATGACGAAATACGCTTCCGGCCAAAGCCTGGCCTTGTCCGAACCGACGTGCCGAAGCTAGGCAAGGCCAAGAGCTTCTTGACCCAGGCTAAGAAGATCGCCCGCCAGCAGAGCAACAGCCCGTCGCGGTCGTCATCACCATCGTCGCCCCGGTCCAGATCGAAGCCGAGTACCGCAGGCGGCAAGGCTGCGCGGGCGAGCAGCGGGCCGGGCCTGAAACGCGGGCGCGGCGCGGTCTTCGTCCGGTCACGCGCCCTGTCCGGCGGCTGGCGTCACAGCGCGCCAGGAATGCGCCGCGTCGTCGTCAAGACCCGCTATGTCCAGAGCGCCGGCAAGAACGGCAAGTCGGCTGCCCACCTGCGCTATATCCAGCGCGACGGCACCGCGCGCGACGGCGAGCGCGGCCAGCTCTATTCCGCGACCGAGGACCGCGCTGATGGTGATGCCTTCGTCGAGCGTGGCGCGGAGGACCGTCACCAATTCCGGTTCATCGTCTCGCCGCAGGACGGCGCGGACCTTACCGACCCGACCGCCTATACCCGCGACCTGATGCGCCAGGTCGAAGCCGACCTCGGCA
Organism: Sphingomonas endophytica; assembly: GCF_001476895.1. Classification (GTDB taxonomy): domain Bacteria; phylum Pseudomonadota; class Alphaproteobacteria; order Sphingomonadales; family Sphingomonadaceae; genus Sphingomonas; species Sphingomonas endophytica_A. The sequence goes on along the minus strand of NZ_LDTB01000037.1, from coordinate 1,359 downwards.
CGAAACTCGATTGGGTCGCGGTCAATCATCACAACACCGGCCATCCCCATGTGCATGTCATCGTTCGAGGCAAGGACGAACTGGGCGCGGATTTGGTCATCAACGGCGACTATCTCGCCAACGGCATCCGCGAGCGGGCGAGCGAGTTGGCGACGCTGGAGCTTGGCCCCGTCACCGAGATCGAGCAGAGCCGCAAGCTGTCCGCCGAGATCGATCAGGATCGTTTCACCCGCATCGACCGTGCGATGATCGGGGAAGCCGATGACCGCTTCCTCGACCTGCGTGACATGCCCGCCGATCCCCGGCATCGGTTCGACCGGACGCTCCGCCTGCGTCGTCTCGCCAGGCTGGAGACCATGGGCCTCGCCACCGAACACGCGCCCGGCATCTGGGAATTGGGCGAGCGGATCGAACCGACCTTGCGCGAGATGAGCGAGCGCGGCGACATCATCCGCACCATGCACAAGGCGCTGAAGGCGGACGGGCTGGAACGAGACCCGGCGACCTTCCAGCTTCACGATGCCGCGCCCGAAGTGCCGATCGTCGGCCGCGTCGTCGATAAATACCTGACCGACGAGCTGGGCGAGAGCCTGACGATCGTGGTGGACGGGATCGACGCCCGGGCGCACCATGTCCCCGGCATCGACCCGGCCCGCGTCGAAGATGTGCGGATCGGCAGCGTCATCAAGATCGGCCCGCCCGATACCGCACAACGGCCGTCCGACCGGGCCGTCGCGGCCGTCGCCGAAGACGGCATCTATCGGCCGAGCCGCCACCTTGAACAGGCCAGGTTCGACGGCCGCGTTCCGGGTGGCGACTATGAGGGCTTCGTCGATGCGCATGTCCGCCGGCTGGAGGCGCTACGCCGCGCCGGCATCGTCGAGCGCATAGACGCCGACCGATGGCGCATCCCGCAAGACTTCGAGAACCGCGCCGCCGCCTATGATGCCGGCCGCAACCGGCAAGGCAGCGTGCGCCTCCTTTCCACCCTTGATCTCGAAAAGCAGATCGGCGCGGACGGTGCGACCTGGCTCGACCGCCGTCTCTTGTCCGGCGAGACGTCAGACCTGTCGCCCTCCGGGTTCGGCCAACACGTCCGGGAAGCGATGGAGCGCCGCCGAGACCATCACATCGACCGGTGCGATGCGATCCGCCAGCCGGACGGCCGCGTCGTCTATCGGCGCAATCTCCTCGGCGCGTTGCGCGAGCGCGAGGTCGCCCGCGTCGGCGCGGAGATGGCGGCGAGCAAGGACTGACGTGACCCCCGGGTTTCATCCAGCCGGGACCAGAGACCGGCGGTTGTTGTGGCGCGCGAGCGCATCCGAAGCAACGGCCTGGACGCGTCCAGGCCGTTTCATC
>NZ_LDTB01000036.1 GCF_001476895.1 Sphingomonas endophytica | reverse complement strand
TGAGCTTTCCCGATTGGGAACGGGCAGCGAGACGGCCGGAGCTTTCCCACGAGGATCGAGTTTTGGGACGCTCTTGGTCCTCCCGAAAACCTGTTGCGGGTGAGTGGTGGAACACCTGAGCTACTAACAAGCGCGAGACAGTAGCGCCAATCGATATATCTGCTATGCTGGATATATGGAAAAAGATTCGGCTATTGTTGCGCTTGGTGCACTGGCACAGGGAACGCGCCTGGATGTGTTCCGCCTGCTGGTCCGTCACGAACCCGACGGCATGGCGGCCGGTGAAATAGCCCGTCAGCTAGACGTGCCCCAGAACACCATGTCGGCGCATCTCGGCATTCTCGCGCGCGCTGGCCTGATCCGCTCCGAACGGCATAGCCGCTCGATCATCTATCGCGCCGATCTGGACGGTGTGCGCGCGCTGACGCTGTTCCTCGTCAAGGATTGCTGCGCGGGGAACGCGGAACTGTGCGCGCCGCTCATCGCCGAACTCGCCCCCTGCTGCTGAAAGGACGCCCCGTGGCCGTCGATATCGTCATCTATCACAACCCCGATTGCGGCACCTCGCGGAACACGCTGGCGATGATCCGCAATGCCGGCATCGAACCGCATGTCATCGAGTATCTGAAGACGCCCCCTGCACGCGCGCTGTTGGTCGAGCTGATCGACCGCGCCGGTATGACGCCGCGTGAGCTGCTGCGCGAGAAGGGAACGTCCTATGCGGAGCTGGGCCTCGGCGACACGGCGTTGTCAGACGAAGCGCTGGTGGATGCGATGATGGCCCACCCGATCCTCATCAACCGGCCGCTGGTCGTCTCGCCGCTCGGCGTGAAGCTGTGCCGCCCTTCTGAAGCAGTGCTTGATCTGCTGCCTAGCGGCCAGCTCGGCGCGTTCGCCAAGGAAGACGGCGAACAGGTGGTGGATGCCTCAGGCCAGCGCGTCGTCTGATGCTGCTTGCCGTCCTGATCTTCGTCGCGACGATCACGCTTGTCATCTGGCAACCCAAGGGCCTCGGCATCGGGTGGAGCGCGATAGGCGGAGCCGTCGTGGCGCTACTTGCCGGCGTCGTCACCCTGTCCGACGTGCCGGTAGTATGGGGCATCGTCTGGAACGCGACCGCCGCGTTCGTCGCGATCATCGTCATCAGCCTGTTGCTCGATGAAGCCGGGTTTTTCGAGTGGGCGGCATTGCATGTCGCCCGCTGGGGCGGGGGGCATGGTCGCCGGCTGTTCGTCCTGATCGTGCTGCTGGGTGCGGCAGTGTCCGCGCTATTCGCCAATGATGGTGCGGCGCTGATCCTGACACCAATCGTCATCGCGATGCTGCGGGCGCTGGGGTTCAAGGACAAGGCGACGCTGGCGTTCGTCATGGCGGCGGGGTTCATCGCCGACACCGCCAGCCTGCCGCTGGTCGTCTCGAACCTCGTCAACATCGTGTCGGCCGACTTCTTCCGGATCGGGTTCGGCGAATACGCAGCCGTGATGGTGCCGGTCGATCTCGTGTCGATCGCCGCCACGCTGGGCGCGCTGCTGATTTTCTTCCAACGTGATATACCGCGAGATTACGACGTGGGGGCGCTGCGCGCGCCCGGTGCCGCAATCCGCGACGCCGCGACCTTCCGCGCCGGATGGATCGTCCTTGCCCTGCTGCTCGCCGGCTTCTTCCTGCTTGAACCGCTTGGCGTGCCGGTCAGCGCCGTCGCCGCTGCCGGCGCGATCCTGCTGCTGGTGATCGCGGGGCGGGGCCATGTCATCCAGACCGGCAAGGTGCTGCGCGGCGCGCCGTGGCAGGTCGTCATATTCTCGCTCGGCATGTACCTGGTCGTTTATGGCCTGCGGAACGCCGGCCTGACCGATCATCTGGCGGCGCTGCTCGACTACACCGCGCAAGGCGGTGTGTGGGGCGCGGCGCTGGGAACCGGCGTGATCGCGGCCGTGCTGTCGTCGGTGATGAACAACATGCCGACCGTGCTGGTGGGCGCGCTGTCGATCGACGCCGCGCACGCGACAGGGGTGGTCAAGGAAGCGATGATCTACGCCAACGTGATCGGCTGCGACCTCGGCCCCAAGCTGACGCCGATCGGCTCGCTCGCGACGCTGCTGTGGCTGCACGTCCTGGGACAGAAGGGCGTGCGGATTGGATGGGGTTATTATTTCCGCGTCGGCGTGACGCTCACCGTGCCGGTACTGCTCATCACGCTCGCGGCGCTGGCGATCAGGATCAGCATCGCATGACAGAACTGACCATCACGCCACTGGAATCTAGCGAGCTGGGCGGGTTGGCGCAGGCTCTGGATATGGCTGCTCTGCCCAACTCCGATCTCGCTGAGCCGGATCGTATGTTCTTCCGGTTCGATGCCGATAGCCTCGTGGGTTACGGTGGCCTTGAGGGGCGGGGGACCGATCGCCTGCTTCGCTCGATCGTCATCCTGGGCAATCATCGGGGGCATGGCTTGGGGCGAACGTTGGTCGCCACTCTCGAACAACAGGCACGCGATCTTGGTATCTGCCGCCTCCATCTGCTGACGACAACGGCCGCACCGTTCTTTCGGGCGCTCGGCTATATCGACGCCGATCGCGACGCCGCGCCCCCGGCAATAGCCGCCTCACGCGAATTTACGTCGCTGTGCCCCGCCTCGGCCTCCTATCTTGCGAAAACCCTCTGATGCCGCTCCGTACCGTTACTGATCCCGATAGCCTGCCAGCGCTTGACCCTGCTTATGCCATCCAGCGGCCAGCCTTGGGTCTTGGCCCGCTCGATCCCGCGCCGCGTATCCTTCTGCTCTACGGATCGCTGCGCGAGCGATCCTACTCGCGCCTATGTGTCGAGGAAGCGGCGCGTCTGCTCCGGTTTTTTGGATGCGAAACCCGCATCTTCGATCCGTCCACTCTGCCGCTGCCCGATCAGCACGCCGGTGACGATCATCCGGCCGTCCGCGAGCTGCGCGAGCTGTCGCTGTGGTCAGAGGGGCAAGTCTGGTGCAGCCCCGAACGGCATGGGCAGATTACCGGCATCATGAAGCTGCAAATCGACCACCTACCGCTCTCGATGGGCGGGATGCGTCCGACGCAAGGCCGCACGCTTGCCGTAATGCAAGTGTCTGCCGGCTCGCAGTCATTCAACAGCGTCAATACGCTGCGCGTGCTGGGTCGGTGGATGCGGATGGTGACGATCCCTAACCAGTCATCGGTAGCCAAGGCGTTCGAGGAATTTGACGATGCCGGCCGCATGAAGCCGTCGAGTTATTACGACCGGATCGTCGACGTAATGGAGGAGCTGGTGCGCTTCACGGTGCTGCTGCGCCCACATACCGCGCAATTGGTCGATCGCTATTCCGAGCGGAAGGAAGCCGGCGTGCCGGTCGACCCAGCGACAGATTTGTCCAGCATCGCCATTGCTCCGCAAGGCCAAGTCTCATGACAGCCATTCCGACCATTCGCACGGCCAATGTAGCGGATGCGGCTGCCGTCCAGGCGATCTATGCGCCCATCGTGGAGGGCACTGCTATCTCCTTTGAGGAGGTCCCGCCCTCGATCGCTGAGATGGGGGAGCGGATCGCCACGACCTTGGAAAATTATCCGTACCTCATCGCCGAGCGAAACGGCGAAGTCATCGGATACGCCTATGCCAGCCAGCATAGATCCCGCGCCGCCTATCGGTGGTCGGTCGATGTCACGGTCTACATCGCCGATCAGGCCCACCGGACGGGGGTTGGACGCGCCCTCTATTCAAGGCTGATCGCGGAGTTGACCGAGCGCGGAGTTCACGCCGCGTTTGCGGGCATCGCGCTGCCTAATCCCGGCAGCGTCGCGCTCCATGAGAGCATGGGCTTCACGCCGCTGGGTATCTACCGGGAGGTAGGGCAGAAGTTCGGGCAGTGGCACGACGTCGGTTGGTGGCAGCGGCTTCTACCGCGGCTTTCATAGCGCTGGCTTGCGCCCTTCAAGCAAAACTACCTGTAACCCCTACTCGATATGGGGGAATTAACTCTAAAAGGGCAAAGGTAGAAATTTGAATATCAGCGTCATCGCATCGCTACGCCGCCAAAAAACGGGGGTAGCAGCCCTCCTAGCCATGTGTGCGGCATCGTTAGGCGCGACGGGTGGTATTGCGCAGACGCCTTTGAACGATCGTCGTTCAATCATTCAGACGGCTACGACCGACGACCCTCAGCGAATCCCGGTCAAGGAAAGCACCGCTGCAAAAGCCGTCACCGTTCTGGTCGGTGGCTTGGTTTTCGATGCTAAATCCGCCCGGTCAGCACCTGCTACCGTGCTCATCGAGGGCAACAAGATCGCCGCAATATGGCCGGCGGGCCGTCGTGACTGGCCGGCGGACGCCCGGGTCATCAATGTCGGTGGCAAGACGGTCCTGCCTGGCCTGATCGATCTTCACGTCCATCTGACCTATCCGGATAGCACGACGCCGATCGACCTACAGGCGAGCGAAGGTGACGGCGTGCTGCGGGGGGCTAGAAACCTGCGCTGGATGCTGGAAGCCGGCATCACGTCGGTTCGCGATCTGAACGGCGTCGCGGATGCTCCGTACATTCTGGCAGACTGGAGTGCGACCAATCGTATTCCAGCGCCGCGCGTGTTCACTGCCGGGCATATCATCACGGGGACTGGGGGCCACGCGACCGAACGGCCGGTGTCGCCCAGCCACGGCCCCGACTATGCTTGGGAACGCAACGGCGCTGATGCCTGGCGGGGCGCCGTGCGGGAAACATTCAAGCGCGGCGCCACCATCATCAAGGTGGCAAGCCACTTCTCACCCGACGAGATTGCAGCGGCCGTCGATGAGGCGCATCGCCTAGGCCTGAAAGTCACCTGTGATTGTGAGACGGTCTACACCGCCCTCGCAGTAGATGCCGGCGTCGATATCATCGAGCATCCTTTGCCCCGCACGGACGACACAATCCGGGCCATGGCGCGGCATCATACGGCATCGGTCCCGACGCTCCAGGTCTACCAGAACGTACTCGATCGCTCCGGTGGCTTTTACGGGTCGACCTCTAGGCGTTTCACCTTATCCGCGCAGGCTGACTTCGACGTCTTCCGAAAGATGAAGGCGGCCGGGATCGTTATGGGGATCGGAACCGACACGATCGGCGATGCGAACCAGTTGGTCCCCAACGTCTACCTCGCCGAGCTGCAATGGTTCATCCACGGCGGCTATTCGCCAGCGGAGACGCTTCGTACCGCGACGCTGACCAACGCCCAAATCCTCGACATGGACGACAAGCTGGGCAGCATCACAGCAGGTAAGCTTGCCGACATTCTTGTCGTCGATGGTCGGCCCGATGTCGATATCGAGGCGCTGCGCAAGGTCGACAAGGTGTTTCGCGACGGCATCCTGCTCGTCGATGCTGGCCAGATCGTCGTGCCGCGACATCAGCCCAAGCCGCTGACAAAAGCACCACCCTTCGACGCTGTCCGCTGACAGCTGCGCGCCCGCGCTCTTCCCCATCACGCTGCACAGCGGAGATTTCCATGCATATCGTACCTAGCCTTCTGGCGCTTTCCGTTGCCTCGCTCACGCCTGCGCTCGCTCAGGCGCAGCAAAGCGATGCTCTTGCCGCTCCAACTGACACGGGCGAAGGCAGCGACATCGTCGTGACCGGCTCGCGCGGGCAACCGCGCACGGTCGCGTCCAGCCCAACCCCGATCGACGTCATCAGCGGTGAGGACATTGCTCGCCTGTCAGGTGGCTTGCAGCTGCGCGACGTCCTGACCCAGTTGGTGCCGTCCTTTCAGGCCCAACAGGTCGGCAGCTCGTCGTTCGACAGCGTAGCCCGTCCTGCCGGTCTTCGTGGACTGTCCGGGGTGCATGTCCTGGTGCTGGTGAACGGCAAACGGCGACATAATTCCGCGCTCATCAACCTCAATTCCGGTAACGTCTCGGCAGGGGGCAACCCCGTCGATCTGGACCAGATACCGGCCAGCTCGATCGAACGCATCGAAGTGCTCCGCGACGGCGCGGCTGCGCAGTACGGGTCGGACGCGATCGCCGGCGTCATCAACATCATTCTTAAATCCAATGCGACCGGCGGTACGGCCAACATCGAGGTCGGCCAGCGTTACCACGACGGCGTCAACGGCAGCGACGGCGAAACCGTCAGCGCGCAGCTCTCACATGGTTTCGCGCTGGGCGATCGGGGCTCGCTGGCATTGTCGGTGGACGGCAAATATCAGAATGCGACGGTCCGCAATTCCGACGTGACCGGCACCTTCTATTTTCCAGTGAACGGCCAGCCTGATCCGCGGGAAGCCACGGTCAACCGCCGTACCTATCAAGGCGGCTTGCCTCAGCTGCGGCAAATCCAGGCGGCGCTGAATGGGCGGTATGACCTCGGCAATGTCGAGGCCTATGCCACCGCCACATTGGGGTATCGCGAAGCTCGCGTTGGGCAGGCAGGCCGCAAGCCCAATGCCACCAGCAATATCCTCGCGATCTATCCGGACGGCTTCACACCGTTCTACACCCTCCATGAAACCGACGGCCAATTCACCGGCGGACTGCGCGGAAACGTCGGTGGATGGAAGCTCGATCTCAGCAGCACCTATGGTCGCGACTATGCACGCAGCGGCGCGGACAACTCGCTCAACGCTTCGCTCGGTGCCAGCAGCCCGACGTCGTTCGATACGTTCAGCGCGGCTTTCGACCAGTGGACCAACAATCTCGACCTGACGAAAAGCTATGCCATCCTTGGCGGGCGCAATCTCCAGATCTCTGCCGGCGCCGAATACCGCTACGAAAGCTATGTCACCAAGGCACTTGATCCAGCGGCCTACACCAATGGCGGATATGTCTTCCCGGCAGGAACGCCCCTCGCCCGACAGCCGGGCGCAGTCGGTGCTCAAGGTGCGATCATCGTGACACCGAGCGACCAGGCTGACATCAAACGCAATGTCTGGGCTGGCTATGTCGACCTCGCTCTTGATGTCACCAGTCGCCTTCTCGTGACGGGCGCGGTGCGGTATGAAACCTATGACGACAGCTCGGGCGACGTGTGGAGCGGCAAGGTGTCAGCGCGCTACAAGGTCGCAGATTGGCTCAATCTGCGCGGCGCATTCTCCAACGGCTTCCGTGCCCCGAGCCTTGCGCAGCAGGCCTATGCGCAGACGTCGACCCAGTTCAATCTCGTCAGCGGTGCATATCAGCTGATCGAATCCAAGATCGTTCGTACCGGATCGCCAATCGCTGCTGCACTCGGGGCAGCACCCCTGACCCCGGAAAAATCCCGCAACTACAGCGTCGGCTTTGCGCTGACGCCGATAGCTGGTTTGTCGGTGACGGCGGACGCCTATCAGATCGACATCGACGATCGGATTACGCTTACTAGCCTTCTTTCCAGTGCAGGGGTACGCGCCATTTTGCGCGCAAATGGCCTCTCGGGCGACCAGTATGTGCGCTTCTTCACCAACGCGATCGACACCCGCACCCGCGGTATCGATATCGTTGGTTCGTACAACCTGCCCCTTGGAGAGTTTGGCCGGCTTCGCACGACGGTCGGCTACAATCACAATGTCACGAACATCAAAAACATCGCCCCGACGCCTACCCAGCTTTCGGGACTTGGTCTGACACTCTTCGACCGGCAGACGCAGGGATATTTCACCGTCGGAACGCCAAAGGATAAGCTGATCCTCGGTCTTGACTGGAACCTGGATCGCTTGGGGATCAACCTTAGAGAGACGCGTTACGGAAACTGGGCAACGCTCAACAATACACCCAGCCTGGACCAGTTTTATGGCGCGAAGTGGATCACTGACCTAGAGGTTGGATATGACGTCACACGTGCAGCTCGTGTAGCGGTAGGTGCTTATAATATCTTTGACACCTACCCTGACAAGAGCACCGTCCCCAACACCATCGGTAGCTCAATCTATGGTGGTAATTCGCCATTCGGGGCTTACGGCGGCTACTACTACGCCCGTTTGTCTTTGCGGTATTGACCGCACCAATTTAGTTTTTTGAGAGGCGATTTAGACGTGCCGCTCATGGGTGGCACGTCTCATTGAGCAAAGCGTCCCTCAAACGAACCAATGACGGGAATCCGCCGCGCCCATCGCAACCACAGCCGTTCGACGCGCCCGCTTTCCCAAAATCTGTTCCCGAATGCACTTTCCCAAAACGGCTGGATGGAGACGGAGAAATGGGAAAGTGGCGAGCGTCCCAACGACCACGTTTTGGGAGAGCGCTGGCCCCCGGGTGCGGCCGAAATGAGCCAGGCGACGGTCAGCCGCGCCGTGGCCGATGAGACCCAAACCCGGTCGTTCACGCCGCTCCCGGCGTTCCGAAAACCGGCCGCTCATTCATCTGAGCGGATCGACCGCTTCGACGAGCCGGGGCCGCCCCAGCAAACGGCCAAAGCTGGTGACTCTGCCCGGCAGCTGCCGGGCACATCGAGACGAATAGCTGCCCTTTGACGAAAGGAACTATCTCGCGTCACTTACCTGGCTTGCCTCGCCCAGCTTTCTTCCTCGCCCGAAAACGCTTCGGCATGCAGATACGGGGCGTCGAAGTCGCCGACCCTGCGCAGCGCCGCCAGGTCCGGCAAGGTGACCCGACGGGCTTCGATCGCGACCAACCCATCCGCCCGAAGCTGCTGCAGGGTTCGATTAACGTGCACTGAGGTAAGGCCGAGCGCGTCGGCCAGTTGCTCCTGGGTGACAGGCAATTCATAGCTCGGCGCATCGCCGCGGGTGCCGCCGAGACGCACGGCCAGTTCGCACAACAGGTGCGCCAGCCGCTCGCGCGCAGACTGCCGACCCAATGACAGCGCCCATTCGCTCAGAACCGAATTCTCAACGATCGTGAACCATGTAAACGCGCGGGCGATCGCGGGACGCTCGGCCGCGAGCGCCTGCACGCGCTCGCGCGGCAATCCGCTTGCGGCTCCCGCTGTCAGCGTCCTCACGCCAAAATTCACCTGAGGAAGCATGAATGAATCCAGGTTGCACACGTCGCCGGGCACCACGAGCCCGGTGATCTGGCGTGCGCCATCTCGGGTTATTTTGTAACGGCACGCCCAGCCCTCTGTGATGACGAATATGGCGTCCGTGCGAACACCTTCGGACACCAGGTCGACACCGGCCTTAAACCGGCGTGGCGCTGTGGCGATCTCGACGAGTGCCTGCCGATCCTCGGCTGCTAGCAGCCGCGTCCTGACGAACGCCGTGCCTTGCAAGGCCGAATGGCAGCCATCATCGGTCATGCCAGCACCTGCCCGTATTCGCTCAAGACCCGGAGTTCGAAGAGTTTGGACGGTGCGGTCGGCGCGATCAGCAGACCGTCGATGGACGCCATCAGCCGCTTCGCGAGCCCGAGCCCCATTCCGCTACCGTCTGGCGCGGATGACTCCGGGAACGGCAGACCATCATCGTCGACGGTCACCATCACGTCACCTTGAGCGCTGCGACCCGCCGTCACCGTGATGTTTCCGGAGGTGCCATCCTCAAACGCGTGCTTGATCGCATTGGTCATCAGCTCGTTGACGACCAGCGTGAGCGGGTTGATCCGCTCGGCGGGCAAGCGCCCAACAGGTTGTTCGACCCGGAACGTCACGAGGATTGAGCGCGCCTCGGCATGGGAGTGCAGCGCTTCGCACAACTGGCTCAGCGCGGCCTCCAAGCTGGGTGACCCTCCGTTCAACATCGCAGCCCGCGCACGGGCGAGCACCGCGACCCGTTGAGCGGCGTCGCTCAACGCGGCGCGCGCCTCCTCGCTGTGCACGCGGCGGCTCTGCAGCGACAGCAAGCCTACGATCAGCTGCAGATCGTTGCTGCACCGGTGGTGCGTCTCGCGCAGCAGCAGGTCGCCGGTCGTTGCCGGCATCCGGGGATCAGCCATCGCGGCCCTCACTGCGTCCGGCGTTCGCTGACGTCCTCCGTCGGCGCGGCGATGCGTCCGAGATACGCTTCGGCAAGCTGATAATGGGCGCGAACCGCACGTGGATCGCACGCCCGTTGCGCTTGCTCCAGCTCGGCTTCGGCGCGGCGATAGTCGTAGGTCTGCTCGTCCGTCATGATCCGTGGCTCGCCTGAACTCTGATCTGCCCAGAGTTTCTATGTTATTGCGGGGAGCGACCACCCTCTGTTGGACGCGCCACATTCAGGATTGCGCAAGGTTAGGCGCCGCGCCGGTAATCAGCCCGAGTGCTCCTCTGCCCGGAGCCATGTTTCCGGGCCGTCGAGACTGGCGATTGTGCGGTACGCCACGCAAGCCGGGCCTTGTGGCTAGTAAGCGGCGACATCGCTCCTATATCTGTCACATCGCTCGCCGACGATCAGGGCGCGAGCGGCTGAAGGACCATCGCGCTTTCGCCCCGAATTATAGGGCTCGCGCGTGCCGCATCCAGCCGAACATTACACGACGAATATTTTGCTCGACGCCCTGTCGGACGACGATCTGGCGCTGCTCAAGCCGCATCTGAGGCGCGAACAGCTGCACAGGGAACAAGTGCTGGTCGCGCTCGGCAAGCCAATCGAGACTGTCTGGTTCCCCGAAGGTGGCGTGACCTCGGTCGTGATGATGACAGCCGATCATGGCCGGACGGAAGTAGGCATCTTCGGGCGCGATGGCTTCGCTGGGGTGCCGCTCCTGCTGGGCGCGAATACCTCGCCGCATGAAATTTTCGTCCAGGTGAATGGCCATAGCGGGCTGAGGATCGAGGCGGCTGAATTTCTGACCGCGATGGATCAAAGCGCCACCCTGCGAGCGATGCTGCTGCGCTACGTCCAGACCTTCCTCGTCCAGACCGCTCAAAGCGCTGTGTCAAACGCGCACCAACGCATCGAGGCACGGCTCGCGCGATGGCTGCTGATGTGCCACGACCGGCATGACAGCGACGAGATCCCGCTGACGCACGAGTTCATGGCGATGATGATTGCCGCCGAGCGCTCCGGCGTGACGGTATCGCTGCACGTGCTGGAGGGCGCCGGCATGATCCGATCGACGCGCGGCCGCGTTCGCATTCTCGATCGGCACAAGCTCGAGGAACTGGCTGGCGACGGCTACGGGCAACCAGAGGCCGAATACCGGAAGCTGATCGGGCCGTTCGGCAAGGAGGGGCCAAGATCGGTGCCAGGTGCCTGAAGGCGCTGGGCATGGCCGCGTTATTGATGTGCTTGGTCAGCACAATGGCTGAAGCACCGCGAAGCCGGCACTCCGTCGGGGTGCCGGGGGACTGTCAGGAATTT
>NZ_LDTB01000035.1 GCF_001476895.1 Sphingomonas endophytica | reverse complement strand
GCGCCTCCGCGTGAAAATCCAACCGTCAGTGGTTGTCGCGCGGCAGGCCCATCGTCTGCGCGATGCGCTGGTACTTCTCCGCGCCTTCCAGGATCGCGCCGGTGCTCATCTGGCCGACCACCGAGCGCTGGATCTCCTGCCACGGCGTCTGCGAGGCCGGGTATGCATAGCCGCCCGCCGCCTCCAGCGCCGCGCGTCGTTCGGCCAGTTCCGCGTCGGAGATCAGCACGTTGGCCGTCCCCTTGCCCAGATCGACGCGCACCCGGTCGCCGGTCTTCAGCAGCGCCAAGCCCCCCATCGCCGCCGCCTCGGGGCTGGCGTTCAGGATCGACGGCGAGCCGCTCGTCCCCGACTGCCGCCCGTCGCCGATGCACGGCAGCGCATGGACGCCCTCGGTGATCAGATACGCCGGCGGGCGCATGTTCACGACCTCGGCCGCGCCCGGATAGCCGATCGGCCCCGCGCCGCGCATGAACAGCAGCGTCTCGGGCGTGATACCGGTCGCCGGATCGTCGATCCGCGCGTGATAATCCTCCGGCCCGTCGAAGACGACCGCCGGACCCTCGAACGCGTCGGGGTCGTTCGGGTTCGACAGGTAACGATTGCGGAACTCGGGTGAGATCACGCTGGTCTTCATCACCGCCGCGTCGAACAGATTGCCCGACAGCACGATGAACCCGGCCTCTTCCTTCAGCGGCGCACCGTAAGGACGGATGACCTTCTCGTCCTCGATCGCCACGCCCCGACAATTGTCGCCCATCGTGCGCCCGTTGACGGTCAGCGCGTCCTCGGCGATCAACCCCTGTTCCATCAACTGGTTGACGACCGCCGGCACGCCGCCCGCGCGGTAATAATCCTCGCCCAGATACTCGCCCGCCGGTTGCAGGTTCACCAGCAGCGGCACCTTGTGGCCCTGCTCCTCCCAATCCTTGATCGGCAGGTCGACGCCGATGTGGCGTGCGATCGCCGCCAGGTGGATCGGCGCGTTGGTCGAGCCGCCGATCGCGGAGTTCACCTTGATCGCGTTGTGGAAGGCGTCCCTGGTCAGGATGTCGGACGGCTTCAGGTCCTCGGCGACCATCTCGACGATCCGCTTGCCGGTCAGGTACGACACCTCCTGTCGGTCGCGATACGGCGCGGGGATCGCCGCCGAGCCCGGCAGCGACATGCCGAGCGCCTCGGCGAGGCTGTTCATCGTCGTCGCGGTGCCCATCGTGTTGCAATAGCCGGTCGAGGGCGCCGACGACGCCACCAGCCGGATGAACTCGGCATCGTCGATCTCGCCCGCCGCCAGCATCTGCCGCGCCTTCCAGACGATCGTCCCCGACCCCGTCCGCTCGCCCTTGTGCCAGCCGTTGAGCATCGGCCCCACCGACAAGGCGATCGCCGGGATGTTCACCGTCGCGGCCGCCATCAGCATCGCCGGGGTCGTCTTGTCACACCCGATCGTCAGCACCACGCCGTCGAGCGGATAGCCGTACAGCACCTCGACCAGCCCCAGATACGACAGGTTGCGGTCGAGCCCGGCGGTCGGGCGCTTGCCCGTCTCCTGGATCGGATGCACCGGGAATTCCAGCACGATCCCGCCCATCTCGCGCACGCCCTCGCGCACCCGCTCCGCCAGCACCAGATGGTGGCGGTTGCACGGGCTAAGGTCGCTGCCCGATTGCGCGATCCCGATGATCGGCTTGCCCGAACGCAACTCGTCCAGCGACAGACCGAAGTTCAGATAGCGCTCCAGATACAGCGCCGTCATGTCGATGTTCGCCGGATTGTCGAACCACGCCCGGCTGCGCAGCTTCGTCGGATCTAGGGGGGCGGTCATGCGATCAGGCTCCAGAGCGAAAGGCGTCATATAGTCTGACAATTAGCGCGAGCGCAATCCCGCCAGCGGCACCGCGTCCGCCATCGCCTTGTACCCCGCGATGCTGGGGTGCAGCCCGTCGCCGCTGTCAAAAGCGGGCAGCAGCCGGTCGGGATGCGCCGGATCGCGCATGATACGGTCGAAGTCGATGACGTGGTCGGCGTTGCCGGGGGTGCGGATCCACGCGTTGATCGCCTGGCGATCGGCCTCGGTTTCCGGCCCCGGATGGTAATAACCGTTGCTGGCGAACGGCATGATCGTCGCGATATGCGTCATGATGCCATGCGCGCGGGCGCGCGCGACCATCTGCGCATAGGCGCCCGTCACCCCCGCGACGAGCGCGCGATGCGTCTCGGGCGTCGCGGGCCGCTCGCGGGTCAGCACGCCGATGTCGTTGATGCCCTCCAGCACGATCAGGTGCCGCACCCCGGCCTGCCCCAGCACGTCGCGCTCGAACCGTGCCATGCCGTTCGGCCCCAGCCCGTCGAGCAGCACGCGATTGCCGCCGATCCCGGCGTTGAGCACCGCGACCGTGCCCCCCAGCCGCCGCGCGAGCCCGTCGGTCCAGCGCGCATTGGTGTTCGGCTTCACGCCATAGCCGTCGGTGATCGAGTCGCCGAACGCGACGATCCCGCCCGGCGCGGCGCAGCGTTCGACCTCGACGCCCGACAATTGGAACCAATGGTCGGTCCCGGTCGCCCCCGGCAGGTCGGTCAGCCCGGTCCGCTCACCCTTCGCGATCCACGACGTCGCGCGCGATCCCGGATGCGAGGTCGCGCCGTCCGGTTCGGCGGGCAGATGCATCGACACCGACAGATTCTCGAACGCCGCGACCGGCAGCGTGACCGGATCGCTCAGCCACTCCGCGCCCGGCGGCACCGTCACCCCTTTCGCGCCCGCAAAGGTCAGCGCGCGCAGGCTCCCCTGCTGCACCCGCGCGCTGTCGTTGCGCACCGCATGGCCGACGCTGGCCGCATCGATCGTCAGCGGCGCGCGCCCGAACACGTTGGAAAAGCGCACCCGCACGCGCTTGCCGCCGATCGACGGGCGCACGATCTGCCGGAGCGTCGCATCCGCCAGCGTCCCCGCCGCCAGCACGTTATTGCCCTCCGGCACCATCTGCGCCGACGCCCAGGCCGCCTGCCACGAACAAGCTGTCTTCGCCGACGCCGGGGGAGCGGCGATCAGCGCGGTGGAGGCGAGCAGCAGGGCAAGGCGCATTGGGCAATCCCTTGAAAAGAAAGATGGGCCGGACTTCCGAAGAAGACCGGCCCAAGACAACGGCGCGCCCGAAAAGGGGGAAAGGACGCGCCGGATCCCTTAGAAGCTGGCGCGGACGCCCACGAGCACCTGCCGCCCCGGATAGAAGACGTTGTACGTCGCATTATCGTACCCGATGGTCGTGCGGATCGGCGTGTTCGTGATGTTGAGCACGTCGAGCGTCAGGCGGAACGCCTTGTCCATGAACGGCAGTTGATAGCCGGCCGACAGATCGAGCTGCCCGCGCGCATCCGCCTCCAGCGGGACATTCAGGTTGTTCTGCGGCGCGTTCGCCGCGATCACGCCGCCCTGCCAGACATAATTGAGGCTCAGCGACAGACCGTAATTCTCGTAATAGCCCTGAACGTTATAGCCCCATTTCGGCACGCCCGGCGCGACCAGTCCGGTGTCCGAGCTTTGCGTGATATGCGTCCCGTTCGCCTGGAAGCCGAGCCCCTTGATCGCGAAGTCGAGCGGCTGGTTCCATGTCCCCTCGACACCCTTGATGACCAGGTTGTTGAGGTTGATCGGCCGGTTGACGGTGATCGCCACCGCCCCCGGCGCGACGCCCGCCGCCGCCGCGCGATCGAGCAGCGCCTGCCGCTGCGTCGCCTGCAACGCGTCGACGGGGATGTTCAGGTCGGCGAACGGCGTCTGCTGCTGCACCGTCGCGGTGAAGCCGTTGATGCTCTTCCGGAACAGCGCGACGCCGATATAGCCCGCACCGCCGGTGTAGAACTCGCCACCCAGATCCACATTGTCCGAGGTATAGGGCTGGAGCGCCGGATTGCCCGCGCTGGCCACCTGCGCGCTCGGATCGGAGAAGGTGACACCCGGCAGGATCGAGCTGGCATCCGGGCGCGTCATCGACTTCGACACCGCAAAGCGCAGCTTGACGTTGCGGAACAGGTCGTAGCTCAGGTTCGCCGACGGCAGCACCTCCTCGTAATTGGAACGGGCGGTGATATCGACGATCGCGGTGCCGATCTGGCTCGGCCCGACAACCTTCTGCTTGGTGTAGGTATAACGCACGCCGGCATTGGCGCGCAGCTCGCGGCCGAAGACTTCCGACACGCCGTTGACCTCGGCATAGCCGCCGAACACCTTCTCGTCGATGTCGCCGGTCGCGCCACCCGTCACCGACCCGCGCGTTTCCGGCGCGCTGTCGCGGAACGAGGCATAGTTGGTCGCCTGCTTCAGCGCCTCGATATCCGGCATGATGAAGCTGGTGAAGCCGAAGCCGCCGCGAGACAGATGCCCGAAATTGTCGATCGGCGAGCGCATCAGATATTGCGCCAACGACGCGGTCGGGACCGAGCCGGTGTTGCCCGTGCACGGATTGCCGCACACCGACAGCTGGAACGGGTTCGTGTTGTCATAGGCGCGGATGCTGCGCTGCGCCTGGTCATAGGCCGCGCCGAACTTCACGTTGACCGTCTCGTCGCCGACATAGACGTCGAGGTGCGCGCCGCGCGTCTCGGTCTTGCGACGGACGTTCTGGACGTTGACGCGGTACCATTGCCAGCCAAGGTTCGGATCACCCAGGTCGACGTTGGGCGTGATCAGCGGCTGCGGATTGCCATTTTTGTTGTCGTAATTGACCTCGATGCCCGAATTGGGGCGCGTCTGAAACGCGAAGGTCGGCTGCTCGCGGAAGAACGTGCTTTTGCCCCAATTCGCCGACAGGTCGACCTTCACGCGATCATTCGGCTTCCACGACGCGCTGGGCGTCACGTTCCAGAAATCGGTATCCTGGTTGAAAATGCTGTTCTCGGAGAAGAACGACGAATTGGCGAAGATGCCCGAGGTAACGACGTTGTTGGAATCGACCTTGATATCGAACGGCACCATCCCGCCCGTCGACTGCGGCGAGGTTCCGGGTCCGGAGTTGCGGACCTGCCAGTTCATGTTGGAGCGGATATAGTCGCGCTTCGACTTGGCGTAGATGCCGTCGAGCGCGAAGTGCAGCGCGTCGGACGGGCGCCATTCCATCGACCCGACCACCGAGATCCGCTCACGCGTGCCCTCGGTCAGCGACGGACGGCCCAGTCGCGGGATGATCGCGGTCGCCAGCTGCGACAGCGGCAGGCCGGAGGTGGCGACCAGATCGATCGGCGCGCCTGTCACAAGCCCGCGCCCGACGCCCGCCGGCACGGTGCTGGCGAAGCTGAACCCATTGCCGCCCGGATTGCACGCGGCGCTGCCGCCGGCGCAGATCGGCAGGTTCGCGTCGGTGAAGCCGATCGTGTCATAGCCATCGACCCGCGTCTTCTGCCGAACGCCCGCCACGCCCAGAAGCACGCCGAACGTGTCGCCGAACGTGTGGCTGGCGACGATCGCACCGCGCGGACCGAATTTGTCGTTGGTGTCGCTGTAGGCGCCCTGCGCGACGACCGTCAGATGCGTGCCCGGCTTGTCGAACGGCCGCGCGTTGCGCAGGTTCACCGTGCCCGCGATCCCGCCTTCCAGCGTCGAGGCGGTCGGCGACTTCAACACGTCCAGCCGGGTGAACAGCTCCGACGGGAAGAAGTCGAGATCGACCTCGCGATTACCGCCGCCCGAGCCGTTGGTGCCGCCGTCCGAGGCGACCGCGAATTGCGTGCCGTTCAGCAGCACCTTGGAGAAGCTGGGCCCGAGACCACGGATCGACACCTGCGTGCCCTCGCCGCTGATGTCACGGTTCAGGCGGACGCCCGGGATACGGTTCAGCGTCTCGGCAAGGTTGGTGGCGGGCAGCTTGCCGATATCCTCGGCGAAGATCGAGTCGCCGAAACCGACCGAGTTGCGCTTCGCATTGGTCGCGCTCTGGAGCGAGGCGCGGATGCCGGTGACCACGATGTCCTGTGCGGGCTGCGACGAGTCGGTCGCATCCTCGATGCTCTGCACGGCGCTCTGGGGCACCTGCGCATCCGGGTTCGCGGCGGTGTCGACCTGGGTCGCGGGGGATGGCACCTGCCCGCCGGGGCCGGTCGGCTGGGTCTGGGCGACAGCCGGGGCGGCGGTCAGTCCGGTCGCGGCAACGGCGCTGAGCAGCGCGGCGCGAACCGCGGAACGACGAACGATGGTACGCATGATCCTCTCCATGAACTGTTCTCCCGCTTCTTCCGGCGGTTCTGCTTGCGATGGTAACGCTATCAACAGGTGGTTAGGCCAGTTGACATGACAGGTCAAGCCACATGGACGGCGACGACCCCGTTCAGGTGCCCGCGCGCAGGGCGACGTCGCGGTATCGAGGATTGAGGAGGTGGAACACGAGCAGCGCCACGAGATAGGCGATCCCGCAAGCCACGAAAAACGGGCCATAACTACCGACGCTGTCGAGCAGCAGTCCCAGCGACTTGGACGCGATGAACCCGCCGACCGCACCCGCGAACCCGCCCAGCCCGATCAACGTACCCTGGCCGAACCGCGGGAACTGGTCGCCCGGTAGCGCGAACAAATTGGTCGAGAAGCCCTGATGCGCCGCACACGCGAGCCCGATCAGCATCACCGCGATCCAGATGTTGCTCGCCGAGCCGGCAAACATCACCGGCAACGCGAACAGCGCGCACGCGAACATCGCCTGCTTGCGCGCGCGCCCGGTGGCCACGCCACGCTTAAGCAGATGCGACGAATACCAGCCGCCCGCGATCGCGCCGAGATCGGCCAGGATATAGATCGCGACCAGCGGCGGGCCGAAGCTCTTCAGGTCGTAACCATAGGTCTTGTTGAAGAAATCCGGCAGCCAGAACAGGAACGTCCACCACACCGGATCGATCAGGAAGCGCCCCGCCATATACGCCCACGCCTCGCGATGGCGCAGCACCTGCAGGAACCCCGCACGCCCGACATCCTGCTGCGGCTCGGCCTCGATCCAGCCGCGCTCCTCGCTGGTCAGCGTCGGGTGGTCGGCGGGCTTGTGGTACAGCCGCCACCAGGCGAACAGCCACACGAGGTTGAACAGCCCGGTGATGATGAAGGCCCAGCGCCAGTCGAGCAGCAGCCCGGCGACGATGAACCCGATCAGCAGCGGGGTGACGACCGCGCCGACATTGGCCCCGGCATTGAAGATCCCGATCGCGAGTGCGCGCTCCTTCTTGGGGAACCATTGCGATGCGGCGGCCAGTGCGGAGGGGTACGTCCCCGCCTCACCGAAGGCGAGCGGGATACGCGCGATCACGAAGCCGGTCGTGGAGGTCACCAACGTCTGCGCGAAGTGCCCGATCGTCCAGCTCCCCATCGCCAGCAGATAGCCGTATTTCGGCCCGATCCGGTCGATCAGCCACCCGAACAGCAGGAAGCCGATTCCGTAGAAGACCTGGAAATAGCCGGTGACGTCGCCGTAGCCGGCGTTGGTCCAGTGATACAATTCCGTCAGCTGCGGCTTGAGCACGCCCAGCACCAGCCGGTCGATGTACGACAGCACGACGGCGGCGAACAGCAAGGCGCAGATCACCCAGCGGGTACGGCCGCGCGGACGCGGGACCGCATGGGCGGCAGTCTCGGGCGCCTGCTGCGCCGCCTCGGTGAAGTCGCTCATGCCCCTCGCCCTTCATCCACCAACCACCCCGGCGAACGCCGGGGCCCAGTTGGGAAACCTTCCCGCATCTCGCGCACCGCCCGAAACTGGACCCCGGCGTTCGCCGGGGTGGTAGCCATCGCCACCCTCACCAATTCCACAAGGTCCCGTCCTCCAGCCGGTTCACGGGCAGGTAGGCGCGCCTGTATTCATACCCCGCGGCCAGAGCCTCATCGATATCGACGCCCAGTCCAGGCGCATCCCCCGGATGCATCATGCCGTCTTCGAACCGATATTCATGCGGGAATACCGCGTCGGTTTCGTCGGTGTGCGGCATATGCTCCTGTACGCCGAAGTTCGGCACCGACAGCCCGAAATGCAGCGCCGCCGCCATCGTCACCGGCGACAGATCGGTCGCGCCGTGGCAACCGGTCCGCACCTGATACAATTCCGCCAGCGCCGCGATCCGGCGCAGATGCGTGATTCCCCCGGCATGGACGATCGTCGCGCGGATATAATCGATCCAGCGGTTCTCGATCAGCGCCTTGCAGTCCCAGATCGAGTTGAACACCTCGCCGACCGCGATCGGCGTCGTGGTATGCTCGCGGATCAGCCGGAACGCCTCCTGATCCTCGGCCGGCGTCGGGTCCTCGATCCAAAACGGGCGATACGGCTCCAGATCCTTGCCCAGCCGCCCCGCCTCGATCGGAGTCAGCCGGTGGTGAACGTCGTGAAGCAGGTGCACGTCCGGCCCCAGCGCCTCGCGCGCCGCCGCGAACAATTCCGGCACGACGCGCAGATACTTTTCGGTCGACCAGACCGACTCGCTCGGCAGCGCGGCATCGGCCGGCTCGTACCGCTGCCCCGGCTTGGCGACGCCATAGGTGGAGGCCAGCCCCGGCACCCCGCATTGCAGCCGGATCGCCTTGTACCCCTTGTCGCGCTCGGCCAACGCGACCTTGATCGTGTCCTCGATCGTCGTGCCGTTGGCATGGGCATAGACCATGCACGCCTCGCGCGACGCGCCACCCAGCAACTGATACACCGGCAGCCCGGCGACCTTCCCCTTGATATCCCACAGCGCCATGTCGACGCCCGCAATCGCGGTCATCGTCACCGGCCCGCGCCGCCAGTACGCGCCCTTATAGAGATACTGCCAGATATCCTCGATCCGGTGCGCGTCGCGCCCGATCAGGCACGGCACGACATGCTCCGACAGATAGGCCGCAACCGCGAGCTCGCGCCCGTTCAGCGTCGCATCGCCGACCCCGGTCGTCCCGTCGTCGCAGGTGATCTTCAGGGTGACGAAATTGCGTCCCGGCGAGGTGATGATGACCCGCGCGTCGGTGATGATGGGCATGGTCTCTCTCAGGCGATGTCGGGCGTGAGGAGTGGCACGTCGCGCATGGCGACGTCGCACGTCCGGAACGCCTCCGGCCGCAGCGTGAAGCGCCCGGTGCCGGCGGTGGCCGAAATCGACGACGCCGTCGTCCCCGTGCGCCAGCGCGACAGGTCGCGGCAGGCGAAAACCGCGGTGGGTGTATGAGTGGCGGTCACGCGCGATCCTCTTGTTCCAGCGGGTGCCCCGATCGTTCGCCGAGGCTTGCCATCCAAACTGATAGCGTTACCATGACCGGGCAGAAGCGGTGTTGTCAATGCCGCCGAGGTTATCAGGAGCGGTGTCGATGCGGGCTGGTTCGAAAATTCTGGGCGCGCTCGCGCTATTGCTGGCGGGCGCGGCGCACGCCGAGGATGGCTATCGTCTCTGGCTTCGTGCCGCCGTCGCGACGCCCGCCGCCGCGACCATCACGCTGCGCGGCGACACCCGAACGCTGGCGCTCGCCAGGCACGAGCTTGCCGCTTCATTACCGGCCGGTGCGAACGTCACCCTCGCGACCAGCGCCGATCCGGCGGTCGCCGCGCTCAAGCTGCCGTTCGCGCCGCTCGGCGACGAAGGTTATCTGATCCGGCCCGTTACCCTGAACGGTCAGCCCACCGTACTGGTCGCTGGGAACAGCGATCGCGGCGCGCTCTACGGCGCGTTCGCGCTGCTGCGCCACCTCGCCACCGGCGGCACGCTCGCCACTGCCACGCTGACCAGCGCGCCGAAGGTGAAGCTGCGGGTCCTCAACCATTGGGACAATCTCGATGAGACGGTCGAGCGCGGCTATGCGGGCGACTCGCTGTGGGACTGGTGGACGCTCCTCGACCGGATCGACCCGCGCTACACCGATTATGCGCGCGCCAATGCCTCGATCGGCATCAACGGCACCGTCCTCAACAACGTGAATGCCAAGGCCGACAGCCTGACCCCGCGGTACATCGCCAAGGCGGCGGCGCTGGCCGACGTGTTCCGCCCGTGGGGGATCAAGGTCTATCTGTCGGCGCGCTTCTCCGCGCCGATCGAGCTGGGCGGGCTCAAGACCGCCGACCCGCGCGATCGCCAAGTCGCGGCATGGTGGAAGGCGAAGGCCGACGAGATCTACCGCGCGATCCCCGATTTCGGCGGCTTCCTGGTGAAGGCGAACAGCGAGGGCCAGCCCGGCCCGCGCGATTATGGCGCCAGCCACGCGGACGGCGCGAACATGCTGGCGGCGGCGGTGAAGCCGCATGGTGGGATCGTGATGTGGCGCGCCTTCGTCTATGCCGACACCGACCCCAGCGACCGCGCGAAACAGGCGTATACCGAGTTCAAGCCGCTCGACGGCACCTTCGCCGACAATGTGCTGGTGCAGGTGAAGAACGGCGCGATCGATTTCCAGCCGCGCGAGCCGTTCCATCCGCTGTTCGGCGCGATGCCGAAGACGCCGCTGATGATGGAATTCCAGATCACCAAGGAGTATCTCGGCTTCGCGACCCACCTGGCCTATCTCGGGCCGCTGTTCCAGGAGACGCTGGCCTCGGCCACCGGGCGCGGCAAGGAAACCGTCGCGACCGTGGTGGACGGCAGCAGCGAAGGGCACCGGCTGACCGGGATGGCCGGGGTCGCCAACATCGGGCGCGATCGCGACTGGTCCGGCTCGACCTTCAATCAGGCAAATTGGTACGTCTTCGGCCGCATGGCCTGGGATCCGACGCTGACCGCCGAGCCGATCGCACGCGAATGGGCGCAGCAGACCTTCGGCACCGACGCCCGCGTGGTCGACACCGCCGTGACGATGATGATGGGATCGCGCGAAGCGGTGGTCGATTACACCGGCCCGCTCGGTCTCGCGCACCTGATGGCGACCGGCCATCATTACGGACCGGGGCCGTGGGTCGACGATCTCAAGCGCCCCGAATGGAACCCGGCCTATTATCACAAGGCGGACAGGCAGGGCATCGGTTTCGACCGGACGAAGAGCGGCAGCGACGCGATCGCTCAATATGCATCGCCGATCGCGAAGCGGCTTGCCGATCCCGGAACCACACCCGAGCGGGAGTTGCTGTGGTTCCACCATGTCGCGTGGGACCGGAAAATGCCATCAGGCAGAACATTGTGGGAGGATCTTGTCGCGCATTACGATCGCGGCGTCGCCTATGTCGGCAACATGCGCAGCCAATGGGACGGCGTGCGCACGCTGGTCGATACCGAACGCTGGCAGAAGACCGCGACCTACCTGGCGGTGCAGGAGCGGGAGGCGCGCTGGTGGCGCGACGCCAGCCTGACCTATTGGATGTCGCTCAACGGCCGGCCGCTCCCCGCCAGTGTCGCGGCGCCCGAGCATGATCTCACCTGGTACAAGGCCGTGCGGTTCAACTACGTTCCGGGCCATCACGATTGACGGCGCGCTTGCCGGAACGCCCGCGGAACGCCAAGGGACGGAGGATGGGACAACCGGCATGATCGAACCCCGCGGCTCGCGCCGCCAGCGCAACGCGCCGACGATCAGCGACGTCGCCGCACGCGCCGGTGTCTCGCCAATGACCGTCAGCCGCGTCATCAATGGCGAGGGTAGCGTCCGCCCCTCGACCCGCGAACGCGTCGAGGAGGCGATCGCGGCACTTCGCTACGCGCCTTCCGCCGCCGCGCGGATGCTGGCGGGGGGCGAGGAGTTGCGGATCGGCGTCCTCCACACCAGCACCAGCCTGTTCTACTTCAGCGAGTTCCTGGTCGGTTGCCTCGACCAGGGCAGCCGCCAGAATTGCCAGATCCTGGTCGAGCAATGCGCGGAAGGGGCCGAAAGCGCGGCGATCGGCCACCTGCTGCACGGTCGGATCGACGGGCTGCTGCTGCCCCCGCCGCTCGGCGACGCCGAAAAGGTGATGGCGGAACTGCGCGAGCGCGACATTCCGGTGGTCGCCGTGTCGACCGGCCGCGCGCCCGACTGGGCCTTGTCGGTCAGCATCGACGATCGCAAGGCCGCGTATGAGATGACCCGCCACCTCGCTGCCCTCGGCCATGTGCGGATCGGCTTCATCAGCGGCGCGGCGAATCAGAGCGCCAGCCGCGAGCGGCTGGATGGCTATCGCGGTGCGCTGACCGACGTGGGGCTGGAACAGGATCCGGCGCTGATCGCCGACGGTACCTTCAGCTATCGCTCCGGCCTCGACGCGGCGGAGCGATTGCTCGACCTCGACGCGGCGCCGACCGCGATCTTCGCCAGCAACGACGACATGGCCGCCGCGACCGTCGCGGTCGCGCACCGGCGCGGGCTGGACGTGCCCGGCGACCTGACGGTGTGCGGCTTCGACGATTCCGCGCTCGCCACCACGGTCTGGCCGGAACTGACCACGATCCGCCAGCCGGTCGGCGACATGGCGCGCACGGCCGTCGACCTGTTGCTGCGCGAGATACGCCAACGTCGTGCCGGCAATGCGGGGCAGGACCAGCCGCACGTCGTGGTCGACTATCAGCTGGTCCGCCGTCAGTCCGACGCGGTGCCGCGCCGCCGCCCGCGAAGCTGAGCGACCGCGCTTTTCTACCGTACCGACGAAGCCGCTTCCCCCCGGCCCCCGATTGCGCCTAACAGCGCGACTGTATGTGGCAGCTCTATCAGTTCCCGCTGTGTCCGTTCACGCGCAAGGTCCGCACGCTCCTCAACGAGAAGGACGTGGGCTATCAGCTCATGCGCGAGAACCCGTGGGAGCGGCGCGACGCCTTCATCGACATGAACCCCGCCGGGCAGACCCCGGTGATGACCGACAATGAGCGCGGCGTGGTGCTGGTCGATTCGATGGCGATCTGCGAATATTTCGAGGAAACGGTCGAGCGGGTGGCAATGATCAACGGCACCGCCGCCAACCGCGCCGAAATCCGGCGGCTGGTGGCGTGGTTCGACACGCATTTCTACCGCGACGTCACCCAGCCGCTGCTCGACGAACGCATGATCAAGCGCATCGCGCACCGCATGGCTCCCGATGCGTCGCGGCTGCGGGAGGCGATGAAGTCCGCGGTCGGCCATCTCGATTATATCGACTTTCTGCTCGACCATCGCAAATGGATCGCCGGATCGACGATCAGCCTCGCCGATCTCGCGGCGGCCGCGCAGATTTCGGTCGCCGATTATCTCGGCGGGATCGACTGGGCAGGTCATGCGCTGACGAAAGCGTGGTATTCCGCCTTCAAGAGCCGCCGCAGCTTCCGCCCGCTGCTGGCCGAACGGATCAGCGGGATCGAGCCGCCCAGCTATTACGAGAACCCGGACTTCTGATGCACGCCACCCACGATCCCGCCGCCCCGCCCGCTCCCGACATCGGGTTCGACGACTTCCTGGCGGTGGACGTGCGGGTGGGCACGATCGTCGCCGCGGAGCCGTTCCCGGAAGCGCGCAAGCCGGCCTTCAAGCTGACGATCGATTTCGGCGCGACGATCGGGCTCAAGCGCTCTTCGGCACAGATCACCGAACATTATGACTGTGCCGGGCTGATCGGACGACAGGTGGCGGCGGTCGTCAATTTCCCGCCGCGCCAGATCGGCAAATTCATGTCGCAGGTGCTGACGCTCGGCTTTCCGGATTCCGAGGGAAAGGTGGTGCTGATCCACCCCGGCGTCCCCGTTCCCGATGGCGGCCGGCTGTTCTGATGCGGCAGGCGCATGGCAGCCTGACGATCGGGACGCGTGGGCAAGGACTGGTCGAGATCACGCGCGAGGTCGCGACGTGGCTGGACGAACAGCGGATCGTTAACGGCCTGCTGACGGTGTTCTGCCGCCACACCTCCGCCTCTCTGACGATCAACGAGAATGCCGCGCCGGCGGTGCGCCGCGATCTCGAACGCTATTTCAGTACGCTCGCGCCCGAGAGCCGGAGCTACGAGCACGACGATGAGGGGCCTGACGACATGCCCGCGCACCTGAAGACCGCGCTGACCGACGTGTCGCTGTCGATCCCGGTGCAGGACGGGCGGATGGTACTCGGCACATGGCAGGGCATGTACCTGTTCGAGCATCGCACCGCGCCGCATCGCCGCACGCTGGCGCTGCACGTGATCGGGGAGTAGCTGGCCCGCGTCATTCAGCTGGAGCTTCTGGCGGCGCTTGTATCGCGCTGCCGCACCAGATCCCAGCGTCCGCCGGGGTGATGATCAGGTCAGCGCGGCTCCGCCAGCGTCAGGATCGACACGCCGGTCGGCATCGGCACGCGCCCGACCAGATGCCGCTCCATGCGAAAGATCCGCTCGAACACCGCGTTGAGTGGCGCGGCAGGCGGCGAATCATCGCTGTCGTCTCGCCCGGTCAGCCGCCCCGCAACCCGCGCCGCCGCCGCCAGCGGGAACAGCAGTGAGTTGAAATAGGTCAGCCCGCGCTCCGTCAGCCCCGCCTTGCGGATCGCCGCCAGCAGCGTCTTCTTGGAATAGCGACGGTGGTGGTGGTTCACGACGTCATGCGCGCTCCACATCCACTGGTGCGCGGGCACCGCGATCAGGATCTTGCCGCCCGGTGCCAGGCATTCGCGCATGGCGGCGAGCGCCGCCACGTCATCCTCGATATGCTCGACGACATCCAGCACCGCGATCAAGTCGTAATGTCCGCGTGGCACACCCGGCAACTCGGGAAGCGGCGCATCGCCGACCGGCTTGCCGAGCCGCTGCCCGGCGATCGCGCGCGCGGCGGGATCGATCTCGATCGCGTCCACGTCGCCGAACGCCGCCAGCATCGGCAGGTTGTGCCCGGTACCGCACCCGATCTCCAGAATACGCGCCTTCTCGGGCAGCCGCCCTTCGCGCGTCAGGTAATCGGCCAGGATATCGCGGCGCGCACGATACCACCAATGGGTGGAGTCATGCTCCGCCATGCGATCATAGACGCGGCGATCCATCAACCAGCAACCTTGTTCAAGCGAAGACCCAGAAACGATTGAGCGCGAACGTGACCAGCGGCGTCACGAACAGGATCGGCACCAGCGGCCACCAGGTCGCACCATGCAGCGGCCCGGTCAGCAGCCAGACGAAGAACGTGTTCATCCCGAAACTGACCAGCGAGACGATGAAGAACCGCCCGCCTGTCCGCGCCAGATTGTCGCGCTCCCCCACGCCGCGGAAACTCCAGCGGCTGTGCATGACATAGCCCGACAGCATCGCGGCAAGATAGCCGAGCACGTTCGCGATCAGCGGCCACGTGCTGCGTTGCGCCAGCGGCCAGCGCTCCTGACCATAGGTCGCGAGCGGCCAGTAGATGATCGCATAGAGCGCGGTCGCCGCCCCCCCGGTCAGCCCGAAGCGCACGAGCTGCCAGAACAGCTCACGCCAATGATCCGCCTTAACGCTCGCCTGCACCGTCGCCACGCTCTCACCACCTGCGCTGACCGACTAGGCGCGCAGACCGATGGTGGCAATGGGCGGCGTTCGCAGGATGACCCCGCGTCATCCGCCCGCTAGGTCGGCCGGATGGAACTGATCTTCACCAAACGCGGCGGCAAGTACGACGACCTCATCCTCCGGCGTGCAGGCGCGGCGGACGAGACGATCGCCTGTCCGAAGCAGGGGATCATCCCGCACGACATGGTGCATTACGCGGTCGAAAGCATGCTGGTCCCGCAATCGGGCTTCCTGTCGTTGGTGAGGGACGGCCAATCCGCCGATTACGCCACCCGGGGAGGCGATGGCGAGGAAGCGATCGAACGGCTGGTCGAAGCGTTCCAGGCGGAGCTATGGGGCGGTCGCGTGCCGGCGCTGGATCTGATCGCGACCTACGAACACGCCTGCGCCGCCCGCGGTCACACCGCCTCACCGGTCACGACCGAGGCCGTCGAGGCGATCCGCGCCCGGCTGGACGATCTGACCACGCGCTGGTCGGCAGTCGCCGTGAACGAGGCGCTGACGGTGCGTTTCTGATGCCGCTTGTTGCCCTTGCCCCTGCCCGCACCTAAACACCGCGCGACGGAACTCCCGCCCCTCGCGCGCGGTGCTAAGGACTTGTGTTGATCGATCATCCGCTGCCGCCCGCCACGCTGGACAAGGCCGTGCGCGTGCTGGACCGTCACTGGTTGCGGCTGACGCTTCTCGCGTGGCTGAGCATCGCGATCTGGTACGTGTGGCAACGGTGGGCGGCGATCCACTGGCTGTCGCTGGGCGATACCGACGACAATATGCGGCTGATGCAGGTCCGCGCCCTGCTCGACGGGCAGGGCTGGTTCGACCTGCGCAACTACCGGCTCAATCCGCCCGGCGGGTTCGACATCCACTGGTCGCGGCTGGTGGACCTGCCGATCGCCGGGCTGATCGTGCTGCTGCGTCCGTTCGTCGGCGTGGCGGAGGCGGAGCGGCTGGCGTGCGGGATCGCGCCGCTGCTGCCGATGGCGATCGCGCTCGTCGCGATGAGCGCGACGCTCAGGCGGCTGGTCCATCCACTGATCTGGCCGCTGGGCATCGCGATCTTCGTCAACGCGAACAACACGCTGGCGATGTTCATGCCCGACCGCATCGACCATCACGGCTGGCAACTCGCGATGCTGGCAGTGACGGTCGCCGGGCTGTGCGATCCATCGCGGCGGCGCGGCGGCGCGCTGGTCGGGATCGCGACCGCCGTGTCGCTGACGATCGGGCTGGAGATGCTGCCCTATGCCGCGATGGCAGGGGCGATCATCGCGCTGGCGTGGATCTGGGACCCGGCCGAGCGCGAGCGGCTGGCACTCTATGCGCTGACGCTGGCGGGCGGCACGGCGGCGGGTTTCGCCGGGTTCGCGTCCTATGCCAATCGCGTCTATCGCTGCGACGCGCTGACGCCGGTCTATGCCGCGACCGTGCTGCTCGCGGGCGGGCTGCTGCTGGCGCTGGCGTTCCTGTCGCCGCGCAAGCCGGCGGTGCGACTGGTGCTGGCGCTGGTGGCGGGAGTGCTGGTCGCGGGCTTCTTCGCCACCGCCTTCCCGCAATGCCTCGGCCGGCCGGAGCAGGTGTCGGACGAACTTTACACCAGCTGGCTGTCGCAGGTGCGCGAGGCCAAGCCGATCTATCGACATCCGCTACGCGTCGCGTTGCCGATCGTCACGCTGCCGCTGATCGGGCTGATCGGCGCGCTCCTGGCGACATGGCGGGCGCGGCGGCAGCCGTCCTTGCGCGGCTGGGCATGCGTCGCGCTGTTCGGCACCTTCGCCGCGCTGATGCTGCTGTGGCAGGCGCGCGCCGGTCCGGCGGCGCAGTTGCTCGCGATTCCCGGCGCGGTGGCGCTGGCGTGGCTCGCGGTGCCGTGGCTGCTCGCCCCGCGTTGGTGGTTCGCCAAGATGCTGGCGGCCGCCGCGCTTTTCGTGCTGGTGTCCGGCAGCGTCACGTCGATCGTCATCGATCGCTTCAAGATCGACCAGCCGAGCAAGTACGTCCGCCGCGTCAACAAGGCGACCGGCCGCTGCCTGACGCTGCCCGCGATGCAGCCGCTCGACCGCTTCCCCGCGCAGACGATGTTCACCTTCGTCGACCTCGGCCCGCGTCTCATCACGCTGACGCATCACAGTGCGATCGCCGGCCCATACCACCGCAACGGCGACGCGATCCTCGACGTCCACCACGCCTTCATGGGCTCGCCTGAACAGGCGCACGCGATCATGAAACGCCACGACGCGACCATGTTGCTGGTGTGCCCCGACATGGCGGAATCGACCAATTACAAGGCAAAGGCGCCGAACGGCTTCTACGCCCGGTTGGCGCGCGGCGAGACGTTCGACTGGTTGGTGCCGATGCCGATCAAGAAGGGGTCGCCGTTTCGGGCGTTCACGGTGGAATGACGGCGGCGCTGGTCATCGGAACCAGCGCGGCACGAACGTCGGCGAGACGATGCCGGAGCTCCACCCCCGCCGGCAAAGCCCGTCATTCCGGCCTGCGCGGGAATGACCGAGGGGGACCGACATTCAGATCCTCAAGCGGTCCGAGCTGACGTGCAGGACAACAGTAATCGCCCGTCATTCCCACGGAGGCGGGAATCCAGAACCTCTGACGATTGCGCTTCTATCGATAGACCTGCTTGTCTGGATTCCCGCCTCCG
>NZ_LDTB01000034.1 GCF_001476895.1 Sphingomonas endophytica | reverse complement strand
ACGTGGTGTGAACTTTGTGAACTTCCGCGCCCGGACCCGGCGCGATTGTGCCTTGCAACACGAACCGATTCGCGAGATGATCCGGATGTCGCGCGACGAAGCGCGGCAGCGGATGGCGCGCCCAATGCCGGGACGGTCGCCTCCTCAACCCTCGCAGCAAAGCCGCTGACCCGTTTCGCTCGCGCCATGTGCGCGCGTGCCGGGCCGCGGCTTTTTTTCGTGTTCATCTCCATTCAAGGGGACCGACCATGGCCACCGTCTTCGCAGACCGTTCCGGCGTCGCCGCGCCCGCGCGCGCATCCGCCGACCCGTCCGGCTTCTGGCAGGCCGGGCACAAGCCCACGCTGATCGCCGCCTTCCTCTATTTCGACCTCGCCTTCATGGTCTGGGTACTGCTCGGCCCGCTCGCGCCCGATATCGCGCGCACGCTGGCGCTGACCCCGGCCGAAAAGGGGCTGATGGTCGCCACCCCGACGCTGGCGGGCGCGATCCTGCGGGTCGTCAATGGCTTGCTGGTCGATCGCCTCGGACCGAAAAGATCGGGGGCGATCAGCCAGTTGATCGTGCTGGGCGGCCTGTTGAGCGCCTTCCTGCTCGGCGTCGACAGCTTCGCCGGCACGCTGGTCTTGGGCGTCATCCTCGGCTTCGCGGGCGCCAGCTTCGCGATCGCGCTGCCGCTCGCCAGCCGCTGGTATCCGCCGGAGCATCAGGGCAAGGCGATGGGGCTGGCCGGCATGGGCAACAGCGGCACCGTCTTCGCCGCGCTGTTCGCGCCGATGCTGGCCAGGCTGTTCGGCTGGAATGCGGTGCTGGGCCTCGCCTGCCTGCCGCTGGCGGCGGTGTTCGTCGCCTATATGCTGATGGCGAAGGATCCGCCGAACGCGCCCGCGCCGAAGCGGTTCGCAGATTATTTCGCGCCGCTGACGACCGCCGATGCGTGGTGGCTGATGGCGATGTACGCGGTGACGTTCGGCGGGTTCGTCGGGCTGGCGGCGTCGCTGCCGGTCTATTTCACCGACACGTTCGGCCTGTCCACGATCACCGCCGGCTATTGCACGGCGGCCTGCGTGTTCGCCGGGTCGCTGGTGCGGCCGATGGGCGGGGCGCTGGCCGATTCGGTCGGCGGCGTGAAGGCGCTGACGATCGTCTATGCGGTCGCCGCCGTGGCGCTGGCACTGGTCGGATTTGCGGGCAGCGTCGCGCTGGCGCTGGGATTGTTCGTGATCGCGATGCTGGCCCTCGGCACCGGCAATGGCGCGGTGTTCCAACTGGTACCGCAGCGGTTCGCCGCCGAGATCGGGATCATGACCGGGCTGGTCGGCATGGCGGGCGGCGTCGGCGGCTTCTATCTCGCCAGTTCGCTGGGCATGGCGAAGCAATGGACCGGCAGTTTCGCGCCCGGTTTCCTGATCTTCGCCGGGCTGGCGGTCGCCGCCCTGGTCGCGCTGACGGTGGTGAAGGCGCGGTGGCGCGAGGAATGGCGCACCGCAGCACGAATCTGACTTGACCGCCGTCCGCCAGTCGGTAGGCTGGCGGACATCGAGGACAGGGTTGTCCTCCCCGACATAGCCCGACCGGCCCGATGAGGGGTCACGACGGTTCAGATGATGGCAAGGCCGCCATCCAGACGCTGCTTCGACGCGGTGTCCGGATGGCGGCCTTTTTCGTTTTGGAGGCGAAGATGGACTTCCACGATTTCGGCCCCGACATGTCAGCCGGCGCGCTGTCGGTCGGCGCACCGGGCGCAGCCCGGCAGCATCTGGTGGTGATCGGCAACGGCATGGCCGGATGCCGCGCGGTCGAGGAACTGCTGGCCCGCGACGGCACGCGGCACCGCGTCACGATCTTCGGTGCCGAGCCGCATGTGAACTACAACCGCATCATGCTGTCGCCGGTACTGGCGGGCGAGAAGACGTTCGATGAGATCGTCATCAACGGCCACGACTGGTATAGCGATAATAATATCGAATTGATCGCGGGCGATCCGGTGGTGGCGATCGACCGCGCCGCGAAGACCGTCACCGCGCGGTCGGGGCGGAGTGTTTCCTACGACAAGCTGGTGATCGCGACCGGCTCCGATCCGTTCGTCATCCCGGTGCCCGGCCACGACCTGCCCGGCGTGATCGGTTTCCGCGACATGAAGGACGTCGACGCGATGCTCGCCGCCGCTGCCGCCGGCGGCGACGCGGTGGTGATCGGCGGCGGGCTGCTCGGGCTGGAGGCGGCGCATGGCCTCAGCTTGCGCGGCATGAAGGTGACGGTGCTGCACCTGATGCCGACGCTGATGGAGCGGCAGCTCGACGAGTCCGCAGCGTGGCTGCTGAAATCGGCGCTGGAGGCACGCGGCCAGACGGTGCTGTGCGGCGCGGACACCGCCGCGATCGTCGGCGACGGCAAGGTGGAGGCGGTGCGCCTCAAGGACGGCCGCGAAATCCCGGCCAGCCTCGTCGTCATGGCGGTCGGCATCCGCCCCTCGGTGGCGCTGGCCCGCGCCGCCGGGCTGGCGGTCGGGCGCGGTATCCAGGTCGACGATCATATGGTGACGAGCGATGCCGACGTGCTGGCGGTCGGCGAATGCGTCGAGCATGACGGACAGGTCTATGGCCTCGTCGCGCCGCTCTGGGACATGTGCCGCAGCCTTGCCGACGGCCTGCTGGCGCGCGAGAACCCGTACCGTGCGGCGGCGACCTCGACCAAGCTGAAGGTCGCCGGCCTCGACGTCTTCTCCGCCGGCAATTTCTCGGGCGGCGACGGGTGCGAGGACATCGTGCTGCGCGACGCGGCGCGCGGGGTCTATAAACGCGTCGTGCTGAAGGACGATCGCGTCGTCGGCGCGGTGCTGTACGGCGATACCGGCGACGGCGGCTGGTATTTCGACCTGATCCGAAAAGGAGAGAGCGTCGCCGATCTTCGCGACGTGCTGATCTACGGGCAAGCCTTCGCCTCCGGGGGTGGGCAGGCGGACCCTAAGGCGGCCGTTGCGGCGCTTTCCGACGATGCGGAAATCTGCGGCTGCAACGGCGTCTCCAAGGGCAAGGTGCTGGCCTGCATCGCGGGTGGGGCGCACAGCCTCGATGCGGTGCGTGGTGGGTGCAAGGCCTCGGCGAGTTGCGGGTCGTGCACCAACATTGTCGAGAACCTGCTGGCCCTCGCACTCGGCGACGAGGTGCAGGCCGGCGCCAAGACGATGTGCAAATGCACCAGCTACGGCCATGACGACGTGCGCCGCGCGATCGTCGAGCAAGGCATGGCCTCGATCCCGGAGGTGATGCAGACGCTGCACTGGTCGACCCCGGACGGCTGTTCGTCGTGCCGCCCGGCGCTCAATTATTATCTGCTCTGCGCGCTGCCCGGCAACTATGTCGACGACCAGCAAAGCCGCTTCGTCAACGAACGGATGCACGCCAACATCCAGAAGGACGGCACCTATTCGGTCGTGCCGCGCATGTGGGGTGGCCTCACCAACCCGCGCGAACTGCGCGCGATCGCCGACGTGGTCGAGAAATACAACGCGCCGATGGTCAAGGTGACTGGCGGGCAGCGGCTCGACATCTTCGGGATCAAGAAGGAGGACCTGCCCGCGGTGTGGGCGGACCTGAACGCGGCCGGGATGGTCAGCGGCCACGCCTATGGCAAGTCGCTTCGCACCGTGAAGACGTGCGTCGGCAGCGAATGGTGCCGGTTCGGCACGCAGGATTCGACCGGGCTGGGCGTCAAGATCGAGCGGATGACCTGGGGGTCGTGGATGCCGCACAAGTTCAAGATCGCGGTCAGCGGCTGCCCGCGCAATTGCGCCGAGGCGACGATCAAGGACTTCGGCGTGGTCTGCGTCGACAGCGGCTACGAACTGCATGTCGGCGGCAATGGCGGGATCAAGGTCCGCGCCACCGACCTGTTGTGCAAGGTCGCGACCGAGGAGGAGGCGATAGAGCATTGCGCCGCCTTCATCCAGCTCTACCGCGAGGAAGCGCGCTATCTGGAACGGACCGCACCGTGGATCGAGCGCGTCGGGGTCGAGTATCTCCGCGCGCAGATCGCCGACGATGCCGACCACCGCGCCGAACTCGCCAAGCGCTTCCATCATTCGCAATCCTTCTCGCAGGAGGACCCTTGGGCCGCGCGTGCGGCGGGTGCCGAGAGCGAGCTTCACCAACCCCTTCTGGCCGCAGCGGAGTGAGCGCCATGACCGACTGGATCGACATCGGCACGCTGTCCGACATTCCGCCGCGCGGCAGCCGCACGGTGAACCTGCCCGGCGCGGACCCGATCGCGGTGTTCCGCACCCATGACGACCGCATCTTCGCGCTCGTCAACCGCTGCCCGCACAAGCACGGGCCGCTGAGCGAAGGGATCGTCCACGGCCATGCGGTCGCCTGTCCGCTGCACAATTGGCGCATCAGCCTGGAGACGGGCGAAGCGCTGGGCGACGATCGCGGCTGCACGCCGACCGTCGCGGTGCGGATGACGGGCGACCGTGTGGAAATCGCGGTGCCGATGAAGGTGGCCGCATGACCCTCGCCGGGGCGGGGGGAGCGGTGATCCGCACCACCTGCGCCTATTGCGGCGTGGGCTGCGGTATCCTCGCCGAACGGACCGGCGAGCGCGCGCTGACGATCCAGGGCGACCCCGATCACCCCGCCAACCATGGGCGGCTATGCTCCAAGGGCACGCATCTGGGCGAGACGGTCGGGCTGGACGGACGCCTGCTCCACCCGATGATCGGACAGCGGCGCGCCACCTGGAACAAGGCGCTCGATCTCGTCGCCCGTCGTTTCCGCGAGACGATCGCCACCCATGGACCCAACAGCGTCGCCTTCTACGTCTCCGGCCAGTTGCTGACCGAGGATTATTACGTCGCCAACAAGCTGATGAAGGGGTTCATCGGTTCGGCGAACATCGACACCAATTCGCGGCTGTGCATGTCGAGCGCGGTCGCCGGGCAGATGCGCGCGTTCGGCGAGGATGTGGTGCCCGCCGATTACGACGATCTCGACGCCGCCGAACTGATCGTGCTGGTCGGGTCGAACACCGCCTGGTGCCACCCGATCGTCTATCAGCGGATCCGCGCCGGGCGCGCGAAGCTGGTGGTGATCGACCCGCGCCGCACCGAAACCGCCGACGAGGCCGACCTTCACCTGCCGCTGAAGCCCGGCAGCGACGTGCTGCTGATGAACGGGCTGCTCGCGCATTGCCGGCGCGAGGGGGTGCTGGACGACGCGTATCTGGACGCGCATGTCGCGGTGCCGGACGATTTCTGGACGACGATCGACGATGGGCACGACCTGTGGAGCGTCGCGAAGGGCTGCGATCTGCCGGTGGCCGATGTGCAGCGCTTCTTCGAGTTGTTCGCCGCGCATCCGCGCACAGTCACCCTGTTCAGTCAGGGGATCAACCAATCGCTGCGCGGCACCGATCAGGTCAATGCGATCCTCAACCTTCATCTCGCGACGGGCCGCATCGGCAAGCCCGGCGCGGCGCCCTTCTCGATCACCGGGCAGCCCAATGCGATGGGCGGACGCGAGGTCGGCGGGCTGGCCTCGACGCTGGCCGCGCACATGGACTTCGCGCCCGCCCACCGCGCCCGCGTCCAGCATTTCTGGGCCGCGCCGACGATCGCCGAAAAGCCCGGCCTGAAGGCGGTCGACCTGTTCCGCGCGATCGCCGACGGGCAGGTCAAGGCGCTGTGGGTGATGGCGACCAACCCCGCCGTGTCGATGCCCGATGCGGCGCGGGTTCGCGATGCGCTCGCCGCATGCCCGTTCGTCGTCGTCAGCGACGTGATCGCCGAAACCGACACCAGCGTGCACGCGCATGTCCGCCTCCCTGCCGCCGCTTGGGGAGAGAAGGACGGCACCGTCACCAACTCCGAACGCCGCATCAGCCGCCAGCGCGCCGTCCTGCCACTGCCGGGTGAAGCCAGGCCTGACTGGTGGATCATCGCGCAGGTCGCGCGACGCATGGGCTGGGGCAGCGCCTTCGCCTATGACCGCCCCGCCGACATCTTTCGCGAACATGCCCGGCTGTCGGCCTATCAGAACGACGGCGCACGGGTGTTCGACCTGCGCGCGCACGCCGCGATCGGCAACGCCGCTTACGACGCGCTGGGGCCGTTTCAATGGGGTGGGACGCCGTTTGCGGACGGGCGCTTCTCGACCGCCGATGCACGCGCGCGGCTGGTGACGGTGACGCAGCGCGCGGCGGAGGCGGTGCCGCCGCGCTGGCCGCTGACGCTCAACACCGGACGCTATCGTGACCAGTGGCACACGATGACGCGCACCGGGCTCAGTCCGAAGCTGGCGCGGCACCGCGAAGAACCGCTGATCGAGGTCCATCCGGGCGACGCCGGCGCGCTGAAGGACGGCGGGCTGGCGCGGGTCGAGACGCCGCAGGGCGCGACACTCTACCGCGTGCGCGTCACCGATGCGCAGCGGCCGGGCGAATTGTTCGCGCCGATCCACTGGACCGACCGCACCGCGCGCGGCGGGCGCACGGGTCTGCTGCCGCGCGCCCTGGTCGACCCGCATTCGGGTCAGCCCGGGTTCAAGCAGACCCCGGCCGCGATTGCGCCGGTCGCGCTCGACTGGCACGGCTTCGCGATCGTACGCGGCGCGCTGGCCACGATGCCCGACACCTTGTGGGCGACGCGCGTGGCGTTGCCGCAGGGCGAGTTGTGGGAACTGGCCGGTGACGGAGATCCCGCCGCGCTCGACCGGCTGTTGCCGCGCGGCGAGCGTGTCGAGGCGGTCGATCCGGCACGCGGCACCCGGCGGGTCGCGGTGCTCGACGACGGGCGACTGACGGCGGTGCTGTTCGTCACGCGGACCGGCGAGCTGCCGCCGCGCGACTGGCTGGCGGCGCAACTCGGTGTCGAACACGGTCCGACGGTGCTGGCCGGGCGCGCGCCGGGAGCCAGCGTCGATCGCGGGCCGGTCGTTTGCGCATGTTTCGACGTCGGGCTCAACACGATCGTCGCGGCAATCGCGCGCGACGCCCTGGTCGACGTCGCGAGCGTCGGCGCAGCCCTGAAAGCGGGCACGAATTGCGGCTCGTGCCGCCCGACGATCGCGCGGCTGATCGCGGACACCCGGATGAAGGAGGCGGCCAATGGCTGAGGTATTCCCCGCGGGCATGGTGTGGCTGGTCGGCGCGGGACCGGGCGACCCCGACCTGCTGACGCGCAAGGCCGAACGTTTGCTGGCGGCGGCCGACGTGGTCTTCTACGACGCGCTGGTCGGTCCCGCGATCCTCGCGCTGGCCCCCGATGCCGAGTGGATCAGCGTCGGCAAGCGATCGGGCCGGCATTCGAAGGATCAGCGGACGATCGACGACCTCATCGTCCGCGCCGCGCTGGCGGGTCGGCGCGTGGTACGGCTGAAGGGCGGCGATCCGTCGATCTTCGGCCGCTCCACCGAGGAACTGGCGCAGTGCGCGCGCCACGGCGTGCCGGTCCGAATCTGCCCGGGCATCACCGCCGCGAGCGCGGCAGCGGCGAGCGCGCATACGTCGCTGACGTTGCGCGGGCAGGCGCGGCGGCTGACGTTGCTGACCGCGCACGTCCGCGCGGGCGAGCCGCTCGACATCGACTGGGATGTGCTCGCGCAGCCGGAGGCGACGCTGGCGATCTACATGGGGCGCGCCGCAGCGCCCGAACTGGCGCGCGCGCTGATCGACGCCGGACGCGCGCCCGACACGCCGGTGCTGGTCGCGGTCAACGTGTCGCTGCCCGACGAGCGGCTGATCCGGGGGCGGCTCGATGCGTTGCCTTTCCTCGTTCGCGCGATCGGGCGCGACGATCCGACCCTGCTGCTGATCGGCGAGGCGGTGGCACATGGCCCGGCACAGGTGCGCGCGTCGGTCATGCAAATATGTTAGACAAATAACCGCCGCTTTGCCTACATCGACCGACATCAAGGAGAGGCAGCGGTGAGGACGACGGAGCGACGCGGACCGGCACATATCGCGATCGCGCATGTTTTGGGGGTCGCGATCGTCACCGGCGCGCATCCTACCGGCAGCACCCTGCCCGGCGAACTGGAACTGGCCGAGCAATTCGGTGTCTCACGCAGCGTGATCCGCGAATCGCTGCGGATGCTGAACGCCAAGGGACTGGTCGAGAGCCGGCCGAAGGCGGGCACGCGCGTCCGCGAACGCGCGCACTGGAATCTGCTCGATCCCGAGATGCTCGCATGGATGTTCGAAGGTGCGCCGTCGCGCGACTTCGTCCGCAGCCTGTTCCAGCTCCGCATGATCGTCGAGCCCGCCGCTGCCGAACTGGCGGCCCTCCAGCGCACCGCGGGACAATTGTCGCGCATGGGCCATGCTCTGGAAGTCATGGCGCTGCACGGACTGCGCACGCAGGAGGGTCAGAGTGCCGACCAGCGCTTCCACGCCACGATCCTGGAAGCGACCAGCAACGAGTTGCTGGCCAGTCTGTCGAGCAGCATCGCCGCGGCGGTACGCTGGACGACGTTCTTCAAATATCGCACGCCGACGCAATATTGCGACCCGATCCCGCTGCACCGCACGCTGTTCGAGGCGATCGCCAACGGCGACGCGCCGGCCGCGAGGGCAGTGACGGAGGAATTGATCGGCGCGGCGCTGCGCGATACCGAAGCGGCGCTGGCATCGTAGCAGTGGGTCACGCGGGGGCGCGGAGGTGTTCCGCCCGCCGCCGCAGGTACGCCCCGACAAACCGCCCGCCTCGTCATTGCGAGCGTAGCGAAGCAATCCAGAGCGTCCTGGTCCGGCGCTGGATTGCTTCGCTACGCTCGCAATGACGGCGTTGTTGCGGTGACGGCGCGTCCGGCGCATCCTCTCTGCGCCTCCGCGTCCCTGCGCGAGTAAGCTTTGGTTCGCGCAGAGCACGCAAAGGACGCAGAGGTGTCGCGCCGCAGGCAGACTATCGCTCAGCCATCCCCGGGCCGAGTTGCTGCCGCGGGACCTCACCACGGACACTGCATCTCCGCGTCCTCAGCGTGCTCTGCGCGAACCATATTGGCGCGCAGAGACGCGGAGGCGCAGAGAGGTCAGCGACGCCGCGCCGCCCCGGTCATCTCGACAGGACACAAGGCCGCTGGCGCAGCCGCGAGGGTCGCCGCACCCGGCAACCCTCCGCGTCTCCGCGCCTCCGCGTGAACCAACCGTCAGTGGTTGTCGCGCGGCAGGCCCATGGTCTGCGCGATGCGCTGGTACTTCTCGGCCCCCTCCAGGATCGCGCCGGTGCTCATCTGGCCGACCACCGAGCGCTGGATCTCCTGCCACGGCGTCTGCGAGGCCGGGTATGCATAGCCCCCCGCCGCCTCCAGCGCCGCGCGCCGCTCCGCCAGTTCCGCGTCGGAGATCAGCACGTTGGCCGTCCCCTTGCCCAGATCGACGCGCACGCGGTCGCCGGTCTTGAGCAGCGCCAGGCCCCCCATCGCCGCCGCCTCGGGGCTGGCGTTCAGGATCGACGGCGACCCGCTCGTCCCCGACTGCCGCCCGTCGCCGATGCACGGCAGCGCATGGACGCCCTCGGTGATCAGATACGCCGGCGGGCGCATGTTCACGACCTCGGCCGCGCCCGGATAGCCGATCGGCCCCGCGCCGCGCATGAACAGCAGCGTCTCGGGCGTGATACCGGTCGCCGGATCGTCGATCCGCGCGTGATAATCCTCCGGCCCGTCGAAGACGACCGCCGGACCCTCGAACGCGTCGGGGTCGTTCGGGTTCGACAGATAGCGGTCGCGGAATTCGGGCGAGATCACGCTGGTCTTCATCACCGCCGCGTCGAACAGATTGCCCGACAGCACGATGAACCCGGCCTCTTCCTTCAGCGGCGCACCGTAAGGACGGATGACCTTCTCGTCCTCGATCGCCACGCCCCGGCAATTGTCGCCCATCGTGCGCCCATTGACGGTCAGCGCGTCCTCGGCGATCAACCCCTGTTCCATCAACTGGTTGACGACCGCCGGCACGCCGCCTGCGCGGTAATAATCCTCGCCCAGATATTCGCCCGCCGGTTGCAGGTTCACCAGCAGCGGCACCTTGTGGCCCTGCTCCTCCCAATCCTTGATCGGCAGGTCGACGCCGATGTGGCGCGCGATCGCCGCCAGATGGATCGGCGCGTTGGTCGAGCCGCCGATCGCGGAGTTCACCTTGATCGCGTTGTGGAAGGCGTCCTTCGTCAGGATGTCGGACGGCTTCAGATCCTCGGCGACCATCTCGACGATCCGCTTGCCGGTCAGGTACGACACCTCCTGTCGGTCGCGATACGGCGCGGGGATCGCCGCCGACCCCGGCAGCGACATGCCGAGCGCCTCGGCGAGGCTGTTCATCGTCGTCGCGGTGCCCATCGTGTTGCAATAGCCGGTCGAGGGCGCCGACGACGCCACCAGCCGGATGAACTCGGCATCGTCGATCTCGCCCGCCGCCAGCATCTGCCGCGCCTTCCAGACGATCGTCCCCGATCCGGTCCGCTCGCCCTTGTGCCAGCCGTTGAGCATCGGCCCCACCGACAAGGCGATCGCCGGGATGTTCACCGTCGCGGCCGCCATCAGCATCGCCGGGGTCGTCTTGTCGCACCCGATCGTCAGCACCACGCCGTCGAGCGGATAGCCGTACAGCACCTCGACCAGCCCGAGGTACGACAGGTTGCGGTCCAGCCCGGCGGTCGGGCGCTTGCCCGTCTCCTGGATCGGATGCACCGGAAATTCCAGCACGATCCCGCCCATCTCGCGCACGCCCTCGCGCACCCGCTCCGCCAGCACCAGATGGTGGCGGTTGCACGGGCTCAGGTCGCTGCCCGATTGCGCGATCCCGATGATCGGCTTGCCCGACCGCAGCTCGTCCAGCGACAGACCGAAGTTCAGATAGCGCTCCAGATACAGCGCCGTCATGTCGATGTTCGCCGGATTGTCGAACCACGCCCGGCTGCGCAGCTTCGTCGGATCTAGAGGGGCGGTCATGTCAGCAAACTCCGGGGATCAGCGCGCCACCGAGACGCGATAGACCATGCGATGATGATAGGGCTTGCCCGGATCGACCCGCGCCGAGCCGAACGACGGCTGATTGGGGGTGTTCGGGAACTTCTGCGGCTCCAGCGCGAAGCCGTCGCCCATGCGATATACGTGGCGGTTCTTGCCGACGTAGCTGCCGTCGATGAAATTGCCGGAGTAGAATTGCACCCCCGGCTCGGTGGTCAGCACCTCCAGCACGCGGCCCGACGCGGGATCCTCGACCCGCGCCGCCAGTTCCGGCTGCGCAGTCGCACCCTTGTCGAGCACGAAATTATGGTCGTAGCCGCGACCGATCACGATCTGCGGATCGCGTCCGTCGCGGACGCTCTGGCCGATCGCGCGCGGCCTGGTGAAGTCGAACACGGTGCCCGCGACCGGGGTGAGTTCGCCGGTCGGGATCAGCGCCTGGTTGACCGGCGTGTAGCGGGTGGCCGGCACCGTCATCTTCTGCGCGTAGATGCCACCGGCCGAGCCCTCGCCCGCCAGGTCGAACAAGGCGTGATTGGTCAGGTTGACGATCGTCGGCGCGTCGGTCTTCGCCTGGAAATCGATCGTCAGCGCGCCTTTGTCGTCGAGGCTGTAGGTCACGGTGACGTCGAGGTTGCCGGGATAGCCCTGATCCCCCGCCGCGCTGCGCATCACCATCGTGACGCTGGCCTGCGGGCCCGACTTCACGTCGGCGATCCGCCAGATGTACTTGTCGAAGCCCTTCGTCCCGCCGTGCAGCGAGTTGGTCTTGTCGTTGAGCGGGAGTTGGTAGCTCTTGCCGTCGATCGTGAACTTGCCGCCGGCGATGCGATTGGCGTAGCGACCCACCGTCTGGCCCCAGAAATTGGGGTTGGTGACGTAGCTGGCGGCATCGTCATAGCCGAGCGTGATGTCGGCGACCTTGCCGTTGCGG
This sequence comes from Sphingomonas endophytica, assembly GCF_001476895.1. Lineage (GTDB taxonomy): Bacteria > Pseudomonadota > Alphaproteobacteria > Sphingomonadales > Sphingomonadaceae > Sphingomonas > Sphingomonas endophytica_A. Next base: position 20,378 of record NZ_LDTB01000034.1, on the reverse strand, counting down.
TCGGGGGCGTTGAAGGATTGCAGCGTCGCGCCGAGCGTCATGATCCGCGCGCTGACGCCGTTGGTGCCGGTCAGCGTCACCGCCTCGATCGCGGTGCCGTCGGGGAGCGTGCCGAAGGCAGCGCGCTGCGCGGTGGCCGCCGACGCGTTCGTCCCCGTCAGTCCCGCCATGATCGCCGTACCGAACCCCACCGCCCAACGTGCGCTCACGAAGCATCCCTCCATCTTGCCAGCCCGCGTCGTTTGTCGCATTGACCACGCGTTTCGACCGAATATAGTCAGACATATCACCGTCGCGCAAGCCGGTTCCGGGCGTGTACGACCACAACGACTTCGAGATCCAAGAGGAGAGGATGATGGCGGGACCCCCAATTTCCACCGGCGCCGCGCGCGTCGGGGGCGGCGGCGGAGGGGCGCCGGCCTATGGCCGCGCGCTGACGCTGCTGGCCAGCCTGTTCTTCATGTGGGGCTTCATCACCGTCATCAACAACACGCTGCTGCCGCACCTGCGCAGCGTGTTCGAGCTGAACTATACGCAGACGACGCTGATCGAGAGCGTGTGGTTCATCGCCTATTTCTTCGCGTCGATCCCGGCCGCCAAGCTGATCGAGCGGATCGGATACCAGAAATCGCTGGTCGTCGGGCTGCTGATCATGGCGGCGGGTGCGCTGGGCATGGTGCTGGCCGCCAGCCTGCCGTCGTATGGCGTGACGCTGGTCATGCTGTTCGTGATCGCGAGCGGGATCACGCTGCTACAGGTCGCGGCCAACCCCTATGTCGCGGTGATCGGCCCGCCGGAGACCGCCTCGTCGCGACTCAACCTGGTGCAGGCGCTGAACTCGGCGGGCACGATGCTCGCGCCGCTGTTCGGGGCGTATCTGATCCTCGGGCGGTCGAAGGGCGGCACCGCGCAGACCGGCACCGTCCTGACCCAGGCCGAGCGGCTGGCGGACGCGCAGTCGGTGATCCTGCCGTACGTGCTGGTCGCGATCGTGCTGGTCGTGCTCGCGATCGTGATCGCGCGCTTTCCGCTGCCGGCGATGGGATCGTCGACCAGCCGCGTCGCCAAGGAAGAGCGCAAGAACCATTCGCTGTGGAAGCACCGCAACCTGGTGTTCGGCATCCCGGCGATCTTCATCTACCTGATCGCGGAAATCGGCGTCGCGAACCTGTTCGTGAACTTCGTCAGCCAGCCGCAGATCGCCAACGTCACCGCCGAACAGGCCGGTCGTTACCTGACCTTCCTGTGGGGCGGCATGATGATCGGGCGCTTCGCCGGCTCGGCGATCATGCAGCGGATCCCGGCGGAAACGGTGTTGGCCGCCTTCTCGGTCGGTGCGTTCATCGTGATGCTGATCACCGTGTTCACGACCGGGCCGGTCGCGATGTGGGCGCTGATTTCGGTCGGGCTGTTCCACTCGATCATGTTCCCGACGATCTTCACGCTCGGGATCAAGGGGCTGGGGCCGCTGACCGAGGAGGGATCGGGGCTGCTGATCATGGCGATCGCCGGTGGCGCGCTGGTGGTGGTGCAGGGCAAGCTGGCCGACACGTTCGGGTTGCAGCCGTCGTTCCTGCTGACCGCGGCGTGCGAACTGTACATCCTGTTCTATGCGTTGTGGGGCGCGAAGGCGACCAACGCGCTGCCGGATGTGCCGGTGGAGTGATTCTTCGCGGTGATGCCCGGACTTGTTCCGGCATCACGGTTCCGCTCTCGCATTGGCATTTGCTCGTGCGGAGCGGTGGACCCCGGCCTTCGCCGGGGTGACGGAAAAAGGACGGCCGGTGGCTCACGCGAGCCGCCGGCCGTTGTCGTGTCAGGCGCCGCGCACCGGGGTGAGCGGCTGGCCGGGAACGTCGACGTCGAAAGCGAACAGGCCACCGGCATCCGGTTGATCCGCCAGCGCTTCATCGTCCAGCCCCTTGCGTGCGGAGGTGGCGAAGGCGGTCTTCAGGTTCGGGCCGCCGAGCGCGATCTTGGTGATGTTGGCGGCGGGCAGCTTCACCTCGCGCAGCAGGGTGCCGTCCGGCGCATAGCAGCGCGCGCACCAGCCGCCCCACAGGCCCAGCCAGACGTTGCCGGCCGAGTCGACCGAGACGCCGTCCGGGTGGCCGTGCGCAGGGTCGATCGTCACGAATTCACGCGCCGCGCCGACCGTGCCGTCGGCGTTCAGTTCGACCGCATGGATGACGCCGCCGAGCGTGTCGACGTGATACAGCGTTGTCTGGTCGGGCGAAATGCCGGGGCCATTGGTGATCGCGACCGGCGCAATATCGGTGGTGGTAACGCGCACGCCGTCCCAGCGATGGACCTGTCCGGTGATCGCGCTCTCACCATCGTCCATCGAGCCGAAATAGACCGTGCCGTCCGCCGCGACGGTGGCGTCGTTCAGGCGGTTGCCCGGCAGATCGGCTTCGACGTCGGCGAGATGCGTGAAGGTGCCCGCGTCCGGGTCAAAGCGCGACAGGCCGGTCTGCAAGCCCGCGACCAGCGTCCCGTCGGCGGCGGGCAGCACCCAGCCGACCTGCGCGGGCGCCTCCCACGACGCGACCGATTCGGTCGCCGGATCATAACGATGCACGCGCCGCTGCTTGATATCGACGAACCACAGCACGCCGCGCGCCGGATCCCATGCCGGCCCCTCGCCCAGCGTCGCCGCCCCGCGCCACAGCGTCCGCACCTCGGTCATCGCCCTCTCCTTCTCCAAATCCTTCCGCGCGCTACAGGATCATGCCCGCGCCGCACAGTCTTGACCTAGCCGCACGGCGCTTTATGTCCTACAAATAATTGGGGAGGATCGCGTGACCGGCGACTATATCGCCATCGACTGGGGAACGACCAACCGGCGTGCCTGGCGCATGTCGGCGGACGGCGTCGCGGGCGATGTGCTGAAGGACGGACGCGGCGTCCTCTCTTTGCAACCCAATGATTATCCTAACGAATTCGCGGCGATCCGCGCCCGGCTCGGCGAATTGCCGGTGATCGCGGCGGGGATGGTCGGCTCGAATCGCGGCTGGCGCGAGGTGTCGTATGTCGATGCGCCGGCCGATCTGGCCACCCTGGCGCGCAGCGCGTTTCGCGATGAAAAAACGGGGGTCTCGGTAATTCCGGGCGTCGCGCTGCGGGGTGGTGAAGAGATTGGCGCGCGGGCCGATGTGATGCGCGGCGAGGAGGTGCAGGTGCTGGGCGCGATCGCGGCCGGCCTTGCCCCCGACGCCGCCTTGTTCTGCCAGCCGGGCACCCACAACAAGTGGATCGCGACGACGGCCGGCCGCGTGACCGACATCGCGACCGCGCTGACCGGCGAACTGTTCGCGCTGCTGCGCGGGCACGGCATCCTGTCGGGGATGCTGGACGGCGCCGTGGAAGACGGCGCGGCATTTCGCGACGGGCTGTCGCGCGGGGCGGGCGCGCGTGATCTGACCGTCGCCTTGTTCGAGGTGCGCGCGCGCGTGCTGCTCGGACGGCTCGCCCCCCAGGAGGCGGCGGCGTTCGCGAGCGGGGTGCTGATCGGTGCCGACGTCGGCGCGCGCGACGACCTCGACGGCCGCGAGGTGCAGTTGCTGGCGGGCGGAGCACTGGCCGATCTCTATGCCGCCGCCATCACCCATTGCGGCGGGCGGCCGGTGACGCTGGACAGCGAGCGCGCCTTCGCCTGCGGCATCCACCGTTTGTGGGAATTGATCCGATGACCGATACACATGCCCGGTTCGACGCGGCGTTCGCCGCCGCGCCGCTCGTCGCGATCCTGCGCGGGCTGACCCCGGCGGAGGCGCCGGCGATCGGCGACGCGCTGGTCGAGGCCGGCTTCACACTGATCGAGGTGCCGCTCAATTCGCCCGATCCGTTCGACAGCATCAGGCTGCTGGTCGAGCGCGTCGGCGACCGCGCGCTGATCGGTGCGGGGACGGTGCTGACCCCCGAGGACGTCGCGCGGGTCGCCGACGTCGGCGGGACGCTGATCGTCTCCCCCAACACCGACGCCGACGTGATCCGCGCCAGCGTGGCGCGCGGGCTGATCTCGCTGCCCGGGTATTTCACCCCCAGCGAGGGGTTCGCCGCGCTGGCGGCGGGGGCGACCGGCCTGAAGCTGTTCCCGGCCGACGGCACCACGCCCGCCTATCTGAAGGCGCAGCGCGCGGTGCTGCCCAAGACCACGAAGATGCTGGCGGTCGGCGGGATCACCCCGGAGAACATGGCCGACTGGCGCGCCGCCGGGGCCGATGGCTTCGGGCTCGGCTCCAACCTGTATCGTCCCGGCAAGTCCGCCGACGCGGTGGCGCAGGACGCGCACCGCTATCTCTCCGCGCTCAAGGATTGAGGAATGACCTACAACCGTTTGCTGCAACATCGTGACGCCGCAGGGCGTCGCCGCGTGATCCTGGCCGAGGGCGATCGCGCGGCCTTCCTCGAGGGCGTCGCGACCACCCGCGAACTGGCGCTGGCGGCGATCGCGGCCGGCGGTTCGCTGCTCGACGCCGCGACCGCGCGCCGCACCGACGAGACGGTCGATATCGCCGCCGAGCTGGACGCCGGGCATCTGCTGCCCGCGATCGACCATGATGACAGCGCGCGGATCATGTTGGCGGGCACCGGCCTGACGCACCTCGGCTCGGCATCGGGGCGCGACGCGATGCACAAGGCGGCGGCGTCGTCGGAGCATCAGACCGATTCGATGCGGATGTTCCTGGAAGGCGTCGAGGGCGGGAAGCCCGGAGAAGGGCAGGTCGGACAGCAGCCGGAATGGTTCTACAAGGGCGACGGCCAGTCGCTGGTCGCGCCCGAAGCGCCGTTCGCATCGCCCGCCTTCGCGCAGGACGGCGGCGAGGAGCCCGAGCTGGCGGGCATCTACCTGATCGGGGACGACGGCACGCCGTATCGGCTGGGCGTCGCGCTCGCCAACGAGTTCAGCGATCACGTCACCGAGAAGCACAATTACCTGTGGCTGGCGCATTCCAAGCTGCGGCAGGCGTCGCTGGGCGCGGAATTGCTGCTCGGCACGCCGCCGTCGGACATTCGCGGCACCAGCCGGATCGTGCGCGATGGCCAGACTTTGTGGGAAAAGCCGTTCCTGACCGGCGAGGACAATATGTCGCATCACCTGTCCAACCTGGAGCATCACCACTTCAAGTACGCGGGATTCCGTCGTCCGGGTGACGTGCATGTGCATTTCTTCGGCACCGCGACGCTGTCGGTCGCCGATGGCGTGAAGACGCAGACGGGTGACGTGTTCGAGATCGCGGCCGCGCCGTTCGCGCTGCCGCTCCGCAACGAACTGACCGACGCGGCGCCCGCGCCCGTCACGGTGCGTTCGCTGTGAGCGCGCCGATCCGCCTCGCCCCCATTCGACTGGCTGTCGTCGGCATGGGCAAGATCGCCCACGACCAGCATCTGCCCGCGATCGCCGGCAATGCCGATATCGAACTGGCCGCGACGGTCAGCCGCAGCGGCGAGAGCGTCAACGGCCTGCCGTTCTTCCGCAATGTCGAGGAACTGGCGGCCAGCGACGTGACCGTCGATGCGGTGGCGCTGTGCACCCCGCCACAGGTCCGCCACGCGATCGCGATGTTCTGTATCGAACAGGGCTGGCACGTATTCATGGAGAAGCCGCCGGGCGCGACGCTGGCCGAGGTCGCGGCGCTGGACGAGGCGGCCAAGGCGAAGGGCGTCAGCCTGTTCGCGAGCTGGCACTCGCGCTATGCCGATGGCGTCGAGCCCGCGCGCGCATGGCTGGCCGATCGCACGGTGACGGCGGCGACGATCACCTGGCGCGAGGACGTGCGCGTCTGGCATCCGGGGCAGGACTGGATCTGGGAGCCGGGCGGCTTCGGCGTGTTCGATCCGGGGATCAACGCGCTGTCGATCGCGACGCGCATCCTGCCCAAGCCGTTCTTCGTCGAGACCGCCGAACTGGACGTGCCGTCGAACCGCGCCGCGCCGATCGCCGCGCGCGTGGCGTTCCGCGACACCGCCGGGACCGCGATCGACATTGACCTCGACTTCCGCCAGGAAGGCCCGCAGCATTGGGATATCGAGGTCCGCACCGACGCGGGCACGCTGCTGTTGTCCAAGGGCGGATCGGTGCTGACGATCGACGGCAAGGAAGCGCTGTCGCACGACGGCGACCTGCATGGCGAATATCCGGGGCTGTATGCACGCTTCGCGGAGATCGTGCGGGCTGGCGAGTCCGACGTCGACGTCTCGCCGCTGCGGCTGGTGGCGGATGCGTTCCTGCGCGGGCGGCATGTGACGGTGGAGCCGTTCGTGGAGTGATGCCGCATCGGAGCGGGGGGTGGAGCGGCGTGGCATGACGATCACGCGAAGCCGCGAAGACGCGAAGATGAGGTGTGCACGCGGAGGCGCGGAGACGGGGAGGTGTCTCACTCGCCGCGCCAGCGGCTATCCATCCAATCGTCCGCGATGATGAGGGCGCGCTGCCGCGCGCGAATCCTCTTTGCGCCTCCGCGTCTTCGCGTGAACCCACGGCATCGCCGCAGCATGGGGTCGCGCAAGAGGGGCGACCTCTTAACCGCGATCGCCTATGGCGGCGGGCATGACCGGACGCTTCGACCATCTGCCCAACCGCCGCGCCATCGTCGATCGCCGGCTGCTCGCCGAACAGGTCGCCGCGATCGACGGCACCGAGATCGCCGATCTGCGGCGGCAGATCGGCGTCCTGCTGAAGGCCGCGCTGGAGGCGGGGCGCGCGGAGATCGCGCGGCGGCTGCTGGCCAATCCGTCGCGCGGGATCGAGGCGGCGAACGCGCAGGCCTATCTGGTCGACCAGTTGCTGCGCGTGCTGGCCGATGTCACGACGCAGCGGCTGTACCCGCTCGCCAATCCGACCACGGGCGAGCGGCTGCTGCTGATCGCGGTCGGGGGCTATGGGCGCGGCGAGATGGCGCCCTTCTCCGACGTCGATATCGGCTTCATCACGCCGGGCAAGCAGACACCGTGGGCGGAGCAGGCGATCGAGTCGATGCTCTACACGCTCTGGGACCTGGGGCTGAAGATCGGCCATTCCAGCCGCTCGCTCGACGAGATGGTGCGGCAGGCCAAGGGCGACGTGACGGTGCGCACCGCCCTGCTGGAGGGGCGCTACGTCTGGGGTGACGAGGCCCTGTACGCCGACGCCTCGCGGCGTTTCCATGAGGACGTGCGGCGCGGCACCGAACGGCAGTTCGCCGCCGACAAGCTGGCCGAGCGCAACGCGCGCCACATCCGCATGGGCGATACCCGCTATGTCGTCGAGCCGAACGTCAAGGAGGGCAAGGGGGGCTTGCGCGATCTTCACGCGCTGTTCTGGATCGGCAAATATACCTATCAGGTCCAGCGATCGAACGAGCTGGTCGCGGTCGGGCTGTTCACGCGCGAGGAGTATCGGCTGTTCCAGCGCGCCGACAATTTCCTGTGGGCGGTGCGGTGCCACCTGCACCTGATCGCGGGGCGGGGCGAGGACCGGCTGACCTTCGACTATCAGCGCGAGATCGCGCAGCGGATGCATTACGCGGACCGCCCCGGCAAGCCGGCCGTCGAGCGCTTCATGCAATTCTATTTCCTGCAGGTGCGCACGGTCGGCTCGCTGACCGGGCTGTTCCTGGCGCATATGGACGAGCGGTTCTCGCGTCGTCGCCGGCTGGGGCTGAAGCTGGCACGGACGCCGCGCAAGCTGGATGGCTTCGCGGTCGACGGCGGGCGGATCGCGCTGCCGTGCGACGATTTCTTCCAGCAGGATCCGCGCCGGCTGGTCGAGATCTTCGCGCTCGCCGCCGAACAGGGGATGGAGATCCACCCGCTCGCGCTGCGCTGCGCGACCCGCGACGCGCGGCTGGTGACGTCGGTACGGCGCGACGCGCGGGCGAATGCGCGCTTCATCGACCTGCTGAGCGGCGGGCACGACCCGGAACTGCCGCTGCGCTGGATGAACGAAACCGGTGTGCTGGGGCGGTTCGTGCCGGACTGGGCGCGGATCGTCGCGCAGATGCAGTTCGACATGTATCATCATTATACGGTCGACGAGCATACGACCCGCGCGCTGGGGCTGCTGGCCCGGATGGAGCATGGCGCGCTGGCCGACGACCATCCGCTGCCCAGCGAGGTGATGGGGCAGATCGTGTCGCGGCGCGTGCTGTATGTCGCGGTGCTGCTGCACGATATCGCCAAGGGGCGCGGCGGCGACCATTCGATCCTGGGCGCGGAGGTGGCGGAGCGGCTGTGCCCGCGCTTCGGGCTGACCGCGGCGGAGACCGAGACGGTCGCGTGGCTGGTGCGCCATCACCTGTTGATGAGCGCCACCGCATTCCGCCGCGACCTGACCGATTTCAAGACGATCCTCGACTTCACCGAGGTGGTGCAGAGCCCCGAGCGGCTCCGGCTGCTGCTGGTGCTGACCGTGGTCGATATCCGCGCGGTCGGGCCGGGAACGTGGAACGGGTGGAAGGGGCAGTTGCTCGCCGACCTGTACGACCGCGCCGAGGAGGTGCTGCGGCTCGGCCACAAGCAGAAGGGGCGCGGCGAGCGGGTGCTGGCCAAGCAGGAGGCCCTGCGGACCGCGATGCAGTGGGGCGCGGACACGCTGGCGGCCTATGTCCGTCGGCTGCCCGAACCCTATTGGATCGCCGAGCCCGACGACGTGCTGGCGCACAATGCCGCCTTCGTCACGCAGGCCGGCGAGGTGCAGCTGGCGATCGACGCTCAGGTCTATCCGGAGCGCGGGGCGACGCTGGTCACGGTCTATGCCGCCGACCACCCTGGGCTGTTCAGCCGCATCGCCGGGGCGATCCATGTCGCGGGCGGCAACATCATCGACGCGCGCATCCACACCACGCGCGACGGCATGGCGCTGGACAATTTCCTGGTGCAGAACCCGCTGGGTCAGCCGTTCGACGAGGCGGGGCAGCTGATGCGTCTGAAGACCGCGATCGAGGATGCGCTGGCGGGGCGCGGCAAGCTGACCGACCGGCTGAAGGCCAAGCCGCTGCCGCGCGCGCGCGCCGACGCCTTCCGCATCGAACCCAACGTGTTGATCGACAACAAGGCGTCGAACCGCTTCACCGTGGTCGAGGTGGCGGCGCGCGACCGCCCGGCGCTGCTCAACCAGCTCGCCTATGCGCTGTTCCTGTCGAAGGTGACGATCCATTCCGCGCATGTCGCCACCTATGGCGAGCGCGCGGTGGACGTGTTCTACCTGACCGATCTGACGGGGGACAAGATCGCGTCCACGTCGCGGGTGCGCGCGCTGGAGAAGCGCCTGCTGGCGGCGGCGGCGGGGGTGCCGGCCGAGGAGGCGGGGTGAAGGAACCCCTTTGGGCATGGCGCCGGCCACTCCCGCATGATCGTCACCCGGACTTGCTCCGGGGTCCACGGTGCCGCAGGATCACGGGACGGCGGGGTCGCGGGGCGGTGGATGCCGGGACAAGCCCGGCATGACGGTGGAGGAGAGGCTTGAGGGAACGGCAACCGTGCGTCTACATCATGGCAAGCGCCGTGAACGGTACGCTATATGTCGGCGTCACCTCCAACCTATCCACCGTGTGCGACAGCATCGCGACGGCCTCTTCGGCGGTTTTACGGAGACATACGGGGTAAAGCGTCTTGTCTGGTACGAGATGGCCGACACGATGGACGCGGCCATCGCCGCCGAAAAGCGCATCAAGAGGTGGCCGCGCGAATGGAAACGTAATCTGATCGAGCGTGACAATCCGCACTGGGACGATCTCGCAGTCCCGCTCGGATTGGAGATCATGCGCGGTTGACCGCCCGTGTTGCGCGCAGGCAACGACGGGATGCCGTCGTGCGATCGGCACGACGACGTCGTTGGGGGACTGACGGAATGACGACCGAATGGTGGCGGGGCGCGGCGATCTACCAGATCTATCCGCGCAGCTTTGCCGATGCGAACGGCGACGGCGTCGGCGACCTGCGCGGGATCACCGCGCATCTGGAGCATGTCGCGTCGCTGGGCGTCGACGCGGTCTGGATCTCGCCCTTCTACACCTCGCCGATGGCCGACTTCGGCTATGACGTCGCCGATTATTGCGACATCGACCCCGTGTTTGGCACGCTCGCCGATTTCGATGCGCTGATCGCGCGCGCGCACGCACTGGGGCTGCGCGTCGTCACCGATCAGGTGTGGTCGCACACGTCGGACAAGCATCCGTGGTTCACGCAGAGCCGCGCCGCCCGCCACGGCGACAAGGCCGACTGGTACGTCTGGGCGGACGCCAAGCCCGACGGCACCCCGCCCAACAACTGGCAATCGGTATTCGGCGGCGCGGCATGGACATGGGACGCGCGCCGGCAGCAATATTATCTGCACACCTTCCTGAAGGAGCAGCCGCAGCTCAACATCCGCCACCCGGCGGTGCAGGACGCGCTGCTGGCGGTCGGGCGCTTCTGGCTCGATCGCGGCGTGGACGGCTTCCGGCTCGACGCGATCAATCACGGGATGGGCGCGGCGGACCTGGCGGACAATCCGCCCGCCCCGCCTGACGACCGCCCGCGCACGCGCTCGTTCGACTTCCAGCTCAAGGTCCATTCGCAGGACCAGCCGGACATGCTGCCGTTCGTCGAACGCATTCGCGCGCTGACCGACACCTATGACGCGCGCTTCTCGGTCGCGGAGATCGGCGGCGGCGACAATGACGCGGTGCGCAAGGCGTATACCGCAGCCGGACGGCTGGAGACGGCCTATGGCTTCGATTTCCTCTACGCCGATCGGCTGACCCCCGAACTGGTCCACAACGCGCTGTCGCAATGGCCGGGCGCGGCGGGTGAGGGCTGGCCCAGCTGGGCGTTCGAGAACCACGACGCGCCGCGCGCCGTCTCGCGCTGGGCGCTGCCCGAGGATCGCGAGCGGTTCGCGCGTGCCAAGATCGTGCTGCTGGCGGCGCTGCGCGGCAACATCTTCCTGTATCAGGGCGAGGAACTGGGGCTGACGCAGGTATCGGTGCCGTTCGAGAAGCTGCGCGATCCCGAGGCGATCGCCAACTGGCCGCTGACGCTGGGCCGCGACGGCGCGCGGACGCCGATGCCGTGGACGGCGGCGGCACCCGGGCACGGCTTCACGAACGCCGGGGAAGCGTGGCTGCCGTTCGGCAGCGACCATGGCGCGATGGCGGTCGCGGTGCAGGAGGCGGATCCCGGATCGCTGTTGCACTGGACGCGGCACGTGCTGGCGCTGCGGCGGGCGGAGCCGGCGTTGCGGCTGGGGACGCTACGCTTCGTCGATGCGCCGCCGGGCGTGGTGGCGTTCGAGCGTGCCCATGCGGGGGACCGATTGTTCTGCGCGGTCAACCTGACGGCGGCGGCGTGCGACGTGGTGGTGCCGGCGGGCGCGGTGCTGCTGGCGCATGGCGTGTCGGGCGGTCGCTTCGACGGCTATGGCGCGGTGATCGTGCGGCGTTGACATGGCGCCGGAGCGCACGCGCCGCCACTTCGACAACCCGGCCCCGGCAAGCGCGTTCGCGTCGGCGACGCGCGGTTGTGCCATGGCGGACGGGCCGTCGCGCGGTGCGCGGCGCCGCCCCGCCATGGCGGCGATCGTCAGGCGATCAGCGGAGCGGCACGGCGGCGGCGCACCGCCACGCCGACCGCGCCGAAACCGAGCAGCATCATCGCCCAGGTCGCCGGTTCGGGCACCCCCGCCGCCGCACCGCCGGTCAGGAACTGCCCCGACGCCGAGGTCATCGTCACGTTGCCGGGCAGGCTGAACTTGATCGTCGCGGTATTGCCCATGTCGGCCAGGCCGGACGCCAGCGTATCGGGGTTCATGCTATAGGCGTGCAGATCCAGCTGCAGCTCGAACAGCGGGTTCCAGCTTTCGCCCCAGAAGGATGCGCTGCCGCGAAACACCCCTTCAGTCGCGGAGAGCGCGGTGTAGGTCGCGCCACCCTTTCGCCACGACACCGCGCCGTCCGCCATGGACGTACCGCCGACCGCGAACTGGGAGCCATATTGATCGGCCTTGCCGAGCGCACCGTCCAGTCCCCAGCCGCCGGTGCCGCTGAACACGCCATGCAGCGTGACCTCGTAGTCGATCTTGGTCAGCGTCTTGTACGTGGCGCCGGCCGCGGTGAACAACAGCCGCTCCTTGAACGACGCGCTGGCGGTGGAGGTCAGGTTCAGCTGGCCCATCTCCTCCGGCGGCAGTTGCGGCGCGCTGGCATAGGCGCCCATCTTGCCCTGCGCGAGATCGACATAGGCCGACGCGGCCCCGGCCCCGGCCGAAACCACCGGCGTCTCCAGCCGCGCACGCGCGCTGTTGTCGCTGGAGACCGGCTTGTAGTTCTGCGTGACCGACACGGTCGCGTCGTTGCGGGTGACGGCATATTGGTTGTTGGTGTCGCCATGGATGACGCCTGCCTGGACACCGACATAGGTATTGGGCGCTTCCGCAAGCGCAGGCGCGCTGGTCGCCAATGAAACGACGGCGGCGCTGACGACGAACACGGATTTCATCATGACGAACGACCTTTTTTTATGGTTTCGGAATGGTGACGCGACAGAGTTACCTGCGCGCACCGTCATCGAAAAGCATCTATAAAGGTTCTATTTTTACAATACTCTCACATCGGGACACACCGTAACTTATGCCTCGCGCGCCAGCGCCTTGAGCCGGTAGAGCGTGTCGAGCGCCTCGCGCGGGGTGAGCGCGTCGACGTCGAGCGCCTCCACCTCGGCGCGGATCGCGTCGCACGTCTCCTCTTCGGCCTGCGCGGCGGCGGCGAACAGCGGCAGGTCGTCGAGCCCCGCCGCCAGCCCGCCGGTCCTTGCGCGGCCCGCCTCCAGCTTCGCCAGCACCGCCTTGGCGCGCGAGACCGTCGCGGGCGGCATTCCGGCCAGCCGCGCGACCGCCAGGCCATAGCTGCGGTCGGCGGGACCGTCGGCGAGTTCGTGGAGGAGGACCAGTTCCCCCTTCCATTCGCGCGCGCGGACATGGTGGAGGCTGAGCGCGTCGCAGCGTTCGGCCAGCCGCGTCAGTTCGTGATAATGGGTCGCGAACAGGCAGCGGCAGCGATTGTCCTCATGGATCGCCTCCACCACCGCCCAGGCGATCGCAAGCCCGTCATAGGTGGAAGTGCCGCGCCCGACCTCGTCGAGGATGACGAAGCTGTTGGGCGTCGCCTGCGCCAGGATCGCGGCGGTTTCGACCATCTCGACCATGAAGGTCGAGCGCCCACGCGCGAGATTGTCCGACGCGCCGACGCGGCTGAACAGCCGGTCGACCAGCCCGAGCCGCGCCGAGGCGGCGGGCACATAGGCGCCGGCCTGCGCCAGCACCGCGATCAGTGCATTCTGACGCAGGAAGGTCGACTTGCCGCCCATGTTTGGGCCGGTGACGAGCCATAGCCGCGAGCGTTCGCCGAGCACGCAGTCGTTGGCGACGAAGCGGTCGCCGCTCTTCGCCAGCGCCGCCTCGACCACCGGATGCCGCCCGCCGGTGACGTCGAAACAGGCGTGGTCGGCGAAGGCGGGGCGCGACCAGCCGCCCTCGACCGCGCGCTCCGCCAGCGCGGCGGCGACGTCCAGCCGCGCCAGCGCATCGGCGGTGGCGGCGATCGCCTCGCGCCCGCCGAGCGCCTGTGCGGTGAGGTCTTCGAGATGCGCGGCCTCGGCGGCGAGCGCGTGCGCGCCGGCCTGCGTGACGCTGGCCGCGACCTCGTGCAGTTCGGGCGCGTTGAAGCGGACGACGCCCGCCAGCGTCTGGCGGTGCGTGAACCCCGAGTCCGCCGCCATCAGCGGGTCGGCCGATCGCGCCGGCACCTCGATATGATAGCCGAGCACGCCGTTGTGGCGGATCTTGAGCGTGGCGATTCCGGTCTTCGTGCGGAACGTCTGCTCCAGCGCGGCGATCGCGCGCCGCCCGCCGCTGCCGGTATCGCGCAGCGCGTCGAGCGCGGGGTCGTAGCCCGCCGCGATATAGCCACCGTCGCTCGCCTCGATCGGCGGCGCGGGGACGAGCGCGCGCTTGAGCAGGTCGATCAGCGCGCCGTGCCCGCGCAGGCGCGGCGCGATCTGTCCCAGCAAAGCGGGCGCGTCGTCGCGCCTGCCGAGCCGGTCGCCGATCGCCCAGGCGCCGTCCAATCCGTCGCGCAGCTGCCCCAGGTCGCGCGGGCTGCCGCGCCCCGCCGCCAGCCGCCCGAGCGCGCGGCCGATATCGGGCAATGCGCGTAGCGCCGCGCGGAGGCGGTCGCGCAAGCTGGCATCGTCGTGGAACAGCCGCACCAGATCGAGCCGCGCCTCGATCGCGGCACGGTCCATGAGCGGCGCGCCGAGGTCGGCGGCGAGCAGGCGCGCGCCCGCCCCTGTCACCGTCCGGTCGACCGCATCGAGCAAACTGCCCTTGCGCTGCCCGGCGGCGGTGCAGGTGATCTCCAGACTTTCGCGCGTCGCGGCGTCGATCGCCATCGTGTCGCGCGCGGCGGCCAGCACCGGCGGGCGCAGAAACGGCAACTGCCCCTTGGCGGTATGGTCGAGATAGGCGACCAGCCCGCCCGCCGCCGCCAGCCCGGCGCGCCCGAACTGGCCGAAGCCGTCGAGCGTCGCGACCGCGAACAGCCGCTTCAGCCGCTCCTCGGCGCGTGCGCTGTCGAAGTCGGCGCGCGGGCGGAAGACGGTGGCGGGCGCGTCGCTCCCCTCCGCCGCGACCACCTCCGCCGCGCCGAGCCGCGCCAGCTCCGCGCCCAGCGTGGCCGGGTCGCACGCGATCACCTCGAACCGCCCGGTCGACACGTCCGCCGCCGCCACCGCGACCTCGCCGCCCGCCGTCTCGCCGATCGCGACGCACCAATTGGCGGCGCGTGCGTCGAGCAACGTCTCCTCGGTCAGCGTGCCCGCCGTGACGACGCGGACGATCGCGCGGTTGACCAGCGCCTTCGACCCGCGCGCCTTGCGTGCCGCGTCCGGGCTTTCGGTCTGCTCGGCGATCGCGACGCGGTGCCCGGCCTTGATGAGGCGTTGCAGATAGGCGGTCGCGGCATGGACCGGCACGCCGCACATCGGAATCTTCTCGCCCGCATGTTCGCCGCGCGAGGTCAGCGCGATGTCCAGCACCTGCGCCGCGACGCGCGCATCGTCGAAGAACAATTCGAAGAAATCGCCCATGCGATAGAAGAGCAGGCAATCCTCGGCCTCCGCCTTGAGCGCGAGATATTGCGCCATCATCGGCGTCGGGGCGGCGGGGGTGGTGGTCATGGATGTTCAGTCCGGGCGGCGCGCGCCGTGGCGGATGGAGAAGATCGACACGACCTCACCATCGGTTTCGTAAAGCAGGATGTATGGCGGCACGATCGTCAGTTCGCGCAAGCCGTCTTCGGCGGGGCCGCCACGGTTCGGGAAGCTGGCCAGACTGTCACCCAGCGCGAGCAGCCGCGCCGACATGCGGGCAGCAGCGGCTGGATCGAACTGTTCGATGCAGGAGACGATCAGGTCGATTTCGTGCAGTGCCTGACCGGTCCAATCAACCCTGGCCATTGCGCGCGGCAAGCCACTCCCGGAACGGCAAGCGACCAGGTCGCCCCCAGGTCATCAGCCATTCCCTGACAACCTCGTGCGAATGAACGCGCCCGGCGGCACCATCGGCCCGCGCACGGGCGATGGCCTCAGCCTCCGCCTCACGGTCGCGTTGCTCGAAGATGCCGGGTTCGTGCCTCATGTACGCGATCATACCCGCCGAGCGCCGCGAAGACCACCCCGCCACTTTGACCGCAAGCAACGGGATGCGGGCTGGCGGTGACGCGCGTAAGGTCGTCGTCATGCTGTATCGCACCACCCTCCCCTCCCCGCTCGGCGACCTGACGCTGGTCGCGGACGACAACGCGCTGGTCGCGATCCTGTGGCCAAACGACAAGGTGGGACGCGTGCGGCTGCCCGAGGCGACGGCGCGCGACGACCACCCGATCCTCGCCGCCGCCGCGACGCAGTTGTGCGAATATTTCGCCGGCGCGCGCACCGCCTTCGACCTGCCGCTGGCTCCGCGCGGTACCGATTTCCAGCAGGCGGTGTGGCGCGCGCTGAACGCCATCCCGTATGGCGAGACGCGCAGCTATGCCGACATCGCGCGCGCCATCGGCCGCCCGACCGCCACCCGCGCGGTGGGAGCGGCGAACGCGCGCAACCCGATCTCGATCGTCACCCCGTGCCACCGCGTCATCGGGCGGTCGGGGGCGCTCACCGGCTTCGCGGGCGGACTGGCGGCCAAGCAACATCTGTTGGCACGCGAGCAACGCTAGCCATATTCCCATCCGCGCATGGTTTCCGTAAGGACCATGTCCATGACCGACGATCGCACCCAGGCCGAAGAGCGCAACGTCCAGTTCGAGCGCGAGGCGCTGCTGTTCCACTCCGAGGGGCGCCCCGGTAAGATCGAGATCGTCGCGTCGAAGCCGATGGCATCGCAGCGCGACCTGGCACTCGCCTATTCGCCGGGCGTCGCGATCCCGGTGCAGGCGATCGCCGACGATCCGTCAACGGCTTACGATTATACCGCCAAGGGCAATCTGGTCGCCGTCATCTCGAACGGCACCGCGATCCTGGGCATGGGCAATCTCGGCGCGCTGGCGGGCAAGCCGGTGATGGAGGGCAAGGCGGTCCTCTTCAAACGCTTCGCCGACGTCGATTCGATCGACATCGAGCTGAAGACCGAGGACGTCGACCGCTTCATCGACGCGGTCGAGTTGATGGAACCGACCTTCGGCGGCATCAACCTGGAAGACATCAAGGCGCCGGAATGTTTCATCATCGAGCAGACGCTGCGCGAGCGGATGAACATCCCGGTCTTCCACGACGACCAACACGGCACCGCGATCATCTGTGCGGCGGGCGTCATCAACGCCTGCCTGCTGACCGGGCGCAAGCTGTCGGAGATCAAGGTCGTCGTAAACGGGGCGGGGGCGGCGGCGATCGCCTGCACCGAGCTGATCAAGGCGATGGGCGTGCGGCATGACAACGTCCTGATCTGCGACCGCACCGGCGTGATCTACCAGGGTCGCGACGACGTGAACCAGTGGCAGTCGGCGCACGCCGCCAACACCGATCGCCGCACGCTGACCGAGGCGCTGCGCGGCGCCGACGTGTTCCTGGGCCTGTCGGCGGCGCGCGCGCTGAAGCCGGAGATGGTCGTCGACATGGCCCCCGCCCCCATCATCTTCGCGATGGCCAATCCCGAACCGGAAATCCGCCCCGAACTGGCCAAGGCCGCGCGCCCCGATGCGATCGTCGCCACGGGCCGCTCAGATTATCCGAACCAGGTCAACAACGTGATCTGCTTCCCGTTCATCTTCCGCGGCGCGCTGGACGTGCGCGCGACGGGGATCAACGACGCGATGAAGATCGCCGCCGCCAACGCCATCGCCGAACTGGCGCGGCAGCGCGTGCCCGAGGAAGTCGCGATCGCGTACGGCGTGCAGCACAGCTTCGGTCCCGAATATATCATCCCGTCGCCGTTCGATCCGCGCCTGATGGAGATCGTCCCCGCCGCCGTCGCCAAGGCGGCGATGGATTCGGGCGTCGCGACCAAGCCGATCCTCGACATGGCCGCCTATATGGAGGCGCTGCGCGCGCGGCTGAACCCGACCACCTCGGTGCTCAGCCTCGCCTATGAAGGCGCGAAGGCGAACCCGAAGCGCGTGCTGTTCGCCGAGGGCGAAGAGGAAGTCGTGCTGCGCGCCGCGATCGCCTTCAAGGAAGGCGGCTACGGCACGCCGGTGCTGGTCGGGCGCGAGGACGTGTACGACAAGCTGCGTGCGCTCGGCATCGCCAACCCGGAAGAATATGAACTGCACAACAGCCGCGTCTCGCCGCTGGTGCCCAAGATGGTCGACTTCCTCTATGCACGGCTCCAGCGGCGCGGGTTCCTGCGCCGCGAGGTCGAGCGGATGATCAACCAGGACCGCAACATCTTCGGCTCGGTGCTGTTGCAGCTCGGCGAGGCGGACGCGATGATCACCGGCGTGACGCGCCCGTTCGCGCAGTCGATGCGCGAGATCAAGCGCGTGATCGACCCCGCCCCCGGCCGCACCGCCTTCGGCATCCATGTTCTCGTCGGCCAGTCGCACACGGTCTTCATCGCCGACACCACGGTCAACGAGCGACCCAACGCCGAGGAACTGGCCGACATCGCCGAACAGACCGCCGCCGTCGCGCGCCGTCTGGGCCAGGAGCCGCGCGTGGCATTCCTCAGCTATTCGACCTTCGGCAACCCGGCGGGCCAGTGGCTCGACAACATCCGTGGCGCGGTCGAGGTGCTCGACCGGCGGCAGGTCGGGTTCGAATATGAGGGCGAAATGGCCCCCGACGTCGCGCTCAACCCGCGCCAGCTGAAGAACTTCCCGTTCGCGCGCCTGTCCGGCCCGGCCAACGTGCTGGTCATGCCGGGGCTGCAATCGGCGAACATCTCGGCCAAGCTGCTGCGCGAACTGGGCGGCGACGACATGATCGGCCCGATGCTGGTCGGCATGGAAAAGCCGGTGCAGATTGCGCCGATGACGTCGACGGCGGGTGATCTGGTGACGCTGGCGGTGCTCGCGGCGGGGGGGATTGCGCGTTGAGGTTATGGGGGCGCGGCGGGTTTCGCCAATTTGCGGACATGCAATGCTCGTGCGAGCATCCCTCGATGCGAGCCCTTATCCTACCCTGCTAGTCGCCGGTTGTTCTCCCGGCGTAACCTTCGATCAGGCCAAGTGGCGGAGTGCTGATCTCACGGGTCGTGATCGCGCTGATATGCTGCCCGACCTTCTCGCGCGACACGTACTCAAAGGTATGCCGCGTCAACAGGTTGTCGCCCTTCTCGGGCCACCCACAACGACGGACAAGTGGCGCGGAGCGGATATGATTTACGTCCTAGGGAACGATGGTTCGATGTTCCCCATCGACAACGAATGGTTGTTCATAAAGCTGGATCGTCACGGCCGCGTGGCATCGTTCGAGCGCGGGACGGATTGATGTCCAACGGCAGCTAACCACCAACCCCCGTCATTCCCGCGAAAGCGGGAATCGAGACACGCAGGTCTTCACAAAGCGCGAAACGTCAGAGGTTCTGGATTCCCGCCTTCGCGGGAATGACGGGTGAAGCTATTGCGCCAGCGCCGCCTCGACCTTCGCCGACGCGCCCGACAGGACGCCATACACCCCCTGCGCCGCGATGACCGCCAGCGTCACGCCGACCAGCGCAATCGCGACATATTGGAACATCGAGGCGAAGCTGCGCGAGCGTTCCATGCGGCGGGCCTGTTGCGCCTCATGCGCCAGCCGGCTGTCGGCGCCGTGATCGGCGCGGGAGTCGGATCGCCGATCGCTGGAGGCGGTCGGCCGGTTGGCGAGGCGCGGCTCGTTGATGAGCCCCTGCACCGACAGCCGGTCCTGCGAGCGGATGCCGAAGAAGCGCGCCTTGGCCCATTGCACGCGCCCGACGATCGTGATCGTCCCACGCCGGATCTCGACATAGCTGCCGACCGCCGGGGGCGTGTCGCACCCGGCCATCAGCCCGCGCGACGACACGTTGTGGATGACCACGTCGAGCCACTGCGATCCGTTCCGCATCCGCGACGGGATGAGGACGGTGATCCGCTCCTCACGTGGGCGGAACCCGCTTTGTAGTGCCGCCAGCACCGTGTCGTTCCTCCTCGTCACCTGGACCGCCCTTATGGGCGTCCGGCGCGAAGATCGGGTTAACGTAGCGGCACCCCGGTCACTTTTTGATTCAGATTAAACAGTCAGATCATCCCCAGCGCCTGCATATAGACTTCGAGGATCGACTGTTCCTCCTGATATTCCTCGCGCTTCTTCTTGCGGATCTGCAGGATCTTGCGGATCGCCTTGGCATCGTAGCCACGGCTCTTCGCCTCGGCCATCACGTCCTTGATGTCGTCGGCGATGCCCTTCTTCTCTTCCTCCAGCCGCTCGGCGCGCTCGATCAGCAGCCGCAGTTCGTCCGCCGCGACCGAACCGCCGCCCATGCCTTCGCCACGCTCTTCCATCGTCTTTCCCCGAAATGCCCGAAGCCGCCCGCGACGCCCGAACGCGAATCGCGCGGGCGGCAGGCGGCGTCACCGTTACCCTGACTGGGTGCGGCGGCGCGTCTACGCCCCCGCGCCCCGATGCTCAAGTATCAGGCGTTCTTCTTCACGCTCTCGGCCATGCGCGCGAGCTGCTCGGGCGTCGCCTCGCCCTGATGCCGCGCCTTCCAGTCGGCATAGGGCATCCCGTACACCGCCGCGCGCGCATCGTCCTTCGCCAGCCCGCCGGCCTCGCCCAGCCAGTCCGACAGACAGTTGCGGCAGAAGCCCGCCAACCCCATCAGATCGACGTTCTGCGCGTCGGTGCGATGCCGCAAGTGGCGGATCAGGCGACGAAAGGCCGCGGCGGCCGCCGCATCGTCG
>NZ_LDTB01000330.1 GCF_001476895.1 Sphingomonas endophytica | reverse complement strand
GCCTCGCCCATCCCTCGATCGCGCCCTACGGCGTGTTCCGCTCGAAGGACGGCAAGGAGATCCTGATCTCGATCCAGAGCGAGCGCGAGTGGAAGACGCTGTGCGCCAAGGTGCTGGGCCAGCCCGGCCTGCCCGACGATCCGCGCTTTGCCAACATGGTCGAACGCGTCGGTAACCGCACGGTGACCGACCAGATCGTCAGCGACAGTTTTGGCAAGCTCACGCGCGAGGAATTGCTGGCCAAGCTCGCCGAGGCCGACATCGCTTTCGCCGAGGTCAACAGCATGGATGACCTTGCGAAGCATCCGCATCTGCGCCGCCTCGAGGTCGACACGCCGAACGGCAAGGTCAGCTATCCGGCGCCGGCCGCGCTCGTGGTCGGCGAGGACCGGCACTACGGCAAGGTGCCGGCGATCGGCGCGCGCACCAAAGGTTCCTGAAATCCCTCGCGCCCGGGCAAGACAGTCATGACCGACAGACTCGACCTCGGACATCTCCGCCAGTGGATCGGCAAGACCGCCGAGGCTTCCGACGTCGTCACCAAATACCTGGTCATGGGGCTGCGCGCGACGCTGTTCCAGGAGATCGGCGAGCCGCAGACGGGCGATGCCGCGCCGTGGACCACGCATTGGTGCCTGGCGCAGCCGGTGTTTCCGATGTCGCAGCTCGGCCCGGACGGTCATCCGACCCGCGGCGGCTTCCTGCCGCCGGTGCCGCTGCCGCGCCGGATGTGGGCCGGCGGCGAGCTCGAATTTTTCGATGCACTGCGGATCGGCGACGAGGCCAAGCGCGCTTCCAGGATTGCGGACGTCACCGTGAAATCT
>NZ_LDTB01000033.1 GCF_001476895.1 Sphingomonas endophytica | reverse complement strand
GGCGCGGGTGGCGCTGACCCGCGACGACGATCGCTTCATCATGCTGCGCGAGCGGTTCGGGATCGCGCGGCGCGCCAAGGCCGATCTGTTCATCTCGGTCCATTGCGACAGCGTGGGGACGGGCACCCCGACCGGCGCGACCGCCTATACGCTCTCCGATGTCGCGTCCGACCGCGAGGCGGCGCGGCTGGCGGCGCGCGAGAACCGCGCCGACGTGATCGCGGGCGTGACCCTGGACCGCGATCCCGACGTTTCCTCGATACTGATCGACCTGACGCAGCGCGAGACGATGAACGCGTCTGCCGGCTTCGCGCGGCTGCTGGGGCGCGAGGCGCGACCGCTGATCGCGACCAAGAGCAATTTCCATCGCACCGCCTCGCTGATGGTGCTGAAGGCGCCGGACATGCCGTCGATCCTTTTCGAGACGGGCTATATCTCGACGCCCGGGGATGCGGCGTTCCTGGACAGCAAGGAAGGGCGCGCGAAGATCGCGGAGAGCGTACGGCGCGCGGTCGACATATTCTTCGCGCGGCGGATGGCGGAGCGGTAACGCCGCGCCGCGCGTCGGCGGCGGATCAGGTCCGCGATCGCGCGCCACAACTGGCCGACCCCCCTCGGCTTCCGGTATCGCCCATGGCGTCGCGCAGCCGTGTTCGAGCCGATCGGTGGCGATCTTATCGGCGGTGATCTCGTGCCCGATGCGGCCGATCGTCACGACATTGCCCACCGCGTTTGTAATCGGAAAGTCGGGGTTGCGCAGCCAGCGTATCGCGCCGTCGCCAGGCCCGGGAGGCGATCGACCGCTATGGTCGTCTTTCCAACCCCTTGCGTGTCGCGTCACGGTGCGCCACGCCGGATGGCAGAGGAGAGCGCGATGATCGGATGGTGGAAGGTCGCGATGGCGGCGGCGGTGCTGGTGAGCGCGGGCGCGCCCGGGGCGGAGCGGACGGGGACGACCAACAGGCTGACCCGTCAGGAACGGGCGGAGGGCTGGCAGTTGCTGTTCAACGGCCGCGACCTGAGCGGCTGGGGATCGTTTTCCGGGGGCACGCCGAGCCCGTCATGGACGGTCAAGGACGGCGTGCTGATGCTGGATCGGCACGACGGGCAGATGAGCGGCGGCGATCTGGTCACCGCTGAACGGTACGGCACGTTCGAGCTGACCCTCGACTGGAAGGTTGCGCCGGGCGGCAACAGCGGGGTGTTGTATCTGGCGCGCGACGTGCCGCAGACCCGGCATGTCTATGAGACCGGGCTGGAGATGCAGATCCTCGACGACGTCGGGCACCGCGACGGCAAGATCCCGTCGCACCGGGCCGGCGCCCTGTATGACCTGACGGTGCCCCCGGTCGGCGCGGCGAAGCCGGCGGGAAGCTGGAACCATGCGCGGCTGCGGGTCGATCGGGGGCGGATCCGGCAATGGCTGAACGGTACGCTGACCGCCGACGTCTCCTATGGCGATCCGGCATGGCGCGCACGGGTGGCGGCGTCGAAGTTCAAGGACATGCCGCTGTTCGGCACATTCGACAGCGGGGTCATCGCGCTGCAGGATCACGGCGAGCCGGTCTGGTTCCGCAACGTCAAGCTTCGCCGATTGCCCTCGTAGAACAGGTGCGGGCCGACCTTGCCCACCTTCACCAGCGTGTCGCGCCAATAGGGGACCATCCAGTCGGCATGGTAATGGGTCGCGCGCCCGACGGCGGGGAAGGTGCCGCCGGACAGCGCGCGACGGGCGGCGCGGCGCGCGCGTGCCCAGCCGACATGTTGCGGACGGCGCGTGAAGGAACGGTCGCAGGTGAAGGAGAACTGGCAACCGGTACTGCGCGCCGATCCCTGATAGACGACGCCGCAAATCGTGCCGGGGAAGCCCGGTCGTCCGACGCGGTTCAGGATGACCTGCATCACCGCGCGCTGTCCGCGTGGATCGTCGCCGACCTCGTAGAGCGCGGCGGTGGCGAGGCAATCGAGCGCTTGCGCCCGCTCGGCCGCGCCGCCGCGAAAGCGAAAGGGGCGGGGGGCACGCGCCGGAGCGATCGGGACGGCGGCGTTGGAGGCGCGCGCTTCCTCCATCGACAGCGGCTCGATCCGCGCGGGCGGCGTCATGCGCCGGGCGAGCAGCGCCACGCCGACGGCGCCCAGCATCGACAGCGCGAGCAGAAGCCACCACGCCCGCAGCGTCGTGCCACGGCGGCGGTGGCGGCGACGGGCGCGCGTGCCGCGCGGGCGGGGGGCGGGACGACGCGGGGCCACGGCGCGGCCCATACAGGCTTGTCGTGGCGATGGCACCTGTCGCCAGTGGGTGGCAAGCGATGAAGCGACAGTCACGTCGACGATAAACGTAGCCTTTTCACCAAATTGTCGTATTTCGTGCGCAGGGGCACTGCAAATTCGATAACAAACGGGGACACCATGAACGCTTTCGCCAAGCGCGCACTCTTGTGCGCGACCTCGCTGACGCTGCTCGCGATCGGCACGCCGTCATTCGCCCAGACCGGCGCGGAACCGACGACGCCGACCGCCGACGCGACCGCCGCGCAGGGCGACGAGGCGCCGTCCGACATCATCGTTACCGGATCGGCGCGGCGGCAGCGGCGCTTCGACGTCTCCTATGCGGTCAATTCGCTGAATCAGGACGATGTGAAGCGGCTGGCGCCGCTCAATGTCGCGGATCTGCTCGGCAAGCTGCCCGGCATTCAGGTCGAGGCGACCGGCGGCGAGGTGCAGAACGTCACGCGTATCCGCGGCATCCCCACCGATGATGGCTATGCGGTGTTCCAGCAGGACGGCCTGCCGCTGTTCCACGACATCAACGGTAACTTCTTTCGCGGCGACAGCCTCAACCGATACGACCTGATGACCGAGCGGGTCGAGGTGGTGCGCGGCGGCCCGGCGCCGATCTTCGCGAGCCAGGCCGCGGCGATCGTCAACAACATCACCGTGACCGGCCGCGACACGCCGCGCGGCAAGGTGCAGGTGACGGTCGGTACGACCGATCTCTACCGTCTCGATGCGATGCAGTCCGGGCCGCTGGGCGAGCGGACCTATTATGCCGTGGGCGGCTTCCTGCGTCGCGACGGCGGGCAGCGCGACAACGGTTTCCCCAATGATCGCGGCGGACAGATCCGCGCCAACATCAAGCATGACCTGGACAATGGCTCGATCCGGGTGAGCGTCAATTATCTTAACGATCACAATACCTTCTATCTGCCGATTCCGGTCGCCGATCCGCGCAACCCGTCGGTGTCGCTGAACCCGTATATCGACTTCTTCCACGGCACGCTCAACTCGCCCGCCTTCCGTGGCGTGACGCTGAAATATCGTGACGGGGCGGGCGTGGTGCAAAGCGAGACGCGCGATCTCGCCGATGGGCGCCACATGGAATACGGCAATATCGGCCTGCAATATGACGCCGATTTCAACGGGTGGCAGGTCGCGGTGCGCGGCGGCTACACCAAGGGGCGGCTGAACTTCGACGCGCTCTATTCGACATCCAATCCCGTCGACGCGAACACCTTCGCCGCCGGCTTCCGCAACGCGGCCAACACGGCGTTCGGCACCACCGCGACGCCGGTCGCACGGCTGGGCTATGCCCTGTCGGGCACGAACGGCGCGACCGCCTACGATCCCTATGCCGCCTCGGGGCTGGTGGTGCAGGCGCAGTATCGCGGCGTCGGCTCCAGCTTTTATTCGGGGCAGGGCGATGTCAGCGTCACGCGCAAGTTCGAGACGGGGCTGGGCACGCACGACCTGCGGATCGGCGGCTATGCCTCCGCCTACGGGCTGACCAACAAGGCGGTCTATCAGGATTATCTGATGGAAGTGCGCGGCAAGCCGCGCACGCTGGACCTCGTCGCCTACTCGGCGAGCGGCGCGGTGCTGGGTTATGTCACCGACAAGGGCGTGCTGCGCTACGGCACGACGTTGAACCAGGGCGATGTCGATTCGACCGTCTATTCGCTCTACGCCAACGACACGTGGGAGGTGCTGCCGGGCCTGCGCATCGACGGCGGGATCCGCCACGAATGGTACAATATCGAGGGGTATGGCCTGACGTCGACCTCGGTCAATCTGGGCGATCCCACGACGCTGGCCGACAACAATGTCCGCAGCTTCGACGGGGCGCGGCAGTCGCGCAAGGACAGCCCGACCGCGCTGAACTGGACGATCGGCGCCAATTACGACGCGAGCGAGCATTTCGGCGGCTATATCCGCGCCTCGCATCTGGAAGTGCCGCCGCAATCGGCCAGCTATTACAACATCAACCCGGTGCTGGTGAAGACGCAGGCGGACCAGTACGAGGCCGGGCTGAAGGCATCGTTCGGTCGCAATTACCTGTACCTGACCGGCTTCTACACCAAGTTCGATCCGTTCAATGCGTCGTTCGTGGCGTTCAATCCGGCAACCGGGCGCAACGATCAGGCGGTGCCGTTCATCGGCCAGGCCGAGGTCAAGGGTGTCGAGGTGGACGGCACGCTGGCCCCGGCACGCTGGTTCTTCGTCTCCGGTTCGTTCACCTATCAGGATCCGCAGTACAAGAACCTGCAGAACAGCGCCGGGGCCGATCCCTCGGCGGTGAACGGCAACCAGATCATCCGCGAGCCGAAGGTGTTCGGCAACATCCGCCCCACCTTCTCGTTCGACGCGGGTGGCGATCAGGTGGAGGTCTATGGCCGCTACGAGTATGTCGGGCGTCGCTACGTCGACCTGTTCAACAACACGCGGCTGCCGTCATACAACATCTTCGGGCTGGGCGCGACGCTGACCCACAAGGGGTTCCAGTTCCAGGTGGTGGGCGACAATATCTTCAACAACAAGGGGCTCACGGAGGGTAATCCGCGTACCGACCAGCTCGACGGGCAGACGACGCGCGACGCGATCTACGGTCGCCCGATCTTCGGGCGCAGCGTGCGCTTCATCGTGAGCAAGGCGTGGTGAGGCGCGGGGCGCGGTGGGCGGCAGTGGCGGCGGCGCTGAGCGCTGCCCCCGTCGTCGCCGCGCCGGTGCGCGACGCGCGACTGGCGGCGCTGGCGGCGCGGCTGTTCCCGTCGCTGGCCGGGCATGTGCCGGCGCTCGCCGCGCGTGACGCACGGGTCTCGGCTTGTGCGCAGGCCCCGGCATGTGTGGTCGCGGCGGCGATCCTGCGCGACGAGGAGCGCGAGGCGCTGGCCATGGCGGCGGCCACGCACGGCGACGATGTGCGTCGCGAGGTCGATGGGCTGAACGAGGTACTGCGCGTCTATGGTGTCGGCAAGCTGCCGCGCTATCCACTGATCGACGGGTCGGACGAGCCCTTCGGCAGCACGGGCTTCGCGGCCAAGGTGGCGGATGCGGTGTGGCTGGCCAGCGCGCAGCAGCGTGATCCGGCGACCGGGGGCGACGTCAGCCTGTCGCTCGCGCTCGCGCTGCTCGACGTCAATGACAAGGACGCCGCGGTCGCCTTCGAGCCGCTCGACCGGCGCTACAATGCGCCCGCGCTGGCGCGGGCGAAGACGCTGGACTGGGCGCGCTGGCGGTATACGGCGATTCTGGCGCTGGGCGTCGGGCCGGAGGATCCGGCCACGCCGCTGAGTGCGCGCGGCAAGCTGAACGTGCGGATGGCGGCGGAACGTCATGCGGCGGGCGAGGCGCCGTTCATCATCGTGAGCGGAAGCGCGGTGCATCCGCGCGACACGCCACATGTCGAGGCGCTGGAGATGCGGCGCGCGCTGATCGAACGCTACGGCATCCCCCCCGAGGCGATCGTCGTCGAGCCCTATGCACGGCACACCACGACCAACCTGCGCAACGCGACGCGGCGGCTGGTCGCGCTGGGGGCGCCGCTCGATCGCGACATGCTGGTCATCAGCAACGTGCCGCACATCGATGCGATCGCCAGCCCCGCCTTCGTCGAGCGCAACAGCCGCGAGCTCGGTTATCAACCCGCAGCCATCGGTCCGCGTATCGCGCCGACCGCCATCGCGGTACGCGCGTCGCGCCTGTCGCTGCGCGTCGATCCGGCCGATCCGCTCGATCCTTGACCGGCGATCGTCACGACGGTAACGAACGCTCAGCATCAAGAGTCGGACCAAGTTCGACGCCAACCTGCTCCCGAGCAAGGTGGCGCCTCCGGTAACGGAGGGATGTGGCCGGACCGGCAACCAACGGGATCCCTCGCCACATCGTCGTTCCCGTCGCCTGATGCCGGACCAGAGACAGGGATCAGCACGTGACGGGCCAAGCACAACAATTCGCCAGCGACAATTACGCGGGGGCGTGCCCGGAGGCGGTGGAGGCGATGCTGGCCGCCAATGGCGGATCGGCGGTCGCATATGGCGACGACGACTGGACCCAGCGCGCCTCCGACTGTTTCCGCACCTTGTTCGCGACGGATGCGGAGGTGTTCTTCGTCTTCAACGGCACCGCCGCCAATTCGCTGGCGCTCGCGTCGCTCTGCCAGTCCTATCACAGCGTGATCTGTTCGTCGGCCGCGCATGTCGAGACGGACGAATGTGGCGCGCCGGAATTCTTCTCGAACGGCTCGAAGCTGCTGCTGGCCCCGTCGGCGGATGGGAAACTGACGCCGGACGCGATCCGTGCGCTGGCGACCAGCCGGTCGGACATCCATTTTCCCAAGCCGCGCGTGGTGACGATCACCCAGCCGACCGAAACGGGGCAGGTCTATTCGATCGCCGAGGTAAAGGCGATCTCGGCGGTATGCCGCGAACTCGGGCTGAAGCTGCACATGGATGGCGCGCGCTTCGCTCACGCCTGCGCGGCGCTGGACTGCACGCCCGCGGCGATCACGTGGGAGGCGGGCGTCGACGTGCTCTGCTTCGGCGGGACGAAGAACGGGTTGGCGGTCGGCGAGGCGGTGATCTTCTTCGATCCCGCGCTGGCGGAGGATTTCGCCTATCGCTGCAAGCAGGCGGGGCAGCTGGCGTCGAAGATGCGCTTCCTGTCCGCGCCGTGGATCGGGCTTCTGGAAAGCGGCGCGTGGCTGCGCAATGCCGAGCATGGCAACGCCTGCGCGGCGCGGCTGGCGGCGCAGGTCGCGGATGTGGCCGCGGTGTCGCTGCTGTTTCCGGTGCAGGCCAATTCGGTCTTCCTGCTCGCGCCCGAACCGGTACTCGACGCGCTGCTGCGGCGCGGCTGGCGTTTCTATACCTTCATCGGTGGCGGCGCGCGATTCATGTTCGCGTGGGATGCGGATCCGGCGCGGATCGACGAACTGGCGGCCGACATTCGCGAAGCGTGCGCCGAGGCTGCGTTGCCGGTCGCCGCTGCGGCTTGACAGGGGCGGATGCGCGTGTGTCGTCCGCTTCGACTGGTGCCGGCGGGGCGGATCGGGCAGGGCGGAGGCATGATCTTCATCAGTCGGTATCGGTAGCCATGATTCTGGCGACGG
The DNA here is from genome assembly GCF_001476895.1 of Sphingomonas endophytica. Lineage (GTDB taxonomy): Bacteria > Pseudomonadota > Alphaproteobacteria > Sphingomonadales > Sphingomonadaceae > Sphingomonas > Sphingomonas endophytica_A. The sequence goes on along the minus strand of NZ_LDTB01000033.1, from coordinate 34,617 downwards.
GCGTCACCTGGGGCATCTGCGCTGCCGCGACCGCGGCGGTGATCGCGCGGCCGTTCCGCTGGCCGGAGGCGATCTGGGCGGTGGCGGGCGCAGCGCTGCTGCTCGTGCTGGGGCTGCTCGCGCCGGCCGACGCACTGATGGCGGTCGCCAAGGGCGCGGATGTCTATCTGTTCCTGATCGGCATGATGCTGCTCAGCGAAACCGCGCGCGAACAGGGACTGTTCGACTGGGTGGCGGCCACGGCGGTGGATCACGCGCGTGGATCACCGCGCCGGTTGTTCCTGCTGGTCTATGCGACCGGAATCGTCATCACGACCTTCCTGTCGAACGACGCCACGGCGGTGGTGCTGACTCCGGCGGTCTATGCCGCCGCGCGCAAGGCGCGGGCGGAGCCGTTGCCGCTGCTGTTCGCCTGCGCGCTGATCGCCAATGCGGCCAGTTTCGTGCTGCCGATCTCCAATCCCGCCAATCTGGTGCTGTACGGGGGGCGCATGCCGCCGCTGGGACAGTGGTTCGCGTCCTTTGCGCTGCCGTCGGTCGTCGCGATCGTCGTGACCTTCCTGGCGCTGCGCCATGTCGAACGCGCGCGGCTGACCGGCACGTGCGAGCGGGAGGTCGAGCGCGCGCCGCTGTCGCCGGCCGGCAAGGCGGCGCTGGCGGGCATCGCGGCGACGGTGGTGGTGTTGCTGGTCGTCTCGGCACTGGATCGGCCGCTCGGATTGCCGACCTGTCTGGCCGGCGTGGCGACAATGCTGCTCGTGGCGGGACTGGTCCGGCGCTCGCCGCTGGCGACGGCGGGCGCGGTGTCGTGGAGCGTGCTCCCGCTGGTCGCCGGGCTGTTCGTGCTGGTCGAGGCGCTGGACCGCACCGGGGTGATCGCCTGGGTGGCCGGGGGGCTGCGGACGCTGGCCGCCGATCCGGTACGCGGCGCGGCCGTGTCGGGAACCGTGCTGGCGTTCGCGTCCAACCTGATGAACAACCTGCCCGCCGGGCTGATCGCCAGCACCGCCGTCGCGCAGGCGCAGCCACCGCGCGTGATCGTCGATGCCCTGCTGATCGGGGTCGACCTGGGGCCGAACCTGTCGATCACCGGCAGTCTGGCGACGATCCTGTGGCTGCAGGCGATCCGTCGCGAGGGCGAGGATGTCGGCTTCTGGGCGTTCCTGAAGGTCGGCGCGGCGACGATGATCCCCGCGCTGGCGGGGGCGCTGGGCACACGGTTGCTGATCGGTTAGTGGCGCGCGGCGCGCAGGCGCGCGACGCCGATACTGTCCATCATCAACTCATATTGTGCGGTCGTGAAGCCGGCGTGCAGGAAACGCGACAGTTCCTCGGTCGGCACGGTATAGCCGTAATGCCAGCCGAGGACCGCGATGCGGCGCAACGCCTCCAGCCGCTCGTCCGCCAGCATCGGATTGTGCGGCGACTTGAAGACGATTCCAAGAGCCTTCGCCATGCGGCCCGGTTGGCGAAGCGAGGACAGCCGGTCGTTGCGTGCCAGCGCGACCACCGACCATTCCAGCGCGCTGAGCTTCGTCGGCAGGTCTTCCGCGACCGGGGCGGGGAGCGGGGCGGTCGTGACGACCGCGCGGTCGTCGTCGAGCATCAGATAGGCCATAAGCGAACTCCCTGCGGACGGGTGCGCGTGACCCTGCTCCGCCGCAGGATCGACGGAGGGGCGCGCATCGATGTGAAACGTGGCGTTGCGGAGCGACCGGTCAGGTCGCGCCGTAAGGATGCGGTGAAGGATAGTTCATGACGGCTCCCGCAGCGCGTGAGAGGCCGTCAAGGCTTCTCATTGCGTACCGTGCGGTATAGAAGGTGGTCCGCGGGTCGTCAACGGCTTTCTGTACCGGACGGTAATTTATTTGAACGTCCGTTGTCGCCTGACGCAAAACCGGGCGCGTCGTCGACGCGCCCGGTGGCGTGGCTATGTGGCCTGCGTGGGCGATCCCGTCGGCGCAGGAGCCGACAGGACCGGTGCCGTCAGGCGATGAACAGGCTGTCGTGATGCGGCACGGCGCCTTCCATCCCCGTGTACCACAGCGCGGGTTCGGCGTGGGCGGCCGGCTGGGTCGAGGCGTCGAAACCGAAGGTCTGCTGCGCCGGTGCGGTCGTGCCGTAGAGGAACTGGCCGTCCTTCTCGCCCAGGAAATAGATCGCGCTGATCTTGCGGTTCTCGAACGTGATCCGGTCGCCGTTCAGGACGTTGTCGAGCCGCAGCAGGCTGGCCACGCCGTATTTTTCGAACACCTGCAGCTCGATCTTGCCGTCGTTGTTCGCATCGGCCAGCTTCGCGTCGAACGACAGGCGGTCCTCGGCGTCGAAATTGTAGATGATGTCGCGCCCGGTGTTTTCGGCCAGGCTGAACAGGAAAGTGTCGGCGCCCCTGCCGCCATCCATCGTGTCGTTGCCCTGACCGCCGCTGATGATGTCGTTGCCGCCCATGCCGTTGATGACGTCGTTACCGCGCATCCCGTACAGCTTGTTGGCGCGCGCGCTGCCCGTCAGACTATCGTTGCCGTCGCCCGACACGACGTTTTCGACCGATCCGTTCATCAGCCGGATCGCGCCGGTATATTGATTCTCGCCCAGATAGATGTCGCCGCCCGACAGGTTCAGATCGACATTGTCGGTCATCGCCGCCATGTCGATCCAGTCCTCCCCGCCATTGGTGTCGAAGATCTGCCGTCGCGCGGACTGGCCGTCGATCGCCGCCATCGTCGCGAATTCCTGCGTGAAATGGTACACGTCGTTGGTCGTCACTTCGCTGCCCGAGAATTCCAGGCGCATGTCCTTGATGACGTTCACGGTGCCCGGGGTCACATCCTCGAACGTGATCGTCCAGTTGCCGCCGGAGGTCTCGCCCCGGAAGCCCGCCAGCCCGATCGCCTCGGTGATGAGCGTGTCGTTCTCGCCATAGGCATAGCCCAGGCCGACCAGCGACGTCTGGTACGTCGTGCCGTCGGGCGACCGGACGGTGATGCGGAACGACGCCGAATAGTCGAAATCATCGAACCCGTTCGGCAGGTTCGTGTACGTGAACTTCAGGTCGAGATGCTCGATATCGACGTTCTTGCCGATGCCGATGTTGAACACCATCGGCGTCGTGGCGACCGAATTGCCGCTGTATCGCGCATCGGGGAGGACGCGGTTGAAGGCACCGCCGCCCGAATAGACCTTTTCGTTGGCCGAGGTCTTGGCCGCGCCGAACAGCGACCACACCTCCGCCATCCGCACCGCGCTGAACGCATCGACCGCGCCATAGCCGTAATCGGTGCTGAAGTGATAACCGCCGCCGTTGATGCGCGACGCGCTGCCGTCACCGGTCAGGTGGAAGCGGTCCTCGTTCAGATAATAGCGGGTGCCCTGGTATTCGACCGCCGTCTCGCCGGTGTCGAAATCGACCGGCATCACCGCCGAGGTGGCCAGGATGTTCTTGACGTCGCGCCAGCCGAGATTGGCGTTCGCGTCCAGCATCAGGCCGACGACCCCGCTCAGGATCGGTGCCGCCGCGGACGTGCCGCCAAAGCTGTCGGTATAGTCCAGCGCGCCGCCGGGATCGTCCTGCGTGTTATAGCCTTCCTTGCCCTTCAGGTCGGCGGTCCAGATGCCGGCACTGCCCAGTTCGGCATAGTCGCTCGACGGGGCACTGATCAGCAGGTGTGCGCCGCGCGTCGAATAGGAAGCGGCGTTGCCGTCGGTCTGACGATAGGCCGCGACAGCGATCGCATGGCGATCGGTGCTGGCGGAATCGAGCGCGCCATCGACCGCGTACAGCAGGTCGGTGTTGTTGCGCACCATGCCGTAATTGCCGGCGGCATTGACGACGACGGTGCCCAGTCCGCCCCGCCCCTCGGCCGCGGCCTTCTGATAGGCCAGGGTCATGCCATAGGCGAACGAGCCCTCGAACAGCCGGTTGTCGTTCGGACCGTGGGACGCTTCACCCGGTCCCCAGCTGTTGTTGACCACGTCGAACGTGCCGAACTGGTTCACCGCCTCGAAGAAGGGGGCGTTATAGTCGGCGTTGACGTAGATGCCCTGCTTGCGACCGCCACCCGAATAGGGGTCGAAGATGTTCACACCGGTGATGCCGGCGTTATAGGAGATGCCGATCGTGTCATCGCCATCGCGGCCGGCGGCGATCAGTCCCGCGACCGACGTGCCGTGCGGCCCGGAGAGCGGCGTATAGTCGCCGTCATACTTCTTGCCGTCGATCACGACTTCCTTGCTGGCGTCGTAGCGATCGCCCCAGGCGTCCAGCCGCTTGTCGATCCCGGAATCATACACGCCGAAGCTGACGCCGGTGCCGTCGAAATCCTGCCAGACCTTCGCCAGGTCGCCCAGATAGCCCAGGTGCCATTGCTTGGCGGCGATCGGATCCTCCACGGTCGCGGCGATCTTGCGGTTGTTGGCGGCGGCGCGCAGCAACAGCGGGCTGAGGCCCGGGTTCAGGCTGGCGGCCGATGCGGCGCCGCCGGCGAGCGACACCGCCATGTCGCTGGTGGCGAAGCTCGCTTCGGTCTGGTCGGGGAACGCGCGCAACGCCTCGGTGAAGCCGACCGAGACATCATGCGCCTTGCCGAAGCGCGTCTGGAACGGGGAGTCGCCGCCGGTACGCAGCGAGGAAAGCAGACCATCGGTCAGCGCGGTGGCTGAGCGCGGGGTGGAGGTCATGATGACGTGTCCTTTCCTGATAGGCCGGCACGCACCGGCATCCTCCCGCGCGGGCAACCGCCCACGCGACGGATAGTCCCGTCGTGTCGATGTCGTGATGATGGTGCGTCGCGTGCGACCATCGGCTGGCGGCGATGATGATGTAAGAGGCGTTAACTTGGCAACCGTTGCCGTGGTCTAACCGAATTATACCAAGGTATAATGATCAGCGTGCCGGGATCACCACCCGGAAGGTGGTGCCCGCGGGGGCCGGCGGATCGACCGTGATCGTCCCGCCCATCGATCGCGCCAGCGCGTGCGAGATCGCCAGTCCGAGGCCCGATCCGCGCCGGCCGTTGAGCGGACGCGAAACCGTGGAGAAGCGGCGGAAGAGTTGCGCGCGCACCTCGGCGGGCAGTCCGACTCCGGTGTCGGCGACCGTCACCTGATAAGCGCCATCGGCGCGCGACAGCGCGACGTCGATCCGCCCGCCGCGCGGCGTGAAGCGCAGCGCGTTGTTGACCAGATTCAACAGGATACGCTGGAACGCGGCGGCGTCGACCGATCCGTTGAGCGCGACGGTATGCGCCTTCAGCGTCACGCCATACTCCTCCGCCTCGGCGCCCAGCATCGCCACCACCTCGCGCACCAGCATCGCGATATCGTGGCGGGCGAGCGTGGCGGGGGTCAGGCCCGCCTCCAGCCGTTCGAGCGCCAGCACGTCGTCGAGCAGGCGGGAGATCGTCATGCACCCGCTCTCGATCGCGACCGCCGCGCGCTCCGCACCCGGCACACCTTCTCCGGCGCGGCGCAGGATCGAGGCATTGAGCGCGATCGCGCCGAGCGGGGAGCGCAGTTCGTGCATCAGATCGGTCAGCCCGGCGGCGCGCGCCTGTTCGCGCACGAACGCGGCCTGTCGGCGCTGATGATGCAACGCCTCGGTCAGCGCGGTGCGCGCGGCATAGGCGATCAGGATCGCCAGCGCGACGATGCCGGCGATCAGCGCCGCGTCACGCATCGTATAGGCGACGATGAAGGCGAGCGCGACGATCAGGATCGTCAACACCAGCGGCACCAGACGCGCCAGCAGGAGCAGCCGGTGTCCCGGCTCCGCCACGTCCTCCGGCCCGTCCCCGGGCGGTGGACGACCGATCAGATAGAGGTAGGCCAGGAACGGCAGGTCGCCATAAGCGAACACCGGGGCGTCCATGCCCAGCAACCCATGCTCGATCAGTTCACGCGACGAAATGCCTACCAGCGCATAGGTCGCCAGCGTCACGAACAGCGCCCATGACATGCGCCGCAACGGGCGGGCGGGCTGGCCCAGCACGCTCAATCCCGCGAACACCGCCATCGCGACATAGCCGAGATAGAGGAAGGTCTTGTCGGGACCGTGTGGCTCGGTATCGAACAGGTCGGGCCATGAGAGCAGCGTCATCAGCAAGGCGAAGGCAAGCGCGAACAGCGCATCGAGCCACCGTAGCCGCCGATCGTCGCCCTTGGCCGCCAGCGGAACCAGCGCGATGACGAGCACCGCCAGCCGCGCCTCCGACAAAGCCTTGGCCAGCAACTGATTGCCGGCGAACAGCGAGTCCTGCGCGGCATTGGCGAGCCACTGCGCCGCCCACAGGCTCCATGCGACACCCCCTGCCTGCCAGCGCCAGCGATCCGGCACGCCGACGGGCGGGGTCAGCCGGATCGTTCGCGCCGCGCAGAGGATGGCCAGCGCCGCCATCCCGGCGGAGATCGTATCGACGAAGCGTTCCGCCGACGCCGGCGCCAGCAACTGCGCCGCGACCACGCCGCATCCCGTCAGCAGCCAGCGATCCCGCATCGGGGCGTCCATCCGCGTCAGGTCAGGCCGTGGCGTTCGGCGAGCCGGGTGAGGTGCGGCAGGGATGAGGCGTTCATCTTGCGCATGATCCCGGCGCGGATCACCTTCACCATCGCCTCGCTCAGGTCGAGCCGTGCGGCGATCACCTTGTTGGGTTCGCCATGCGTCATATCGGTCATGATCTGCCGCTCGCGCGGGGTCAGCGCCGCGAAGGCGGCCCGGGCGGCGGCGGCCTCGACACGGTGTCCCCGCGTTTCGCGTTCGCTGCGCAGCGCGTCGCTGACCGCATCCAGCAGATCCTGGTCGCGGAACGGCTTGGTCAGAAACATGAACGCGCCCTGCCGCATCGCGGTGACGCTCAGCGCGACATCGGCATAGCCGGAGATGAAGATGATCGGCAACGCGATCCCGGCCTCCGCCATGTGGCGCTGAAAGGCGAGCCCGTCGATCTCCGGCATCCGCACGTCCATGACGATGCAGCCGGTCTGCGCCTCGCCGATCGCCGCCATGAACGCCGCGCCGTTGACATAGCTGCGCACGTCATGCCCGCACATCCGCAGCAGCGCCTCGATCGCGTCGCGCATCGCATCGTCGTCCTCGACCACGAACACGGGCGACGGGCCGTTCGGCTCCGCGGTCATCTTTATCCTTCATCCTCTTGCCAGCCGGTGCCGTCCGACCGTTGTAAGGACCGGAGCCGCATCGTCAAAGCCTTGCCGGGCCGTGACTGTGCCGTCGCGAGAATGCGGGCAAGGCGAGGGGGGCAGCGTCGATCGGCGGTTCCTCCCGCGGCCGCGATCAGATCATCCCGGCCCGCATCTGCTTGACGGCATGATCGGCGGCGCGCGCGGTCAGCGCCATGAAGGTCAGCGACGGGTTCACACACGATACCGATGCCATCTGCGCGCCATCGGTGACGAACAGATTGGGTGCGTCATGCGCCTGGTTCCAGCCGTTGAGCACCGAGCTGCCCGGATCGCGTCCCATGCGCGCGCCGCCCATTTCGTGGATCGCCTCGCCGGGCACGTGCTTGCCCCGGCCGCCGGTCACATTGGTCAGCCCGGCGCGTTGCAGCATCAGCTTCCCCTGTTCCAGCGCATCGTCCATCATCCGGATCTCATTGTCGCGGAACGTCACGTCGAAGCGCAGCAACGGGGTTCCGAAACGATCGGTCTTGTCGAAGTTCAGCATGACGCGATTGTCGTCATAGGGCAGGCATTCCCCGAACGCGCCCATCGAGAAGCGCCACGGCCCGTATTCACGCATCCCGTGCTTCATCGCCGCGCCGAAGCCCTCGACCATCGCAGGCTGACGGCTGGCGCCGCCCTGATAGCCATAGCCGCGCCTGAACGGCAGATCCTCGCTGACGAGGTTGCGGAAGCGCGGGACATAGACGCCGCCGGGACGCCGCCCATATTCGACGAGATCCGTCATGCCGGGGATGTCACCGGAGACGCCGACGCGGAAGATATGGTCCATCACCGCGCTGCCCAGCGCACCGTTGGAGTGGAACCAGCTCCGCTGGCTGCCGGCGGGGCGCGAATTGAGCAGGATGTGCATCGAACTCATCGCCGAAGCGCACAGGAACACCATGCGCGCCTCCACCACCTCGGCGCGGCCGGTATTGGCGTCGACCATCCGCACCCCGGTCACGCGCTTCTTCGCGGGGTCGTATTCGAGGTTCGTCACCCAGGTGTCGGAGCGCAGCGTCAGTCGGCCCGTCGCGCGCGCGGCCGGCAGCGTCACCGCCTGCGTGGAGAAATACGCGCCGAAGCTGCATCCGCGATGGCATTGCGCGCGCTTCTGGCAGCGCGTGCGATTCTGCTCGGGCTTGTCCTCGGTGATATTGCTGAGCCGTGCGTTGATGAGCTTGCGGCCGGGAAACTCGCTTTCCAGCCGTCCCTTCAGCCACGTTTCCGCGACGTTCATCGGAAAGGGTGGCATGAACTCGCTGTCGGGCAGATAGTCAAGGTTCTCCCGCCCGCCCGACACGCCGATATACTTCTCGACATAGCTGTACCAGGGCGCGACGTCCTCGTAGCGGATCGGCCAGTCCACCCCGATGCCCTCGCGCTTGTTCGCCTCGAAGTCGGTCGGTGCCCAGCGGAAGCTCCACCGCCCCCAGGTCAGCGACTTGCCGCCCACCACCGATGGGCGCACCCAGTTGAACTTGTTGGGCGCGTCGTAATCATACGGGTTGAGCCGGTCGTTGATGAAGAACGGCTGCGTCGAGGGCGACACCCAGCCGTTGAGCGCGAAATAATCGCTCTTGGCCAGCGCGGCCGGCATCTTGTCGCGCGCGGGGATCTCATAGGCGGGTTTGCCGTCGAACGGATAATCCTCGCCATGTTCGACCATCCGGCCGCGATCGACCATCAGGACGCGCAGCCCCTTTTCGGTCAGTTCCTTGGCGGCCCAGCCGCCGCTGACGCCGGAGCCGATGACGATGGCGTCGAAACGATCTGTTGCTGCCATGATATGAATGCCCGCCGGAAAGAGGTTCGGGGAGGAAGAAGGATGGGATCGGCGCGACCGGTCAGGACGAGAAGATCCGCTTGACCTTCGCGTAAGGGTAGGCGCCGTCGTAATCGCCGGGGACCGGCAGGTAGTGCCGTTCCTGCGTGATGCCGACCTCCGACGTGTAATAGCCGGTCAGAACCAGTTGCTTGAAGGCCGGGAAGAAGGATGCGGCACCGGGCAGCGCGTCGTTCATCGCCAGCGTCAGCAACGCGTCCTGTTGCGCCGGCGTCGCCTTGGCCGCCGGGGTGCGGTATTGCGCGATGCTGCGCGCGTCGATCGCGGCGAGGCCGCCCAGGATCGTGGCGCGTTCGTCGTCGATCGCCCAGTCGCCCAACATATGCTCGATATAGTCGGGGACGCCCGCAGCGATGGCACCGGGCGTGTCCGTCGTGGGGATCACACGCTCGCTGAGTGCGGCGACCAGCGCGCGTTGCGCGGCGGTGAAGACCGGGGCGGGTGCGCCGGTGTTGATGACCGGGTTTGGCCGATAGGCGGCGGCGCGCGCCAATGGGGCAAACACGCTCGCCCCGAAGGCCGCGACCATCCCGGCCAGCGCATCGCGGCGATCGATCACCACGATGCTCCGCACGCGCGGCGCTGATGAGCCTTGCCCATATCCCCTCCCAACCCGTTGTGATCCTGTCCTTGTGTATCGACGTCGCGGCGATGCCGTCAATGCGGTCGAGGTCGTAGAAACGGCGCGGGCGCGGAGGGGAAGAAGCGCTCAGGCGCGTCGCGCGATCGCCAGTCGCGGGGGGTGCGCGCGGTTTCTCGCCGCGTCCGTCGCCAGCGTGAAGCGACCAGCCTCCGCCGACATGCGGTCGGTCTGCTCGGTCAGGCTGGCGGTCGCCGCCATCGTCTGTTCCACCATCGCGGCATTCTGTTGCGTGACGCCGTCCATCTCGGCCACCGCCAGATTGACCTGCTGAAGCCCGGTCGCCTGTTGATCGGCGGCCGACGCGATGTCGGAGACCAGCACGCTGATCTTCGCGATCCGACCGGAAATGCGTTGCAGCGACGTTCCGGCCTCCGCGACCAGCTTCACGCCCGCCTCGACCTGTTGACTGGATCCGGTGATCTTGACCTTCACGTCCTTGGCCGCCTCGGCGGAGCGCTGTGCCAGCGCCCGTACCTCCGACGCCACGACCGCGAATCCCTTGCCCGCGTCACCCGCGCGCGCCGCCTCGACACCGGCGTTCAGTGCCAGCAGATTGGTCTGGAAGGCGATGCCGTCGATCACCGCGATGATCTCGCTGATCTCACTCGACGAACGCTCGATCCCGTTCATCGCGTCGACGGCGCGCATCACCACGTCGCCGGACTGGTCGGCATCGTGGCGCGCCTCGGTAACGGCATCGTTGGCGCGGGTCGCATGCGTTGCGGTCTGCTGTACCGTGGTGGTGATCTGCTGCATGGCGGCGGCGGCCTGTTCCAGCGACGCGGCCTGTTGTTCCGTTCGGCGCGACAGATCGTCGGCGGCGCGGTGGATGTCGTGCGCGCCGTCCGCGATGCCCGACGCGCTGGCGTTCACCACCGACATCGCCGCCGACAGGGCGGCCGCCGCGCTGTTGAAGTCGCTCTTCAACTGCGCGAACGGGCCTTGCAGGTCGGCCGTGATGCGGTGCGCGAGGTTGCCCTTGGCCAGTTCGTTCAGCCCCGACCCCATCGCCAGCGCCATCGCGCGCTGCGTGTGGCATTCGGCCGCCGCCAGCGAGCTTTCGCGGAAGCTTTCCATCGCGGTGGTCATCCGGCCGACGCAATCGCGATGCTGCGTATAGGCGACCGGGCTGTCCAGATCGCCGGCCGCCAGCGCCTCCATCCGCAGCACGGTGTTGACATAAGGCGTGCAGATCAGGTGCGAGGCGACGAGGGTCACGACCAGCACGGCCACGAACAGGGCCGCCGCCGCCGCCTTCAGGGGCATGGCGCCCGGTCCCGCGGCAACACAGACGAGCGCGGCGAGCGTACCCGCCAGGCTGCCATAGATGCCCAGAAGCACCTTGAACTTGAGGCGGATCGGGGCTGTTTCCTTGAACCACGTCAGCATGGATCGGTTGGCCTTCGGCATGATGAGTTGCCAAGTGGCTGACATTCGCTGGTAAAGGGTCGCTTAAGCGTGTCGCCGACGGCGCGGCGCTTCGACCAAAGTCTTATGGATGGCGCGCGATCACAGGGGGCGACCGGTCCGTTCGCGTGCGGGATTGCCGGCGACCGTGGCACCCGCCCCGACGTCGCGCGTCACCACGCTGCCCGCCCCGACGATCGCATCGTCGCCGATCGTCACGCCGGGCAGGATAAGCGCGCCGCCGCCGATCCAGACGTTGCGTCCGATCGTGATCGGGCGACCCCATTCGGCGCCCTTTGCCCGTTCGGCCGGATCGCGCGGATGATCGGCGGTCAGAATCTGCACCGCCGGTCCGATCTGCGTACCGTCGCCGATCGACACCGACACCACATCGAGGATGATGCAGCCGTAATTGAGGAAGACGCCATCGCCGATGCGGATGTTGTCGCCGTAGTCGCAGTGGAACGGTGGCCGGATCACCGCCCCGGCGCCGACATGCCCCAGCCGCTCGACCAGTATCGCGCGACGCTCCGCCGCCCCCAGCGTCGACGCCGCGTTGTAGCGCGCCATCCACGCCAGCGCGGCCTGATGATCGGCGATCAGTTCCGGGTCGCCGGCGTGATAGGGTTCGCCGGCCAGCATCTTCTGCTTTTCGGTGCGCTGCGCCATGGAAGTGGTGTCAGTCGCGCGCGGTGAGCGGGACGGACGCTCGCGCCGGGCGGGGCGCGCCGCTGCCGGCGGCGGGCACCGTATGCCGGGTCGCGTGCAGATGGCGAAGGATCAGCGCGAGATCCTGTTCGGTCAGGCCCGAGGCCGGGTCGATCACGATCCCGGCCGGCAGGGGCTCGACCCATGCGGCGAGGCGATTGCATGCGGCACCCAGCAGCGGGTCGTCGGAATCATCAAAGGCAGCCATGCATCTGCTTATGCCGGGTTCGGTGTGATCGACCAAGTGCCGGACGATCACGCGGGCGCGAAAACGCCGCGCGGATGACGCCTGCCACCCGCGCGACGTGCCGGCGGCTTAGAAGCGGAAGCGGACGCCCGCCGACAGCAGGCTCGCCTCCCAGCGGACGTCGCGCGGATAGCGCGGGTCCTTGACGTAGCTGTGATACGGCGTGCGCAGCAGGTTGGTGGCGTCGACGGTCAGCGTGATGTTGCTGTTGAGGTTGTAGCTGGCCGAGAGGTCGAGCCGCCCGACCGCGTCCGAATAGACGGTCGTGAATACCCCCGGCGCGCCGAAGCCGTCGAGATTCGCGCTGCGGTAGTTATACGCGAGGCGGACGCTCGCCGGTCCCAGTTCGTACAGGCCGATCACGTTGAAGCTGTATTTGGACACGCCCGGCAGCGTCTGCCTGCCGCCCGCGAAATTGGCGGCGGCGGGAACGACCTGTTCCCCATCGATATAGGTGAAGTTGGCCTGCGCGCCGAGCCCGCGCAGCGCGCCGGGCAGGAAGTCGAAGAAGGTCGTCGCCGCCGCCTCGATCCCCTTGATCGTGCCGGTGCTGGAGTTGGACGGGCGATAGACCAGGATGTCGCCGAACGGCTGGACGTTCACCACCTGCGGCAGCGAATTGATGAAGCCGGTGATCTCGCGATAGAAGCCCGCGACCGACACCGAGCCGGTCTTCGAGAAATAATATTCCAGCGAGGCGTCGTAATTGTTCGAGCGGATCGGTTGCAGGTCCGGATTGCCGCCGTTGCCGGTGTAGGAGATGTTGCCGCCGATCGTCCCCTGCGAGATGGTCAGCGTCGGGTTGATCTGGTTGAAGCCGGGCCGCGTCAGCGCTTCGGTCCGCGACAGGCGCAGCTTCAGCCGGTCGGTGAAGTGCAATTGCGCGCTGATGTTCGGCAGGATGTCGACATATTGCGTCGACGAGGCGATCGGCACGAATTGCGTCTGGTTGGTGCCGGGGATCGGCAGCGAATTGGTGCCGTCCAGCTTGTTGCGCGTGATGACCACGCGCGTGCCGATGACGCCATCGATCGGGAATCCGACGTCGAAGGCGTAATTGACCTGCGCATAGCCGGAGAACACCTGCTCGCGCGCCTTGAAGGCGTTGAGCGGGTTGAGCGCGGGCTGTTCGGGGGCCCAGGCCGCCTGCGTCGCGGCATCCGCCCCGGAGCGCGCCAAGGCGTCGCGGATATAGCCGCGCACGTCGTTCAGCCGGTCGTTCAGCAGGAAGGCGTTGGGCGCGAACCACGAGCGGAATTGCTGCACGTCGTCGCCGTGGAAGCCCGCCTCGATGATCCCGCCCTGCGAGACGGTCGGCACCTTCGAGATCGGGTCCTTCAGGCTGGCAAGCGCGGCATAGCGGTCACCGAACACCGAGCTGGCGTCGCGATCGCCGTAGCGCAGCCCGAAGTAGAATTTCGGGAACAGCGACGATCCGGTGTCGAGCGCGAGATTGCCCTGCCACTGCCACTGGCTGCCCGCGCCGCGCCCGCGATTCTCGATCAGCCCGCGCATGTAGAAGCTGTCGGGATTGTTGAAGTCGACACCGCTGGGCGTGAAGTTCACGCTGCGCTGGTCGTTGAGCTTCACCGACAGCGACAGCGGGGTGGCCACCTGCGTCTGGAACTGCCCCCAATTGTTGTTCACGGTCGAGCGGGTATAGGCGAGGTCGGTGGTGAAGACCGCATTGCCGGTTTCCCAGCGCGCGCCCAACGCGCCCTGATAGGTGTCGGTGCGGCTGGTGCCGAACTCCTTGCTGGGGCCGTTGACCAGCCCCAGGTCAATATCGAACGATTGCAGCGTCGTGCCGTCCGGCGTGAGCACCGCGTTGCGGATCGTCGGCGGGTTGCCGCCGTTGGGGTTCGACTGGATCGGGATGCCGAAGAAGTCGTTGGCGTTGCGGTTGCGATAGCCCTGGTACAGGCCGTCGGCATAAATCATCAGATTGTCGGTCGGCTGCCATTGCAGCGAGGCGTTGACCGACGGCCGCTGACGCGTGCCGCGCCCGTAGAACAGGCCGATATCCTGCGGGAAGGTGAAGTTACGCCCGACCGATGCGGGCAGGATCGTCTGCGCGGCGGGGACATTGTCCTGGAAGCCCTGGTAGCGGACCGAGTTCAGGTAACGCGTCTGCGTGAAGGACACGTTGACCAGCGCGCCGATCTCGCCGATCCCGGTCTGCCAGCGGTCGGTGATGAGCAGGCTGCCGATCGGGTCGAGCTTGCGCGATTCGGTGTTGTAGACACCGCGCGCCGCGCCTGCGAGCTGGAAGCCCTTGAAATCGAACGGGCGGCGCAGGCCGACGTCGATCAGGCCGGCGATGCCGCCCTCCAGATTGTTCGCGGTGGTCGCCTTATAGACCTCGACCTTCGACAGCGCCTGGGCGGGGAAGTCGGCGATCGACACCGACCGGCCGTCGGCGGTGAAGATCTCGCGGCCCTGTACCGTGGTCTGGACGTTGGGCAGGCCGCGGATCAGCACGCCGCCCGCTTCGTCGGCGTAGCGGGTGACTTGCACGCCGGTGACGCGCGCGATCGCCTCGGCGGCGTTGTTGTCGGGGAACTTGCCGATGTCCTCGGCGACCAGCGCGTCGACGATCGCGTCGGAATTGGCCTTGATGTTCTGCGCGCTGCTCAGGCTCTGGCGGATGCCGGTGACGACGATGTCGTCGGTGGCGGCCACATCGCCGGAGGGCGGGGTGTTGGCGGGTTCGGCGGCGGTCGTATCGACCTGGGGCGCGGCGGTCTGCGCCAGCGCGGGGGATGCCGCCAGCGCGATCGCCAAAGCGGCGCTGGAGGCGAGCAGGTGCGCAGTCGTCATCATGGTCATGAAAGGGTCCCTTCTCCTAGGTCGTGTTTTTTTTGTTTTTGTTCTGTTTTGGTTGGGTTGGTGATGGTCAGGGCATCGGCGTCACCGCGATGCGATCGATGTTGGGGGCGAAGCGCGAGCGCAGCAGCACGTCGGGCCAGACGTGCGACGCATAGGTCCGGCCGTCCCAGTTCGGCTGTTCCTCGCCGGCGATGCGGATCGTGTTGGTGCCGGCGCGCAGCGTGACGGGCACGGTCATCTCCCACCAGTTGTTGCGGTGGAAGCTGTTGGGGAAGGTCGCCAGCACCGGGGTCGCGCCGTTCACCGCGATGCGCGCGATGCGGGCGAGCGGATCGGGGTTGTAGTGCGTCGCCTTCGACTGTTCGTCGTTCGAGAAGCGGACCGTCAGCGCATAGCTCCCCGCGCGCGGCACGCGCACGTCGGTGAAGGTCAGCGTGTTGCCGTTGCCGGGCGCGCCGCCGATGTCGAACACCGCCTTGCCGCCGCTAGCCAGCGACATGTCGGCGACGCGCGCGGACCCTGCGACCTGCGCCGCCTCCGCCTCGTAGATGCGCGTGTCGGCCTTGCCCGTATCGGTGACGCGCAGGCCGCGCAGGCGTGCGCCCGCGCCGGTGACGACCACCTTGTTGATGCCGCCCAGCAGAAAGGCGGTGTCGCCCGCCACCGGGCGTCCGTTGACGCTGAGCGTCGGGCGCGCGCCATCGGCCAATACGGTCAGGCGCGCGGGCGCATCCTTCGACGCATAGACCCAGAAGGTCGCGGCCCCGTCCTTCATCACCGCGTCGCGCACGTCATAGCTGCGCGGCCTGCCCGCCGGGGTCGCCTCGGTCAGCGTGATGCGGTCGACCAGCCCGTTGCCCTGCGTCTTCCCACGCCCGTCGCGGCTGCGCGTCGCCAGCGTGATGACGTGGCGGCCTTTCGTCAGCGTGACCGGCGTGTCGACATGGTCGAGCACCGCGGGCTTGTAGCCGAGCGGCAGGTACAACTCGCCCGCGTCCGTGCCGTCGATGCGCAGGAAGACGTTGGTCGGCCCCTGCGCCTCGGCCAGCGGGTCCTTGTTGAAGGTGCTGGCCAGCACGCGCAGGTCGTAGGTCGCAGTGCGCGGCACCTCGACCGTGAAGTCGAGCGCGGCGTCGTTGGCGGTCGCGAACCCCTCGACCGAATAGCCGCCCGAGGTGTGGAAACGCGAGACGTCCTTGGGCGAACCCTCGGGCCCGCGGACCTTCAGCCCGCTGCCGCGCCGCGTCGCCGCCTCCGCCTCGTAGTCCTGCCGCCACGGTGCGGTGGGGGCGGGCAAAGCGATCGTGCCGGGGGTGACGACCAGTTCATAGGCCGATTCCTCCCGCAGCGCCGGCAGGCCGTCGCGGCCGAAGGTCAGCGTGATCGCGCCGTCGCGGATCGGGACCAGCCGGTCTGCGGCCACGATCGGCGGCGTCGCGTCGCCCAATTGCCCGGTCCACGCGATCTCGCGCACGCGCACCTGTGCGGCGGGGCCGAAGAAGGCAGGCAGCTTCGTCATCGCCACCGTCGCCGCGCCGCTCTTCCCGCCCAGCAGCACGCGGGCCTGCCGCCGCGCCGGGTCGAGCGTCGCCACGCCCTGTAACGTATAGCTCTGGTCGCGGTGCGGCGGGGTCACGTCCAGCGTGTGCCCGCTCATCGCCGCATAGGCGTTCAGCAGCCACCATTGCCCGTTGCCGCGGTTCGCCTGCACCGCGCTGTCGCTCAGATTGCCGTCGATGTTCCAGTACGCGATGTCGGCATCGACCTTCGCATCCTCGATCGCGGCCACCCATTGCACCATCTGGCCGGGGACCGAGGTGTGGTAGTTATAGGCATATTCGTTGATGTTGATCGGCAGGTGGCGGCCCTGCCACTTCGTGCCGGCGAACAGCCTGTCCTCCCACGCGCGATATTTGCGCACGCTGGTGCGGACGGTCGCGGGATCGCTGAGTTCGTGCCACGTCACGACGTCGGGCATCGTGTCCTGAGCGATCGCGTGGCGCAGGAAACCCTCGACCTGATCGAACAGGATGCTGGTGTTCGGCCCCGCGATCCGCGTGCCCGGTGCCGTCTGGCGCAAGGCGCGCACCGCGCGGTCCCAGGCGTCGAGGAACACCGCCGGTTCCTTCAGCCAACTGACCCCGTTGCAGCTCTTGGCATCGGCGCTGAACATGTTGCCGTCGGGCTCGTTGAACGGCACGAACACGATGCGTTTGCGATAGCGTTCGGGTAGGGCGCGGACCTGTTCGGCCTGCCGCTTCAGCACCTCGATATAATTGGTGACGGACTGCGCGCAGTCGCCGCTCTTCCACTTGTAGGGAAACTCCCGGAAGACATCGGTCATGTAGATATAGGTGTCGCCGCCCGACGCATCGGTCAGCAGCGTCGACACCTCCAGCGCGTCGGCGCCCGGATGCTGCGGCCCGTCCTGCGCCTTGGTCGAGACGGTGCGGAGGTCGATCCCCTCGACCAGATTGGGGTGCGGCAGCCGCGCGTCGTACAGGCCGTACAGCGTTCCCGAGGCGCCGCCGTGGAACGCGCCGGTGTCGCTGCTCATGTCGACGGTCAGCCGTTCCGGCGTGTCCTGCGCCGCCAGCGGCGTGGCGGTGGTGGCGAGCAGGGCGGCAAGGAAGGCAGCACGCATCGGACGGGGCTCCGGGAGGAAGGGGACAGGGTTCATGCGGCACGCTCCGCATTCATGCGCGCGATCGTGGCGCGGTTCAGGATCAGGCGGCTGATCGTCAGCGCCAGCAGCAGGTGCATCAGCCCCGGCACGATCGTCGACAGCGCACGGATGCCGGTCAGCGACAGCGCGGTCTGGTTCCCCGCGCCCGCCTTGTAGGAGACGAGGACGAGCACGCCGCTGATCAGCGCGCCCGCGACCGCCCAGGCCAATTTGACGAAGAACTGGTTGAACGCGAAGCTCATGCCGGAGGAGCGCATCCCCAGCTTCCACTCGCCATATTGGTCGGCGAGCTGGATCAGCGTGAAGTGCAGCGGCAGGGTGCAGCCCAGCACGATGCAGCAGAGGCCAACCAGCCCCAGCCACACAGTTGGATAGTCGCCGGGCACGAAGAAGGCGGCGAAATGTCCCGCGACCAGGATCAGGTTCACCCAGATATAGATCGTCCGCACGTCGTAACGGCGCGTAAAGGCGGTGACGACGATCGAGCCGATGAATCCGCCGATCGTCGCGATCCCGAAGAAGAACGCCTGATAGGTGGTGCCGCCCTTCAGGACATAGGTGATGAAGTAGAGCGCCGCGCCGCCCTTCGTATTGAAGATCGCGATCAGGAGCAGCGTCATCGCGAAGGTGATCCGCAACTGGTCGTTCTTCAGCGTGTTGGCGATCGCGGTGCGCAGCGGCGGTTGCTCGGCGCCGGCGAAGGCGACGCGTTCCCGCACGAACAGGAAGCAGATCAGGAACATCGCGACCGCCGCGAGCGCAAGGATCGCCACCCCGTCGCGATAGCCGCGCGCGACGTCGCCGCCGCCCAGTCCGCGGACCATGATCGGCAGGCCGACCGAGACGGTGAACGAGGCGATGGCCACCATCGCGAAGCGCACCGACTGGCACGCGACGCCTTCCTCCGCGCTGTCGGTCATCCGCGTCACCAGCGCGCAATAGGGCACGTTGTTGAGCGAATAGGACAGAGCGAGCAGGAAGTAGGTGATCGCGGCATAGGCGACCTTGCCGTCCGCGCCCAGATCGGGCGACTGGAAGGTCAGGAAGCAGCTGAGCCCGACCGGGATCGCCGTCCACAACAGATAGGGCCGGAACTGCCCCCAGCGCGTCTTCGTGCGATCGGCCATGATCCCGATCAACGGGTCGGACACCGCATCGAAGATGCGCAGCGACAGGAACAGGATGCCGACCACGCCGGGCGCGATCCCGAAGACGTCGGTGTAGTAGAAGGTCAGGAAATTGGCGATCAGCCCGGTGATGATCGTGCCCCCGGCATCGCCGAAGCCATAGGCGACCTTTTCCCTGAACGGCACGCGGCCGACCGGCGCCGCGCCGGTGACGATCGGCGCGGCATCGTCCTGTTGCGCGATCGTCGTCATGCGTCCGGCTCCGCGAAGGCGGCGGCGACCGACGCACCGGCCCGGACGAAGACGGGTATCCGGTCGATCGGAGTATCGCATCGGATTGTGCGGCCGCCGCTGATCGCGCTGCCGGCCCAGGCATCGACCCATGTCCCGGTCGGCAACCATATATCGCGTGCCGCCACATCCGCCGCGACGATCGGCGCGACCAGCAGGTCGGGGCCGAACATATATTGATCGTCGACCTCCCAGCTTCGCGGCTGTTCGGGGAAGTCGTAGAACATCGGGCGCATCAACGGATCGCCCGCCTCGTGCGCGGCGCGCATCAGCCCCGCGACATAGGGGCGCAACCGCTCGCGCAAGGCAGCGAAGCGGCGAAGGATCGTGAACACGTCCTCGCCGAAGCTCCAGAGTTCGTTGCCCGCCCCCGTGTCGCATTGCGCGACGCCGTCGCGGAACGGCTCGGCGGGTGGGGTGATCGGGTCGCGGTGGCCGTGCATCCGCAGAACGGGCGTGAACACCGCCCATTGGAACCATCGGATCACCAGTTCGTGGAACGCCGGATCCTCGACATCACCCCCGTGGAAGCCGCCGATATCGGTCGTCCACCACGGGATGCCGGCCATCGCCATGTTCAACCCGGCGCTCAACTGGTTGCGCATGGCGGTGAACGAGCTGTGGATGTCGCCCGACCAGACGAGCGCGCCATAGCGCTGGCTGCCCGCCCACGCGCAACGGACAAGGCTGACGATCTCCGTCTCGCCCTCGGCGCTCAGCCCGTCGTGCAGCGCCTGCGCATAGTGGAGCGGATAGGCGTTGCCGACCGCCAGCACCTGACCGGCGTGATAGCGGTAATTGTCGAAATCATAGGCGCCATATTCCGGCTCCGCCTCGTCCAGCCAGAACAACCGCACCCCCTGATCGCGGTAGTTGCGCTTCAGGGTCTGCCACAGAAAGTCGCGCGCGCCCGGATGCGTCACGTCGATGAAGCGCGTGTTGCCCAGAAATTCCTGCTGCACGTCGACGCCGCGGTTCGCGCGGACCAGATAGCCTTTCTCGGCAAGCGCGGGGTAATTCTCCGAACGAGGATCGACGGTCGGCCACACCGACACCAGCAATTCGGTGCCCATCGCCTGCAACTCGGCGCACATCGCGGCGGGATCGGGCCATTCGCGCGGGTCGAACCGCCAGTCGCCCTGCACCGGCCAGTGGAAGAAGTCGGCGACGATCACCGAAAGCGGAATGCCGCGATCGCGATAGGCGCGCGCCACCGACAGCAGTTCATCCTGCGTCCGATATCGCAGCTTGCTTTGCCAGAGGCCCAGCGCGAAGTCCGGCATCATCGGCGCGGTGCCGGTGACGCGGGCATAGTTGCGAAGGATCGCCGCCGGTGTCGCTCCGGCGGTGATCCAGTAATCGATCTCGTGCGCGGCGTGCGAGGTCCAGACGGTGCCGTTGGCCGCGAAGCACGCCTCTCCGATCGCGGGGCTGTTCCAAAGAAAGCCATAGCCGTGGTTCGACACGACGAACGGCACGCTCGCCTGCGAGTTGCGCTGCGCCAGTTCGAGGATGCAGCCGGCGAGGTCGAGGTTCGGCTGCTGGTACTGGCCCATGCCGTACAGCCGTTCGGCGTGTTTCGCCTCGAACCGCACCGTGATCCGCGCCGCACCGCCGGGTAGCGGCTTGAACTCGCGTCCGGACAATCCCAGCGCGCTGATCGTATCGACCGTCTCGCTGCCGACCGTCCAGAACTTCGTCACCGTGTCGCGCTGCCGCCATTTCTCCTCAAGGAGGATGCGGCCATCGCCGTCGAGAAAGCGGACGCGCCCCTGAAGGTCGATCTCGCCGGTGATCCGGCCATTGGTGATCCGGGCAACCGGGCCGTCGCGCGTCACTACCGCGTCGGTGGCGGGGAGATCGATGAGCGCGCCGGTCGCGTCGGCACGGGGTGCGTAGGTGGAGGCGCGGAGCCGCAAGCCATCGGGGCCATGCGCCTCGATCCGTACCCAGTCGCCATCATAGCGCCAGGTGATCGTGCGCGCTTCCAGTGTCAGCGTGTCCACGCTTCACCAACCTCCCCAAACGCCCGGTGAGCCCGGGACCGTAAACGTTTCCGGATGTGTGCGGTCAGCATGGGTCGCTGTCAACCCCCTTGCGCCGCCGCCATGCGAACGCGATCACACCGCCATGGATATCCGGACCCTAGCCGGGCGCCTCGGCTTGTCGATCGGCACCGTGTCGCGCGCGTTGAACGATCGAAAGGACGTCAGCCCCGCGACCCGCCAGCGCGTCCTGGAGGCGGCGGCGCAGTTCGGCTATATCGCCAATCAGTTCGGTCGCTCGCTGCGTATCGGACGGACGGGGACGATCGGCTTCATGCTGACGCTGGAGCATGACAGCGCGCTGCACGGCGATCCGTTCTTCATGGCGCTGCTGGAAGGGGTCCAGGCGGGGTTGTTCGCGCACGGACTGGACCTGGTGATCCTGCTGGCGCGCAAGGGCGAGGACGGCGACACCTTCCTGCGGCGGCATATCGCGCGCGGCACCGTCGATGGCTGGCTGCTGTCCGGGACGCAGCATGAGGATGCGCGAATCGCATTGCTGATCGAGCGGGACATCCCGTTCGTCGCACTCGGCCGCACCGCTTCCGCGACTGACTATGCGTGGATCGATCTCGATTTCGAGGGGGTCGTGGCGCGTGCGCTGGCGCTGTTGCTGGCGGACGGTCATCGGCGCATCGGGTTGATCGCGCCCCCGGTGACGATCAACAACAGCCATGTCGTGGTGGCGGAATATCGCGCCGCGCTGGTCAGCGCCGGATTGCCGATCGACGAGGCGCTGATCCATCACGGCGATTCCGACGAGCAGGATGGTGAACTCGCGACCCGCGCGCTGATGGCGTTGATCCCGCCGCCCACCGCGCTGCTGCTGATGGGCGAGACCGCGCCGGTCGGCGCCTATCGCGCGCTGCGCGGTCTGGGATGCGAACCGGGGCGCGACATCGCGGTGATCGGGCTGCGCGACAATCCGACCTGCCGGGCACTTTCCCCCGACCTGACCTGTTTCACGCTGGATCTCAACGCGCTCGGGCTGGCGCTGGCGGAGGAACTGGTCGCGATCCTCGCCGACCGCGACAGCGGCACGCGCGCGCCGCTGCAACGGCGCTGGCCGATGGAACTACGGCTGCGTGACAGCCATCGCGCTGCACGACTGGAGGGGGATCGAGCGGGCCGACTGTAAGCTCGACGAAGACGCTCTCCCGATATGATATCTTGTATCCGTTGACGATTTTCGGCAAACCAGCGCATGAAATTGTCGATGGAGCCCCCTTTTGTCATCCCATCCCATCCTGATCGAGGATGTGTCGATGTCCTACGGTTCGCACCGCGTCCTTGACGGTCTGTCGATCGCGGTACCGGCGGGCAGCATCACCGCGTTGCTTGGCGGGAACGGCGCGGGCAAATCCACCACTTTGTCGCTTCTCCTCGGGTTTGTCCGACCCAACGACGGCCGGGTCACGGTGTGCGGAGTCGATCCTGGCGTCGAGCCCGATCATGCGCGAGGCCGGACCGCCTACCTGCCGGAAAATGTCGCGCTGTACGATCATCTCACGGCTGTCGAGAACGCGTCCTATCTGCTGGCACTGTCGGGCAACCGCCCGTCGCGGGCCGCGATCCTGGACGCGTTCGCGGCGGCGGGCTTGCAGGAGCGCGCCTGGGATGCACGGTTGAGCGGCTTTTCCAAGGGAATGCGTCAGAAAGTGGCGATCGCGGTCGCCTGGCTGCGCGAGGTGCCGGTATTGTTGCTCGACGAGCCTACTTCCGGGCTTGATCCGCAAGCGACCGCGGACTTCAACGCGCTTCTCCACGCGATCCGTGTCCGCAACACCGCCGTGCTGATGGTGACGCACGACCTGTTGTCCGCCGTCGATGTCGCCGACCGGATCGGCTTCCTCGAACGCGGGCGGATCGTCGAGGAGGTGGCGGCGACCGGTACGGAGCGGTTCGACATTCGCGCGCTGCGCGCGCGTTTCGGCGAGCGGGCGCGCGCCGCATGAGCGCGATGACGTTGATCGCGCGCGACGAACTCCGGCTGATGCGGCGCAACCACGTCGCGGTGACGGCGGTATTGCTGCTGTTGCTGCTGACCGTCGTCGCGGTGGCGACGGCCTGGACGCATCAGCAGGGCATCGCCGAGACGCGCGCGCGCCATCAACGCGCGGCGAATGCCGCGTTCGAGGCACAGCCGGACCGGCATCCGCACCGCGTCGTCCACTATGGGCATTTCATCTTCCGGCCGCTGAGCCCGCTGGCGGCGTTCGATCCCGGGGTCGATCCGTTTACCGGCAACACCATGTTCCTTGAGGGGCATCGGCAGAACACCAGCAATTTCGGTGATGTGCTACAGAGTTCGCTGCTCGTCCGCTTCGGCCAGCTGACGCCGGCGTTCGTCCTGCAGGCGGCAGTGCCGTTGCTGCTGATCTTCCTCGGCTATGGCGCGGTCGCGCGCGAGACCGAGCGCGGCACGTTACGTCCGCTGCTGTTGCAGGGCGCGGCGGCATGGTCGATCGTGCTCGGCAAGCTCGCCGCGCTGGGGCTGGTGGCGGGGGTGGTCGGTGTGCCCGCGATGATCGGCTTTGCGCTGATCGCCGGACAGCCCGGCGCGTCTATAGGTCCTATCGCCTTGATTATCATCGCTTATGGCGCGTATCTGGCGCTGTGGTCGGTGGCGATCACCTTGGTTTCGACACTGGTGCGGCGGCGGAGGGACGCGTTGCTGGCGCTGCTCGCGATCTGGGCGGTGACGGTCGTCCTGCTTCCCCGCGTCGCCCCGGACGTGGCGGGGCAAATCTACCCACTTGCCAATCGCTTGCAGACTGATGTCGCGATCGCGCGCGACCTGCGCTGGCTGGGCGACAGCCACAATCCCGATGATCCGCACTTCGCGCGGTTCAAGGCCGACGTACTGCGCCGCTACGGCGTGACGCGCGTCGAGGATCTGCCCGTCAACTATAAGGGATTGCTGGCGATCGAGGGCGAGGCGATCACATCCCGCCTGTTCGATCGCTATGCGCGGGAGAGTTATGCCGCGCACGCCGCGCAGAACCGCATGGTGCTGGGCTTCGGTCTGCTCAGTCCCACGATCGCGTTGCGACAGGTGTCGATGGCGTCGGCGGGTACCGATTTCGGGGGGCATCAGCGTTTTCTCGAACAGGCGGAGCGCTACCGCTACGACCTGGTCCAGCGGCTCAACCAGCTCCAGGCCGATCAGGTGAGCTATGCCGACGACACAGCGGTGGATGCCGGTGCCGATCGCCGGAAGCGGATCGGCGCCGATCATTGGCAGCGGATGCCAGTCTTCACGTTCACGCCACCGACGCCGGCTACGCTGGTGGCGGCCGGGCTGCAGGGACTGGCAATCATCGCCGGCTGGCTGGTTGCGGCGACGCTGATGCTGACGGCCGCGACGCGACGGTTGGGAGCGAAGTGATGCCGCTGTGGATGCACGAGGCGCAACTGCTGCTCCGGTCGCGCTGGGCGGCGGCGGCGCTGGCCCTGCTGGCGATCCTCAGCGCGGCGGCGGTCGCGGCGGGCATGGCCGAGATCGCGCGGCAGCGCGGGGCGATCGCCGCCATCGCGCCGGCACAGGCGGAGGACATCGCGGCGGTGCGGGCGTTCGTCGATCGCAGCAAGGATGGCGGACAGGCGGCCTATTACAGCTTCCACCCGACCTGGGACGCGCCGTCGCCGCTGGCCTTCGCCGCAATCGGGATGCGGGACGTCGCGCCCTATATCCTGCGGGTCCGCGCGCTGGGGATCGAGGCGCAGATCTACGACGGCGACACCTTCAACCCCGAACTGGCGCTGCCCGGCCGGTTCGACTTCGCGTTCGTGCTGGTGTTTCTGGCTCCGCTGTTCACGATCGCGCTGTTCCACGACCTGCGCTCCGGCGAGTGCGAGGCGGGGCGGGCGCGGATGCTGGAGGCGATGCCGGGGGCGGGGCGGCTGTGGTGGCGACGCGCCATGGTGCGCTTCGTCGCGATCACCGCCGCGCTGACGATCCCGTTCCTCGCCGGCGCGATATGGTCCGGTGTCGCGATCGGCGCAATTATCCTGATCGTCGTGGTGGCGGCGCTGTATCTGCTCTTCTGGATCGGGCTGGCGGGACTCGTATCGTCGCGCGGGCGCGGATCGACCGCCAATGCCGCGACGCTCGCGGCACTATGGCTGGTGCTGGTGCTGATCATCCCGACGCTGGCGAACGTGGTCATCAACCGGACGAACCCGGTCGACGAGGGCGCGCAGATCGCGCTGGCGCAGCGCGAGAACGTCCACCGCGCGTGGGAAATCCCGCGCGAGGAGACGATGCGGCGCTTCTATGCCAACCATCGGCGCTGGTCGGACGCGCCGCCGCTGACCGAGGCCTTCCACTACAAATGGTATCTCGCGTTTCACCAGAACGGTGACGAGAGCGTGGCGGCGCGCGTGCGCGCCTATCGCGCCGGGCTGGAGCGGCGCGCGGCGGCGGCCAATGCGCTCGGATGGGTGTTGCCGTCGGTCGGGGTGCAGGCGCTGCTGACCCGACTGGCCGGCACCGATCTGACCGCCCAGCTCGCGTATCAGGACCGTATCCGCGCGTTTCATCGACGGCTGCGCGCCTTCTATTACGATTACGTCTTCTACGATCGGCCGTTCGGTGCGTCCGATTTCGACAAGGCGCCACGTTACCGCGCGACCGGGTGAGCGGGGTCGAGTCCTCCGCTGGCGCCGGGTCGATGCCGTGTTTCGGCGCACGCCAAGATCCAGCGTCACGTACGACAACGACGGATGGGAATTGCTGCCCCGTGCTCCTGCGTTCGCAGGAGCGCGGGAGCGTGTTTCGCGGAGTTCGCGACGTGTTCGGGCCATGGCGGTGCATTCCATGGCCGTGGACTCCATGACCTGAGCCGTTGCGGAACCGCTCACGTCACTGGGTTTCGGCGACATGGACCCCGGCCCGCGCCGGGGTCACGGAGCGTGATTCCCACCGCGCTCGACCATCGGTTTGCTCTAGAAGCGCGCACCCAAGCGGACGCCGATCGTGCGCGGGGCGATCGGGACGATGTAGATGCGCTGGTCGCAGGTGCCGCATTGCTGGAAGCGCGAGATCTCGCCGCGTTCGTCCCACAGGTTCCGCACGAACACCTCGAAGGTATACCCCGAGAGCTCGCCGCCGATCGCCAGATTGGCGCTGGTATAGGGTTGCAACCGGCCCAGCCCGCTCGCCTTCGATGTCCCGTCCGCGGTCAGCGACAGCACGCGGATATCCGAGCCGGCGGAGCTCTGGTGAGCGACCAGTCCCTGGATATAGGCGCGCACCGCGCCGATCGGGACGGCATAGCGCGCCGTGCCGCTCAGCTTGAAGCGCGGAGTGATCGGCAGGCGGGTGCCGCGCGGCGCCAGCACGTCGTCGCCCGTCGGGCTGCACGTCACCGACGAACACAGGTCGGTCAGCGTCCTGGCGTCGGTGTACGATCCCGCCGCCGTCAGCGAGAGCCCGCCGCTGTTGAACGCCGCGTCCATTTCCACGCCGCGAATGCGCGCGTCCGGCCCGTTCTGGATGATCGTGAAGCTGTTCTCGCCCAGGAACGAGAACTGGAACTGGTCCCAGTTCTGCTGATAGACCGCGCCGTTGAAGCGCAGGCCGTCGACGACGGTCGTCTTCCACCCGACTTCATAATTGGTCAGGAAGTCCGCCTGATAATCACCGACATCGCCACGGCGATTGATCCCGCCGGGGCGGAAGCCGCGCGACCAAGTGGCGTAGAGCAGGACGTTGTCGATCGGCTTCCACGTGGCATTGACCTTGTAGGTGACGCCCTGGCCATCGGCGCGCTTGGGCACCACGCTGTTGCCGACCGGCACGCCCAGATTGACGCACGGGATGCCGCCGACATCCGGGGTCTGCAGGAAGCCGCCGATCGACCCGCCGTTCAGATAGGCGTCGCGCAGCGTGCCGCCGCCCGCCAGATAGCAGCCGGCGACGCCGGTGCGCGAGCTGCCGGCGGCGTTGAATGGTTCGGCGGTGTAGGGACGGCCGTCCGCCGCATCGACGCCGGGATTGCGACCGAAGCCGAAGAAGCCGATCAGCGAATTGTCATAGATGAAGACGCGTCCGCCCGCCGTGAGCGTCAGCTTGGGCGTCAGATCGTAGCTTGCCTCGCCGAAGACGGCATAATCCTTGTCGACGCGGTGCTGCCGCGTGAGCCAGAGCGTGCCCGGATAGTCGTTGACCGACACCTGCGACCCGAGATTGGGCACCTTGTAATTCTGGAAGATCAGGTTGCTCTGTCGCTGGTAGAAGGCGCCGGCGACCAGCCGGAACGGCGCCTCGACCGGCGAGGCGACGCGCAGTTCCTGACTGAGTTTCTTGAAATGGTCGCGCGCGACGATCACCTGGCGCGGATCGATCGTCTTGCCCGCATTGTCGACATAGGCGAAATAGCCGGCCAGTCCGCCGACCGAGGCGTACATCGAGTCATACGCCTCCGAATAGTCGGTATAGTCGCTGGACTGCAGCGTGCGGCGGTCGAGCAGCGCGCCGGTATAGGTGAGGTCCCAATTGCCCACCTTGCCCTCGATCGTCAGCGCGGCCTGCGTGAAGCGGTCCTGGCGATATTCCGGATAGAAGTGCTGGACCTGAAGATCGCCGACCTTCGGATCATAGCCATAGGTGCCGTGCGAACGCTGTTCCTGATGCAGCAGCGTCGGCGTGACCGTCCAGTTGTCGTCCAGGTCGATCTTCAGCGCCGCGCGCCCGCCATAGGTATCGGTGTCGTTATAGTCCTTCTTCACGAAAGCCTTGTTATCGACGGTGATCCCGCCCGGCTGCGGCAGGAAGCTGCGCGTGCCCGGCACGTTGTCGATATAGCCGGCGTCGCGTTCGTAGAAGCCGACCACACGCAACGCGATGCGATCGTTGAAGGGGATGTTGAGCATCCCCTCCAGCGTGCCGCCGATCCCGCCGGCCTTCACCGTGTTCACCTCGCCATCGACGCGGCCGTAGAAGCCTGCGGTGTCGGGCTTGTTGGTGATGATGCGGATCGTGCCCGCCTCGCTGGACGCGCCGTACAAGGTGCCCTGCGGGCCCGCCAGGCTTTCGATGCGCGCGATGTCGTAGATATGGACGTCGAGCGTGCCGCCGATCGTCGTCACCGGCTGCTCGTCGAGATAGCTGCCGACCGAGGGCAGCGAACCGGAATGGTTGCCGTCGCCGCCCGAGGCGACGCCGCGCATATAGACGGTGGTCACGCCCGGCTGGCTCGATTGAAAGGCGACCGAGGGCAGAAGCTGCGTATATTCGTTGAAGTTGGAGATGTTGAGCTGGTCGAGGCGCTTCGTGCCGATCGCCTGGATGCTCATCGGCACGCTCTGGATATTCTCGTCGCGCTTCTGCGCGGTGACGATGATGTCGCCGTCGGTGGAATTGTCCGGTTGTTGCGAGGGGACGTCGGCCTTCGTGGTCTGGCCGGAGCCGGAACCCGCCGCATCCTGCGCCAGGGCGGGGCCGGCCAGCGCGGCGGAGGCGAGCAACGAAACGATCACGCGACGACGAAAGCTGACCACCACACCAACCCCCTTTGTTGCGCCCTTTATTGCGCCTTTGTGACGCATGCTGCGACGCGGCACGACCGGGGTCAATCGGCATCCGGCAACATTTCGTCTGAAATCACGCCGCGTGGCGAAATTGTCACGCTGCCGACGAGAAGTCCGGCGCAAGAGGATAATGTTCGATCACGTCGCCCAGCGCGCGCTCCAGCGGGGCGAGATGCGCGGCGAACGGTCGCCACGCGCGGTCTCCGCCGCGAAAGATCGGCTGGCGGACCTGTTCGGAGGACGCGGTGCGGACCGGGCGCTCGGTCCGGTGCGACGACAGGCACGCGGCATCGAAGGGCAGCGCGCACGCATCGAGCAATGCGCGGATCGTCGGTTCGGGTGCGTCGACCAGTTCCTCGTGGATCACGCGGTGGACGCGTCCGGGCTGCACCGTGTCGAGATGCGCCATCATCCGCACGTAATCGCGATAATAGCGCCCCATGTCGTCGAGCGCGTAGCTGAACGCCTGTCCGCGTGCGAAATGCTGCTTGAAATTCGAGAAGCAGCAGGCGCGCGGATCGCGCCGCGCGTCGATGATCGTGGCGTTGGGCAGGATGACGCGGATCAGCGCGACATGCGCCCAGTTGTTGGGCAGCTTGTCGACGAAGAAGGGCCGGTCGCTGCGCCGCTGCACGGCGGCGCGGCGCAGATAGTCCTCGCCCAGCTGTCGCGCTTGTTCGGGCGTGAGGGACGCCAGTCCGGCGGGATAATGCTCGATCCGCCGCGCGAGCACGGGCAGGTCGGGGAGTTCGGTCGTTCCCTCCACCAGCGGGTGGCTGGCCAGGATCTGTTCCACCAGCGTCGATCCGGCGCGCGGCATCCCCAGCACGAAGATCGGATCGGCGGACGGACACCCCCAGCCGGCGCGCGCCGCGAAAAAGTCGGCCGGGCAGGTGGCGCGGATCGCATCGACGAAGCGCGTCGTCTCGTCCGCGTCATAATCGATCTGCGTCCGGCGCAGCGCATTGCCGGCGGCATAATGCGCGAAGGCGCGATCGGCATCGCCGCGCTCCTCCCACGCCTTGCCGAGCGCGAAGTCGAGGTGGAAGCGATCCGCGACGTCGATAGCGTCGCGCGCCAGCTGCGCCGTCATCGCGGCGACGTCGGCGTCGTCGAAGCGGACCGTCTTCAGGTTGGCGAGGCTCCACCACGCCTCGCCCAGCGCGGGCCGGAGCGCGATGGCGTGGCGGTAGGCGGCGACGCCATCGGCCTGCCGCCCGACCGTCTTGAGCATATGGCCATAGCTCATCCACACCTTCGGTTGCGTCGGCGCCTGTTCCAGCACGCGCTCGTAGAGCGGGATGGCGTCCTCGAAACTTCCCAGCCGGCCGAGCGCCGCCGCCTTCAGGTTGATGTGGCCGACATGCTCCGGCTCGTCGGCCAGCAACGTGTCGAGTTCGGCCAGCGCCTCCGGCGCGCGGTTCAGGCGGTAGAGGACGATCGCCAGATTGGCGCGCGCGGCGGTGAAGCCGGGGGCCAGTTCCAGCGCGCGGCGCAGCAACGTCTCGGCATCGCGGTTGCGCCCGATCCGCCCGGCCAGCTCCGCCAGCATCCGGATCGCCCGTGCGTCGAACGGATCGCGCTTCAGATACGAGCGCAGCAGCGGTTCGGCGATCTCCAGCCGATTGTCGTGGAGCGCCAGCGCGGCGTCGACTAGCATCGGGGGAAAGCGGTCGGGAAAGCGATCGGGGCTGGGGACTGACATGGAAGACGGAACAAACCACGCCGCCCCCGCGCGATCAAGCGCGGCGACGGCGGGTCGCGGCGCGATGGGCTTTCGCGGCGCGCTGGCGCTGGTGATGGGCAATCTGATCGGGGCGGGCATCTATCTGCTGCCGGCGACGCTTGCGCCGCTGGGCGGCAATGCCACGCTGGGCTGGATCGCGACCATCATGGGGGCGATGTGCCTGGCCCTGGTCTTCGCGCGGCTGGCGGCGGCGCGGCCCCGCGCGGGCGGCCCCTATGCCTATGCCGAGGCGGCGTTCGGGCCGCGCATCGGCTTTGCGGCGGCGTGGAGTTACTGGACGCTGGTCTGGGCCGGTAACGGGGCGGTCGCGGTGGCGGTGGTCAGCGCCTTGAGCGTCGCGATCCCGTCACTGGCGCCGCATGCCGCGCTGGTCGCGGTGGCGCTGGTCTGGCTCGCGGTACTGGTCAACATCGCCGGGGTCGGGGTCGCGGCGCGGGTGCAGATGGTGACGATGGTGCTGAAGCTGGTGCCGCTGGCCGGGGTGATCCTGCTGGCGGGCTGGTGGGTGGTGAGCGGACACCCCTTGCCCGCACAACCGGCGGTGCCGATCAGCGCGCAGGCGATCGCGGGCGCCGCCGCGCTGACCTTCTGGGGGTTTCTGGGCGTCGAGTCCGCGACCGTTCCCGCCGACAAGGTGGATGATCCGGCCCGGACAGTGCCACGCGCGACCCTGATCGGGACGGCGGCGGTCGGGCTGATCTATTTGGCGGTGTCGGGCGCGATCAGCGCGCTGATGCCGCGCGCGGCCGTCGCCGCGTCGCCATCGCCGATCGCCGACTTCCTGGGCGGCGCGCTGGGGGCGGGGATGACGCAGGTCGTGGCGCTGTTCGCCGCGATCAGCGCGCTGGGCACGCTCAACGGCTTCGTGCTGTTGCAGGGCGAGATGCCGCGCGCCATGGCGGCGGGCGGGGTGTTCCCGCGCTGGTTCGCGCGGGAGAGCGCCAGCGGCACGCCGGTGCGCGCGCATCTGCTGGCGGGCGGACTGGTCACGATCGTCACGCTTGCCAATTACACGCGCGGGATGGGCGACCTGTTCGCGTTCGTCGCCTCGGTATCGCTGGCGGCGGGGATGCTCGCCTATTTCGTCAACGCGCTCGCGGCGGTCCGGCTGCTGGGCGGCGACGCGCCGGGGCGGCTGGCGGGGCTGGTGTCCGCCGGCTTCATCGCTTGGCTCTCCTACGGGCTGGGGTGGGAGGCGAACGGCTGGGCGCTGGTGCTGCTGCTCGCCGGGGTGCCGGTCTATGCGCTGGTCAGGCGCGGCGGCGCCAGCGCCCGATAAGGCTGCGGTCGGCGAGGATCGCGTGCGCGGCATTATGCCCCGGCGCGCCCGTCACCCCGCCGCCGGGGTGCGTGCCCGATCCGCACATGTAGAGCCCGCTGATCGGCGCGCGATAATCGCCGTGGCCCAGCACCGGGCGCGCCGACCACAATTGGTCGAGGCTCATCCGTCCATGGAAGATGTCGCCGCCGACCAGCCCGAACTTGCGTTCGAGGTCGAGCGGCGAGTGGATCTGTCGCGCGATGATCGATTTCTTGAAGTTGGGCGCATGGCGGTCGACGGTGTCGATGATGAGGTCCGCCACCTCCTCGCGCGCGTCGTCCCAGCTGCGGCCGTCGGGCAGTTCGGGGGCGAATTGCTGGCAGAACAGGCTGGCGATATGCATCCCCGGCGGGGCGAGCGTGTCGTCGACCGTCGTCGGCAGCTTCATCTCGACGATCGGCTCGCGCGACCAGCCATGCACCTTCGCATCGTCGAAGGCGCGATCCATATAATCGAGGCCGGGGGCGATGATGATCCCGGCGGTGTGATGTTCGGCGCGTTCCTTGCCGGGCAGGACGGTGAAGTCGGGCAATTCGCTGAGCGCCACGTTCATGCGGAAGGTGCCCGATCCGGTCCTGAAGCCCGCGATGCGGCGGCGGAAATCGGTGGGCAGGTCGGCCCCCTCGACCATCTGGCGATAGAGCATGGCCGGTCCGACATTGGCGGCGACGATCGGCGCGGCGATTTGCTCGCCGCTGTCGAGCACGACGCCCGCCGCCTTGCCGCCGTCGATCAGGACGCGCGACACCGGCGCCTCGAGGCTGATCTCCACGCCGGCATCGACGCACGCCGCCTGCATCGCCTGCGTGATCGCGCCCATGCCCCCGACCGAATGGCCCCAGGCGCCGAACTTGCCGTTCACCTCGCCGAAGACGTGGTGCAGCAGGACATAGGCCGACCCCGGCGTCGAGACGCCCGCGAAATTGCCGACCACCGCATCGAAGGCGAAGGCCGATTTGACGTGATCGTCCTCGAACCAGCCGTCCAGGAACTCGCGCGCGGACTTGGTGAAAACGTCGAGAAGGTCGCGCTGCGCCGCGATGTCGAGCTTCGCCAGCGGCCAGCCTTGTCGCGCCGCCGCGACCGCCTCCATCAACCCGCCACCGGCGTTGGGCGGTGCCTTCAGCGCCAGATCGCGCAGCACCTGCGCGACCTTCTCCAGCGCGGCGTCGTAATGCGGATAGGCTTCCGCATCGCGGCGGCTGAACCGCGCGAACTGCTCCTGCGTCCGCGCCGTGCCGCCGCCCAGCGTCAGATAGGTGTCGGGGAAGGGGAAGAAGTTGCTGATCGTCCGCTCGATGATACGAAAGCCGCGATCGTGCAGCTTCATGTCGGCGATCACCTTGGGGCGCAGCAGGCTGACCGTGTAGCTGGCGGTCGAGTTGCGGAAGCCGGGGTGGAACTCCTCCGTCACCGCCGCGCCGCCGACGACGTGGCGGCGTTCCAGCACGCGCACCTTCAGCCCGGCGCGCGCGAGGTAGAAGGCGCAGACCAGCCCATTGTGCCCGCCGCCGATGATGAGTGCGTCGTACTTTTTCGTCATGCCTCGCGCCCCGCCCGTCGCCCCTGCGAAGGCAGGGGCCTATGTCTGTCCAGTCCGCCACGTCGCTTTGACACATCGGCGCCGCGCCGGTGTCCGGTCCTCCGCCCTCAATCCACAGTCATGGACCCCTGCCTTCGCAGGGGCGACATGGGATTGCGCGACCAGCCCGGCGGCGGCGCGCGATGCAGTCGTGCCTCCGGGATGCGCGCGCGCACCTTCGCGGCGAAGCTGCGCAGGCACACCTCGCTCGCGCCGATCGGGCCGGCGGTGTAGCTGGACGAGGCCATGCCCTGCTGCACACGCTCGATCAGCCAGGTGTCCTCGGCATTGACGGTGCGGTTGATCCGCCAGTTGGCGTAGCGGACCAGCTTCATCGCGCGGCGATCGTCGCCCGGCAGCGCGAAGACCATCTCGCGCAGCACGCAGGCGGTCGGCGACACCGGCAGCCATTGCATGAAGTCGATCTGGTCGGGATAGATGTCGAACGCCATGTTCGGCCAGAGCTTGTAATAGAGCCAGAGTTTCTGGTTGGCCTCCGGCAGGTGATCGACCGGGGGCAGATGCGCCTGATAGAAGCGCTCCCACGGATCGGCGGAGGGCCGGTCGACCAGCTGACCGGACATCCGGTCGACCCAGCCCGCCGCCTCGATCGCATAGCTCTTGCCGAACAGCCGCGTCAGCCCGTCGTGCGCGACCGGGATGTGCAGGTTGTCGGAATAATTGTCGCCGACGTTCTTCCAGTTGACCGCGCGGTCGCGCACCCGCACGTCGCCGATCCGGCGCATGTCCTCGAACCGATAGGGCGCGACCTCATGGTCGAAGGGGGCCATCATGTCCGCGACGCGCGGGCCGCCGTCGTCCTCCAGCCGCACGAAGACGAAGCCGCGCCACGTATCGAGCTCGACCGGGACCAGCCCGGTGGCGGCCATGTCGAGCGCGGGATAGTCGCGGCGCATCGGCACGCCGGTCAGCCGCCCGTCCAGTTCATAGACCCAGGCGTGATAGGGGCAGACCAGCTTCTGCGCGCAGCCGCTGTCGCCATCGACCAGCCGCATCGCGCGGTGGCGGCATACGTTGTGGAAGGCGCGGATTTCGCCGTCGGCCCCCCGCATCACCACGACATTCTCGCCGAGATACGAGAGGGTGCGCCACGCGCCCGCCTCCGCGATATCGCTGACATGGCAGACGATCTGCCACGACGGGCGGATGATCCGCGCACATTCCAGCGCGAAGACCTCGGGATCGGTATATAGCCACGCCGGCAGGCTCCAGTCCGCGTCCGGATCGGGAAGGGGCAGCTCGGCTGGACGTGGCATCGGAGTCTCCGCGTGCGTGTTGCACGATCGTATAATAAGGAAGCGGCGTGAGCAAGCGCGTGACCGCCGACGCCCGTCGGCACGACCTGATCGAGGCGACCGTCCGCGTGCTGGCGGAGCGGGGGGCGGCGGGGGCGTCGGTGCGGACG
>NZ_LDTB01000329.1 GCF_001476895.1 Sphingomonas endophytica | reverse complement strand
CCTCGATCAGGGCCGTATCGCCCTGCGAAGATCTTTGGAGGAAGGAGTCATCAAGTCACTTCGCGTAACCTTGGGATCGGAGCCACGCGATCCGACGCTCTCCATTCATCCAATCGTCAATTTCCGTCTTGCTTGTGAAACCCTTGCTTTCTCGGGGTTCTGCGCCTGCGTACTCGGCGCTGATAGCCCAGTCGCCTTCAGAGTTACGGACTGGTTTGAAACTCACTTTTACCTTTGCCATGCCGAACTATGCAGCAAAGTGCGCAAAAAGTGAAGCTCGCGGAAGCATTTGGAGCCGCCGGCCCGACCGACGCTTTGTCCTTTTGCTGTGCAGAGGAGGAGCCGCCATATTTCCGGGCACCAAGGTCCATCAATTACCATGTTCGGAGCAAACCACCACTCTTGTTAAAAGCGCTATTGGATTTCTTATTGTACTCTCTCAACCGTTGGTGTAGTCTCTCAAGCATCGATACTGGCCGAACAACTGTTCCGCTTTCGCCTCAGTTCCTGACGGCGCGCACGTTTCAGACATTCTCCAACATCGACGAACTCGGACACTGGCCGCAACTCTGCGCGTCAGATCCTGCGCGTATACGAAAGGACGACCTGATGAACACAGGTACAGTGAAGTGGTTTAACAGCCAAAAAGGCTTCGGCTTTATTCAGCCGTCAAACGGCAGCAGCGACGTTTTTGTTCACATCAGCGCGGTCGAACGCGCCGGCATGGGCACTCTCAGCGAAGGTCAGACGGTGTCTTATGACGTCGTCGCAGAC
>NZ_LDTB01000328.1 GCF_001476895.1 Sphingomonas endophytica | reverse complement strand
GAAGAACCGCCTCTCCTTCACGACCTACACCGACCTGTCGTCGCGGCCGGAAGTCTACGCGCTGCTGAAGAAAGAGGTCGAGACCGTCAACGCTACCCTGCCGCCGGCGCAGCGCATCTCACGCTTCCTGCTGCTGTACAAGGAGCTCGATGCCGACGATGGCGAGCTGACCCGGACCCGAAAGGTCCGGCGCAGCGTCATCAACGAGAAATACGCCGACATCATCGAGGCGATCTACCGCGGCAAGGCCAACATTCCCGTCGACACCGTGATCCGTTTCCAGGACGGCACGACGCAACGCGTCCGCACCACGTTGCAGGTGGTCGATCTCGGCCGTGCTGCGATCGCGGAGGCCGCGGAATGACTGTGTCCGCGTCATACACAGACCTTCACCTCGCCCCGCTTGCGGGGAGAGGTCGGATCGCGTCAGGCGATCCGGGTGAGGGGGAGCCTCCGCAAGCGCGGTGAGAATGGTTTCAAGAACACCAGCCAAATTGCCGGAGATCTCGTTGTTCCAGAAGCGCAAGACCCGGTATTTGTGATCGATGAGCCATTTGTCGCGAACGGCGTCGGTCTGACTGTTGGCGTGTTGTCCACCATCCACCTCGATCACGAGGCGATGTTCGCGGCAGATAAAATCGACCGTGTAAGGCCCTATCGGCTCCTGTCTGACGAACTTGTAACCATTCAGCCTGCGACCGCGGCGCCGGTACCAGAGCGCTCCTTCCGCATCCGTCGACGCGCTTCGCAGATTCCTCGCGCGTTCGGTTTTAGACTCTCTAGCAC
>NZ_LDTB01000327.1 GCF_001476895.1 Sphingomonas endophytica | reverse complement strand
CGTCATGGTCGATCCCGATGTGCGCGGGCAGGGGCTGTCCTGGGTGCTTTATGGCCTGACCGCGCTGGTGCTGTTCGCCCGCGACGGCTTGCGGCCGAAATGGATCTCCAACGTCACCCAGGTGCCGGCGGTGGTCGGCATGGTCAGCGACACCTTCTCGGATGTATTCCCGTCGCCGCTGCCGGGCGCCCGGCAGAGCTTTGCGCATCTGCAGCTCGCGCGGGGCATCATGGCCCGGCATCGCGCGGTGTTCGGTGTCGGCGAGGAGGCCGGCTTCGACGAGGCGCGCTCGGTCATCACCAATGCCTATACCGGCGGCTCGGATGCGCTGAAGAAAACCTTCGAGATCGCACCGAAGCATCGCAATGCCGTCTACAACGAGTTCTGTGAGCGCGAGCTGGATTACGGCCGCGGCGATGACGTGCTGCAGCTCGGCCGCGTCGATCTGGCCGGCGCGCGCCGTTACCTCATGCGCGAGGTGCCCTCGGGCTCGCTGCCGGCCTTGCTCGCGGCGTCCGCGATGCTGGCGCTGCAACGGCTGGTGTTTCCGGTGGTGTACTGGCTGGACGACAGCCGCGCCTTCGGCACGCTGCGGCCGCGCCGGCAGGACAGCGGGGCGGTGCGATGAACTTCGACTATTACTCCTTCACCGGCCGCAACATCGGCTTCATCGACGAGCACGAGCAGCAGCTGTTG
>NZ_LDTB01000326.1 GCF_001476895.1 Sphingomonas endophytica | reverse complement strand
GCAGCGCGACATCGGCGAGGTCGACCTCGTAATTGCGCACCCGGATGTTGTGATAGGCGTTGCGATCGATGACGAGGATCTCGGTATCTGCCGCCCGCGCGCCGATCTCGTCGCGCTTGCGGGCTGCGCCGAGCGCGGCCCACAGCCCCGCAAAGCCGGCCCCCAGCACCAGGATGCGCGCCATCGCTCCCTCCTGTTCTTCTCGCGGGGGGAGCTTGCCCGCGCAGGCGAGCTCAAATCAAGTGGGAAGGGCGCGAGCCGCTGCGTGATGCCTCACGTGCCCGGCCGCGATACCTCGGTCTCCTTGCTGGTGATGAACTCCAGCAGCACCGGCACGCCCTCCTTGGTCTTCTGGATGCCGCGCTTGATCGCGGGGATGATGTCCTCGGGCTTGGTCACCCGCTCGCCATAGCCGCCGAAGGCGCGGGCCATCGCGGCGTAATCGCCGGAGATGTCGGTCGAGCGGTATTTCTCGGTCGAGATCGGCATCACCTTCAATTCGATCGCCATCGAGACATTGTTCAGCAGGATCGACATGATCGGAATCCGCTCGCGCACCGCGGTCTCGAAATCCATGCCCGTAAAGCCGATCGCGGCGTCGCCCCAGACGTTGATGCAGAGCTTGTCCGGTTTTGCCAGCTTCGCGCCCATCGCAAGACCGAGGCCGTAGCCGAGCTGCGTCGTCTTGCCCCAGCCGATATAGGACAACGGCTCGACCGACTTCCAGAACGGCGAGAGCTGGTCGCGCGGGCTGCCGGCGTCGTGGGTGATGATGGTGTTGTGGATGTCGACGGTGTGCTGCAGGTCCCACAGCACGCGATAGGGATTGAGCGGCGCGTCGTTGTGCGTCAGC
>NZ_LDTB01000325.1 GCF_001476895.1 Sphingomonas endophytica | reverse complement strand
GGTTATTATTCGGCTCGCCAACGTCCGCCTTAACCAGCAGGTCCACGCCCAGCTCCACCGCCGCCTCCCAGGTGCTGGCTTCGGCCTGTAAAAGGTCGGCGTTATTCTCTGCCAGCGAATCACGTGGTTTCATGTGGCATCCTTACTTCACGTCTTGTGGGAAGTGTTCTTTGATCACTTCCTGCGGCTTTGGTCCGAAATCCGCCGGCGACAGCATGTTGCGTACGCCTACCGCGTATTTGTTTCCCGACCCGCTAATCTCGCCGGGCATGTGCGTTGAGGCGATGCTGCTGTCCGCGCCGTTCAGTTCACTTTTGTATTCACCCACTGCGCAGCTGTTCACCGTGTGGTCAATGTTTGACTGGGTTAAAAACTGGTCCACTTTCATCTTCATGATCATGGAGCTACCTTGCCCATTGCCACACACAGCCAGGATACGTACGGTCATAATCGAAACTCCTTAATGAGCAGACACTTCTGCTGTTTGTTTTTCTGCATCTTCTTCAGCCCGCAGCGAACGGCCAGCGAAGAACATATAAGCCAGGGCAATCAAAATGATGACGGCCATAAAGACCAGCCCGACGGGCGTAAAGCCCTGCATCTTCTGCGGCGCCAGAATTGACCAGTCCGCCATGCCCATCCAGGCGCTCATGCCAGTGAGCTTGACCGCCCAGACGCACCCGAAGATTTCAACCATGCCCATCACCAGGCAGATCTTGAGCGCTGCGCGCCATCCGCCGGAGTTGTTAGCAAACACGCCAATAGTGGCGTTGGAGAAGAACATCGGGATAAAGCCAGGGATAATCAGGATTGAGGAGCCACAGCCCACCAGCATGCCGACCGCAATCAGCTGGCCGATGGTGCCCTACATAAAGC
>NZ_LDTB01000324.1 GCF_001476895.1 Sphingomonas endophytica | reverse complement strand
ATGGGCGTATGTATATGCGTGTGCGTGGAGTGACGGGTGGGGGAATGGGGCGATGTGCGTCGAGGTCGGCGCGTTGTGCGGCTGAGCGTGGTGCGCAGGCCGGAGGCTTGGTCGCTGTACGGTGAGGCAGAGCGGGCCGATCCGCTGGGCTGTTATCTCGCCGTTCTTGCGCTCGGTGTGAACCGCGCGCTGGAGGTAATAGGGCGCGATCTGCCGCACCACGGTGTTGATGAGGTCCTCGACCTGGCCCGCGAGCAGCGCCTGGCGCTGCTGGCGGGCAAGGTCGAGGACATGATCAACACCGTGGTGCGGCAGATCGCGTTCTATTCATTCGAGCGCGCGGTTCACACCGAGCGCAAGAACGGTGAGCTCACCGCCGAGCGGATCGGCCAGCTCTGGCTCAGCGTGCAGGGCGAGAGCCTCGGGCCTGCGATCGAGATCAAGCCGGGCTACGAGACGTTCTGGATGTACATGCCGCATTTCATCCACTCGCCGTTCTACGTCTACGCCTACGCGTTCGGCGACTGCCTGGTGAACTCGCTCTATGCGGTCTACGAGCATGCGTCCGAGGGTTTCGCCGAGCGCTATCTCGACATGCTCGCCGCCGGCGGCACCAAGCATTACTCCGAACTGCTGCGGCCGTTCGGCCTCGACGCCAAGGACCCGAAATTCTGGGACGGCGGCCTGTCCGTGATCGCCGTCATGTTCGACGAGCTGGAGGCGATGGGCTGAGGCCCATCAGCCTTCCGGCCCGTCCGGATCAGATTCGTTCGGCGCTTTTTGCGCCTCGCGGCATGACCATCCCATGACACCTGCGTTCGGCAGATCGATCCTGCCCGAGCGGCGGCCGCAAGGCCGGCACTTAAGGGGTGAATCGGGGACGATTTGCGCTCCAAATCACCCGCTAGGGAGCGCGCCGTTGCCCTGCCAATCCGTTTGCGGTAATGGCTCGCAGAACGCGAATTTCTGACTGGGGACAGCAATGGCAGACCATAGCGAAGTGGCC
>NZ_LDTB01000323.1 GCF_001476895.1 Sphingomonas endophytica | reverse complement strand
ACCTGCAGGAGCATAATTATCACATCGTCCACATCGTGCCGGCAGCGATGAAGACCGTGTCTGACCGGACACATTGAACCCGGCACCCAAGCTGGATTACAGACCGTTAAGGCCGCATTCATGGGGCCGCCCTTAAGGATTCGTCAGTGCGTTTGGAATGCGGCCGAGATTCGATGATTGCAAACGTCCTGGTGATGATCCGGAAGCGGTCGCGGACCGTGATCGGCGCGGCACTGCTGGGCTGCTGCTTCATGACGCCGCAGCCCGCCCTTGCCGCGGACTGCGCGGGTAATCCCAACGCACTCGGCACCTCGCGGACTCTCGTCGTCGATCCCATGGAGCATCCGCGGATCGGCACCATGCAATATCCGGAGACGCTGCCGCTCGCCGACCACGAGGTGGTGCTGACCTTTGACGATGGGCCGCTGCCGAAATACAGCAACCAGGTGCTGGCCATCCTCGCCAGCCCGTGCGTCAAGGCGACCTTCTTCACCATCGGCTCCCAGGCCCGGTTCAATCCGGCCGGCGTGCGCAAGCTGCTCGCGGCCGGGCATACCGTCGGCACGCACAGCCAGAACCATCCGTTGACGATGAACAAGATGCCGCTCGAGAA
>NZ_LDTB01000322.1 GCF_001476895.1 Sphingomonas endophytica | reverse complement strand
TCGTAGAGCAGCTCGGGATGTTCATGGATGTTGCGGCGCCAGGCCTGGATATCGGGTTGCAGATCGGCGACGCGATTGACGATGGGCATGGGAATTCTGGCCTCAGAGGTTAGACGTAAGTCCTCTTAGCATGCAAGAGCCGGTCCACCCAAACAGATGTGACATGCCGCCGGCTGGGGCCTGCATTCGCAAACGGGATACGACATGGTCTTCGGACACGGCATCGCGCGCCTTTTTGCGCAAGCCTGTGAGGGCCAGGACTGATACGATCCCATTCGACCAAAGCCCAATGGTGCGCGAAATATCCCGCGTGGATACTACTTGAAGTTTTCGCACCGAAATCCTCCACCTTCAAAGAAGGGGCGGCTGCATGACGCCGGATCAGGCGGTCCTTTTCTCCACCATCATTCTGCTGGTGCCGATGGGTTACTTCCTGCTGGCGGCACCGGCGTTCCTGCTTGTGAAGCTCGACCTCCCGCCGGTCACCCACCTGCTGCGCGGCATGTTCAATGCCTACTTCCTGGTGCTGACCATCTCCGGCG
>NZ_LDTB01000321.1 GCF_001476895.1 Sphingomonas endophytica | reverse complement strand
GTCCTGCGTCGTGGTGGTCGACAGGATAATAAGTTCGTTGGCCGCCGGTTGGGCAATAGTTGGGTTAGCGAAACCTGCGAAGACGGCAAATAGGGCAACGAAAAGAAAGCGAGTAAAGCAAGCCATGCGGCAGACTCCTGCACAATGCGTCTGGGATAACGATATTTTCTAAGAGACGCTCAGCACCATCGTGCATCGAAATCCGGCGGCTCATCAGCTCGCTGCGATTGATCCTAGATTAGCGTCAAAGCAGTCTCGATGGCAGGTGGTGGTGGGAGCGAAAGGCGCGTAGTTCAGAACTTGTTAAGTCGAGCGACGATGCTGGATGATGGTCGCTAGGTCCTGATAGCTGGCATAGCGCGCTATCATCTCGCCGACGCCGAGAAGGGTGGGAGGATTAGCGGTCCCGCGCTATGTGGCCTAAGGCAATGTTTGATCGTTCTAGTTTCATGCTGTGAGACCACCTAAAAAAATGAAGGTGGCGCACCCATCAGGATTCGAACCTGAGGCCTCTACCTTCGGAGGGTAGCGCTCTATCCAGCTGAGCT
>NZ_LDTB01000320.1 GCF_001476895.1 Sphingomonas endophytica | reverse complement strand
TTCCGGCATCAAGGCAA
Source organism: Sphingomonas endophytica (assembly GCF_001476895.1). Taxonomy (GTDB): domain Bacteria; phylum Pseudomonadota; class Alphaproteobacteria; order Sphingomonadales; family Sphingomonadaceae; genus Sphingomonas; species Sphingomonas endophytica_A. Next base: position 883 of record NZ_LDTB01000320.1, on the reverse strand, counting down.
TGCCCGACGGCACGTTCTGGGTGATCACCGACAACGGCATGGGCTCGCGCTACAACTCGGCGGACTCGATGCTGTATCTGAACCGCTACAAGATGGACTGGGCCGGCGGCAAGATCGAGCGGCCGGAGACCGTGTTCCTGCACGATCCCGACAAGAAGGTGCCGTTCCGCATCGTGCATGAGGACCCTGCCAAGCGTTATCTCCCCGGCGCCGACTTCGACACCGAGGGCTTCCAGATCATCAACGACACGTTCTGGATCGGCGACGAGTTCGGGCCCTACATCCTCAAGGCCGACAAGACCGGCAAGATCCTCGCCGTGTTCGAGACCGTCGCCGACGGCAAGCCGGTGCGCTCGCCGGATCACTGGGCGGTGCAGTCGCCCGGCGCGCCCGGCGCCACCTACACCAACGTCAATCTGCGCCGCTCCAAGGGTTTTGAGGGCTTTGCCTCTTCCAAGGACGGCAAGTTCCTGTACGGCCTGCTCGAAGGACCGCTGTGGGATGCCGACAAGAAGGATTGGGAGAAGGTCGACGGCAAGGAAGCCTCGCGCATCCTCGAATTCGACGTCGCGGCGGAGAAGTTCACCGGGCGCTACTGGCAATATGTGTTCTAGCAGAACGGCAATGCGATCGGCGACTTCAACATGATCGACCCGACCCAGGGCCTCGTGATCGAGCGCGACAATGGCGAAGGCACCGCCGACAAGGCCTGCCCGCAAGGCCAGCGCGGCGAGAACTGCTTCCCCGATCTCGCCAGGTTCAAGCGGGTCTACAAGATCGAGCTGTCGGATGCCAATATCGGCAAGCCGGTGCGCAAGGTCGCCTATATCGACCTGATGAAGATCCGCGATCCGAACAAGAAGGCCCGCAAGCCGCTCAACGA
>NZ_LDTB01000032.1 GCF_001476895.1 Sphingomonas endophytica | reverse complement strand
TCGACGTTGCGTGCTTGCGGCACAGCTCCGTCACCACCGCGCCCGCCTCGGCCTCCTTCAGAATGCCGATGATCTGCTCTTCCGAAAACTGCTTCCGCTTCATTCCGTCCGTCCCTTCGATGGGCCGGTCTCTAGCTCCAAGTGGATGAAGAAACGGGGGTCACGTCACACCTTGCGTCTTGCCGGAAAGATCAGATCCGGCGTGCCCGGAAGTTCTTTCCGGTGAAGGCGGAACCTGTAGCCCAGCCGGTGCGCAATGCGCCTTACGATCATCTCCGGCTTCGTGTCTTTGCCACGCACGCGCGCCATCAGGGCACTCCGATCGGCTTCGGATAGATGATCGACCATGATCCCCGCGATATCAGGAAAGAAGCGCTGCCCCTATCGCACGAGCTATCGCCCGGCGATCGTCGGCGGTGGCTATGACTATCTCCGGAGCTGGCCCGATCTGCTGAACGCCTTCCGGGATCAGTAGCAGTGCCTTGGGTCCGCTCGTTGCCGTTGGCCAGCAGGCTGCAAAATCATGAAGATACCCGAAGACCTTGTAGATGCTGTCGCTGAGATACGTGCCGTCCCGACTCTTCTTCATCTCGATGATGAGCATATCCCGTCGTCCATCCGGTCGCTCAAGCACCACCAATATGTCCGGGCGCCTCTCCGATCCCGTCACGCCGGCATGGCCGTTGATCACTGCACCATAGCGCCCGCGAATGCCGATTGCCGTCTTCGGACTCTGATTGAAGAAGACCTTCAGATTGCCGAACGACCGAGCGAACATGGCAACCTGTTTTCTGCCAGGAAGGACAAGTCCGAACTCGTCGGGATCACCTAACTCGAGTTCCTGCGACATCACATCCAGGACCATAACGAGGCTATATAGCTCGAACAGATCGTCGATATCGACCGGCTCGAGCCATCCTACCGCGAGCAGCATCAGCACTGCATGCCAGCGCGCCTCTTCGCTTCCATCGGACAGCATCGACCTTCTGGCTGCCAGATCCGCCGCCTTCGTATATTCCGGGCGACGCCGAAGGCGAGCCGAGGACAACATCACGGGTTCGAGCCGCAAGGGTTCGGAAATCGCTCCGAATAGATGATGGCCGCGAGCCTGATCGGCTCTTACCGCAATGGTTTCGAGGATGTCGTGCAGGCGGCTCCCCTTCGATCGCCGCCTTATGCCGACGATCGCATTCGCAAGATCCGCTACCAGCCAGCGCAGCAGCAGATTCTCTGGCAGTTCGTGCGAGCGCCGCCCGGTGCGGGACACATACTGTCCCGGCCGCAGCCAACCAGAGAGCCGACCTATGGACGTTCTATCCCATCGGGCATTCTGGGTGAGCGCCGGCCCTATGATAGTGTCTTCGTACCGGGCCTCGACAGCCAGAAGATCCAGTAGATGTGGAAGATCGGCATCCATGAAGCGGTCGTAGCGGCCGGACAGCAGGTCGACCAACGACGCAAGATGGGCGATGTCATCGCCGCCGTGCTCCAGCTTGCCGAGGAAAGCCTCCAGGCCGGCGAGATCGATCGGCTCTCCCGTGGAGGCCGCCACCGCCGATCCGAGACTGGCCAAGTGGCGTCCTGGATGTTCGGGCGAGCAGATGAAATCACGCCATCTCTGGCGATGCTCGATCACACTACGCCGGTCCAGATGCCAAGAACGCGCTGCAACTCTGGCTGGTCTGCTACATGAGGCGCGACCAGTGCGAAGATGCGTTCGTGGAGGTCGCTGCGCCCCTGGAATTGAGATGCGACGTTCAGTTCGAATGCGGCCTGGAACACCGTCGCCGGATCGCGGCCTGCATCCATAATCCACTCGCTATGTGCATGCGATAGCACGGCGATCGCAATTCCCGGTCCCAGCGGAACACCGAGAGAACCGAAGCCCCGGTCACGATGGGAGAAGAGCAAGGCTACGAGTTCAAGCATCTCCGCCATTTTACTATTCTCGATGGGGCCGAGCCGCTCGATGCGTTTCTCAAGAATTTCGCGGTAAAGCTGAGGCGTAGGCAGATCGACCGGCACGAAAGAGAAGCGCCGATTGAAGGCGGTCGACATGCGCTTCAGACTTGCCTTGTCGGCATCGTTCATCGCGCCGATCAGGCGCCACCAGTGCGGGACACCGATTATGTCCATGTCCGCCTCAGCGGCGACAGTCTGGGTTTCGAGCCTTACGCGTCTGAAACCGTCCGGCGAACGGCGGCGGTACGGCAAGGTGACCGCGTTGCCCGTCAGGAGCGTAAACAACTCTCCGAACGCCTTGTCGATGTCCGCACGGTTGATCTCGTCGATGATCAGGCATCGCTTCCGCTCAAGCGAATCCACCACCGCGCCCGGCAAAAAGTCGAGACGATCAGCCCCGTCGTCTTCGGCCGGAGTAGGAAAATAGCCGCCGATCGTCTCGAACGTCGTCCATTGATCCGTTGCGGGGACTATCCACACCGGGATGTCGGCCTTGTCGCATAGCGTCGCCGCGAGGCTCGTCTTGCCAGTGCCTGGAGGGCCGGTGAAGATGATGTGCATTCCGGCTCGAAGAGCCGCAACGGCTCTGAAGGCCGGCTCTCTCAGGCCCTTCAGATCGCCGAGGTCGTCCAATGCGGACGCAGGGATGTTCCAGTCGCCGGGGAATAAATCAGGCTCGACCAAACCGTCCACCACGTCGCTTTCGCGCTGCTCCGCCTTCAACGGATCCCGCGCCAGCAAGAGCCGAAGAATGTCCTTCTCGTCGATCGGTACGTCACCAAGCTGAATGGACTCGAAATCGTCCGGCCCATGCCGATCGAAGAGAACCCCGTCGCCCGTACGGCTTGCAAGGCCGTCACGATCGAGCCGAAATCGATCGATCAAGAGGTCGACCGCGCCCTGGGTGTCGACGACATTTTCACGCCACAGGAACCACGCCGCGAACGGCGGCAAGCACAGCCGCTTACCGATCCGTTTCAGCAGTGCCGGAGGATAACCGGAGGACAAGCTCCAGTCCGGACTGCGCTTGGCCCGTTGCCGGAAGATGTCCGGATGATCGCTTCGCTGGCGCTGGAGCGATTTCGCCGCATACGACGTCGCACGCCAACGAGTGGTGCCCGTATCCTTGAACGGGACGTAGAGGGGGCGTTCGTCTGGCACTCCATCGAACGAAAAGAATTCCTTCAGGAACCTCGTCTCGTCCGTCGATGCGAATTCACGCATCAATGCAGGATCGTCCGTGGTGGGAATATCCATCGCCAGCATCGTCAAGACGCTGATCAGAGTCGGATGACCGTCCCGTTCGAAATAATCGAGAGCGGCCTCGATGTGCTCGATCGTGAAGTAGGCCATCTTCAGACGAGCTCGAGCTGCGCCTGCTGGTCCTTCGCCTTCCGCCGAGCCCCGTGCAGCTTCAGCGGATCCACCTCGTGCCGGTCGATCTCGACTGCAACCACGTCGCGCAGATCCGCCATCTCGACGTCATATACGTCACGCATGACGGTGGGCAGCATCGCCTCGGCAATGCATCGCGCCAAAAGCGGAGGCACCGCATTCCCGATCTGCTGGCGGATCTGAGCCGCGGAACCTGCGAAGACGAAGTGGTCCGGGAACGACTGAAGGCGCGCCGCCTCGCGCAAGGTGATGGTACGAGCCTGGGTCGGATGAATGAACGCGCCGGTCGTGCCCTCGTTGAACTTCGTCGTGATCGTGTAGGCAGGAAAGTCGTCACGCAGGCGCTTGAGAAGCGTGGTAGCGTCATACTGTCGAATTTTGGCAAAACGTGCGGGAAGGACGTCCTTCGGCAGATTCGTCCAGTTCTGACCGGGCAGCAGCGTCTGGGCCGCAGTGCGGTCCAAGGTCGAAAGATCCGCCGCCGCATGCTGCCGGACCTCGGTCGAACGGCGACGCATCTCGACCTGATACTCCGTCGAAGCGGGCTGGCTGTAGGGGACGCCGTCCACCTCGCCGCCCTCGATGACAGGCGGAAGATCGCCGCATGCGTCGACGAAGGACACATGCGGCAGAGCACCCACACCGCCGGCCCCGATACGCGACAGATGAGCGAAGGGAAGGGAATAGTTCTTCCACAGCGTCGGGTTGCCATGAGTAGGGGCCGGGAACGGGATCGCACTACCGGTCCGGTTCCCGATGAAGATCAGACGGCGCCTCAACTGCGGGACGCCGTAATCCGCCGCCAGCAGGATCATCGGAGCGAGATCGTACCCGATCTCATTGAAGGCCTGGACGATGTCCAAGGCGACTTTCCCGTTGTTGTAGAGAAGCAGTCCGGTCACGTTCTCGAAGACGATCCACGAAGGCTGCAAGTGATCGACGATGTCGATGTAATTGTTGAAGAGACGATTGCGCGGATCGGTCAGGTCGCGACCGGCAGCCTTGCTCAGACCGCCCGAGGTACTAAAGCCCTGGCAGGAAGGCCCTCCCACGATCACGTCGATCTCACCGTCGACGAAGGAGGCGATGTCCTCGAAATCGCCCTTGCGAAGATCGCGCACCATCCCCTTGGCGCCCACGATGTTGTCGCGGAACGTCTGCACAGCGGCTTCCGCATAGTCGATCCCACCGACGACGCGGTAGCCGGCGTCCTGAAAGCCAGCCGCCAAACCGCCTGCCCCGCAGAAGAGGTCGAGGACGGTGGGCTTGGGCCCAGATTTATTCAAATTCACCATACCCGTCCCTTACGCAACCCGAAGCGATATTGTTCCTGCTATGTTCATTCCGGTCAAGCCAGAATGGTGCAGATGCGCTACGTAAGGTGATTCTAGGATGGACCGACTCCACGGGCAAGGGACCGCATCGAAGTCTGATCGTACGCGAATCCGAACCAACTGCAGCGCCCCCCGTGCCTCCAGCAATGAGGCTGACGGATGGCCAAGGGGAGGATGTTCGCCCGCGTTCGACATGAGTAAGATGAGCTGCGGCGGGACGGCCGCACAGCACTAACCGTTTTACAGCCTAGGCGTTAACCTATTGATCTCACTCGACCAGATTCGCGTACTTTTTACAGTTTCCAGCAGCGTCGGAGACCAGTTGCCACCGACGCAAAAAGCCCGCCAAGTCGTTG
>NZ_LDTB01000319.1 GCF_001476895.1 Sphingomonas endophytica | reverse complement strand
CTTACGGATGGCGGGTCGCATTCCTGCTCGGGGCGGTCTGCCTGCCGTTCGGCATCTGGATGCGCCGTACGCTGCCGGAAACGGTTCCCCACGGCGAGCGCGCCGGCGCTGATGTCGAGAGCTCGAACCATGTCGCGTTGGCGCGCCGGCACTTTCGCGTGATCGTGCTGGCGCTGATGATCCTCGCCAGCGGCACGATCTCGACCTACGTGACGCAGTACATGACGACCTACGCCAAGAACACGCTGCATGTGCCGCCGTCGCTGGCGTTCACCGTGTCGCTGGTGAGCAACGGACTTCAGATCATCGGTGCGGTGCTCGGCGGCTGGCTCGCGGACCGGCTGGGGCGCAAGCCGATCATGATCTGGCCGCAACTGGTCGTGCTGGTGCTGACCTATCCGGCCTTCCTGTGGATCGTCCGGGATCCCGGCGCGGGGTCGCTGCTGTTCGGCTTCGGCCTCCTATCGTTCATCGGATCGCTGCCGTTCACGGCGTTCTCTGCCGCCTTCACCGAAGCGCTGCCGCAGAACATTCGCGGCGGCGTGTTCGCCACGATCTACGCGGTCGCGATCGCGACGTTCGGCGGTACCGCGCAGCTCGTGGTCACGTGGCTGCTGCACGTAACCGGCGATCCCTTGGCGCCGTCCTGGTATCTCTTGCTCGCGGCTGCGGTCGGCATCGTGGCGATGAGCCTGATGCCCGAGACCGCGCCGGTAAGGGTCGGCGACACGTAATGCCGGGTTGATCTAGTCCATGTCGCGGAAGGCGTGGCCTTTGGCCTCGATCTCCTTCCCGAGCTGCGCCGGCAGATTGGCCTGCCCGAAGCTGCCGTCGAAAACCCAGTCCTTGGCCTCACCGAGATCAGGAAGGCCGGCGCCCTTGCGGACGTAGAGACCGACCGATGCCTTCTTCGGATTGATGTAGAGATCGTAGTCCATTGCGCGCCTCCTCTCCGTTGAAGTTCAACGGAAGTTCCAGCGGCAGCCGGAGCTTCCTGGAGTGAACGCCGACAAGGCTAGGCGGGTTTCTTCGCCTCCGGCGCCAGCACCACCGACGCTTCGCTCGTCAGCATCAGGAACGTGATGGTCTCCTGGAAATAGAGCTGGACCGCGGTCGCTGAGTGGCTGAGATAGCCGATCGACAGGTCCTGGCCGATCGAGAGCTGGAAATCGCCGCCGCGGGTGGTGAGCAGGACACCGCCCTCGATCGCGGGCGCCCAGATGATCTTGC
>NZ_LDTB01000318.1 GCF_001476895.1 Sphingomonas endophytica | reverse complement strand
GGCAATAGGTCGAGTTGCCGAACTTCGGCCACAGCACGAATTCGGCGGCGGCCGCGCCGAACACGATCAGCGACAGCAGATGGTCGGTGAGATATTTCGCGCCGGGGCGCGCGCCCTTGATGACCTCGAGCAGCAACAGCAGCACGCCGGCGGCAAGCAGCATGTCGCTGAGCGTGATCTGCCACTGTTCGCCCGACAGCAAGGTCAGCCTGATCAGCGGGTCCGTGAAGGACACGCCGGGCATCAGGAAAGCGATGATGTTGTAGACCGCGAGCGGAACGAGCAGCAGCGGAAAACCGACCATCGGGGCTTGCGCCTTATTTCAGGGAGAACCAGCAAAGCGGCGATGGCACTTGCCTCGCCGCGGACGCGCGTCTTGACCGCACTCGTTGGCCGAATTCAGGCGCAGCGCCGTTTGATTGGAGCACAACCTTATCGGAAAACCGCTACGCACTTTTCCGGGTCATGCTCGCGCCTCCGCGGCGCGGCAGCCGAAGTCCGATCAGGACTCTTTCTTGGCCTTCAGGACCTGGCGGCCCTTGTACATGCCGGTCTTCAGGTCGAGGT
>NZ_LDTB01000317.1 GCF_001476895.1 Sphingomonas endophytica | reverse complement strand
GTCTAGATCTGGGAGACCACCAAGACTCGCGTAGTCGACGGCCTTAATGGCTAATGAAGCAAGACTGTGGCGCTCTTGGCTGGCGGTGTAAAACTGGTCAAGCCGATCCACCAGCGCTTGGCGGGGTTTCGATGCTTCGACGAAATTAACCAGCTTGTCCTTGATGTCCTGACCGCCAACGATTTTGAGGTCGAGGATCGCTTTGGCCCTTTCGCCAAAATCCTTTTTGGCGGCCTCAGCGTCGGCATTGGCGCGGCCTTCAACATACGCATCAAAAGCGGCCAAGCGTTCTTGTGCCTGCGCACCGAGCGGCTGATGACAGAGCACGCACGTATTGGCATTAGCCAGCTGGGGCGGCTTCAACGGTGGGAAACGCTTCGGCCGCAAAATTGCGCGCATTACATCAGGATCTGACGCCAAGTATCGCTGCCCAGCTGCGGGACCGCTGATTCAGCTGCAAGGGCGGAAGCGGCTGCTTTCGCGGCGTCCCGTGACTGAGCAGCCTTCTGCCGCGCCTCTTTCAGGGCCGCTAGGCCATCGTTGCCGAGGGCCTTAAAGATAGCGTTCGCATCGGCGACAAACGTATCGACCGCTGACTTGGCCGCCTCCTTGACCCTCTTAACAAGTGCCGGGTCGCTCCCCAGCTCCAGCTTGATTGCCTGAAGATCAGCCTCGTCCTTCTCCTCCCACACGGCGAAAGACCGCATGGAAGCCTCGTCTGGTAGCTGTTCGTCAGCTTTCAGCCTTGCCAGCATGGTGGAGATTTTCGTGGGGTTGTCATATCCCTGCGGCAATGGGGCCTGGTGGGCTTTGACCAATCGCGCCTCTTCGGCCCTGAAGCGCCCGTCTAGGGTGCGGACCGCCTCAGCGAGATTGGTCAGCAGTGCGA
>NZ_LDTB01000316.1 GCF_001476895.1 Sphingomonas endophytica | reverse complement strand
GTGCCGTTCCTGCCGATGAGCATGGCCAAGGGCCTCCTGCCCGATCTGCATCCGCTCTGGGCGGGTGCGGCGCGCTCGACGGCGCTGAAGGACTCGGACGTGGTGCTGCTGATCGGCGCCCGGCTGAACTGGCTGCTGTCGCACGGCAAGGGCAAGAGCTGGGGCGATCCGCCGAAGAAGTTCATCCAGATCGACATCGAGCCGAAGGAGATGGACTCCAACGTCGAGATCGTCGCCCCCGTGGTCGGCGACATCGGCTCCTGTCGTCTCCGCGTTCCTCGATGCGATGGGCGCGAACTGGACTGCGGCACCCAACGACTGGCTCGCGACCGTCGCGAAGAAGCGCGACGACAACGTCGCCAAGATGGCGCCGAAGCTGATGAGCAACGCCTCGCCGATGGATTATCACGGTGCGCTCGGCGCGCTCCGCGCCATCATCGCGGAACGCCCCGACACCATCTTCGTCAACGAGGGCGCCAACACGCTCGACCTCGCCCGCGGCGTCGTCGACATGCACAAGCCGCGCAAGCGGCTCGACGTCGGCCCCTGGGGCGTGATGGGCATCGGCCTGGGCTATTCGATCGCTGCCGCGGTCGAGACCGGCCTGCCGGTGCTCGCGGTCGAAGGCGACAGCGCGTTCGGCTTCTCGGGCATGGAGGTCGAGACCATCTGCCGCTACAAGCTGCCGATCTGCGTCGTGATCTTC
>NZ_LDTB01000315.1 GCF_001476895.1 Sphingomonas endophytica | reverse complement strand
GCACTATGCTGTCATGGCCCCAGAAGTCGAATTTGAACCGCTGGAAAGCCGGCACGATCTTTTCGATGTATTTGGCCTTTTCGACCACGCAAAAGGCGAGCGCGAAAACCGGGTGATCCGGGTTGATGTTGGTGAGGCCTTGTTGGCCGCTTTCGTCGATGTAGACAATGTATTCGGTGTAATTGATGGCGAGACGTTACCCCAAGTCGACGCTGGGGCCAGCTTGGCTGGCTCATAATCGACCGCTATTCGAGCACGGAGCCGTTCGCAGCTTGACCCAATCGAGAAACCAGCGGCCGTTACAGGGACAGGATGTCTCGAAAGGCTAGAGGTTAGACGTACGCCCGCTTGGGTCCTCATTTGCATACTCTCGCAAGTTTTTAGAGAGGCCCGATCGAGCATCCGCTCCGGGCCTCTTTTCCCAATTTAGCCCGTTGAAAATGCGAGCTATTCCGCGATGCACCGTCCATCGTGGGCCGGCCCTTCATGGCGAGCTTTTTGGGACCGCAGTCAAAATTTCGCAACAAAATGGGGAGCCGATTGACAGTTCCATCAACATTGTCTACATAAATGCCAGCCTGATTGTGGTGACGCCATTTTGTAATCAATTCTGGAGGCCTTTGTGTTCAATCATCGCCATTACGTGCCAATTTTGAAATGGAAAATGGGAGAGTACCAGGCGCTCAGCCGCCTGGCGGGGCCGGTCAAGGACCGCATCACCCCCCTCCTCGAAATCCCCCCGGTCGGGTTCGACTTCGAGACGCAGCGGAACAAGGAGAGCGCAGACGACCACC
>NZ_LDTB01000314.1 GCF_001476895.1 Sphingomonas endophytica | reverse complement strand
CCCCGAGGTCGAGACCAGCGTCACCGTGACGGTCGCCCGTTCCGCCGAAGAGGCCGAGCGGATCAAGCGCGGCGAGGACATCTCGCCCCGCCAGGAAGACCCGGACGCGGCCGCCGGGGCGCTCGCCGCCGCAGGCGAGTTCTTCGTTCCGGAAGCCCAGCACGACGACGAAGCCGCGCCGGCTCCGGCCGCCGAAGAGAAGTAAGCTTCTCGCGATCGTCCGACCGACGAGAGCATCGGTTCAGAACCGATGCTTTCGATTCTGGTTTTGACGCGCTTTCTTCACGCGAACCGGTATCCGCTTCGCTCGAAAACGCTTTGGTGGCGTTCTCGCCTATTTTTCCCGCATGATGCCGATCAGGCGCCGCGTGAATTCTTGCAGCAGCGTGTCGAGCTCGGCATTGCGCTTGGCGCTGCCGAGATCCGGCAGATGCAGCGTCAGCGTCCGCTCGTGCGATCCCTCGCTCAGCCGGCCGACACGGCGCGGATGCGCCCGCGCATAGGCGCGCAGAAAGGCGGCCTTCGCCTGCGGCGGGAAGTGGGTGACATGGAAGATCGTGTTGGGATGCTGTACCGGGATCGGCACGGGATAGGCCGGGTTGCTGATCTGGCTGACGAAGCTGCGGTTCTTGCCGATGGCGTGCGCCAGATGCAGCCGGATCTCGGAGTGGCGGCTTTTAAGCGTTTCCTTGAAGTTGCGCTTGTAGGCCGCAACCGCGCCGGCTTCGGGTGCTTCATCCGCCGCCGTGTCAGCCAACACTGCCTCCGCTGCTCAGCCGGTCGATGGTGTGCTTGATCTGCGCCAGTGCCGAGGCGTTCACCGACAATTCGCGCAGGCCGCAATTCAGCAGCGCTGGAAGGCAGCGCGGATCGCCGGCCATGTCGCCGCACAGGCTGACGCTTATTCCAGCGCGGCGGCCGTGCTCCGCGGTCCGCGAAATCAGTTCGAGCACTGCGGGATGCAGGGGGTCCATCAGGGGGGCGAGAGCTCCGTTGGAACG
>NZ_LDTB01000313.1 GCF_001476895.1 Sphingomonas endophytica | reverse complement strand
CACCTATCCGCTGCCCGAAGCGCAGCTCGACCGCTTCCTGATGGAAATCGACGTCGACTATCCCGATCGCGACGCCGAGCGGCGCATCCTGTTCGAAACCACCGGCGCCGAAGAGGCGCATGCCAAGCCGTCGATGGATGCGGAGACGCTGCTCACGGCACAACGACTGGTGCGGCGCCTGCCGGTCGGCGATTCCGTCGTCGAAGCGATCCTGACGCTGGTGCGCGCCGCGCGCCCCGGCACCGAGGGCGGCGAGGCCGGCAAGCTGATCGCGTGGGGACCCGGTCCCCGCGCCAGCCAGGCGTTGATGCTGGCGGTTCGCGCCCGCGCGCTGCTCGACGGCAGGCTCGCGCCGTCGATCGACGACGTGCTCGATCTCGCCGAGCCCGTGCTCAAGCACCGCATGGCGCTGACCTTCTCGGCGCGCGCCGAGGGCCGCACCATTCCGGCCGTGATCAAGCAATTGAAGACGCGGATCGGTTGATGGCGGCTGACAACAGGCACCAGAACGAGGAGATCCTGGCGGTCCGACGTGCAGATGGCGAAAGCCGATCGCTCGCCGCGTCGCTGCCGCGCCTGGTGCTTGAGGCCCGCCGTGTTGCGGCCAACGTCATCCATGGCCTGCACGGCCGCCGCCGCGCCGGCT
>NZ_LDTB01000312.1 GCF_001476895.1 Sphingomonas endophytica | reverse complement strand
GTCCAGATGAAGACGGGAATGCCGATCAGCAGCAGCCGGGCCTCGGTGCCGACTTCGCGGAGGGTGGGAAGCTTCATCGCGACAACCGCTTCATCATGAAATAGACCAGGGGGAGCACCAGCGGCATCGCGCAGACGATCGAGGCCATCGCGAGACTGAGCTGATCGAGCCGCAGATAACGGATGCCGAGCGTCGACAGCACATGGGTGAGGTCGGCCGGCCCGCCGCCGGTGAGCAGATAGACGCTGTTGAAGTCGCCGAGCGTCCAGATCATCGAGAGCAGCGTGCAGGTGATGTAGAGCGTCTGCATCGACGGCCAGGTGATGTAGCGGAACTTCTGCCACCAGGTGGCGCCGTCGACCTCGGCGGCCTCGAACAGGTCCTGCGAGATCGCCAGCCGCCCGGTGATCAGGATCAGGGTCCAGAACGGCAGCGACTTCCAGATATGCATGCCGATTGCCATCGAGAGCGCGATCGTCGGGTCGTTCAGCCAGTTCGGGCCGTCATCGCCGGTAAGGTTGAAGATCAAATGGTTGACCATGCCC
>NZ_LDTB01000311.1 GCF_001476895.1 Sphingomonas endophytica | reverse complement strand
ACCGATGGCGGCTACGAGGTCGAGCTCGTCGCGGGCGAGGAGGGTGTCTCGCCCGGCCAGGCCTGCGTGTTCTACGATGCGCCGTCCGGTCAGGCGCGGGTGCTGGGCGGCGGCTTCATCAGAAGCGCGAGCGCGAGCCGCGCGGTGCGGGCCGCGACGCAGGAAACGATGGCGCAGCTCGCGGAAGCAGTTCGCGGATAGAGAAATACGAGGCGTCGGGGCAGGGAATGGCTGGGGATATCGACCGCGAAGGGGTCGAAAAGGCGTATGGCCGCTGGGCACCGTTCTACGTTCTCGTGTTCGGCAAGGTGTTCGATCAGGGCCGTCAGTCGACCATCGCGGAAGCCGACCGGATCGGCGGACGCGTGCTCGACGTCGGCGTCGGCACCGGATTGTCGCTGTCGGAATATGCGCGCACCACGAAACTGTGCGGTGTCGATATTTCCGAACCGATGCTGCGGCGGGCGCTCAAGCGCGTGCGCGCGCTGGGCCTCAGCAACGTCGAGACGCTGGCGGTGATGGACGCCAAGAACCTGGCGTTCCCGGATTCGTTCTTCGACGCGGTGGTCGCGCAATACGTCATCACCGCCGTGCCCGATCCCGAGGCGACGCTCGACGATTTCGTTCTCGTGCTGAAGCCTGGCGGAGAGCTGATC
>NZ_LDTB01000310.1 GCF_001476895.1 Sphingomonas endophytica | reverse complement strand
GTTCTGGAACGCCTGCCGCTTCGCCGAGATGAACGAGTGCGTGAAGCCGGACGGGTTCGATCCGAAGAACGCGAAGGAAACCTTGAACCGCTGGATCGCGCACGAGACCTCGCGCGTCACCCGTGAGGTGACCGAGACGATCGAGGATCATCGTTTCAACGATGCGGCAGCCGCGATCTACCGGTTCGTCTGGAACGTGTTCTGCGACTGGTATCTCGAACTCGCAAAGCCGGTGCTGATGGGCGAGGAGGGCGCGGCCAAGGCCGAGACCCGCGCCATGATCGCCTGGACGCGCGACGAGATCCTCAAGCTGCTGCATCCGTTCATGCCCTTCATCACCGAAGAGCTGTGGGCCGTGACCGCGAAGCGCGACGGCCTCCTGGTGCTGGCGTCTTGGCCGCGCAAATCGGGCGTGACCGGCGAGCAACTGGCGGCGATCGCGACCGCCGGTCCAGTCGTCGACCCGATCATCCCTCCGGTCATTGCCGCGCTCGACGCCGACGAGTTCAGCGATCCCGCGGCCGAAGCTGAGATCGGCTGGGTGGTCGATCTCGTCACCACGATGCGTTCGGTGAAAGCGGAGATGAACATTCCGCCATCGACGCTGACGCCGCTGGTGATCGTGACCAACTCGGATGAAACGCGGGACCGTGCGCGGCGCTGGAACGACACCATCAAGCGGCTCGCTCGGTTGTCGGAGATCTCGTTCGCGGACGCCGCGCCGGAAGGCGCGATGCAGCTGCTGGTCCGCGGTGAAGTCGTCGCATTGCCGCTGAAGGGCGTGATCGATCTTGCCGCCGAACGGGCGCGGCTCGAGAAGGAGCTCGGCAAGGCCGACGCCGACATCAAGCGCGTCGACGCAAAACTCTCCAACGCGAAGTTCGTCGCCAACGCCCACGAAGAACCCGACCACGACGGAAAGGCAAAACA
>NZ_LDTB01000031.1 GCF_001476895.1 Sphingomonas endophytica | reverse complement strand
ACCCCGGTCCCCACACCCGCGCCGACGAGTTCGGCGGCGGACAGCGCGGAATATCGCGCCTCCGCCGCACCGTCGCTCGCGAACGCCGCCTTTGCCTATGATCGCGGCATCACCGGCAAGGGCGTGACGATTGCGGTGATCGACAGCGGGGTCGCGACCGGATCGACCCAATTTTCCGGCCGTCTCTCGGCTGACAGCACCGGTTTCACACAAACCGTCGCGCGCTGCGCCACCTGCCCCGTCGAGACCGTCGCTCCCTTCCCGATCGACGACCGCGTCGGGCACGGCAGCGCGGTCGCGGCGATCGCCCTGGGCGCGCGCGACGGCGCGGGTTCGCACGGCATGGCCCCCGACGCGACGTTGCTGGCGCTCAAGATCGTGGCACCGGACCTGACCGCCACCGGCCGCACCGTGCCGGAAGGGACCGTCCCCAACTCGTTCCTGATCCCGGCGGCGTTGCGCTATGCGGTCGGCAAGAACGCGTTCGTCAGCGTGCTGGCGTTGGACGGCGCGGCCGAGGGCGCGCTCGCCGATGATCTCCATGCCGCGATGAACGAAGTGCGCGCCGCCGACCGACTGGTCGTGCAGGCGCTTCCCAACAGCGACGACGGCGTCAGCACCGGCATCGCGCAGGCACTGGTCGGCAACGACCGCAGCAATGCGCGCTGGTTCCTGTACGCGGTTGCGGTCGATGCCAAAGGCGCGCCGCGCGACGGCAACGGCGATCCGGGCGCGCTTGCCGATCGGATGCTGGCCGCTGCGGGAAACGGCATCGCCGCGATCGATGCGACCGGTGCGACGACGACCGTCACCGGCAACAGCTTCGCCGCGCCAGCCATCGCCGGGGCGGCGGCACTTCTGAAGCAATATTGGCCGCAACTGGGCGGCGCCACCATCGCGCGCATCCTGCTCGACACTGCCACCGATGCCGGCGCGCCCGGCGTCGACCCGGTCTATGGCGCGGGATTGCTCAACGTCGCCAAGGCGATGCAGGCGCAAGCTCCCGCCAGTTCCTTCGTCGCCGCGCAGGCGGTCCTGACGCGCTTCTCGTCACTGACGTTATCCGCGCCCTTCGGTGCCGGCAGCGGACTATGGGACGCCGTCGGCACGATGACCGTCACCGATCGTTACGGCCGCGATTTCGCGATGCGCGGGGCGACCGGTCTTCACCGCATGGGGTCGGGGCTGCGCGTGATCAACCTGACCGGCGTCTCACTTTCGCCGCCGCTCGCCGACGCACCCCGGTTCGGGCTGACCGGCGACACGATCGGCGCCTGGGGCAGCGTCCGCCCGATGGCCCCGGCGGTCGTCCGTGTCGCGCCCGCACCGGGCCAGCACCTCACACTGGCGGCGCAGGTCGCGCTCGACGACACCGCCGGCATGGCGGGAACGCCGTTACGCGCGGTGCTCGCCACGCCCACTGGCCTGTTCCTGTCATGGGATGGGCACGGCTGGTCGGCGTCGGTCGCAAGGGGCGACGCCCGCGACGGTCGTGCGTCGATACGTCAGGTCAGGGTGACGACGCCGGTCGGACTCGGCGCGGAACTAGGCACGCTCCACGAACGCGGCCGGATCCTCGGGTTGAGCGGCGGTCCGTCGATCGGCATCGCCGGCGCGCGCAGCACGGTGGCGACCTTGCTTGCGCAACGTCGCTTCTCCGGCGTCGATCTGACCGCCCGAGCCACCGTCGTCCGCACCCATGTCGCGGGGGGTTCGGACCTGCTCCGCTTCCCTCGCCCGCTGCTCGCGACCGCTTTCGGGATCAGCGGTGCCCATCCGCTCTTCGGCGGCGTCGCCACGCTGGGACTGTCCTCACCGCTCCGCGTCGATCGAGCCCGGCCAACGGTGCTGAAGGCAGTCGCCTTTGACCTGGAACACACCAGGTCCACCGATGCCGCGACCACAATCGATCTGAAACCGCGGGTGCGCGAGCTGGACTTGGAGTTCGGTTGGTCGGCGCGCTGGGGCGAACGCGCCACAATCCGCGTCGGTGCTGCCCATGCGCATGCGGCCGGGCATGTCGCCAATGCGCAGGAAACTGCCGGCTTCGTCAGCATCGCCATTCGTTAGCGATCCCGTACGCCGAATATATTCGCCCGTACCGCCGGTCTGATACGAGCCTCTCCACCGGATGCGCCTGGATCTCTGAAGGCGAACAGCGGATCGAACCTGTACCACCAAAGCCATACGGTCTCGTCGCGGATGTCGATCATATGCACGGGAAGCAGGTAGTCCACGTTCTGCAGGTTGCAGCACCGCCCGCCTGATCGCCTGAGGCGACCGATCGAAGAAGCCGAACCGACCGGGCGGCTTGTCCCGGGGCAGCGCGCGGAACTGCCCTGCCCCGCCATCACTCGCTGCCGCCACGGTGCACTTACATCGGCAGCGTCAATTCAGCTGTTTCGCGCCACCTGAAATCCGGCAAGCGATTGGCTAACCGGCATCAATTCGAGGCGATTGATGTTCAGATGCGGCGGTAGCGTCGCGATCCACAGTACCGTAGCGGCAATATCATCGGCGGTCATCGGAGCGGAGCCGCCATAAAGCGTGTCGGACGCCTTCTGGTCGCCGCCCGTGCGCACCAGCGTGAACTCGGTTTCCACCATGCCAGGCTGGATGGTGCTGACGCGAACGCCGGTACCGTGGAGATCCGACCGCAGGTTCAGCGAAAATTGCTCCACGAACGCCTTGGTGCCCCCGTAGACGTTGCCGCCGGTGTAGGGATAGCTCCCGGCGACCGACCCGATGTTCACGATCGCCCCTTTGCGCGCGATGATCGCGGGCAACAGCCGGTGCGTGATGGCGACAAGTGCCGTGACGTTGGTGTCGATCATCGTGCGCCATTGCGCGAGATCGGCATTCTGTGCCGGCGCCGTGCCGAGCGCGAGGCCGGCATTGTTGACCAGCAGGTCGATGCCCCGGAATCGCTCGGGCAAGGCATCCAGCGCGGCGTCGCGTGCGGCATCGTCGCGAATGTCGAAGGTGACGGCATGAACGCGCTCACCATGTTCATCGGTCAGCGCCTTCAGTCGATCCGCCCGGCGACCGGTCGCGATCACCTGCCATCCCGCATCGACCAGCGCCCGCGTGGTGGCGCGGCCGATCCCGGAGGTTGCGCCGGTGACGATCGCTGTCTTCATGGTCGTTGTTCCTTTCGCTTCGACGATCCCGCATCGTCGGCGCTCCCGACGAACGCGCCGGGTTCGAGCGTCAAGAACCCGTTACAGTTCCGCATCGGGACGCGCAAAAGGCTGTTTCGATCCAGCCGCCGCGTTGCCGAAGCGGTCCCGTTACGCCAGGGCAGGTAGGCGACCGAAACATGATTTTCCTAGACGGCGCAGTCGGTTTGACGGAGCCCTTCGACGTTATGGCCCGCCCGGACAGTCCGGGCGGGCCGCATCATCAGGCGGCAGCCGGAGCCGGAACGGCAGGGGTGCCCGCCGCGGGTTTGACGGCGCGACTCTCGGTGCCGTCGATGCCGCGCGGTGTATCCCCCGCCACGGTCGCGCGGCGGAGGTGGCGGGGCTGCACCCCGAAATCGGCGACAGCGCGGTGCTGGGTCGCCCGATTGTCCCAAATCGCCACATCCCCCACCTGCCAGCGCCAGCGGACGACATTTTCCGGCTTGGTGATGTGATCCTGCAGGATCGCGAACAGCCGTTGCGAGTCCGCGCTGTTCAGCCCGACGAAGCGCTTGACGAAATGGCCGAGCAGCAGCGACCGCTCGCCGGTCTCGGGATGGACACGGACCACCGGATGCTCGGTTTCGTAGACGGTCGAGGTGAAGACCTTGCGATGTTCCTCCTGCGCCTGGGACGAGCGGCCCAGCACCTCGGCATAGTCGTAATCGTTGCTGTGAACCGCCGTCAGCCCGTTGACGAGGGTGCGTAGCGCTTCCGGCAGTTCCTCATAGGCGGTCGCGCCATTGGCCCAGACGGTGTCGCCGCCCGCCTCCGGCACGACCAGCGCGCGCAGGATCGACGCCTTGGGATAAGCGGGTACGAAGGTAACGTCGGTGTGCCAGCTCGACGCGGCATAGCCCTCCTTGGAATGGAGATCGAGCAGATAGCGCGATCCTTCCGCCACGGGCACGGTCGGATGCGCGACCGGATCGCCGAGCAGCGCGGCGAAGGCCTCATGCTCCGCATCGCTCAGATGCTGCGCACGAAAGAAGATCACCTTGTGCCGGTTGAGCGCGGCCTGGATCGCCGCGACGGTCACCGGGTCGAGATCGCCGCCCAGCCGGATGCCACGGATCTCGGCCCCGATCCGCCCGGCGACCGGATGGATCTCCAGCGGGCTTTCGGCGTCGGCGGCATTGACGAACCTGTGTACAAGAGCAGTCATGACAGTCTCCTTCTTCGTCGTTGACGGGTGTGATAAGGGGTGGGTCAGCCGGCCCGCGCGGCCAGCGCGCGGCGGATGCGTTCCTGTTCTGCCTGGCCGAGCGGAAAGCCGTAGAGGCAGGCAGCGGACATCAGGTGGGCCAGCGCCGGGCCGAGCGCGAAGACATACAGCAGTCCGTCGAGCGCCGCGGGCGTGTTCGGAGCGGTCGGCGAAAAGCCGAACCAGGCGACCAGCGGCAGGGCAATGCCGATGGCGGCGGCCATCCCGGCCTTGCTGGTCAGGCTGAACACCGAGAAGAAAAGGGTCGTGCGGTCAGCCCCGGTTTGCAACCGGTGCTTGTCCGCGACATCGGCGACGATCGCGCGCAGCATCAGATTGCCCGATCCCTGCGCCAGTCCCTGCGCCAGTGTCAGCGCCAGCAGCAGGGGAAATCGCGCGGGCGTGACCAGCAACAGGCCAAGGTTGATCGCCACCTGCACCAGTTCGCCCAGGATCGCGGTCCTATGCTTGCCCAGCCGCGCGGCGATCCGCATCCAGATCGGACCGGCGGCGATGCCGAACACGAACTGGAACAGGAACAGTCCGCTCGCCCAGTCGGGTCGGCCCATATAGGCGCCGACGAAGAACACGATCAGCGCCGAGCGGATGAGCTGGCCCGTCGTGACCGCGAAATCCGAGGCGATGACGCGCAACAGCAACCGGTCCCGCGCTATCAGCATCAGGGTCTGGCCGAATGGCAAGCTTGCCCGGGCCGACCGCGCGCGAGGCCTGTCGTCGACCGCCGAGAAGGCGAGCGGCAGGGAAAGCGCCAAGCCGCCGATCACCACGAGCCCGAACGAGGCGAGCTTGAGTGCAGCGTCCTCGGGATAGAGCTGGTCGATGATCGTCGGCAGGACCAGTACCAGCAGCAACGACAGCGATCCCGCCACGGTGCCGTAGGTCGCGATGCGCGTCCGCTCATGATAATCGTCCGACAGCTCGCCCGACCAGGCAAGATACGGGATCTGGATCATCGACCAGCCGAGGTAGAACAGGAACAGCCCGATGCTGAGCAGCATCGCGCCGAAGCCGGGCGGCGGGAAGAACAGCACCCCCGCGGCGGCCGCATAGAGGGCCGCGCCGGTCACGATCCAGCCACGTCGGCTCCCGCTGCGATCCCCGAGCATCCCGATCAACGGATCGGCCACCGCGCCCCAGATCCGCTCCAGCAGGAAGATCAGCCCGATCGTGGCCAGCGGCAGGCCATAATGCTGGGCATAGATGGCAGGCAGATAGACCGCGAGCGGCCCCTGCGCGGCATAGATCGGCAAGGCGAGCGACGAAAAGGCCGCCAGCCGCAACGGAGAAAGGCGGCCGCCGGATCGCGACGGCGCGGTGAAAAGGGATGCGTGAAGTGTGGCCATTGCTCCAATCCTCACAATGTCGTGCGAAGGGTGGCGCCCCAGGTGCGCGGGTCGCCGACGATGCCGGTCACCAGCCCGGTGTTGCCGGGCGAAAGCGTCTGGAAATATCGGGTGTCGCCCAGGTTGCGGACCCAGGCCGACAGGTCCCAGCGCGCATCCTCGCGGCGCAATCCGATCCGCAGGTTGAGGATGCCGTAGCCCTCGATCTCGCCGAAGCGCGAATTGCTGGCCGACGTGTTGAGCGAGGAGCGGTGCGAATAATCGGCATGACCGTAGAGCTCGGTCGAGCGTTCCAGCCACTGCCCGACCGGTTGCCCGAGATCGGCGCCCAGCGTGTAGGTGAATGTCGGAACACCGGCGAGCGGCCGCCCGCTCAAATCCTGAATACCGCCGCGATCCAGACGCTCCGGGGCTTGGGGTGCGTTGCGATAGTCGCGATAGGTCGCATCGGTATAGCTGAACGACGCGCTCAGCGCCGCCCGGCGCACCGGCGTCCAGGCCAGGTCACCCTCCACCCCGCGCGAACGGACCGAGGGGATGTTCGCGATATATTGGCGATAGGTGACGGTATTCGCCTGCTGTTCGGTGATGCCGGTCTGGTAATCGGCAACATCGGTCCAGAAACCGGCGAGGTTCAACGTCACGCTGCGATCGAACCACTGCGACTTCAGACCGACCTCATAGGCGTCGACCTTTTCCGGGCGGACATGGGGATCGACCCCGGTCGGCAGCGCGGTGAGGTTGAGCCCCCCGGACTTGCTGCCCCGCGAATAAGAGGCATAGACCAAGGCATCGGGCGCGACCCGGTAGGACAGGGTCGCGAGCCCTGAGAGGCTGTCATCCGTCAGCCGGGTCGTGAAGTCGAGAAACGGGTTGAATTGATTGCGGATCGCCTGGGCGGCCGCACCGGCGGCAGCGGGCAACGTCGACAGATTGGTGCCCGCTACCGGAAACTGGCGGAACCGGCCGTCCTTGTTCTCATGCGTGTAGCGCAACCCCAGCGTCAGCTGCAGCGCGTCGGAGGCATTCCAGGTCGCCTGACCGAAGGCGGCCACGCTCCTTGTCTGCGGCGTGGAGGTGGAATGGGACTCGAACCCGGATAACGCGGCATTGCCGATCGCTGCCGGAACTGTCGGCAGGAACCAGTTGGCGGCGGCGGGGCCATAGGCGGTCGCGCCATAGCCCCGGACGATCTGCCAGAAATAATAAGCGCCGATCACGTAATCGATCCGGTTCTGCCCGGTCGACGCGAGCCGCACTTCCTGGCTGAATTGGCGCTGGCGGTTCGCCTGCTGCGCCTTGGTGACGACCGGCAGGGCGGTATTGTCGCCGTCATTTGCCGGATCCCAGTCCCACCAGCGATAAGCGGTGATCGACGTCAGCGCCGCATGGCCCAGGTTCCAGTCGACCTGCGCCGACGCGCCATAGCTTTGCATGTTGGACTGATACCGGCTGTCCGACTCCCCGCGCCGGGCGAACGGATCGACGGGCAGCGGCGTGTGTCCCGCGCGCGTGGTGCGGTCGCGGAAATTGTTGGGGATCGCCGTCCCGCTGTCATAGCGGCCGAAATAATCGGCGAAGATGCCCAGCACGAAATTCTGCTTCTGCCGCGCATAGTCGCCGATCAGCCGGATCGACAAGGCAGGGTCGGGCGTGATCAGCAACTGGCCGCGCGTGGTGAAATTGTCGTAATCCTGCGCGCGCCGTCCGGTGGTGACATTGGTCAGGAAACCGTCGCGATGCGTGTCGGCGATGCTCAGGCGATAGGCCACCTTGTCGGCGACGATCGGTCCCGACAGCGAACCGCGCACCTGATGATAGCCGTAATTGCCGAGCGTCGCTTCGCCCGCAAATTCGGTCGTCCAGCTCGGCGCGCGAGTGGTGATGTTGATCGCCCCGGCGGTGGTGTTCTTGCCGAACAGCGTCCCCTGCGGACCCCGCAGCACCTCGATTCGGTCGAGGTCGACCAGATCGAACTGCGACTGGCCGACACGACCGTAGAACACATTGTCGATATAGATGCCGACGCCGTTCTCCAGCCCGTCATTCGTCACCGCGACGTTGGAGCCGAGCCCGCGGATATTGATGTTGGTGTTGCGCGGATTGAAGCTGAAGATCTGGAGGCTGGGCACCAGTTGCTGCACCTGGCCCAGGGTGAAGTCGCCGGTCTTCTCCAGCGTATCGGCGCTGACGACGCTGAGCGCGATGGGGACGTCCTGCGCACGTTCCTGACGACGGCGCGCGGTGACCACGACATCGCCACCTGCATCGACGGCATCGCCGCCTGTATCGATGCCAACCGCTGCGCTGTCGGGCGCGGCGGCGCGGGTGGACGGGTCGACCGCGACATCGCTGGCAACGGAGATCAACGGGCCGGTCACGCTCGGCCGTCCAGCGGCCGTTGCCCCCGACACCGCGATCGTGGAGGCGCCCGACAGGGCCATCAGGACAAGACAACGGGCACGGCTCCGCCGTCCGCCCGCAACGGTGGTCGAAAACGACAAAATCTGGAACTCCCTCTTCCGATCGGATGCGGCCCTGCGGCCGACGCCCGTCGCGAACCTTCGATCATGCTCTGCGTCAAACCCGCGCGCAGGCACTGCGGGCAGAACCGGACATGGTGTCTATGAAATCCGTCGCATCACATTCCCCTACGCATCAGGGGGAAGACACGAAGCCTGGCGCTGTCGCCTCGGCATCGTGCGCTTTAGCCGTTGGTGACGCGGAGCAAGCTGCATCCCGATCAAAAGCCGCGGGCCTAAATCCGACGATGCCGGGAGCGGTGGCCATTCGCTCGATGCAATTTATACTTTTCCGATAGGATTTACGTCAATGATTGCTTTGGTATCAGGCGCGAAAGCCCCGGTGCGCGGCAAACTCAATCCGGGAAGCGGCGTCTGCGTGTCACGTCCAGCTGGACCACGCGCCCGGCATGGACGGTGAGGAGGACCGACCCATAGTCCAGAACGGCCAGCGCCTCCGAGATCGCGCGCAGCGCGGCCTCATGGCGGGACGGCGGGGGCGGTGCGTCGATGCCGAGGGGCAAGGGGTCGATCCTCATGTCCGGTCCTTCCGTTCCTGGTCGCGATCAGCGCGCGGTTCCGCCTTGGCGGGCGGCGCGGGCTCTGTTCTGAACGTCTTCCCAGGTGATCAGCGGATACAAGTTGTGCGCCTGCGCCTCCTGATCGAACAGGATCTTCAACGCCGCCAGCTTCGTTGGATACTTAGCCGCCAGGTCGATCCGCTCGGTGGGATCGGCGTCCAGGTTATAGAGCCGCCAGACGGGCGTCTCGGTCCGCGCTCCTGCTGGTGCATTGAACGAGCGGGAGGCGGCCAGCGAGGCCTTCCACCCATCCTGATAGATGGCTCGCGCACCGAAAATGTAATAATATTGAGTCCGGCGCCGCGAAGGGGCCGTCGTGTCGTCAATCGAATAGGCGAGCGAGGTTCCCTCGATCGGCTGCTGCGCGATGCCGCGGATCGTCGTCGGCGCGGTGACCCTGGCCAGTTCCAGCGTCGTCGGCAGGATGTCGATGACATGGCCATATTGCTGGCGGACACCGCGTGCGGTGATCGCCTTGCGGTAAGACAGGATCAACGGATTGCGCGTGCCGCCCTCGCAATTGGCGTCCTGCTTCCAGCAGCGGAACGGCGTGTTCGCCGCCTGCGCCCAGCCGAGCGGGTAATTGACCTCCACCCCCTCCGGCGTTCCGATCTTGTCGATCAGCGCCAGATTGTGCGCCAGGTTCGCCGTCTCTTCCAGCGGCGGCGCAACCAGGCTGCGGTCGACATCACCGTTCAGCGTACCCTCCTTGCTCGCGCCATTGTCGCCGACCATGACCACGAACAATGTATTGTCGAACTGTTTGATCTGTTTCAGATGGTCGACCAGCCGCCCGATCTGGGCATCGGTGTAGCTGAGATAGGCGGCATAGACCTCCATGAACCGGGCATAGAGCTTGCGTTCGTCGGGGCTCAGGCTCGTCCAGGCCTTGATGGTGGGTTCATGCCGGGGAAGCACGGCGTTGGCGGGGATCACGCCCAGCTTCTTCTGCCGCGCGAACACCTGCTGGCGATACACGTCCCACCCGGTGTCGAACTGGCCGCGATAGCGGTCGCGCCATTCGGCCGGAACCTGATGCGGCGCATGGGTGGCGCCCGGCGCGTAATAGAGGAAGAACGGCTTGGGCGCTGTGCCGGCCGGGGCGGCGCGCTGCTGGCGGTCAATGAAGCTGATCGCCTTGTCGGTGATCTGCTCGCTCAGATGGCGTCCATCGGGCGCGACGTGCGCCTGATCCTCAACCAGATCGGGCTTGTACTGGTCGGTCTGCGACCCAAGGAAGCCGAAGAAGTGATCGAAGCCCTTACCCGTCGGCCAGCGATCGAACGGCCCGGCATCGGTGGCATCGTCGTCCGGAGTCACGCCATACTTGCCGACCGCGAAGCTGTTATAACCGTTATCCCGCAGGATTTCGGCGATCGTCCCCGCGGTGGACGGCAGGCGACCGTCCCACCCCGGAAAGCCCGCCGAAAGAGAGCGGTGCGAGAAGCCGGCCTCATGCACGGACGCGCTATTGCGCCCGGTCAGCAGGGCCGCACGGGTCGGCGCGCAGATCGCGGTGGTATGGAAATTGGTGTAGCGCAGGCCCTGTTGCGCCAGTTCGTCCAGCCGCGGCGTGGCGATTCCACCACCGAACGTGCTGGCCGCGCCATATCCGACGTCGTCCAGGAGTATCCAGACGATGTTCGGCGCGCCGGCGGGAGCGCGCACCGGGGCGGGCCAGACCTCGGTCGACTCCGCCAGCGTGCGCCCGATCTTGCCCTTAAACGACCGATTCTCTGCCTGGGGCTGTTTTTCCGGCTGAGACTGGGCTTGCGCCTGTCCGGTGGCGAGCGACAGGATGACGGCCAATGCCGTCATGGAACGTCTCATCTCATTTCCCCTTTACTGGTGACGTCGGTGATCCTCGCCGCGGCTATTGCCGCTCCACCGCGCGCCGCTTCGGCCGCCACACGCATCGAAAGCCGATATGCGTCGCCCCGGTGTCGATGGGCTGCGCATGGCGCGCCGCCGGTCGATAACGCTGGCAGTAATTCTCCGCACACAGATGCGACCCGCCCTTCAGGACCTTGCGCGCGATCCGTGCGCCCGGAGCCTCGCGATCATAGCTCTCGCCCTTCGGGGCCCCACGCGGATTGTCGATGACGCAGCATGACCGGGCAGGCGGCGTGGCGCGCGCGTACCAGTCGTCGGTCCATTCCCAGACATTGCCGATCATGTCGTACAAGCCGTGATCATTCGCCGGATAGAAGCCGACGGGAGAGGTCCGCGCCCAGCCATCGGCCTGGTCACGGACCAGCGGAAATTCGCCCCGCCAGTAATTGGCCAGCAGCCGGCCCTGCGGCGCCAGCTCGTCGCCCCAGGCATAATCGGCCTGCTCCAGCCCGCCCCGGGCAGCATATTCCCACTCCGCCTCGGTTGGCAGCGACTTGCCCACCCAGCGCGCATAGGCGGCGGCGTCCTGATGGGCGACATGCACGACCGGATGATCCTCCAGCCCCTCGATCGAACTGCCCGGGCCGTACGGGTGACGCCAATCCGCGCCGAAGACGAACTGCCACCACTGGCGATGATCAGTGGCGCTGTGCAGCCGGGGCGGGGGCACGAACACCGACGATCCGGCCTTCGCCAACTCGGAAGCCATGCCGGGGTAGTCGCGCGGATCAGGGGCGGTCTCCGACAGCGTACGATATCCGGTGGCCGCGACGAAGGCGGCGAAATCCCGATTGGTGACCGGGTGGGTGTCGATCCAGAAGCCGTCTACCCGAACCCGCCGAACCGGGGTCTCCTCGGGATAGAAGCGGTCAGACCCCATGCGGAAAACGCCGCCCGGGACTTCTGTCATCGTGGATCGATCCGCCAACGCGCTGGCTCGCCGCTCCTGATGGCGCGAGAAGCGCGACGTCGCCGATTTGGTCGTATGCACGGCCCTGCCCCCGGTGATCGCCATACGGTCTTCGATGGCAACCGTAATTACACATCAGATTGGTAGGAATTGCGCCCAGATTATTTCTTGCTGAGTCCGAAGGCCAACTTTCGAAAAGCAGTACCCCAGGCGCGTCGGATGGCCGGGGGG
>NZ_LDTB01000309.1 GCF_001476895.1 Sphingomonas endophytica | reverse complement strand
CTTCACCACCGCGACCGCGTGGGTCGAGGTCATGCCGACATGCTTGTCGAGGATCACCCAGCCCGAGACGTCCCGGCGCTTCGGCCGGTCGGGACGCGGCCCGCGCTGAGGACGGCGCCCCTCCGGCCCGCGGCGCTCAGCGCTCGGCAGGGGAGCCTGGCGCTCGGCCGGCGGCAAATCTTCCATGGAAACCGTCATGTCCGCGTGTCCCCCGGGGTCGATGCCCCGTCCCTTTCTGCTTGGTATCGGGACTCAATGCCCCGTCCCGGTCTCCGGTTCGTCGTCCTCGGGCGCGGAGTCGAGGTCGCGCTGGACCCGCTCGTCCCGCAGCAGCCTGTCGATGCGCGCCGCCTCGTCGAACCGCTCGTCGACGCGGAAGCGAATGTCGGGTGCAAATTTCAGGTTGACGCGGTGCGCGATCTCGCCGCGAAGGAACTTCTTGTTGCGCTCGAGCGCTGTGATCACCGTGTCGGTGTCGCGGCCGCCGAGCGGCATCACGTAGATCGTCGCGAGCTTCAGGTCCGGCGACATACGCACCTCGGGAACGGTGATGATGTGGCCTTCGAGATCGGGATCGTGGACCTCACCCTGCGACAGAA
>NZ_LDTB01000308.1 GCF_001476895.1 Sphingomonas endophytica | reverse complement strand
TTTTAAGTTTCCGTCGACCGTGTAGAGCAGCACTTTCCTCTTCGTCGGCAGCGTGAAAGGTGTATAAGGTCCAGTTTCTGGCTCGACCGCTACGGCATCGACCCGCAGCCCGTCGACGCCGTAGCGGTCGAGCCAGAACAGCGCGTTCGACACCAGGAAATTGGTGACCTCGGTGCGCCCGTAATTGTAAATCAAGGTGCCCCAGTCGAGGTGGCGGCCCTGCAGCGGATTGGCGTGCTCGTAGAGCGCGGTGCCGTCGAAATTGCCGAGGCCATGCGGATCGTCGGGGAAATGCCCGGGGACCCAATCGAGCAGGACGGCGAGGCCGGCGCCGTGACAGGCGTCGATCAGCGCGGCGAAATCGTCCTGCGAGCCGAAGCGGCTGGTCGGCGCGAGCATCCCGGTCGGCTGGTAGCCCCAGGAGCCGTCGAACGGATGCTCTGATATAGGCAGGAACTCGAGATGGGTGAAACCCATGTCGCTGGCATAGGCCGGCAACTGCTCGGCCATCTCGCGATAGGTCAGCCACTCATTGCGGCCCTTGCGGCGCCACGAGCCGAGATGCACCTCGTAGATCGACATCGGCGAGCTCAGTGCGTTGACGCGATCGGGCGCCGGACGCGGATGCGGGATCTTGCGCTCGTCGATCACGATCGAGGCGGTCTTCGGCCGTACCTCGGCGGCAAACGCCAGCGGATCAGACTTCAGCGGCAGATGCTGGCCGTTGCGCCCGATGATCTCGAACTTGTAG
>NZ_LDTB01000307.1 GCF_001476895.1 Sphingomonas endophytica | reverse complement strand
CGGTGAAGCGTCTGGGTGTCGAGCCGATCAGGGAGCGCGTCTATGCCACTCGTTAAGCAGGGAAGAATCACGACCGATCCGTTCGTGCGTGTCGCCGACGGTGCCGAACTGCCGGGTGACGGCGCGGTGCTGTTCACGGCCGAACGCTTTCTCGCCGATCCCGAGGCGCTGCTGCGCCGTTCCGGCAAGCTCGGGGTGATGTGGCCGAACAACCGCAGTCTCGAGGATCTCGTGCCGCATCTCGATCGTCTCGCTTCGGTCGGGTTGGTGTTTCGGACCTTCCGCGCCGGCCGCGCCTACAGCCAGGCGCGCCTGCTGCGCGAACGTCATGGCTATGACCGCGAGCTGCGCGCCATCGGGCAGATTCTACGCGACCAGTTCGTGTTCATGACACGTGCCGGCTTCGACGCCTTCGAGGTCAAGAAAGATGCCGATGCCGATGCGTTCGCCGCGACCATGAAGCGCTATTCGGTGTTCTACCAGCCGACCGGCGACGGCCGCGTCACCGCACTCAATCGCCGCATGCAGCTGCGTCACTCGGAGAGCGCGAGCCAGTGAGCACGCTTGCACCAGAGCTCGCTGCGACGCCGGCCGCATTGCCCGCAGCCGATGTGCTCGATCGCGCGCTACGCACGGCTTCGCCCGCCGAGGTGATCGCTGCCGCCTTGCGGATAGTCGGCCGCGAGAAGTTGGCGCTGGTGTCGTCGTTCGGCACCGAGTCCGCGGCACTGCTCAAGGTGATGGCGGACGTCGATCCTTCGATCCCTGTAGTC
>NZ_LDTB01000306.1 GCF_001476895.1 Sphingomonas endophytica | reverse complement strand
GATCAGAATTGTTCAGGTCGCGGCTTGTTGCGCATTGACCGCCGTCAATTTCCTAGCTGGATGCATCTTCTATGGTGACTTCAATAATTGGAACCGGTGAGTCCCCATTTTGGACATCCGCGGCAAGACGATTGTCATCACCGGAGCTGGTCAAGGCATCGACCGAGACTTGGCAAAGACCCTGGCTCAGTGCAAAGCAAACCTTGCGATCATCAATCGCGACGCTTCCATGCTCGAGGAGACACTGCGGCAATGTGCTGGCTTGGCTGGCTTGGACGGCATGAACAAATTCTTCACGCTCGACGTTACCGACGAGCCGGCGGTTGAAAATGCGTTCCGCAAAATCCGTCTTGAATTTGGCTCCATCGACGGATTGATCAACAACGCCGGCGTGGTGAGCGATGCGCTTCTGGTCAAGGCCGTCGACCACAAGGTGCAGCGGAAAATGTCGCTTTCAGAGTTCAAGAAGGTGATCGCCGTCGATCTGATTGGCGTGTTCCTGTGCGGGCGCGAAGCAGCCCTTCATATGATCGAGGGGCAACGCGGCGGGCTGATCATTAACGTTTCAAGCATCTCTCGCTACGGCAATGTCGGACAAACAAAATACTCAGCCGCCAAGGCGGGCGTGGCAGCTATGACCGTGACGTGGGCCAAGGAGCTTGCACGCTATAACATTCGCGTCGCTGGTATCGCGCCGGGTTTTGTCGATACAAC
>NZ_LDTB01000305.1 GCF_001476895.1 Sphingomonas endophytica | reverse complement strand
CCCACGGACCACCCATCAAACATCTCTCGTGTGACGTGGACCGTGACCGCCTGGCCCTCCTCCTCGAACCTTTCCAGCGTCTCTGCCCAGAAAGCCAAGAATGAGGTCATCGGCTCTGTCAGGAGGCTTTGAAGCGCCTGAGCTTCGCTATCGTCAGCTGACGTGTATGTTGCGGCCTGATTGCGGACCGATAACACCTTATCGAGTGCTTTTCTTATACGGTTGTAACCTCGTTCGGTCGGCTCGGCTGTTTTGCAGTAGTCAACAAAAGTCCTGTAGAATTTGATCCTTGCCTGCTCCGCCTTCGCAAAGAGCTTCATCGCTCGGTGGGAAAACTCCTTGTCCACAATGGGCAGGATTGGCAGACCCAGCTCCCGCAACTCTCGGGCATCGTCAATATTGATCACGTTGTCGGTCATTATCGTGCTCCTCTCGTCGCATATGTTTCCGTTTGCTCAGGTGTTTGATGCCGGCCGATAGCGCACGGCGGAATTGTGTTTCCGTCGCTAACGACCGACTTAGTTAGTTGGTTTAGAAGGCTGAGCTGAGGGA
>NZ_LDTB01000304.1 GCF_001476895.1 Sphingomonas endophytica | reverse complement strand
GCATCGACCGGCGCATCCTGGCCTGCGCCGCCTCGATGGCGGCCGGCGTGAACTTCCTGCCCTGGACCGGGCCGATGATCCGCGCCTCCGCCGCCCTGAAGCTGCCGATCCCCGAGATCTTCTCGCCCCTCGTGCCGGTTCAGGCGGTCGGCCTCGTCTTCATCTTCGCCGTCTCGTACTGGCTCGGCCTTCGGGAGGAGCGCCGTCTGGCCCACGTCCCCGGCGCCGCGGGGGCCGCCCCCGGCCCGGCCGCGACCGCCCGGATCCTGAGCGACGCGGAGCGGACCCTGCGCCGCCCCGACCGCTTCTGGATCAACCTCGTCCTCACGGCGGCGGTCCTGGGGACGATGGTCTTCCTGGCCGAGAAGGTGCCGCCGGCGCTGATGTTCATGCTCGGCACGGCGCTCGCGCTGGTCATCAACTACCCGCAGGTCGACGCCCAGCGGCAGCGGATCGACGCGCACGCCAGGGCCGCGATCCTGATGGCCTCGATCCTCCTCGCCGCCGGCGTGTTCACCGGGATCATGCAGGGCACCGGCATGCTCAGGGCCATG
The DNA here is from genome assembly GCF_001476895.1 of Sphingomonas endophytica. Lineage (GTDB taxonomy): Bacteria > Pseudomonadota > Alphaproteobacteria > Sphingomonadales > Sphingomonadaceae > Sphingomonas > Sphingomonas endophytica_A. The sequence goes on along the minus strand of NZ_LDTB01000304.1, from coordinate 25 downwards.
GCCCAGACGGCCGTCACCTTCGTGC
>NZ_LDTB01000303.1 GCF_001476895.1 Sphingomonas endophytica | reverse complement strand
ACCCAATACGGCGCCGGGATGATCACCTCGTCGCCGGGATTGATGGTCGCCATCAGCGCGTTGTAGAGCACCTGCTTGCCGCCGGTGCCGACGATGATCTGGTTCGGCTTATAGCTCAGGCCATTCTCGCGCGAGAACTTGTTGATGATGGCTTCCTTGAGCTCCGGTATGCCGCCGACGTCGGTGTACTTGGTCTTGCCGGCCTCGATCGCGTGGATCGCCGCCAGCTTGATGTTGGCGGGCGTGTCGAAGTCAGGCTCGCCGGCCCCGAGGCCGATGACGTTGCGGCCCGCGGCTTTCAGCGCGCGTGCTTTGTCCGTGACCGCGATCGTCGCGGACGGCTTCACACGGTCGAGCGCAGCGGACAGGAAGGCCATTATCATCTCCTGGCAAACGTCGTGAGCCGTTGGGCCACGACTTGATTTGAATGGGATTGCGGCACCCTAGGCCTGTCGCCGCTGCATCGCAAGAAGCTTGGCGTTAAAGCACGAAATCTTTCGCGCGTGGCGGGCGCCCTGCGCAATTTTCTGCTAGTTCCAGCCCCAAATGCCTCATGTCCGGCAAGCCCTGTCATGGCCGCTCCGGCCTTGCCGGCAAGGCCCGCGGCTGCGTCCGCCGCCGCGGATTGCTCCGAGGACCATGTGCCGTTCGGGGCCTGCCTGAAGCTGCCGACGGCAGGCCGTCCGGCGCAGCCGGCAGCACAGCCCGCGATGCGGCTGCCACGTTGACGTTTCTGAATTGCAGCACATCGGCCACCGCCATCGAT
>NZ_LDTB01000302.1 GCF_001476895.1 Sphingomonas endophytica | reverse complement strand
CCCCTGATAGCGCGTTCGCCAACAGTTGCAGTCCTGATCGCAGACCACCCTGATCCGCTCAACCGCCGGCTGCCAGGTGCGATCCGCAGCCGGACCGGCGGGACTGATCAGGACAAGCGCGACCTGTGCGAAACCGACGATCAGGTTAACCATGACGGTATCCACCCCTTGAGAGCGCCTCGGATCGGCATGCCCACGAAAGTCGTGCCGTCTTTCATAGCAGCTTGCCCTTGAATGAACCGGCCGTCATGAGGCCGTCGCACTGCACAAACTTGTGCAGATGCTTATTTTGTTGCCGGATTCGTGCTATAGTTCGACTCGAACAGAGTGATGGCTGGCACGCCTATGCGGTTTCTCGGTCTCGTTCTAAGGACGCTTTTTCTGCTCGTCGTGGTGGTAACAACGGCCCGGGTGGCCATGCCCCAGAATGAGAGCTTTGCGACTTTGTACGACACCCCTTCTGACCTGTTCCGCATCCTGCTCGGTGCCGCCGTCTGCTTCTTCGTTTGCATCCAGATCTTCCGATATTCGCGGGATCCTGTTGACATGCGCAGATGGGTTCCGATCGGTCTTGCGGTCCTGCCGCTGGCGCTGATTTGCGCACGCGTCATCTGGTAGCGCGCAGCGTCCCGCCTCGGCGCCCATACCGCCCGCCACGCGCTGCCCTTGCGGATCATTCTCCAGATCGGACAGGCTG
>NZ_LDTB01000301.1 GCF_001476895.1 Sphingomonas endophytica | reverse complement strand
CATCTACTTTCTCTCTTGCTCAGCACCCATCGCAAGAAGCGCTCCGTGCGCTCTACATGAGCTTTGCTGGGTGGCGGTGAGAACTTCAAGGCTGACAGCGCCCCAACGGCTACAGGCACTCGCGGAGCCTTGTACGTGCCCGCATTGATCTTCGCACGCCTTCGCGCCCAAGCGCTCTTGGTGTTCCTGTTCTTAGGCAGCAGCGGTTCAATCCGCTGTCTAACGGTGGCACCGAAGAATGGAAGGGGACCTCTATAGCTCTCAACAGCCCCCAAGAGCTTCTGCACCATGTGCCACGCTGTCTTGTACGTCACACCTAACGCCTGCTCGATCTCTCGCGCTGTCACGACATGGGGCAATCTGTTGAGCATGTGTGCCGCCGAAACCCAGGCAGCAAGGGGAAGCTTAGAACCCTCTAGCGGTGTGCCCACGGTGACGGTGAATTGCCGTCTGCATTCTGAGCACAGGTAGAGGCCGGGACGATGGGATGCCCCGCCTATCAAGGTAATGGCGGTGCCCGATGCGGTGCAGTGCGGACACACGGGACCACTTGACCACCTAATTCCCTCCAGTGCAGCCCGGCAATCTTCCTCGCGCATAAGACCTCTAAGTGTTTCGTCTCGTATATACGAATGCGCCCAAAAGATCAACTTTCGGCAATGTTGTCAGGCGGTTCACCGTTTCAGAGTGTACCGAT
>NZ_LDTB01000300.1 GCF_001476895.1 Sphingomonas endophytica | reverse complement strand
TGTTCACGCGGCCCCGCCCGGTGCAGACGCTCGACGCCTATTATCGCAAGATGTGGCTGACGCTCGACCAGCTCGCGCGCTTGGACAAGAATCCGTGGCCGAGCGATATTCCGGAACAGATCGACCACCCGATGTGGGAATTCTCGTTTGCGGGCGAGCCGATCTTCGTCGTTTGCACGACGCCCGCCCATGTGATGCGCCAGAGCCGCCGATCCAGCGCCTTCATGCTCACATTCCAGCCGCGCTGGGTGTTCGAGAAGATCCTCGGGACCGAAAAGGCGGCCAACGCCGCCTTCGCCGAGGTGCGCAAACGCCTGATCCCGTACGACAGCGCGAGCCCCGCTCCGCTTCTCGGCCGCTACGGCGCGACCGACGGCCGCGAATATCTGCAGTACTTCCTGCACGACGACAATAATGCGGGCGGCGGCTGCCCCTATGCCAAGCTCGCGCAGAACAAGACGCCATCGATCGCGAACAAGGAACAGGCGGCATGACCCAGATCATCGCAGGCACGAAGACCGAATTTGCCATCGACCCGGATATCCTGAACCTGCTCCCGGCCCAGGGTTCCGTCGAGCTGCAGCACGATGCGGCCGGCAAGGTGCATCACTTCCACACCCATCCGGTCGATGAAATCCTGATGATCATCAGCGGCCGGCTGAACTTCATCTGGGACGGCGGTGAGCGGGTCGTCGGTGCCGGCGACACCATCTTTCTGCCTGCTGGTACCCGACTTCAATCCGAAGCGCTTGAGGGCGGTGCGATCT
>NZ_LDTB01000030.1 GCF_001476895.1 Sphingomonas endophytica | reverse complement strand
CGACGTGGTGACCGGCGGCGCGTCAGCCGTTTACGGTTCGGACGCGGTGTCGGGCGTCATCAACTTCGTGCTGCGCGACGACCTGAACGGCATCAAGACCGACGTCCAATACGGTTTCTCCGCGCACCGTAACGACAATGCCGCCAATCGCGCGCGGGTCGCCGGTGCCGGGTTCAACGTCGCGCCCAGCTCGCCGGTCGATGGCCAGCGCTTCGACGCCAATATCGCGCTGGGCGCGACGTTGAACCCGGCACCGGCGACCCGCGCGCGATTGGCGGCATTGTCGTTACGGTGCGCGGAGAAACCGTATTGGACGTCGGTCTTGATGCCGTTCAGGTCGTCGCGCAGCACGAAGTTGATGACGCCCGACACCGCGTCCGAACCGTAAACGGCTGACGCGCCGCCGGTCACCACGTCGATACGCTTGACCATGAACGACGGGATGAAGTTCAGGTCGGTCGCCTGGATCGGCAACAGCCGCTGCCCGTTGACGAGGACGAGGTTACGGTTGCTGCCGAGATTGCGTAGGTTCACCTTCGCGGTGCCGTCCGATCCGTTCGACACGTTCTCGTTCGCATCCGGCGTGATCTGCGGCAGGCGGTTCAGCACGCTTTCGATGTTCGTCGCGCCCTGAAGCCGGATTTCGGCCGCACCGACGGTCGTGATCGGGCTGTTGCTCATCACACCCGGCTGCGCAAGGCGCGTGCCGGTCACCGTGATATCGGCGTCACCCTCGCCCTCGCCCGCGGCCGGCGCGTCCGCCGCCGGTGTCACCTGCGCCGTCGCCGGCACCGCGCATCCCAGCACCAACGCGGTGATCCCCGCCGATGCCAGCAATCCCTTCATCCGAACCATAAAGTCCCCCTTCTGTTATCGGGGTGACCATACACACCTTAAATCGACTATCAAATATGTTATACGATCTACACTTAACTTTTTATGCCAGTGTCGTTCGGGCGCACGACTGGAACGTGCGCCGCTCCGACGACGCACGCACGTTGATGACAACGTCGAAAAAAATTCGATCAGGCGCTTGCGACGACGCCCACACGCTCGACCGTCTCGAACTCGCGACGCAGGTCGAGGACGGTCTGCTCGATGTGCGCATACATCCGATCGCGCACGGTGCCCGCGTCGCGCGCCAGCCAGCTTTCCAGCAGTTGCGCATGTTCGTCGTTCGCGCGCTGGTCGCGCCCCAGCGGTTCCAGATGCTTGCGTACATACCGCTCGCCCAGCACGTGGAGTCGCTCCAGCATCGTCGTCACTATCAGCGCTCACACTGCGCGCAGCAGCGCCACCGGGAACGCACAGGCTAAGCACGCAGCACCACTGCAGCATACGTGTGTCAC
>NZ_LDTB01000003.1 GCF_001476895.1 Sphingomonas endophytica | reverse complement strand
TCGTGGACGCGGTGGACCGGCTGGTGCCGGTCCACCGCGTCCACGATCTGACCGCCGAGGGCGATCACGTCGAGCGCGAGCTGGCGCTGGTCAAGGTGCGCGGCACCGGCGACCAGCGGATCGAGGCGCTGCGGCTGGCGGAGGTGTACCGCGCGCGCGTCGTGGATGCGACGACCAGCAGCTTCGTGTTCGAGGTGACGGGCGGAACCAGCAAGATCGACAAGTTCGTCGAGCTGATGGGAGAGGTCGGCCTGATCGAGGTCGCGCGCACGGGCATCGTCGCGATCGCACGCGGCAAGGACGCGGCGTAGGCATTTACTTTAACCGTCACCCCGGCGGAGGCCGGGGTCCAGAACCACAAGCGCCGCCGTCCGCGGCTCTGGATCCCGGCCTTCGCCGGGATGACGATCGGCAAAGAGGAAAAGGGAATATGAAGGTCTATTACGATCGCGACGCCGATCTGAATCTCATCACCGGCAAGAAGATCGCCATCGTCGGCTATGGCTCGCAGGGCCATGCGCATGCGCAGAACCTGCGCGACAGCGGGATCGCCGAGGTCGCGATCGCGCTGCGCGAGGGTTCGGCGACCGCCAAGAAGGCGGAGGGCGCGGGCTTCAAGGTGATGAGCACCAAGGACGCCGCCGCCTGGGCCGACATCCTGATGATCCTGGCGCCCGACGAGCATCAGGCCGCGATCTATGACGAGGACATCAAGGGCCGGATGAAGCCGGGCAGCGCGCTGGCGTTCGCGCACGGCCTGAACGTCCACTTCGGGCTGATCGAGCCGCCGGCGGACATCGACGTCATCATGATCGCGCCGAAGGGCCCGGGCCACACCGTGCGCAGCGAATATGTGCGTGGCGGCGGCGTGCCGTGCCTGATCGCGATCCACCAGGACGCCAGCGGCAACGCGCATGACGTGGCGCTCGCTTACGCCTCCGGCGTCGGCGGCGGTCGTTCGGGCATCATCGAGACGAACTTCAAGGAAGAGTGCGAAACCGACCTGTTCGGCGAGCAGGCGGTGCTGTGCGGCGGCGTGACCCACCTGATCCAGGCCGGGTTCGAGACGCTGGTCGAGGCCGGTTACGCGCCGGAAATGGCGTATTTCGAGTGCCTTCACGAAACCAAGCTGATCGTCGACCTGCTGTATGAGGGCGGCATCGCCAACATGCGCTACTCGATCTCGAACACCGCCGAATATGGTGACATCGTCACGGGTCCGCGCATCATCACCGACGAGACGAAGAAGGAAATGAAGCGCGTGCTGGCCGACATCCAGTCGGGCCGTTTCGTGAAGAACTTCGTGCTCGACAATCGCGCGGGCCAGCCGGAGCTGAAGGCGGCGCGCAAGGCGGCGGCGGCGCACCAGATCGAGAAGACCGGCGCGGAGCTGCGCGCGATGATGCCGTGGATCGGCGCCAACAAGCTGGTGGACAAGGAAAAGAACTGATCGCCGGGCGGCGGGGCGCAGCGAGGCTGCGCCCCGACTCGCCCAAGGCCGGCCGGCCCGACAAGCCGGCCCATAGGGCACGGCTTTGTCGGGTCCGACGGGCCGGCGGGTGGTGCGCGCTCCCCCATCCCGTCATTCCCCCCAACCTAACCGCTTTGTAACCCGCGTACCCGATTGCCGCCCGCCCCCCGCTCCTGTAATCGCGCGGCGATGCGGACGGGGACGTACCGAGCTTCGTCGTACCGGACGCGGGATGATGCGCGCAGTCGCCTCGTCTCGATCGCGCTCGCGATCGGCATCGCCGCCGCGATCATCTTCGCGCTGCTGACGATGGGTGGCGTGGTGCGCGGCGATTTCGGCGATCGCAGCCGGCTGGTCAGTTTCGACGTGAAGCAGGAGGGCGCCACCCAGCGTCAGGCCAGCACGAAGAAGGCCGAGCGCCAGCAGGTGACGCCCGAACGCGCCCGGGTGACGCCGCGCGTCACGCCGGAGCGCCCCACCCCGGTCCCGCCGCTGCCCGAACAGCCGCTGCATCTGCCGGGCGTGATGATCCTCAACAGCGCCGACTATGCGGCGTCCGACATCGGCAAGATCAAGGGCACCGCCGCCCCCGCGTCGGGCAAGGGCGATGCGGGGCGCGGCGACGATACCGCGACGGTGGGGCTGGGACCGGGCGGCGAGCCGCTCTACGCCGCCGAATGGTATCGCCGTCCCCGCCCGGCGGAGATGAACCCCTATATGCCGGCGGGCAAGACCGGCTGGGGCGAGGTCGCTTGCCGCACCGCGCCGCGTTTCCATGTCGAGGATTGTCGCGAACTGGGCGAGTCGCTGGGGTCGGGGCTGGCGCGCGCGGTGCGGCAGGCGGCGTGGCAGTTCCTGGTGCGACCACCGCGCAAGGGCGGCGCGGACCAGATCGGCGCGTGGGTGCGGATCCACATCGACGTCGCCCCGCGTGGCGGCGCGTCCGATGACGGCGATTGAGCCTTCCTGCGAAAACGTTCGTTTCGCAACCACCGTCTTCGCAGCCACGGCTTTCTGTGGTGCAAGGACGTCGTAACAGGAGGATCAACACCATGCGTCCGTTCATCGCCGCCGTGCTCGCCACGACGCTCGCCGTTCCCGCCGTCGCGCAGCTCGCCACCACCCCGCAGCAGCCGGGCCAGCCGGTCGCGTCGCGCGTCACGGCCGGCACCTATCAGGTCGACCCCGCACACACGCAGGTGACGTGGGAGGTCAACCACATGGGCTTCTCCATGCTGCAGGGGCAGTTCGGCGCGCAGGGCGGATCGATCACGATCGACCCGAAGAAGCCCGCCGCGACCAAGGTCGACGTCACCTTCGCGATCAACGATCTGTCGGTCACAACGGCGAAGTTCGCCGAGCACCTGAAGTCCGGCGACTTCTTCGATGCCGCGCAGCACCCGACGGCGCGCTTCGTCTCCACCTCGGTCACGCCGCGCGGCGCGACGCGCGCGACGATGACCGGCGACCTGACGATCAAGGGCGTGACCAAGCCGGTGACGCTGGACGTCACCTTCGTCGGCGCGGGCACCAACCCGATGAGCAAGAAGACGAACCTCGGCTTCACCGCGACCGGCACGATCAAGCGCAGCGATTTCGGCGTCGGCGCGTATGCGCCGGTCGTCTCCGACAATGTGAAGCTGACTGTGCAGGCCGCCTTCACCGCCTGATGCCCCGCCGGCCCGCCGCATCACCGGCGGCGGGCCGGTCCGGTCAGGCAGCGCGGCGCAGTCGCGCGAAGCTCTCGAAGGTCGCCTTCACCGCTGGTTCCGCACCGGCGATCAGCGACGCGATCCTCGCCATCAGCGCCGCCTCGTCCGCTTCGGCCGGGGCGCGCTCGGCCATCGCCCAGGCGCCGAACTCCCGCGTCTCCACCTCACGCTGCGACAGCATCACGATCGCGCGGTGGCGCGGATCGCCGATGATGCGCGCGAAGGCCGCCTCGACCATGTGCGGCTCCCCCTCCAGCGCCTGGAGGAAGCGTCGGCCATCGGCATAGAGCAGCCCCGTGACGCCATCGCGGGCATTGTTGCGCCGCGACGTGTCGAGAATCGGTGCGGTATCGACGCTGCCGACCGCTGAGCTGATATAGACGATCTGTAACATGCCGTCCGTTACTCCCGTCTAAACCTTTCTTTTTCGACAACAATAATCTCGGGCTGGACATCAGGCGGCGTCGCGGGCTAGCCATCGTCCGACATGACGCGCCGGATCGGCCTTCTCCTGCGACTTACGCGCCCTTAGGCGCGAACCTGCCGACGCGTGCATCGCACGCGCGACGCGCCTAAGGGCTGTATCTGACCTTACCCCGACGCTCCTGACGTATGAGAGCCACCGAGATGTTGCGCGACCCCAGCCTGAAGTACCGCCCGTTCCCAACCGTCGATCTGCCCGACCGCCAATGGCCGTCGCGGACGATCACCAAGGCACCGCGCTGGCTTTCCACCGACCTGCGCGACGGCAATCAGGCGCTGATCGACCCGATGGACGCCGAGAAGAAGACGCGCTTCTTCGACCTGCTGGTGAAGGTGGGACTGAAGGAGATCGAGGTCGGCTTCCCCAGCGCGGGCGCGACCGAATTCGACTTCATCAGCGGGCTGGTCCGTGACGGGCGCATCCCCGACGACGTCGCGATCCAGGTGCTGACGCAATCGCGCCGCGACCTGATCGAGCGCAGCTTCGAGAGCCTGGAGGGCGCGAAGACGGCGATCGTCCACCTCTACAACGCGGTCAGCCCGGCGTGGCGCAAGATCGTGTTCGGCATGACCCGCGACGAGGTGAAGACGATCGCGGTCGAGGGCGCGAAGGTGCTGCGCGACGAAGCCGCCAAGCGCCCCAACACCCGCTGGCAATTCGAATATTCGCCCGAGACCTTCTCGACCGCCGAGCTGGATTTCTCGGTCGAGGTGTGTGCGGCGGTGATGGACGTGCTGCGGCCGACCGTCGATGCGCCGATCATCCTGAACCTGCCCGCCACCGTCGAATGCGCGACGCCCAACGTCTATGCCGACCAGATCGAATGGTTCGGGCGCAGCATCCCGAACCGCGAGGCGGTGGTGATCTCGCTCCACACGCATAACGATCGCGGCACCGGCGTCGCGGCGGCGGAACTGGGGTTGATGGCGGGCGCGGACCGGGTCGAGGGTTGCCTGCTGGGCAACGGCGAGCGGACCGGCAATTGCGATCTCGTGACCGTCGCGCTGAACATGTACACGCAGGGCACCGACCCGCGCCTCGACCTGTCGAACATCGACGAGATCGTGAAGACGGTCGAATATGCCACGCGCATCCCGGTTCACCCGCGCACGCCCTATGCCGGCGATCTGGTGTTCACCGCCTTTTCGGGCAGCCATCAGGACGCGATCAAGAAGGGCTTCGCAGCACAGGCGGCGCGCAACGACACCTTGTGGGAAGTCCCGTACCTGCCGATCGACCCCGCCGACCTGGGCCGAAGCTACGAAGCGGTGATCCGCGTCAATTCGCAGAGTGGCAAGGGCGGCGTCGCCTGGGTGCTGGAGCAGGACAAGGGGCTGAAACTGCCGAAGCGGATGCAGGCGGACTTCAGCCGCCACGTCCAGGCGCTGGCCGACGAGAGCAGCCGCGAGCTGAACGCCGCCGATATCTGGGGCGCGTTCGAGCGCGCGTATCTGCCCGGCGACGCCGACCGTTTCGAGTTGCGCGATTACGAGGAAACCGGCGCGAGCGGCGAGCGCGTCTTCGTGGGGCGCGTGGCGATCGATGGCGAGGAACGATCCTTGTCCGGGCGCGGCAACGGCCTGATCTCCGGCGTGATCGCCGCGCTGGCGGACAGCACCGGACCGGCGCTGGACGTCGTCGACTATAGCGAACATGCGATCGGGCATGGCGCGGGCGCGCAGGCGGTCGCCTATCTCGAATGCCGCACCGGCGACGGGCGGACGGTGTGGGGCGTGGGGATCGACAGCGACATCGCCACCGCCAGTGTCCGCGCGGTCCTCTCGGCGGCGAACCGCGCGTGACGCGCCGGTACGCCGCCTTCCTGTTCGACATGGACGGGACGCTGATCAACAGCATCCCCTCCGCGGTGCGGGCGTGGACGGCGTGGGCGGAGCGGCACGGGATCGATGTCGATGAGCTGATGGCGGTGATGCACGGGGTGCGCGCGATCGAGACGATCCGCCGCTTCGCGCCGCCGGGCGTCGATCCGCAGGCGGAGTTCGAAGGGCTGTTGCAGGCCGAGATCGACGATGTGGCCGATGTCGTCGAAATCGCGGGCGCGGGCGCCTTCACCGCCGCCCTGCCGCGCGAGCGCTGGGCGATCGTCACCTCCGCCCCGCGCTCGCTGGCGGAGGTGCGGCTGCGCGCCGCCGGGCTGATCCCGCCCGCGGTGATGATAACGGCGGACGACGTGACGCGCGGCAAGCCGGCCCCCGACTGTTTCCTGATGGCGGCCGAGCGGCTGGGCGTCGCGGCCGGCGACTGCCTGGTCTGGGAGGACGCTCCGGCAGGAATCGCGGCGGGCGAGGCGGCCGGCGCCGACGTGATGGTCATCACCGCCACGCATCACGCACCGCTGGAAACGAGGCACGGCGCCGTCGCCGATTACGGCGCACTGCGGGTCGAGGTGGACGGCGACGGCAACCTGTTGCTGCACGCCGGCTGACGGCCTCGCGGCCGGGCGGCGTCCGACGGTTCCAGAGAAGCGGGACATTTTGCGGACGTCGCGACGCCGACCACCCCGTCAGTCGAACGGGTGTCCGGGGGCGATGTTCGGCGACAGCGATAGCGTTCGCGATCTCGGCACCGTGGATGCCGGAACATGTCCGGCATGACGGAATGGGTTTCGTTGCGAGCGCCGGGGCGACGGCTACTCGGCCGCTTCCTTCACCGCCTCGAACTCCGCCGCCGCCAGGAAGCGTTCCGCGTCGAGCGCGGCCATGCAGCCGGTGCCGGCGGCGGTCACCGCCTGACGATAGACCTTGTCCATCACGTCGCCGCACGCGAACACGCCCGGCACGCTGGTGCGCGTCGAGCCGGTTTCGACCGCGATATAACCATCTTCGTCGAGCGCGAGGTGGCCCCGGAACAGCTCGGTCGCCGGATGATGGCCAATCGCGACGAACCCGCCCTCGACATCGATCCGCGAATGCTCGCCGGTCTGCGTGTCCTCCAGCTCCAGCGCGACCAGCCCGGCGGTGCCGCCGCCGTCGACGAACTCGCGAACCTCCTTGTTCCAGAGCACCTTGACGTTCGGATGCGCGAACAACCGCTCCTGCAGGATCCGCTCCGCACGCAGGCTGTCACGGCGGTGGATCAGCGTCACGTCGTCGCTGTGGTTGGTCAGGTACAACGCCTCCTCGACCGCGGTGTTGCCGCCGCCGATCACCGCCACCTTCTTGCCGCGATAGAAGAAGCCGTCGCAGGTGGCGCAGGCGCTGACGCCCTTGCCCTTCATCGCATGTTCGCTATCGAGCCCCAGCCACTTGGCCTGCGCGCCGGTCGCGATGACCAGCACCTCGCCCTCGTACACGTCGCCGCCGTCGCCGATCAGGCGGAACGGGCGGCTGGTCAGGTCGACCTCGACGATCGTATCCCACATCAGCCGCGTGCCGACATGTTCGGCCTGCGCCTGCATCTGCTCCATCAGCCACGGCCCCTGGATCACCTCCTTGAAGCCGGGATAGTTCTCGACATCGGTGGTGGTGGTCAGCTGCCCGCCGGGCTGGATGCCCTGCACGACGATCGGCGCCATCCCCGCGCGCGCGCCATAGATGGCGGCGGACAGGCCGGCGGGACCGGAACCGAGGATCAGCATGCGAGTCGAATGAATGGTCATGCCGCGCGATGTAGGAGCAACCCGCGCGCAAGGAAACCGCACGCGTTGCGCGCACGCCCAAGTCCTGCTTTGGTCCGGCCATGACCGACTTTAGCGCCCTGCTCCAGCCCGATCGCGGCCAGCCCGCCCGCGACATCCATGTCGTCCACCCCGGTGATTTCGCCGCGTGGCTGGCGCAGCAGCCCGAACGCATCCGCACCGCCGTGGCCGCCAACAAGGTGACGGGGCGCGCCGGCGATCGCGCGATCCTGCCGGGTGAGGCCGCGACCGACTGGGCGATGCTGCTGGTGTGCGACGAGCCGCTCGAATCGCCGTGGCGGATCGCCTCGCTGGGCGGCGGCCTGCCCGAGGGGACGTACCGGCTGGCGGGCGGCGGCGCGACGGGTGCGGCGGGGCTCGGCTGGCTGCTCGCCCAGCATCGCTTCACCCGGTATCGCAAGGTGGAACCCCTGCCCCCGCGCATCCTGCTGACCACCGACGTGGCCGCGATCGACGAAACGGTGCGCATCGCCGCCGCGACGGCGCGCGTCCGCGATCTGGTGGATACCGGTGCCAGCGACCTCGGCCCGGCGGAACTGGAGGCGGAGGCCGACGCGCTGGCGACGGCGCATGGCGCGACCGTCACCGTGACGCGCGGCGACGCGCTGGCGACCGGCTATCCGATGATCCACGCGGTCGGGCAGGCCGCCGCCAAGGATCGCGCGCCACGCCTGATCGAGCTGGACTGGGGCGACGCGGCGCACCCGCGCGTCGCACTGGTCGGCAAGGGCGTGTGCTTCGATTCGGGCGGGCTGGACATCAAGCCGTCGTCGGGGATGCGGCTGATGAAGAAGGACATGGGTGGTGCCGCGCATGCGCTGGCGCTCGCCGGGCTGGTGATGCAGGCGCGACTGCCGGTGCGGCTCCACCTGCTGATACCGGCAGTCGAGAATGCGATTGCGGGCAATGCCTTCCGCCCCGGCGACGTGCTGGCGACGCGCAAGGGCCTGACGGTCGAGAACACCAACACCGATGCCGAGGGGCGGCTGATCCTGGGCGACGCGCTGACCCGGGCGGTGGAGGGCGCGCCCGACCTGCTGATCGATTTCGCGACGCTGACCGGCGCGGCGCGCGTGGCGCTGGGCCCGGACCTGCCCGCGACCTTCGTGCAGGACGACACGCTGGCCGCCGACCTGCTGGCGGCGGCGGCGGCGGTGCGCGACCCGCTGTGGCGGATGCCGCTGTGGGACGGGTATGACGACATGCTGAAGTCGGACGTGGCCGACCTGGTCAACGCGCCGGACGGCGGCTTCGCGGGTGCGATCACCGCCGCGCTGTTCCTGCGGCGCTTCGTTCCCGCGACGCTGCCCTGGGCGCATCTCGATACGTTCGCGTGGCGACCGGCGGGACGGCCGGGACGCCCCAAGGGCGGCGAGGCCTATGGCCTGCGCGCGGCATGGGCGCTGTTGAAGGCGCGATTCGGCTGACGGCGCCCCGGCGCGGGCCGGGGTGGCGTCAATCGGCGGCCGCGATGATCGGCACGAACTTCGCCGCCGTCAGGCTGGCGCCGCCGACCAGCGCGCCGTCCACGTCCGGGGTCGCCAGGATCGGGCGCGCATTCTCGCCCGTCACCGATCCGCCGTACAGGATCCGCACGCCGTCCGCCGCCTCGCCGATCAGCTGCCGCATCTTGGCGCGCGCGATGGCGTGGATCGCGGCGATATCCTCCAGCGTCGGGGTCCGCCCCGTGCCGATCGCCCAGCGCGGTTCATAGGCCAGCGTCAGCCAGTCGCCGCTCGCATTCTCCGGCAGCGACTTTTCGATCTGCGCCTGCACCACCCGCTCGGCGCGGCCGGCGTCGCGCTCCGCGCCCGTCTCGCCGCAGCAGAGGATCACCGACAGGCCGTGGCGATGCGCCGCCGCCGCCTTCGCCCAGGCGTCCTGGCTGGTTTCGTGCTGGTCGTGACGGCGCTCCGAATGGCCGACGATCGTGAAGCGCGCCCCCGCCTCGCGCACCATCGCCGCAGAGACGCAGCCGGTGTGCGCGCCGCTGTCCGCCTCGTGCACGTCCTCGGCACCGATCAGCAGCCCCGGCACACGGTGCGCGGCGGGGGCGATCAGCGTGGCGGGCACCGCCATCGCGACATCGACGCCCGGGTGCGCGGCGGCGGCGGCGGCGATCGCGTCCAGTTCCGCCAGCAGCGCCAGGTTGCCGTTCATCTTCCAGTTGCCCGCCACCATCTTGCGCCGCGTCATGCCCGTGTCCCTGTCCAGATCGATCGTGTAGAACATGTTATACGCGCGCGGCGCTTGATGCCAACCGGCCGTGTATCTAAAGCGGCGAGCTTCACTCCTGTCCCGGTCTGCCTGTCCTTATGCTCAGCTCTCTTCGCGGCGCCATCTATTCCAAGGTCGGCATGATCGTCACCTTCGGTGTCCTGATCGTGATCGCGCTGGCGTTCGCCGCCGGTGACGTGACCGGCCTGTCGAGCGCGGGCGGCATCCTGGGCCATCCGCTGGCCAGCGTCGACGGCGAGAAGGTGGCGGCGGACGACATTCGCCGTCGCGCGCAGGACGAGCTGCGCGCCGCGCGCCAGCAGCAGCCCGACATCGACATGGCGGCCTTCGTCCAGCAGGGCGGGGTCGAAAGCCTGGTGACGCGCGCGCTGACCGGGCTGGCGCTGCAGACGTTCGGGCAGGAACAGGGGATGCGCGTCAGCCGCGCGCTGATCGGCAGCGAGCTGAAGGCGATCCCCGCCTTCGCCGGTGCGACCGGGCAGTTCGACCAGCAGGCGTATCTGCGGCTGATCGCGCAGCGCGGGATGACCGACGCGCAGGTCCAGCGCGAGATCGCGCGCGAGACGATGGCGCAGTTCCTGCTGGTGCCGACCGTCGGCGCGACGCAGGTGCCGCAGCAACTGGCGCTGCAATATGCCTCGCTGCTGCTGGAGAAGCGCAGCGGCCAGGCCACGCTGATCCCGCTGCAGGCCGGTGGCCCGGCGCCGAGCGATGCGGACATCCAGCAATGGTACAAGCGGAACATCGCGCGCTACACGACACCCGAGCGGCGCGTGATCCGCTATGCGATCGTCGGCCCGCAGCAGGTCGCGGCGCAGAGCGTGCCGACCGACGCGGAGGTCGCGCAGGCCTATGCCGCCGACAAGGCCAAATACGCGGCCAAGCAGGTGCGCGACGTCACGCTGGTGACGGTGCTGGACCAGAAGGCGGCGCAGGCGCTGGCCGACAAGGTCAAGGGCGGCACCGCGATCACCACCGCCGCACGCGCCGCCGGGCTGGAGGCGCGGGCCGTCACGGGGGTCGAGCGCGCGACGCTGGCGACGCAGACCGCGCCGGCCGTCGCCGACGCGCTGTTCGCGGCGCCGCAGGGCAATGTGGTCGGTCCGCTGCGTGGCGCAATCGGCTTCGTCGTCGCGCGCGTCGACAAGGTCACGCAGGATCCGGGCAAGACGCTGGCGCAGGCGCGCGGCGACATCGTCGCGGCGCTGACCAAGCAGAAGACCGCCGATGCGATCGGCAAGGCCCGCGACGCGATCGAGGATGCGCTGGCCGACAATGCCAGCATCAACGAGGTGGCCAAGGACCAGAAGCTGACCGTGCAGGCGACGCCGGCGGTGGTGTCGAGCGGCGCCGATCCGGACCAGCCGCTGATGCAGCCCGACGCCGCGTTGGCGCCGGTGATCGCCGCCGGCTTCGCGGCCGAGGACGGCGACACGCCGACCACCGTGCCGCTGGGTCAGGACGGCGGCTTCGCGGTCGCCGCGCTCGACCGCATCGTGCCCGCCACGCCGATCCCGCTGGCGCAGGCACGCGCGCAGGTGGTCGGCGACCTGACCGCCGATCGCGCCCGCCGCGCGGCCGAGAAGGCCGCCAATGCGATCGTCGCGAAGGTCAATGCCGGCACGCCGCTGGCCGCCGCGATCGCGCAGGTCGGCGTGAAGGCGCCGCCGGTCGAGACGGTCAGCGCCACTCGTGCGCAGATCACCGCCAATCAGGGTCAGGTGAACCCCGTGCTGGCGATGATGTTCGGCATGAAGCAGGGCACGGCGCGCGCGATCCAGGCGCCGGACGGGCGCGGCTGGCTGGTGCTGCGCGTCGAGACGGTGGTGCCGGGCGACGCCAGCAAGCTGCCGGGCGTGATCCAGGCGACCCGCGTCGACCTGGGCCGTGCGATCGGCAACGAATATGCGCAGCAGTTCGCCAACGCCGTCGCCGCCGCGCAGGGCGCGAAGCGCTATCCGGACGCGATCGCCCAGCTGAAGAAGGACCTGCTCGGTGGCGACAACGGCCAGTGATCCGCTGACCCTGCTCCGCGCGGGTCGTCCCGCGCTGGTGTGGCGCCGCCGGATCGCCGATACGGAAACGCCGGTCGCCGCCGCGCTGAAACTGATCGAGCCGGGTCGCGGCGACTTCCTGCTCGAATCGGTCGAGGGCGGTGCGGTGCGCGGTCGCCACAGCATGATCGGCCTCGCCCCGGATCTGGTGCTGCGCGCGCAGGGGCCGCATGCCGAAATCAATCCGCGCTGGCTGAGCGACCGCGACGCCTTCACGCCGTGCGCCGCCCCGACGCTGGCGGCGTTGCGCGAACTGGTCGCGTCGATCCGCATGGATTTGCCGCCCGAACTGCCGCGCGCGCTGGCCTGTCTGGTCGGCTATTTCGGCTATGAGACGATCGGGCTGGTCGAGACGCTGCCGCAGGCGGCGCATGACGCACTGGGCCTGCCGGACATGATGTTCGTCCGGCCGACCGTCATCCTGATGTTCGACCGGCTGGCGGACGAACTGTTCCTGGTCGCGCCGGTATGGCCGAAGGCGGATCGCACGCCCGAGGCCCTCGTCGCCGAGGCGGAGGAGCGGCTGGACACGGTAGAGGCGCGGCTGGCGAGCGCCACGGTGCCGCCGCGTGCGCGCGCCGAGGTGGCGGAGCCGGCGCTGGAACCCGTGCTGGAGCCGGGCGCCTATGCCGCGATGGTGGCGGCGGCGAAGGATTATATCGCCGCCGGGGACATCTTTCAGGTCGTGCTGGCGCAGCGCTTCACCGCGCCCTTCCCGCTTCCGGCGTTCGAGCTGTACCGCGCGCTGCGGCGGGTCAATCCGTCGCCGTTCCTCTATCATCTCGACCTGCCCGGCTTCGCGCTGACCGGCTCCAGCCCGGAGATCCTGGTGCGCGCGCGCGACGGCGAGGTGACGATCCGCCCGATCGCCGGCACCCGCCCGCGCGGCCGCACCGCCGTGGAGGATGCCGCCAACCGCGACAGCCTGCTCGCCGATCCCAAGGAGCGGGCCGAGCATCTGATGCTGCTCGATCTGGGCCGCAACGACGTGGGGCGCGTCGCCAGCCCCGGCACCGTGCAGGTGACCGACAGCTACGGCATCGAATTCTACAGCCATGTCATGCACATCGTGTCGAACGTCGTCGGGCGGCTGGATCCGAAGCATGACGCGATCGACGCGCTGTTCGCGGGCTTCCCGGCCGGCACGGTCAGCGGCGCGCCAAAGGTCCGCGCCTGCCAGATCATCGCCGAGCTGGAGCGCGAGCGGCGCGGTGCCTATGCCGGCGGGGTCGGCTACTTCTCGCCGGACGGTTCGATGGATTCGTGCATCGTGCTGCGGACCGCCGTGGTCAAGGACGGGACGATCCACGTCCAGTCGGGCGCGGGGATCGTCGCCGACAGCGACGCGGCCTATGAACAGCGCGAGTGCGAGGCGAAGGCCGGCGCGATCCTCGCCGCCGCGCGCGAGGCGGTACGGCAGGCATCAACGGCCGATTACGGGCAATAGCCCGGCGGTGGGTGCGGCGGACGTGACGTCAGCCTCACCCGCCTGCTTCCCCGGCCCCGTAAAGCCGGACGCGAGCCGCCAGCACATCACGGTCGCGACCGTTGGGCCAACCGGCCGGGGCGTGATGCGTCGTCGACCGTGATCGCGCTCAGCGACCGCCCGGGATCATCGAGTCGTTCTTCTCCGCGGCGCGCCGCTCCGCCGCCCAGGCGCGGTTGATCGCCAGTGCGCACCCGGTCTGTCCGCCCGAGCCGACCGTCGAGCAGGTGTCCGGAATGCCGGCCGCGACACGGCTGGCCTGATCGGCGACCGCCGCCCGGTTCGCCCACGCCTGATTCTTGGCCGCCGGCTCCGCCGAATCGCGCAGTGGCTTGGGGATGCGGAACTGCTCGTCGGGGTTGAGGCGGCTGCACACCACGACCTCGTCGCCCTGCGCCTTCGGACACGTCTCGTTGCCCTCCAGCGTCACGCTGCGCACGCGTTGCGGCGCGCGGCCGGTTTCGCCCGCCGACTCGGTCTGCGCCGATGCCATCGACGGCAGTGCCAGTGCCCCCGCGAGCAGGAGAACAACGGTGCGACCCAGCATGAACAATCTCCTCGCGATCCCAACGTGCGCGCGCCGCATTTTCTCCGCACGCATCATGTCCCCGCCATGACGAAAAGTGACGGCGACGCAATATTCCTTTCGCATCGGGCGCGGGTGGCAGGTTGCGATGCCGCGCGCATCGGCTATGGCAGGGTCATGATCCTGGTGATCGACAATTACGACAGCTTCACCTGGAACCTGGTCCATTACGTCATGGAACTGGGCGCCGAGGTGCGCGTGGAACGCAACGACGCCCTGACGGCCGCCGAGGCACTGGCCAGCGGCGCGCAGGGTATCCTGATCTCGCCGGGACCGTGCACCCCGAACGAGGCCGGCATCAGCCTGGACCTGGTCGCCGCCTGTGCCGAGGCGCGCCGCCCGTTGTTCGGCGTCTGCCTGGGCCATCAGGCGATCGGCCAGCATTTCGGCGGTAAGGTGGTGCGCGGCGGGTTGATGCATGGCAAGACGTGCCCGGTCGATCATGACGGAACGGGCGTGTTCGCCGGCCTCCCCTCGCCCTTCACCGCGACCCGCTATCACTCGCTGATCGTCACCGACGTGCCCGATTGCCTCGCCGTCAACGCCAGCGCGGCGGACGGATCGGTGATGGGCCTGCGACATCGCGAACTGCCGATCCATGGCGTGCAATTCCACCCGGAAAGCATCGCCACCGAACATGGCCACGATCTGATCGCCAATTTCCTGCGCGCGGCGGGCATCAACCACACGGGCCGGATCGCCGCGTGACGACGCTGGCACTGCTGCCCGATCCCGCGACGCCGCTGTCGCGCGAGAGCGCGGCGCAGGCGTTCGCCGACATTCTGGACGCGCGCACCGGCGAACAGGCGGTCGCCGACTTCCTGATCGCGCTGGCCGAGCGCGGGGAAACCAGCATCGAGATCGCCGAGGCGGCACGCGCGCTGCGCGCCCGGATGATCCCGATCGCCGCACCGCCGGGGGCGATCGACGTCTGCGGAACCGGTGGCGACGGGCAGCATACGCTGAACGTCTCGACCGCCGTGAGCCTGGTCGTCGCCGCGTGCGGCGTACCGGTCGCCAAGCACGGCAACCGCGCCGCGTCGTCGAAGGCGGGTGCCGCCGACACGCTGGAGATGCTCGGGCTCGACATGGAGCGCGCCGGGGCGCAGGCGGAGGCGACGCTGCGCGACCTCGGCATCTGCTTCCTGTTCGCCGCCAACCATCATCCGGCGATGATGCGAATCACCCCGATCCGGCGCCGGATCGGCCGTCGCACGATCTTCAACCTGATGGGGCCGCTCGCCAATCCGGCGCATGTCACCTGCCAGCTGATCGGCATCGCGCGCCCCGATTACGCACCGCTCTATGCCGAGGCGCTGGCGCAACTCGGCAGCGCGGCGGCGGCGGTGGTGGCGGGCGAGGAAGGGCTGGACGAGATTTCCGGCGCCGGGCCGACGCGGGTCGTGACGGTCGGTGACGTGCGCTTGCCCGCGCGCATCGTGCCCGAGGATGCCGGGGTCGCGCGCCATCCGACGATCGCGATCCGCGGCGGCGATCCCGCCTATAACGCCCACGCGCTGCGCGCGCTGCTGCGCGGGGAGCGGGGCGCGTATCGCGACGCGGTGCTGCTCAACGCCGCTGCGGCGCTGGTGCTGGCCGGCAAGGCCGATGCGTTGCGCGCGGGGGCGACGCTGGCGGCCGAGGCGATCGACGGCGGCGGGGCGAACGATCTGCTGGACCGCTGGATTGCCTGGACATGACCATCCTCGCCGACATCTGCGCCACGAAGCGCAAGGAAGTGGCCGCGCGCCGCGCGACCGTTTCCACCGCCACCCTCCATGCGCGGATCGCCGCGCAGACCCCGCCGCGCGGTTTCCGTGCCGCGCTGGACCGCACGGTCGCCGACGGGCGCCATGCGCTGATCGCGGAGATCAAGAAGGCCAGCCCGTCGAAGGGTCTGATCCGCGCCGACTTCGACCCGCCCGCCCATGCGCGCGCCTATTCGGAAGGCGGCGCGGCGTGCCTGTCGGTGCTGACCGACGCGCCCTATTTCCAGGGGCATGAGGATTATCTGATCGCCGCCCGGGCCGCCTGCTCGCTGCCGGTGCTGCGCAAGGATTTCACGGTCGATCCGTGGCAGGTGCTGGAGGCGCGCAGCATCGGCGCCGACGCGATCCTGCTGATCGCCGCCGCGATCGACGACGTGTGCCTCGCCGAATGCGAGGCGGCGGCGATCGAGCACGGGCTGGACGTGCTGGTCGAGGTGCACGACCATGACGAACTGGCGCGCGCCGCCCGGTTGAAGACGCGGCTGATCGGGGTCAACAACCGCAATCTCAAGACCTTCGATGTCGATTTTCGTCGTACCTACGAACTGGTGTCGCATGCGCCGGCCGGCTGCACCTTCGTGGCGGAAAGCGGGTTGTCGACGCGCGCCGATCTCGACGCGCTCGCCGAACATGGCGTCCATTGCTTCCTGATCGGCGAAGCGCTGATGCGGCAGGACGATGTCGCCGCGGCGACGCGCGCGATGGTCGGCTGATTTGGGCGCGCTCACCCATCTCGATGCCGATGGCGCGGCGCATATGGTCGATGTCGGCGACAAGGCGGTCACACGGCGCGAGGCGGTGGCGACGGGACGGATCGTCATGTCGCCCGAGGCACTGGCGGCGATCCGCGCCGGGGCGGTGAAGAAGGGCGACGTGCTGGCTGTCGCGCGTGTCGCCGGAATCATGGCCGCCAAGCGCACCAGCGACCTGATCCCGCTCTGCCACCCGCTGCCGATCACGCGCGTCTCGCTCGACCTGACGCCTGGCGACGACGGCATCACCGCCACCGCGACCGTCGCCACCGACGGCAAGACCGGTGTGGAGATGGAAGCGCTGACCGCCGTCTCCGCCGCGCTGCTGACCGTCTATGACATGGCCAAGGCGCTCGACAAGACGATGACGATCGGCGGGATCCGCGTGATCGAGAAGCGCGGTGGACGGTCGGGCGACTGGCGGGCCTGATGGCAGGGTTGCTCCCCGTCGCCGAGGCGCAGGCGCGCGTGCTGGCGCTGGGGACGCCCGTTCCCTCGGTCGACGTGGCGCTGGACGCGGCGCTCGGGCGCTGGGCGACCGCCCCGATCGTCGCGCGGCGGACGCAGCCATCGCGGGACCTGTCGGCGATGGACGGCTATGCGCTGCGCTTTGCCGATCTGCCGGGGCCGTTGACCGTCATCGGTGAAAGCGCGGCCGGTGCCCCGTTTCCCGGCGCGATCGCGGCGGGCGAAGCGGTTCGCATCTTCACGGGGGCGGCGATGCCGGCGGGGGCCGACACCGTGCTGGTGCAGGAAGAGGCGGGCCGCGACGGCGCGATCCTGACGCTGGCGGGTGACGGTCCCGCGCATGTCGGGCGCAACGTCCGGCGGCGCGGGCTGGACTTTGCCGAGGGCGATATTCTGGTCGCGGCCGGCGAACGGCTGACCCCGGCACGACTGGCGGTCGCGGCGACCGGCGGGGTGGCGCGCGTCCCGGTCGCCAAGCCGGTCCGGGTCGCGCTGGCGGCGACGGGCGACGAGCTGGTCGAGCCGGGAACGCCGGGCGACGCGCTGCCCGAATCCAACCGCCTGCTGCTACGGTCGCTGCTGGCGGGAAGCGGCGCGGAGATCGTCGACCTCGGCATCCTGCCCGACCGGCTGGAAACGCTGACCGAGGCGTTCGCGACGGTCGAGGCGGACGTGCTGGTGACGACCGGCGGCGCGTCGGTCGGCGATCATGACCTGGTCCGTCCCGCGCTGCTGGCGGCGGGCGCGACACTCGATTTCTGGCGGATCGCGCTGCGTCCGGGCAAGCCGATGCTGGCCGGGCGGCGCGGGGCGATGGCGGTCGTGGGGCTGCCGGGCAATCCGGTGTCGGCATTCGTCACCGCCTTGTTGTTCGTGCGCCCGCTGGTCGCGCATCTGGGCGGTGCCGCGCACCCCTTCCCGCCGGTTTCGCGTATGTTGCTGGGCGAAGACCTCCCCGCCAACGGCGAGCGCACCGATTATCTGCGCGCCGAGATCCGTGACGGGCGCGCCTTCGCCTCGACCATCCAGGACAGTTCGATGCTGCTGACGCTGGCCCGGTCGACCTGCCTGATCGTGCGCGAACCGCACGCGCCACCGGCCCGCGCCGGCGACTCGGCGGAAGTCCTCATCATCGCTTGACGGCACGCGCTATGTTCCATAAAGGTTCGCAATCCGTTCACGAGGAAGGCGCCGGGACATGCTGACACGCAAGCAGCACGAGCTGATCTGCTTCATCGAAGATCGCCTTGCCGATACCGGCGTGTCGCCCTCGTTCGAGGAAATGAAGGACGCGCTTGAGCTGAAGAGCAAGTCGGGTGTCCACCGCCTGATCAGCGCACTGGAAGAGCGCGGCTATCTGCGCCGGCTGCCGAACCGCGCCCGCGCGCTGGAGGTCCTGAAGGCACCCGAGCGCGGTGCCGAGGCGAAGAAGGCCGCGCCGCCGTCGATCAAGCGCGCGATGCCCGAGCCCGCGAACGACGTCGTCGAGATCCCGCTGCACGGGCGGATCGCGGCCGGCGTTCCGATCGAGGCGTTCGAGGGATCGACGATGCTGCCGGTACCGGCGGCGCTGCTGGGATCGGGCGAGCATTTCGCGCTGGAGGTGGCGGGCGACTCGATGGTCGAGGCGGGCATCTTCGACGGCGATTATGCGCTGATCCGCCGGCAGGAGGTGGCGCGTGACGGCGAGATCGTCGTGGCGCTGATCGAAGACAGCGAGGCGACGCTCAAATATTTCCGCCACGAAGGCGCGATGATCCGGCTCGATCCGGCCAATCGCGCCTACGATCCGCAGCGTTATGCGCCCGCGCAGGTGCGCGTGCAGGGGAAGCTGGCCGGGCTGCTGCGCCGCTATTCGTGACCGCCGTGATCCACGGGTGTGCGTCGCCGGGCGAGCGGACCGTCGCGACGCGCCCGGTGGCGAAGGTCACGGCGACGCCGCCGGTTTCGACAAGCGTCGCGCGGTCGAGCGTCAGCCAGCGCGCGCGACAGCGACGTGGCAGGCGTCGATCGCTGACCACCACGTCGGCGCGGCGGCATAGCGGGACGAGACGAGCGGCCGGCACCAGATAGGCGCTGCGTGTCGCAAGGATGCGCCAGGTCCGGCCACCGCGACGGCGTTCGATCCAGCACAGATCGCGATTGCACGCCGCACCGGCGGCGTCGCTCAAGAGCAGCGGATCGCCGTCCAGACCGCCAGCCTCGGCCAGCAGATCCCGCATATAGTCCCCGGTGCGGTCGCGCAGGATCGCGACCTGCCCATTCTGGTCACGCAGCGCGAGATGGCGACCGTCGCCGGTGACGATCAGGTCGGGCACGGGCGTGACGAGTGTCCAGATCGCGCCCGTCGCGATCGGCAGCAGCCCGAGATACCGCCAGCGCGTTCGCCAGATCGCCAGCCACAGCCCGCCGCCGAGCAGCGCCGCGAACGCCCCCCGGGGCATCACCGGCACGGCGGCGACCGCGCCCGGCGCCGCCGCCACCGTCCGCGCGATCCACAACAGGATGTCGAGCGCCTTATGGGCCATCCACCATGCCGGCGCCCCCAGCCCCGTCGTATCGAGCAGCAGTGCCAGCGCCTCGACCGGCATGACCACGAAGGTGGTCAGGGGGATCGCCACGATATTGGCCAGCGCTCCGTACAATCCGGCCTGATGGAAGTGGAATACCGCGATCGGCATCAGCGCCAGTTCCACGACCATGCCGGTCAGCAGCAACGATGCCAGCCCGCGCGCCAGCTTGCGCAAGCGCGCTTCGTCGCGGGGCGCGAACCAGCTCCGCACATGCGGATGTTCGTGAAGCGCGACGATCGCGGTCACGGCGGCGAACGACAGCTGGAAGCTGGCCCCGACCACCGCTTCGGGCCAGAGCAACACCACGATCAGCGCGCCGACCGCGACCAGCCGCAAGGTCAACGCCTCCCGCCCCAGCGACAGGGCGACCAGCACCATCAGCGCGGCGACGCAGCTGCGGATCGTCGGCACCTGCGCGCCGGTCAGCCATGTATAGCCGATGGCGGCGACCGCCCCCGCCGCCGCCGCGGCGAGCGGCAGCCGACCGGTGAGCGCCAGCCACGGCGACAGCGCCAGCAACCGCAGCGTCAGCCACATCACCAGCGCGACGGCCGCCGTGATGTGCAGCCCGCTGACCGAGAGCAGATGCGCGAGCCCGGCGCGGCGCATCGCCTCGGCATCGTCCTCGGCGATCGCGCCGGTGTCGCCGGTCGCCAGCGCCGCCGCGATCCCGCCCGCGCTGCCCGGCAATGTCGCCTCGATATGGCGGGTAAGCTTTTCGCGAACCCCCTCCCCGGTCATCGCCACGGGAGAGAGCAATGTCACCGGCGCGAAGCCGCGTCCGCTCGCCCCGAGCCCCGCGAACCACGCCACCCGCGCGAAGTCATAGGCACCCGGCACGGCCGGCGGAGCGGGCGGCATCAACCGCGCGCGCACGCGCAACACAGCCCCGCGCGCCAATCCGGTCGGCACCGCCGTCGTCTCCAGATTGACGCGGACCAGTGCCGGCACGGGCACCACCCGCGCGTCCCAGCCGCGCAGCGCCAGCGTGACCCGAACCAGCCGCCGCGCCGGCAGCGGCTCGACGCGCGTCACGGTCCCCGCGATCGTCGCGATCACCGGCCGCGCCAGCAGCGGCGCGGCCACCCGCTCGGCGCGCCACCATGTCAGCGCCAGGCCGATCGCGACCGCCAGTGCCACCCCCGCCAGCAACGCCGGCCCGCGCCCGCCGCGCGCGCCGGCCAGTGCCGCCAGCGCGATAGCCAGCGATCCCAGCAGCGCCGCCGCCCACGCCCGCGCATCAGGCAGCACGAACCACGCGCCCGCCCCCGCACACAGCGCGACCGGCACCCAGAGCACCAGCTGGTCGCGCTCCGCCTCCAGCCAGTGTTCGATGCGGCCACGTATCAAAGCGATGCCGAGCCGCGCCCGCGTTTGAAGCGCGCGCAATGCTTTGCTAGAGGCGGGCGCGGCTGAACTGGCCATTCGATTTTCCAGCCTGGGAGCAAGCGCGCTTGAGCGCAACCGACAAAACCGCCAGCGCGGACGGCCGCGCCGTCGTCACCCGCTTCGCCCCGTCGCCGACGGGGTTCCTTCACATCGGCGGCGCGCGCACCGCGCTGTTCAACCTGCTGTATGCGCGCCATCACGGCGGCACGTTCCGCCTGCGGATCGAAGACACCGACCGCGCGCGCTCGACCCAGCCGGCGATCGACGCGATCCTGTCGGGGATGCGCTGGCTCGGACTCGATTGGGACGGCGAAGAGGTCTATCAGTTCGCGCGCGCCGATCGTCACGCCGAGGTGGCGCGGACGATGGTCGAGCACGGCCATGCCTATCGCTGCTACCTGACGCAGGAAGAGCTGGAGGCGATGCGCGCCGAGGCGCAGGCCGCCAAGCAGCCACTGCGCATCCGCTCGCCGTGGCGCGACCGCACCGATCATCCCGCCGACAAGCCCTATGTCGTCCGCCTGCGCGCGCCGACCGAGGGCGCGGTGACGATCGAGGATCAGGTGCAGGGCAGCGTCACCGTCCAGAACGCCGAGCTGGACGATCTGGTCCTGCTGCGGTCCAACGGCACGCCGACCTATATGCTGGCGGTCGTCGTCGACGATCACGACATGGGGGTGACGCATGTCATCCGGGGCGACGACCACCTGAACAACGCATTCCGCCAGCTGCCGATCTATCGCGCGATGGATGCGATCGAGGGCGGTTGGCCCGACCCGGTCTATGCGCACATCCCGCTGATCCACGGCAGCGACGGCGCGAAGCTGTCGAAGCGCCACGGCGCCGTCGGGATCGAGGCGTATCGCGACGATCTGGGCATCCTGCCCGAGGCGCTCGACAATTACCTGCTCCGGCTCGGCTGGGGGCATGGCGATGCCGAGATCATTTCGCGCGCGGAAGCGATCGAATGGTTCGATCTGGCGGGCGTCGGCAAGTCGCCGAGCCGCTTCGACCTGAAGAAGCTGGAAAATCTGAACGGGCACTATATCCGCGCCGCCGACGACGCACGGCTGGCCGATCTGATCGCGGAGAAGCTGGGGTTCGATCACGACGATACCCGACGTTCGATCCTGCTGGCGGCGATGCCGTCACTGAAGCCGCGCGCCGCGAACCTGAACGAACTGGCGGCGACGACCGCCTTCCTGTTCGCGCCGCGTCCGCTGGTGGTGGAAGACGCCGCGCAGCCGCTGCTGGCCGGGGAAGCGCCCGCATTGCTGGGGCGCCTGCACACAGCGCTTGACGCGGTGCACAACTGGGATACGGAGACGACCGAAGCGGCGGTGCGTTCGGTGGCCGAGGATGCGGGCGTGAAGCTCGGTCAGGTCGCCCAGCCCCTTCGCGTCGCCCTTACCGGCCGCAAGACCTCGCCGGGCATCTTCGACGTACTCGTCCTTCTAGGACGCGATGAAAGCCTGGCCCGCATCGCGGACCACATTCCCGGCCACCGGGACTGACAGGAGAAGATCATGACCGAAGCCGCCAAGTTCTCGCTGTCGGGCAAGGAGCTCGACTATCCGGTCCTCTCGGGCACGGTCGGCCCCGATGTCGTGGACATCCGCAAGCTGTACGGACAGACCGGCGCGTTCACCTACGATCCGGGTTTCACCTCGACCGCGTCGTGCCAGTCCAAGCTGACCTATATCGACGGCGACGAGGGCGTGCTGCTCCACCGTGGCTATCCGATCGGCGAGCTGGCGGAATCGTCCAGCTTCATGGAGGTCTGCTACCTGCTGCTGAACGGCGAGCTGCCGGACCAGGGCGAGCTGGACAATTTCACGCACACGATCACGCGCCACACGATGGTGCATGAGCAGCTGGCGCAGTTCTTCCGCGGGTTCCGCCGCGACGCGCATCCGATGGCGATCATGTGCGGCGTCGTCGGCGCGCTGTCGGCCTTCTATCACGATTCGACCGACATCCACGATCCGCAGCAGCGCATGATCGCGTCGCACCGCCTGATCGCCAAGATGCCGACGATCGCGGCGATGGCGTACAAGTACAGCGTCGGGCAGCCGTTCCTGTATCCGGACAACTCGCTGTCCTACACCGGCAACTTCCTGCGCATGACGTTCGGCGTTCCGGCCGAGCCGTATGTGGTGAACCCGGCGGTGGAGAAGGCGATGGATCGCATCTTCATCCTCCACGCCGATCACGAGCAGAACGCCTCGACCTCGACCGTCCGTCTGGCGGGATCGTCGGGCGCGAATCCGTTCGCGTGCATCGCGGCCGGCATCGCCTGCCTGTGGGGCCCGGCTCACGGCGGCGCGAACGAAGCGGCGCTGAACATGCTGCACGAGATCGGCACGCCCGAGCGCATCCCCGAGTTCATCGCGCGCGCCAAGGACAAGAACGATCCGTTCCGCCTGATGGGCTTCGGCCACCGCGTCTACAAGAACTACGACCCGCGCGCGACCGTCATGCAGAAGACGGTGCGCGAGGTGTTCGAGGCGCTGAACGTGCAGGATCCGCTGTTCGAGACCGCGTTGAGGCTGGAAGAGATCGCGCTGAGCGACGATTATTTCGTCGAGAAGAAGCTGTTCCCCAACGTCGACTTCTATTCCGGCGTGATCCTGTCGGCGATCGGCTTCCCGACCAGCATGTTCACCGTGCTGTTCGCGCTGGCCCGCACCGTGGGCTGGGTGGCGCAGTGGAACGAGATGATCACCGATCCCGACCAGAAGATCGGGCGCCCGCGCCAGCTGTACACCGGCCCGGCGCAGCGTTCCTACGTCCCGGTCGATCAGCGCTGATCGACCGACCATGTTCCGGCTCCGCCCGATCCTGACCGTCATCGGCGTGCTCTGCGCGCTGATGGGAACGCTCTGGATCGCGCAGGGGCTGGGATATGTTAACTGGCCGCGCTCCAGCTTCATGCTGGGGCGTAGCATATGGGCGGATTACGGCAGCGGCCTGGCGGTGTTCGGACTGCTGCTGATCCTGCTGGCGCGCCGCTTGCGCTGAGCTATGCGGCGGCCGGCAGCGACAAGGTGAAGCACGATCCCTCGCCCATCTCGCTCCTGACCGTCAACGTCCCGTCCATCGCCTGGGCGAGTCGCCGGGCGATGTAGAGGCCGAGGCCGTTGCCGCCCGGCTCGCTCGAATCGCCGCGCGCGAACTTGTCGAAGATGCGTGCTTGATCCGTCGCCGAGATGCCGCGCCCCTGATCCGTCACCAGCAGCTGGACATGGCCTTCGCGGCGCTTCACGCGCATCCGCACCGTCGTGCCGCCGGGCGAGTAGCGTACCGCGTTGCCCAGCAGGTTGACGACGATCTGCAACGCGCGGCGATATTCGCCGATCGCGAGCGCCGGCGCCTCGCCGGCCAGGGGCGCGATCGTCACGTCGGCCTCCGCCGCCGCGACCGCCAGCAACCCGGCCGCCGCGCGCGCCACCTCCGCCAGGTCGATCCGGTCACGCGCGGTGGTGAAATCGGGACGCTCGATCGCCTCGAGGTCGACCAGATCGTCCACCAGCCCCAGCAAATGCCGTCCCGCGCTGGCGATGTCGGCGGCATAATCGACGTAATGCGGGTCGACCGGCCCGGCGTCGGCGGCGCGGATGCTTTCGGCCTGCGCGATGATCATACCCAGCGGCCCGCGCAGAACCCGGTGCAACCGGGCGTTGAAGTCGTTGCTCAGCCGGTCCGCCCCGCTTTCGGGCACGCCGGTGAAGGTGCCGCCGACGAATCCCGCGAACTGCCCCAGCGGATCGCACCGGACGTTCGCCGCCAGCCGCACCCGCCGGCCGGTCGATCGCAGCGAGGCTCGCTGGTCGGTAAAGCTGCTCGCGGTCGCCATCGCCTCCAGCAGCGGCATCCCGCCGTCGCCGGTCGCCTCCAGGACGAACAAGGTCGAAAGCGGCCGCCCCAGGATCGCGACCGGGTCCAGCGCGTGATCCCTCACCGCCTCGCGTGCGATCCCGGTGATCCGCAGCGTGGCGTCCGTTTCCCAGCTCCAGTCCGCGCCGACGGGCGGCATGACGCGCGCGATCGTTCCCACCGAGCCCGAACGCGCCGGATATTCGCGCAGCAACGTGCCCGCCACCGCCACGGCGCCGTCATCGCCCGGGATCATACGCACATGCCATTCGCCGTCGTTCCCGTCGTCGGCGATCGTCACCGTCCGCGCGACCGGCACCCGCAATCCGCGCGCAACCCGCAGCAGCGCGACCACCGGCGCCAGTGCCAGCGCCGCGCCCGGACGACCCGCCGCCCGCTCGTTCAGCTCGACAAAGCGCGCGTCGGCGCTGAGCAGCCGGTCGTCCGCATCGATCAGCGCGTGAATGGTGACGCGACTCATGGGCAAGACGGGCGCGTCAGGGTTCGCACCGCGGCGCGGAAGTCACGTGGCAGCCTGAGTTCGGCGAGCGCCTCCTGCGCCACGACGGGATCGAGCGCGGCCAGCGGATCGAGCCACTCGATCAGCGCCGGCAGATCGCGTGCCGGATCGGCTTCCGAGAGCAGGAAGCCGATCCGGGCGATCGCATCGCGCGGCAACCCGGCGGCGCGCAGCGCGAGCCACAAGCGCTCGCTTTCAGAATCGAGCAACAGCCCGCGCGCCTCGCAGAAATCGGTACCCAGCGCCTCGGCGAGCAGGGCCACGAACAAGGTCGAGCGCGCACTCTCCATCGCGCGCAGCATCCAGTCGCCGCGCTGTCCCGGCACCGCGCCCAGCAGGACGGCGAGACGGATCGCAGCCGATTCAATCCCGTCGGAGGAATGGTCATCTTCGAGACAGCGCAGCGCCGCCTCGGACAGCGCGCGATCTGCCTCGGCGCCCCCGAGCGCACCGAGCCGCTCGCGCAGGGCCGCGGCGACCCACCAGGTCAACCGGCTCCGCAGCGGCGCGGGCAACATCGCATCCCGCTCGCCAGCCGCCAGCCGCCGCAAACTGTCCGCGACCAGATAGCGCACCGCCGCGTCGCTCCATCCGGCATCGGCGTGTTCGACCAGTGAGACGACGACCGTCGGCCCGGCGTCATGCGCGCGCAAGGTGGTGAGCGAGTCGTCGAGCAGGTCGATGCGCGCCTGCGCGATCAGCGCGGCGATCATCTCGGCATCGCGCATCAGTCCCGCGCCCAGCAGTCGCGGCCACGCCAGCGACCGGTTCGACTCCAGAACCGCCGCCGCCTCGCGCTGGTCCCGTTCGTTGAGCGTGCGCGCCGCCAAGCCGGCGATCCGCTGCTCGACGGCATCGACCGTCGCCTCCGCCAGCCGCAACACCGCCGCGCGGGTACGGTCGTCGAGGCGACCCGGTTGCGACAGGAAGATGTCGTGGACCGCCACCTCCATCCGCGCGGCCGCCTCATGCGCCGCCGCCGCCGCACGCGCGGCGAGGCGCGACGCGTCGCCCGCAAGGACGGCAGGTGAAGGCGTTACCGACATACTGCCGGATTAACGCCCGTTCGTTAAAGCGCCGCTAAGTCTGGCGAAGTCGCTCGACAGCGGCAATGACGGTCGCCGCCGCATACAGGCCGACGGCGGCGATCCCGACGGTCGGGTAGCCCAGCAACGCGAAGGGGGTCAGCAGCGCGAGGTACGCGGGGGCCACACCCCACCACGGGCGACGCCCGGTCGCGCTCGCCGCGCGCTCCCCCACGCCCCCGGCCAATACCGCCGACAGCGCCAACAGTCGCGCGCTGGTGGTGGCCGCCTGCGCATCGACGACCTGCGCCAGCAAAAGGATCGCCAGCGCGGGCGCGACCAGGATCGCGACACGGTTCGCGCGCAACAGCGCCGGTTCGTCGCGGAACAGCGCCAGCGCGCCGGCCAGCTCCGCCGCGAGCACGCCCAACAGGACCAGCGCCAGCCCCGCGCCGGTGGCCCCGAACCAGATCGTCGCCAGCCCGGCCAGCATCGCCGCGCCGGCGCCAGCGCTGCACGCCTCTGTCCCGATCCCGCGCCGCGCGATCCAGGGGATCGCGGTTCGGGCGAGCGGGCGCAGCACCAGCCGTTCGAACCAGCTGGGCCGCAGCGCCATCGACGCGGACAGCACCGCGCGCCCGCGCTCCTCCAGCGCCACCGCGCGCCGTTCGATCCCGTGTCCCATCTCCATACCGTCGAGGCGCAGCGCGACATGACGGGCGCCCGCCTGTTCGGCGGTGTGGACGAGCGTGGATTGCAGGTCGTAATCCTCCGGCAGGCGCGCGGCATCCGCCAGCCGCCCCGGCTCGATCCGCGCCACCCCGGCCCAGGCCGCGCCGCCGCCGACCCGTTCGAACAGCGGCGACGCCTGCGCGCCCGGCACGACCAGCAGCGCATCGCCCGGCTCGCCGGCCAGCGCGCTGACCACCCCCTCGGTCGTGACCAGCCCGTCGGCGATCATCACCACGCGCGCGAGCGGATGAAGCTTGGCCAGCGCATCCGCCGCGCTGCGCACCGTATCGACCGCCACGCCGCGCCGCCCGATCCGCGCGAGCGCGCCGATCAGTTCCGGGGTCAGGCGCGAGACGACGACGACGATCTGCGCCGCGTCGCACGCCAGCAGCAGCCGCGCCTGATATTCGATCAGCGTGGCCGCCGCGAACGGCAGCGTCGCCGCGAGCATTCCCGAGCGATCGTCCGCCTCGTGCGTCGCGAATAACAAGCCAGCCAGCATGGTTGCGGCTGTTAGGATGCGGCCTTGCGGCTGGCAACAACCGTGACGCGACCGGCGCTTGCGTCGAACCGAGCGTCGACACCCACCTGAATCGGCTTTCCGCGGACGGCAAACGTGATACATCCGGGCGATGAACGGGGGGCCGTCTTCCATTTTCGACATTCGACCGGCTGGCGCCGACGCGCCGGCAGCACATTCGTCCGACCTCACGCCTGCCGCGGAGCCGCAACTGTACGTGACCGATCCCGTCTTTTCCGACGATGCCGGACCGACGACGCCGCTGCGGCGACGCATGATCCTGGGCTGGCTTGCCGCCGCGCTGGCGGCCGGCTGGGTCGCGTTGCTGGTCTGGCTCGCCTCCCCCACCCTGCCGACGATGACTCCGCTGGCGCTGGCGCAATTCGGCGCCGCCGCGGCCACGGTGCCGGCACTGGCCGGGATCGTCTGGCTGCTGGCGCTCAGGACCAGCGATGCCGAGGCGCGGCGCTTCGGCGCGACGGCGCGCGCGATGCGAACCGAAGCGGCGGCGCTGGAAGGCGCGGTCGCCTCGCTCGGCGACGAGATAGAGGAACGGCGTGCCGCGCTGGCCGAGCAGGTGCGGTTGCTGACCGCGCTGGGCGAGGCGGCGACCGCGCGGCTGGCGACGATCGGCGAGGAGCTGTCGGCGGAGATCGCGCGTGCCGACGGCCATGCGCGCGCGCTCGGCACCGCGACCGGCGAGGCGGCGGAGCGGCTGAGCGCGCTGCTGGCCGCGCTGCCGCGCGTCGAGGCGGAGACCCGCCATCTGGCCGGGTCGATCGATCAGGCGGGGCTGGTCGCCTACGAACATTCCGCCGCACTGGACGCGCAGGTCGCGGCCCTGGTGGCGCGCGGGCGCGAGGCGGAACAGGTCGCGGGCGGCGCGGCGGAGAAGCTGGCCGCCTATATGCAGCGGATGGAGGCAACCAGCGCCACCGCCGGTGCGCGACTGGAAGGCGTCACCTCCGATGCGGCCGCGGCCGTCGATGCGCTGCTGGATCGGACCGCCGAGGCGATCGACGAGTCGCGCAAGGGCATCGTCGCGCAGGGCGAGGCGATGCTGGCGATGGTCAATGCCAGTCAGAACGCGCTCGATCACGCCGCGCGCGGCAATGCCGAGGCGCTGGCCGAGCGGATCGCGCTGGTCGAGGTGGTCATCGAACGGATCGCCGCGCGGCTGGACGCGCAGCGTGGCGCGGGCGAGACGCTGTTCAGCACGCTGGACGACGCGATCGACCAGGCGAGCGGACGCTTCGACGCGCTGCACGCGCAGGGCACCGAACGCAGCCGACAGCTCGCCGCGACGATCAGCGCGTTGCAGGCCACCACCGAGGCGCTGATCGCCGCGATGGACAGCGGCAACGGCTCCGCCGAGCGCACGATCGCCACCACGGAGAATCTGCTCGTCGCGCTGGACGCCGCCGCGCGCGAGATGGACGAGACGATGCCCGACGCGATCGCGCGCCTGGAAACGCGGGTCGGCTCCACCAAGCAGGTCATCACCGCCGCCAAGCCCGAGTTGCTGGCGCTCGTGACCGCCGCCGAAAGCACCCACGACGCGATCGAGGCGGTCGCGCAGGTCGTCGCCGAACAGCGCCGCACCGTCGAGACGCTGACCTCGCGACTGAGCGAAGGGCTGGAGCGCGGACGCGCGCAGGCCGGGCTGATCGGCGAAGCGGTCGAGGATGCGACGCGCCGCGCCGACGATCTGGCCGAGGAAGCCGCGCCGCGCCTGCTGGAGGCCTTGCTGCGCGTCCGCGAGACCGCCGCCGCCGCCGCCGATCACGCGCGCGAGGCGCTGGCACGGGTCATCCCGGAGGCCGCCGACGCGCTGGAAAGCGCGGGGGTCGCGGCGCTGGAGCGCGCCGTCGAGAGCGGCGTGAAACGCCAGGTGGAGCAGGTCGCGCGCATTTCCGAGACCGCCGTCGTTGCGGCAGCACGTGCCGGCGACCGGCTGCAGACGCAGCTCGACGGGATCGAGGCGACGATCGCGCTGATCGACCAGCGGCTGGAGGAAGCACGCACCGCCACCGAGGAGAATGAGCGCGATACCTTCGCCAAGCGCGCCTCGCTGCTGATCGAATCGCTCAACTCGGCCTCGATCGACCTGACGCGCACCTTCGCGCCGGAGATTTCGGACAGCGCCTGGGCGGCGTATCTGAAGGGCGATCGCGGCGTCTTCACGCGCCGCGCGGTCCGCCTGCTGGACGGCAGCGAGCAGCGCGACGTGGCGCGACTTTACGATGACGACGCCGGGTTCCGCGAGCAGGTCAACCGCTACATCCACGATTTCGAGGCGATGCTGCGCACGATCCTGGCGCAGCGCGACGGGTCGCCGCTGGGCGTCACCCTGCTGTCGTCGGACATGGGCAAGCTCTATGTCGCACTGGCGCAGGCGATCGAGCGCCTGCGCTGAACGACGTCAGAGCTTTTCGGCGGCGTTGAGATAAGCGCGCATCCGCTGCGTGCCGGTATCGGTCAGCCGCAGCAGCACGCGGCGTCGATCGACCGGATCGGGTTCGCGCTGCAGCAGATCGCGATCGACCAGCATCGAGATCTGGCGCAGCGCGGTGGTAAGTGGCGCCCCCGACGCCACCGCCGCGCTGGTGGTATAGGTGTCGCGCCCGGCGAGCTCCTGAACGAACAGGTCGAGCATCAGGTCGAATGCCGGTTCGCCGAACATCTCGCCCTCGAAATATTGGTGGCGCAGCCGGCGCTTCGCCAGGATCCGCTCCGCCGCCTGCCGCATCACCCGCCGCTCGTCCTCCACCGGCGGCCCGCCCAGCAATTCGACCGTAGCCATCAGGCGCCGGTTGGTGCCGGTATGGAACAGGCTGATGTGGTTCGTGACCCAGAACGCCCGACCGTCCGCGCCGATATAGCGCTTGGTGATCGAAAACGGCTCCCCGCCGTTCTGGAGCGCCGTGGCGCGCTGTCGATTGACCTCGCGATCGTCGGGATGGGTCAGTTCCAGCACGTCGCGACCGATCGTCTGGTCCCGCGAGAAGCCTAAAGCGGCGACGTAATCGTCATCGGCATCGACGATCCGCATCTGCTCATCGGTCAGACAGCTCAACAGGCTGCGCGCGCCCGCCCGGTCCATGTCCCTCGTCGCCCCCGTGCATCTTCCATCAGCGACGGCACGTCCGGCGACGCCCCCGCAATCGACAGAATTCCGTCGATCGCGGTGCGATGCAACACCATTTTGGTCGTATATGTAACGGGATGGCGGACATCACCCATGAGCCGGCGCGCGGTCCGGCTCATGGGCGACGAGGTCAGACCCGGCGATCGCCTGGATAGGCGAACAGCAGGTCGGCGTCCTCCGACGCGTGCAGTTCCTCGGTGCCGGTGACGGTCACGCACTCGCCCGCCTTCCACGCGACGCCCGCGACCACGCCCTCGCCCCGGATCGGCACCAGCCAGCCGGTCGTTCCCGCCGGCAAGTCGATCGTCCGCGGGCCGCCGGTCCAGCGCTCCAGCACGAATTTCGGCCCTTCGACCATGATCGTCCGGCCCGGCGCGACCTCTCCCGGCTGCGGCGGCGCGACATATGGGGTCAGTTCCGCCACCGCGACACCGTCGTCCAGATGCAGTTCGCGCGGGCGGCCGTAATCGAACAGGCGATAGGTGGTGTCGGAATTCTGCTGTACCTCGATCAGCGTCAGCCCCGCACCGATCGCGTGAATCACGCCGGAGTGCGAATAATAGAAATCACCCGCCTTCACCGGCTTCCAGTCGAGCTTGTGCTCCAGGCTGCCGTCCTCGGCGCTGGTGCGCAGTTCGTCGCGCGTCATCGGCTGAAGCGGACCGACCGCGATCGTCGAATCGGGCTCTGCCGCCAGGATCGTCCAGCATTCGTCCTTGCCGCGCGGCAACCCGCGCTTGTGCGCCTCTTCGTCGGACGGATGGTTCTGCACCGACAGCTTCTCGCTGGTGAACAGATACTTGATAAGCAATTCGGGCTCTTCGGGATGCGGCGACTGGAACCAGATCTCGCCGATCGGCTCCCCGCCCGGCGCGGGATCGGCGAACCCGGGGTAGAGATGATGACGCCCCCACGGCTTTTCGACGCGCTTGGTGGCAAGCAGGGTGGCGGGCATCGGCACTTCCTTCGTTACGGTTGAATCGTCGCGATAACGTGTCGTGGCTAGCGGTCGTTGCGCGCGTGTGAAAGCCGTTGTTCGCGGGGCGCGGGTTACGCTAAGGACCGAGGCGATGCGTACCCCCTTCATCCGCCCGCTCACCCTTGGGCTTATCGCCGCGCTCGCGCTTCCCGTTGCCGGTTGTGCGGGCGGCGGCGGCCGCAACAAGGCCGACCTGCCCTATGTCGCGCGCGACGTCGGCACGCTTTATTCAGCGGCGAAGCTGCGGCTGGACCAGCACCGCTACAAGGAAGCCGCCGCGCTGTTCGACGAGGTGGAGCGCCAGCATCCCTACTCCGTCTGGGCCCGCCGCGCGCAGTTGATGGGCGCGTTCAGTTACTATCTGGCCGGCGAGTATACGCAGGCGATCCAGGGTGCGCAGCGCTTCCTGTCGGTCCATCCGGGCAATCGCGACGCACCCTATGCCTATTACCTCGTCGCGATGAGCTATTACGAGCAGATCAACGACGTCACGCGCGACCAGAAGATCACGCAACAGGCGCAGGATTCGCTGGGCGAGTTGATGCGCCGCTATCCGAACACCCGCTATGCCGCCGATGCGCGGCTGAAGCTCGATCTGGTCCGCGACCATCTGGCGGGCAAGGAGATGGAGATCGGGCGCTTCTACGAACGGCGGCGGCAATGGCTGGCGGCGACGCTGCGCTTCCGGCGCGTCGTCGATCAGTATCAGACGACGACGCATACGCCCGAGGCGCTGATGCGGTTGACCGAAACCTATCTGGCACTGGGTGTCCGTAACGAGGCGGAAAAGGCGGCGGCGGTGCTGGGCGCCAACTATCCGGGCAGCGACTGGTATGGCCGCGCCTATAAATTGATGAAGGACTATCCGCCCAAGGCGATCGCGCCGCTGGCGCCGGGCCAGGCGGTGGTGCCGGTCGCGACCAAGCCGGCGATCCCCGGCGAGGCCACGTCGGCGGCGCCCAAGGCGGAGGCGCCATTGCCGCCCACGCCGACGACCACCGGGGGCGACGCGCCAGCGGGTGTTCCCGCGCCCGGCGTCAACTCCCCCTCCCCCGCCACCAACCCGGTCGGCGGCTAAGGCGGCGACGCAGAACAAAAAGGGTAAACATCCGCGTTTTTTGCGGGTAAGGAGCGCGTGCCCATGCTGACCGCGCTTGCCATTCGAGACGTCGTGCTGATCGAGGCGCTGGAGCTGGAGTTCGGCCCCGGCCTGGGGGTGCTGACCGGCGAAACCGGCGCGGGCAAGTCGATCCTGCTCGACGCGCTGGGCCTCGCGCTCGGCCGGCGCGGCGAAAGCGCGCTGGTGCGCAGCGGCGCGGCGCAGGCGGTGGTGACCGCCACCTTCGACACGTCGCCCGCCGTCGCCGCGCTGCTGGCCGAGAACGGGCTGGAGATCGATCCGGGCGAGCCGCTCATCATCCGTCGGATGGTGAAGGCCGATGGCGGCAGCCGCGCCTTCGTCAACGACCAGCCGGCCTCCGCCGCTTTGCTGCGCGAAATCGGCGGGATGCTGGTCGAGATCCATGGGCAGCATGACGATCGCGGGCTGTTGGCGGCCAGCGGGCATCGCGCGCTGCTCGACACCTACGCACGGGGCGGCGTGCGCGACGTCGCCACCGCTTATGCCGCCTGGCGCGATGCGCGCACCGCGCTGGATGAGGCGCGCGCCGGGATCGCCACCGCACGGGCGGACCGCGAGTGGCTGGAACATGCCGTCGCTGAACTGGACGCGCTCGCCGCCGAGCCGGGGGAGGAAGAAACGCTCGCCGAGCGTCGCCGCGCGATGCAACGCGCCGAGAAGACGGCCGGCGAGTTGGAGGCGGTGACCGAACATCTGGAGGGCAGCGCCGGGGCGATCAGCCACCTGCGTCAGGCCGCGCGCGTGCTGGAACGGATCGCCGAGGATCATCCCGCGCTGGCCGAGGCGCTGGCGGCAATCGATCGCGCGCTGATCGAAGGTGCCGTCGCCGAGGAGAAGCTGCGCGACGCGGGGGTGGCGCTGCTTTATGATCCCCGCCAGCTGGAAGAGGATGAGGCGCGGTTGTTCGAGCTGCGCGCGATGGCGCGCAAGCATCGCGTGCAGCCCGATGCGTTGCCGGATCTCGCCGCCGAATTGCGCGGGCGGCTGGAACGGCTGGACGCCGGTGAACAGGGGCTGGCCGCGCTGGAGACGGCGGTCGAGCGCGCGCGCGCGGCCTATGACGCGACCGCCGAACAGCTGACCGCGATCCGGATCGCCGCCGCTGCGCGGCTGGACGCGGCGGTCGCCGTCGAACTGGCGCCGCTGAAGCTGGATGCGGCACGCTTTCGCACCGTGGTTGCGCCGTTGCCGGAGGCGGAATGGTCGGCGGCCGGGCGCGACCGCGTGGAATTCGAGATCGCCACCAACCCGGGCGCACCGTTCGGTCCGCTGGCGAAGATCGCGTCCGGCGGCGAATTGTCGCGCTTCATCCTGGCGTTGAAGGTCGCGCTGGCGGAGGAAGGCGGCGCGGCGACGATGATCTTCGACGAAATCGATCGCGGTGTCGGCGGCGCGGTCGCCAGCGCCATCGGCGAACGCCTCGGGCGGCTCGCCGAGACGACGCAATTGCTGGTCGTGACGCACAGCCCGCAGGTGGCGGCGCGCGGCGCAGCGCATCTGCTGATCGCCAAGGCGAGCGACGGCACGGTGACGCGCACCGGCGTGCGCCCGCTCGACGCCGGGGGGCGGCGCGAGGAGATCGCCCGGATGCTCTCGGGAGCGACCGTCACCGACGAGGCACGCGCGCAGGCGACGCGATTACTGGAGACGGCATAGCCGCCGGCTTGGTCCGTGGCGCGATGTACGTCGACGGGCCTGTTTCGGCCTGACCGCCGACTCGAGCGAATGCCGTGGTGAACGTCGCCAGAAGCGAGACCATGAAGCGGCGCTTTGCATGGCGCCGGGTTCCGCGTCGACCGAAATCCGTAACGATGAGCGCCCCGGTCCTCGACCCCGCCCCCTTCGCAGCAACGCGCATCGGACCTCCGCTGGACACGACAGGCTCTTGTTTGATATGATACAATATCACATCAACAAGCGACAACAGCGACGTGGCCACCCTTCCCCCATACCCGACGACCGACGCCGACGTGGCGATCGGCGACGCGATCCACATACTCGATCATATCCTCCAATCGCCGGTCGCGCTGGCCGTGTGGCGCCGCGCCGCGCCGGCCGGCATCGCGATGCTCGACCTGGACAGCGTCGACGACCTCAGTTTCACGCTCGATCCGAATGACGACGCGATCGCCCCCCTGCTCGACGCCGGCTATCCGACCGACACCGCGCGCGCCCTGCGCGACGATATCGCGATGCTCGCACTGGCGCACCGCCGTCTGACCGGCGCGCGCACGATCGCGGTGCGGCTGGACGTCATCGAGACGGACGCCTGCCATCGCTTCCATGCGGATTATGTGACGCTGCGGATGCTTAGCACCTATTGCGGCGCGGCGACGCAATGGTGCCGGACGGCGACGCCCGACACGATCGGGCAGCTCGGCACTGGCGACGTCGGCGTGTTCAAGGGCCGGATCGCGATGGCGGAACCGACGATCCTCCATCGCTCCCCGCCGGTGCGCGCGACCGGCGAGCAGCGGCTGTTGCTGGTCCTCGACCCGGCCTGAGCGGCCGCGCCGGTCAGTCGCGGCGCTTCGTCTCGGCCGGCGCGCTCGGGTCGGCGTCGTCACCGCCACGATCGGTCCGCGCGGTCATGCCCGTCGCGGAGGCGTCGTCCAGCATCTGCTGGTCAGGCGCAGGATCCTCGGCCGGCGGCAGCGCGGCGGTGTCGTTGCTCGGCTCGGGGCTCGGCTCGACCACCGGGGTCGGCTCTTCGGTCGGGGTCGGCTCGGGCGTCGGCTCGAGTTCCTGCACCGTCATGTTCATCTCGGGCGGCTCCGGCTCCTGCCGCGAGCATCCCGCGAGCCCCAGACCTGCCAGTGCGATCACCGCCGCACCCCGCCGCCACTGCGTCATTCGTTTTCCCTTCACGTCACTTCGCCGCCAGCGCTTGCGCGTCGGAGCGTCGCTGAACCGTAGCAGCCAGCTTGCCGTCCCATCCATAAGGATCTTCGCGAAAACCGACCTGGCCGTCCGCACCCGCGAACGCCGACCAGTAGAGCAGGTACACGCTGACCGGTTCCGCCATCTTCGCACGCACCGTCTTGCCGGCGGCCACGGCGGCGTCGATCGCCTCCGGCTGCCAGTCCGGGGTGGTCGCCATCAGCAGCTTGGCGAGATCCTCCGGCTTTTCCAGCCGCACGCAGCCGTGGCTGGCGAGTCGGTCGAACTTGGAAAAGCCCGACCGCGCCGGCGTGTCATGCAGGTAGACCGCGAAATCATTGGGGAAGTCGAACTTGAATCGCCCCAACGCGCTCTGTTCGGACGCCTGTTGCAGCCGCTTGCCGCCATCCGGCGTCTCGATCACGCGAAAGCCGTTGCGCTTCAGATAGCCGGGATTGGCGCGCTCCTTCGGCCACAATTCCTTCGTCGCGATCGAACTGGGCACGTTCCACGGCGGGTTGATGACGATGCTGCTGATCTGCGACACCAGCATCGGCGTCTCGTTCCCCGGCCGTCCGGTGACGGCGCGCATCGACATGATCGGCCGGTCGCCATCAAAAGCGGTCAGCACCGCCGCGGCGATATTCACCTGCACCCGGCGACGATCCAGCGTCGGCGGCAGCCAGCGCCAGCGCTCCAGATTGGCCATGATCTGCTGCACGCGCTGTTCGACCGGCACGTTGAGCGCGGCCAGCGTCTGCGCACCGACCTGCCCAGCCGGGTTGAGCCCGTAGCGGCGCTGCGCCCGCCGCACCGCCTCCAGCAGGGCGGCATCGAAACGATCGCCGGTGCCGGTCAGCTCCGGATCCTCGATCGCCAGCCGCTCGCGCAAGCGCGCGACGGCAGCGCCGCTGCTTCCATAGGTCGGCGCCACGGTCAGGGTTGGCCAGCCGCCCGCCGCCGCGATCCGGCGATAGCGGCCCAGCCCTTCCACCAGCGTATCATACCCCTGATAGGGCGGCGGCAACGACCGTACCCACGCCGCCAACCGGTCGCGCGCGACTGCGTCGGCAAAGCCCGGCAGCGGATCGAAAGCGGTCGGACGGATCCCCCAGTCGCGCTGGAAATCGGACGGCATCAGCCGCCCGCTGTGCACCGCGATCGCATGGTCGAGCGCCACGCGCACCAGCGATGCTGCGTCGAGCCGATCGAGATCGGTGCGCGGCTTGTTGCTCAGCCCCTGCGCCACTTCGTCGTTGGCGATCAGCGTCGCGAGCTGCCGCTGCTGCGCGGCGGTCAGGGTCGGCAGCGGTCGCTGCGGCTGGACCAGCGGGATCGGGGTCGATGCCGGCGCGGGCGGCGTGACCGGCACCTGCGCGACGGCAGGCGCGGCGATCGCCAGCGCGGTGAGCAGGGTCGGGGAAAGCTTGAACACCATCATGATCGCGCGTCTATCACCTTTGATTCGCCGGGTTGAGCCATCGAATCGTGCAATCTCGCTTTCGGTCGTCGCATCGATCGCGCCGGGCCATGTCGTCCTGAACACCATCGCTGCAACGATCGGGCGCCGGAAAGGTGGCGCGGCGGCGTTAACCAATATTTATCGACCGCCTTCTACAGCCATCGGTCAATAGTTTCCGTGAGTTGGGGGTTTCGGGTGCACAAGACGGCCTTTTACCTGTCGGCGGCGGTCATCGCGCTGACGACGATGCCCGTAGCGGCGCAGAACCTGCGCGGCGCGGCCGCCGATGCCAAGCCGGGCGAGAAAGCCGATACGTCACCCAACACCGCCGACATCGTCGTCACCGCCACCCGCCGGTCGGAGCGACTGTCGAACGTGCCGATCGCCGTATCGGCCTTCGGTCAGGCGGCACTGCAGAATTCGGGCGCGACCGATATCCGCCAGATGACGCAGATCGCCCCGTCGCTGATGGTGTCCTCGACCGGTTCGGAGGCCAATGCCACCGCGCGCATCCGTGGCGTCGGCACGGTCGGCGACAATCCCGGCCTCGAAAGCTCGGTCGCGGTGTTCATCGACGGCATCTATCGCAGCCGCACGGGCGCGGGCCTGAACGACCTGGGCGAGGTGGAGCGT
This sequence comes from Sphingomonas endophytica, assembly GCF_001476895.1. Lineage (GTDB taxonomy): Bacteria > Pseudomonadota > Alphaproteobacteria > Sphingomonadales > Sphingomonadaceae > Sphingomonas > Sphingomonas endophytica_A. Next base: position 23,665 of record NZ_LDTB01000003.1, on the reverse strand, counting down.
ATCGAGGTGCTGCGCGGGCCGCAGGGCACGTTGTCGGGGCGCAATTCCTCGGCGGGCGCGATCAGCATCTATACCAAGCTGCCCGAATTCACCTTCGGCGGCATGGCCGAAGCGACCTATGGCAATTACGACGCCGCGCGGGTGCAGGCCGCGCTGACCGGGCCGGTCGTCAAGGATCTGCTCGCCTTTCGCGTCGACGCGGTCGCCAGCCGCCGCGACGGCTTCCTGAAGGATGTCGTCAACAACACCGACTATAACAACCGCAACCGTTATTTCGTGCGCGGCCAGTTGCTGTTCACGATCACCCCCGACCTGGCTGTACGTTTCATCGGCGATTACACGCATCGCGACGAGAAGTGCTGCGGCGCCGTCTACACCGACACGCGCGAGAAGACCGATCCGACGCCGGGCGTCCCGGGCGATTACGCGATCAATCCGGCGGGCAACCGCGTCACCGCGATCCTGCGCAGCCTGGGCGGGGTGTTGCCGAGCGAGGGCGATCCCTACAACCGTCGCATCGCGCAGACGCCGGGGCGCGCCTATTCCGCGCTGACGACCGACGGTGGTCTGTCGATGCGCGTCCGGTGGAACATCGGCGCGACGCAGCTCACGTCGTTGACGGCGTATCGCGAATACAAGTCCGGCGGTGCCGCCGATCTCGACTACGGCAATGTCGACATCGCCTATCGCCCCGACGACGGCAATGCCTATCGCCGGTTCGACGTCTTCACGCACGAAAGCCGCCTGTCGGGATCGATCCTCAACAATCGCGTCGACTGGCTGGTCGGTGGCTATTACGCACATGAGAATCTGCGCGTCGTCGACAATCTACGCTTCGGCCGGCAATATGGCGCCTTCGCGGCATGCCGGGTGGTCGCGACGATCAATCCGGCCGCCGCGCTGCGCAACCCCGCCAACAGCGGCTGCCTGAGCGCGGCCGGGCGCGCGGTGCTGACCGGCGCGGTGGGGACCGGCATCGTCGGCGGCATCGACCGGCTGAGCACGTTGAACGACCTGGGCAGCCTGCGCGACGTCTATGCGCAGACCAGCGAGAATTTCGCGTTCTTCACGCACAACATCTTCAAGGTCACCGACCGGCTGAACCTGACCATCGGCTTGCGCTACACCAACGAACACAAGACGCTGGGCGCCGGGTTCAATAACAACAATACCGTCTGTCCGGCGCAACAGTCCGCGCTTCGCCCGCTGCTGGGCAGCACCAACCCGACGCTGCAATCGCTGGCTGTCGGGATCGTGACGCTCACTTGCACCGGCAATTCCACTTCCGCGCTGTCGGGCGTGGCGATGAACGACCAGATCCACGAGGGGCAGCTGACCGGCACCGGCGTCGTATCGTGGAAGCCGGCCGACAGCACGCTGATCTACGCCTCCTACGCGCGCGGCTACAAGGCGGGCGGCTATAATCTCGACCGTTCGGACCTGACCCCGACGGTCTTCGCCACGCCGACCGCCGCCAGTGTCGTCAACCTGCGCTTCGACCCCGAAACGGTGAACGCTTATGAGCTGGGGCTGAAGTTCAGCTCGCGCCAGTTTACCGCGAATGTCGCGGCCTATCGCTCGGAATTCACCAACTTCCAGCTCAACACCTTCAACGGCACCAATTATATCGTCCAGAATATCGGCGGGTGCGACACGTCGCTGAACGGCGCGGATCGCGATGCGTCGTCGGCGACCGGTGCCTGCACCGGCAAGGTCGGCAAGGGCGCGGTGACGCAAGGCGTCGAGATCGAGGTCGGCATGTACCCGACCAACACGGTCACCGTGAACCTGGGCTATACGCTGGCCGACGCGAAATATCAGCGCGATCTGGTCGGCAGCAAATCCGGCGAGCCGCTCAACGCCGCCCTGTTCCTGTTGTCCGGCAGTCAGATGTCGAACGCCCCCAAGCACACCGTCACCAGCTCGTTCACCTGGACGCCGGCGTTGGGCGGCAACGGGCTGAGCGGCCTGTTCTATGTCGATGGCCGACTGACCAGCGACTATAACACCGGATCGGACCTGTTCATCGAGAAGATGCAGGACGGCTTCTTCCTGATGAACGCGCGCATCGGCGTGCGGGGGGCGGAGCAGCGCTGGGCGATCGAATTGTGGGCGCAGAACCTGCTCGACACCAATTATCAGCAGGTCGCGTTCAGCGCCCCGTTCCAGGGCTCCTATTCGCAGTCACAGGTCCAGCGCTTCGGCGCCCCGACCTACGGCACCGCCAACTCGCTGTTCGCCGCCTATCTCGGCGAGCCGCGCACCTACGGTCTGACGCTCCGCACGCGGTTCTGACGGGCTGAGGCGCGGATGGCCCCGGCCATCCGCGCCCTCACGTCATCCCCGCAGCAGCATGGCGGACGCGGCGACCATCGCTCAAGGGCATGGATGGGCGATCAGTCTCCCCCGAGCCCAGCCGCCAGCGCGTCAGGAATAGGCATAGGGACCGCCCCGCTCCAGCGCGCGCTGATAGGCTGGGCGTGCGTGGATGCGCTCCAGCCAGCCGATCGTATTCGGGTGGTGCCTGCCCAGCCCGGCGCGGCTGCGCGCCGCCTCCAGCGGGAAGCTCATCATGATGTCGGCGGCGGTGAAGGTTTCGCCCGCAAACCACGGATGGTCGGCGAGCGAGGCCTCGACATAATCGAGATGGCGGTCGATCATCGGCTGGATGCGCCCGGCCACCCGCTTGCCGAGCAGCGGTATCCGCGAAAGGATCAGCTTGACCAGCAGCGGCGGCATCAGCGAGCCCTCGGCATAATGCAGCCAGAACCGATAGGCGAGCGCATCATCGCGACGTGACGGCGCGCCGAGCCGGCCGTCGGCGCGATCGACCAGATACTCGACGATCGCGCCGGTCTCCGCCACCACCCGCCGTCCCGGCGCTCCGGGCGTGGCGGTGTCCTCGATCACCGGCGACTTGCCGAGCGGGTGGACGCGTCGCAACTCGGGCGGCGCGAGCATCGTCACCTTGTCGCGCTCGTACCGCTTCACCTCATACGGCAGCTCGAGTTCCTCCAGCATCCACAGGATCCGCTGCGACCGGGAGTTTTCGAGGTGATGGACGATGATCGTCATGACGCTTCCTTCCCCGCACGCGCGGACACGATCCATATCGCGGCAGTGAACGTCACCGCGCCGTCCCGTATCCGTGGCGCCAGCATCGCCGCCAGTCGATTTTCCAGATCGGCGCGTACCGCCGGATCGGCCGCGGCCAGCGGCGCGGCGGCGGGGCCGATCCGGCGACAGAAGGACAGCGCATCGCCAACCGGGTCGTCGCCCGCGCCGATGACATAATCCACGTCGTGCGCCGCAAGCGTCACGTCGCGCCAGCCCGCCCGATCCAGCAAGGCGGTGATGAACGCCGGATCGGCCAGCGCGAACGGGCCCGGCGCATAGGCGGGCAGAGCCGGCAGCGGTGCCGGCATCGACGGCTGCGCATCGATCGCCTGATCGATCGTCGTTGCCCAGTCGTTCTCCGCACGGGCACGAAAGCAGGAGAAGATCAGCGGCGCGTCCACCCGCACCGCGTCGCGCATCGCACCGAACGCCGCCACCGGATCGGCGAAGAACATTACGCCATGCCGCGATACCAGCAGGTCGAGCGGCGCCAGCAACGGCAACGCCGCCACCGCATCACCGATCTGGAAGTCGCATCGCCCCGCCACCGCCCGTCTCCGCGCCACGTCGATCAACGACGAGGAGAGGTCGAGGCCGGTGATGCGCAATCCGGGTCGCACCACCGACAGCGACAGCGCCGTGCTGCCGGCCCCGCAGCCGACGTCGGCGGCATATCCATGGGATGGCGCAGCCCGGTCGATCGCCGCGTTCAGCGTCGCGGCGATGCCCGCGAACGCCCGCTCGGTACGCCGCCATTCGTCGGCCCAGACATCGCCGACCCGCGCCACCCAATCGGCCGCGCGGGTCACGACCGGCCCCCATTCACGACGTCGGCGTCGATCAGAGGTCGTCGTCCTCGCTCGGTCCCGCCATCATCCCGTCGGCGACCTGCTCGGTCCGGCCACGGATCGCCTTTTCCAGCCGATCCATCATCTCCGGATTTTCGCGCAGGAAGTTCTTGGCATTCTCGCGCCCCTGCCCGATCCGCACCGAATCGTAGGAGAACCACGCACCGGCCTTCTCGACCAGCCCGGCCTTCACGCCGATGTCCAGGATCTCGCCGATCTTCGAGATACCCTCGCCGTACATGATGTCGAACTCGACCTGCTTGAACGGCGGTGCGACCTTGTTCTTCACCACCTTCACGCGCGTCGCATTGCCGATCACCTCGTCACGATCCTTGATCGCGCCGGTACGACGGATGTCGAGACGCACCGACGCGTAGAATTTCAGCGCGTTGCCGCCCGTCGTCGTCTCCGGATTGCCGTACATCACGCCGATTTTCATGCGGAGCTGGTTGATGAAGATCACCATGCAGCGCGACCGGCTGATCGAGCCCGTCAGCTTGCGCAGGCTCTGCGACATCAGGCGCGCCTGAAGGCCGACGTGACTGTCGCCCATCTCGCCCTCGATCTCGGCACGCGGCACCAGCGCCGCCACCGAGTCGACCACCAGCACGTCGATCGCGTTCGAGCGGACGAGCGTGTCGGTGATCTCCAGCGCCTGCTCACCGGTGTCCGGCTGCGACACGATCAGTTCGTCGATGTTGACGCCCAGCTTCTTGGCATAGACCGGATCGAGCGCATGCTCGGCGTCGACGAAGGCGGCGGTCCCGCCGTTCTTCTGCGCCTCGGCGATGACATGGAGTGCCAGCGTCGTCTTGCCGGAGCTCTCGGGACCATAGACCTCGATCACGCGCCCGCGCGGCAGGCCACCGACGCCCAGCGCGATATCGAGCCCGAGCGAGCCGGTCGAGATCGCCTCGACCTGCATCGTCTCCTTCTGCCCCAGCTTCATCGCCGAGCCCTTGCCGAAGGCGCGGTCGATCTGCGCGAGGGCGGCGTCGAGCGCCTTCTGACGGTCTGCGTTTGCGGTTGCCATGCCGGTATCGATCACCTGAAGTTTGGCGGCCATTGCCGTGAAGCCTTTCGCTAGAGCAACCGCGCGTCCCGTTCAACGCGCCACACGGTTGTATTCACTTTGTTCCAGAAGAACAAGTGGTGAACTAGCCTTGAAAATCAAGACGTCAGCCGATCGTCGTCCGCATCTGCCACCATCCCGGCGCATCAGCGGCCACCGTCGCGGCGGCGGAGTCGCGCGCCGCCACATCCGCGAACAGCGCGAAGCACGTCGCCCCCGACCCCGACATGCGCGCCAGCACCACGCCATCGCATCCCGCCAGCACCGTCAGCACGTCGCGGATCACCGGCGCGACCGCCTCCGCCGGCGGCTGGAGATCGTTGCGCCCCGTCAACGCGCGGGCCAGCATATCGCCGTCGTCCGTCAACGGGCCGCGATCCATGCCGTCCCAGCCCGCGAACACCGCCGCCGTCGATACCGCGACCAGCGGGTTGACCAGCAGCGCCGGCATGTCGCCCAACCCACGGACCTCCACCAGTGCATCGCCGCGCCCGCTGCCGAAGGTCGGCCGTCCGAGCAGGCACGCCGGCACGTCCGCCCCCAGATGCGCCGCGATCGCCAGCAAGCGCTGGTCGTCGCCCGCAATGCCGTGCAACCGCGCCAGCAGGCGCAAGGTCGCCGCCGCGTCCGCCGACCCGCCACCGATCCCCGAAGCGACCGGCAGGTGTTTGTCGAGCGTGACGGCATGCGGCTGCGCGACGGAAAAGGCGGCCCGAAACGCGCGTTCGGCGCGGGTGACGAGATTGTCGCCATCCGGTCCGACCGCATCCGCGAACGGGCCGGTCACGCCGAACGACGCGGTCGCGGCGGGCGCGATCGCCACCGTGTCGCCGTCGCGCGCGAAGACGAACAGCGTTTCCAGCTCATGATAGCCGTCGGCGCGGCGCGCACGGACATGGAGCGCCAGGTTGAGCTTGGCCGGAGCGGTTTCGGTGAGCGTCATTCGGTCGGTCCACGGTCGATCTTGCCGGTCAGCCGGGCGATATCCGGCGCGGCGGCGGTTTCACGCGCGGCGGTCCAGGCATAACGCGCCTCGAAGCGCCGCCCGGCCTGCCAGTACAGGTCGCCCAGATGCTCGCCGATCTCGGCATTGGCCGGGTCGGCCATCGCGGCACGCTGGACCAGCGGCAGCGCACGGGCCGCCTGTCCGCGCAGGTACAGCGCCCAACCCAGCGAATCGGCGATCGCGGCATCGTCCGGCTTCAGCGCGGCGGCCTTCTCCAGCATCGCCTGCGCCGCCGCCATCCGCTCGCGATGGAGGATCAGCGCATAGCCAAGGTGATTGAGCGCCAGCGGTTCGTCCGGGCCCAGCGCGACCGCGCGTTCCAGCGCACCGCGCGCGGCAGGCCACTGCCCCGCGCCATCCAGCGCGGCGCCATATTGCAGCCAGTCGGCCCAGTCCCCGCGCTCACCCGCACGCTCCACCAGCCGCTTGTAGAGCGGCACCGCCCGTGCCGGCTGGTCGAGCTGCATGTACAGGTCGGCGAGCCGCTGCACATCGCCGTCCGGCGCGCCGGGCGCGACCGTCAGTCGCGCCAGCGCCGCCATCGCCGCCTCGTCACGCCCCGCCTCGGCCAGCATCTGCACGCGTCCGGTCGCCGCGATCGAGGCATAGGCGCTGTCCGCCGGGATCGCGTCGAGCACCGCCAGCCCCGCGTCGAGCGCATCGTCACGCGCCAGCACGCCGGAGAGCAACAATCGCGCCCGATCGTTGCCCGGATCCGCGCGCAACGCCGCTCGCAACAGAGTATAGGTGAGTGGTCCGGCATCGCCCGCCGCCAGATCGGCGGCGACGCGCGTGAACAGGTGCGCGGCGCCGAACGCCAGCGTCGGCTTCGCGGCGCGCCGGGGCTCGATCCGCAGCGCGCCTGCTCCCTCGGTCAGCAGCGCGCGCGCGGCGTCGCTTTTCCCCTGCCCGATCAGCAACCGCGCCGCCGCCACGCGCTCATCGAACGCGGCGAGATCGTCGCCTCCCAGCGCCCGCACCGCCGCCAGCCCCTCATCGACGCGCCCGGTGGCGACCAGCAGCAGCGCACGCGTCTCCGCCGCGAAGCGCCGCGCGACCGGCTCGTCGGGCACCGTCGCCAGCGCCGCGAAGGGATCACCGCCGGCGTCCAGCGCCAGCCAGCCGCGCAGCGGCGCGGCGAGGATACGCAGCCGGTCGCCATCGAGCCGCGCCAGCGCCGCCGTCGCCGCGGCGCGATCACCATCATGCGCTGCGCTGGCAAGCGCGAGCAGCGCGGCATCGGAGGGCAGCGCCTTCTGCGCGGCGAGCGCGGCGGCGGCGCGATCCGCCAATGCGTCGTCCCCGGCGCGCACCGCCTCGCGATAGCTGCGGAGCGCGAGCACCGTGTCGTTCGGCCGGTCGGCGAGGACGTGCGCATAGTCGCGCGCCGCATCGGCGACCGCGCCATCCGCCTCGGCGACGCGCGCCCGTGCATAGGCCGCGAGATCGCCCGGCGCGGCAAGCGCCGGAGCCGGGGCGATCAGCAGGGCGACGATGACGGGCGCGAGGCGGCGGGGGGGCGTGGCGCTGGCCTTTCGGGTAAGCAATTACTGGAACATCGGGGTAGAGGCGTGCGGCGGCAGGGTCCAGTGGCGAACGTTCCCGCGACGCGGGACACGGAAGGTCGATACGTCGTCGACGGTCCACGTGACGGCAAACCCTGCGATCGCAGCGACGAAGTTCGTCCCTCCGGCGAAGGTGGAGCCGATCGGTCCGGACGCAAAAGCGACGCCGGCTCGCGCGGCTTCGTGGATACCGGGGTGCGCCGGCACGTTCCCCCGCACCGCGAAGACGATGTTGGCGTCCAGCCGGCGTTCACCGCGCGATCGCCGGCGAGAGCGCGCCTCACATGTTCGGATAGTTCGGGCCGCCGCCGCCCTCCGGCACCACCCAGTTGATGTTCTGCGTCGGATCCTTGATGTCGCAGGTCTTGCAGTGGACGCAATTCTGCGCGTTGATGACGAACTTCGGGTCGCCCGTTTCCTCGCCGACGATCTCGTACACCCCCGCCGGGCAGTAGCGCTGCGCCGGTTCATCGTACATCGGCAGGTCGTATTCGACCGGCACGTCGGGATCCTTCAGCGTCAGATGGACCGGCTGGTCCTCCTCATGGTTGGTGTTCGACAGGAACACCGACGACAGGCGATCGAAGGTCAGCACGCCATCGGGCTTGGGATAGTCGATCTTCCTGACCAGATCCTTGCGCCACAACGTCTCATGATCGGGATGGTGATGCAGCGTGAACGGCATCTTCAGCCCCAGATATTCGGCCCACATCGTGATGCCCGCGAGGCCGGAGCCGAGCAGGTCGCCGAACTTCTTGACCAGCGGCACGACGTTCCGGACGATCGACAGCTCCTTCTTGACCCAGCTGGTCTCGAATGCCTCCGGATAAGCGGTCAGTTCGTCGCCGCTGCGCTGCTTCAGGATCGCGTCGACCGCCGCCTCGGCGGCGAGCATTCCGCTCTTCATCGCGGTATGCGTCCCCTTGATGCGCGGCACGTTGAGGAACCCGGCGCTGTCGCCGATCAGCGCGCCGCCGGGGAAGACCAGCTTCGGGATCGACTGCAACCCGCCGTCGCTGATCGCGCGCGCGCCATAGCTGACGCGCTTGCCGCCCTTCAGCAGCGCGGCGACCTGCGGATGGGTCTTCCACTTCTGCATCTCCTGGAACGGCGACACATAGGGGTTGGTATAGTTCAGCCACGTCACGAAGCCGATCGACACCTGCCCGCCGGCCTGGTGATAGATCCAGCCGCCGCCGTTCGCGCCATGCTCGCTGAGCGGCCAGCCCTGCGTGTGGATGACCTTGCCCGGCTCGTGCAGCGCGGGATCGATGTCCCACAATTCCTTGACGCCCAGGCCATAGACCTGCGGATCGCATTCGCGGCGCAGGTCGAAGATTCGCATCAACTCCTTCGACAGGTGCCCGCGACATCCCTCGGAGAAGAAAGTATATTTGGCATGGAGTTCGAGGCCCGGCTGATAATCGCCCTTGCGCGTGCCGTCGCGCGCCACGCCCATGTCGCCGGTCGCCACACCCTTCACGCTGCCGTCGTCGTTGAACAGGATCTCCGCCGCCGCGAAGCCGGGGAAGATCTCCACCCCCAGTTCCTCGGCCTTGCCCGCCAGCCAGCGGCACAGGTTTCCGAGCGAGCCGGTGTAGGTGCCCTTGTTGTGGAGGAACGGCGGCGTCCACAGGTGCGGCAGCGTTTTCCTGCCCGTCTTGGTCAGCACCCAGTGCAGGTTCTGCGTCACCGGCACCTCGGCCAGCGGACAGCCATCGGTGCGCCAGTCGGGCAGCAGTTCGTCAAGCGACTGCGGGTCGATCACCGCGCCCGACAGGATGTGCGCGCCGACTTCCGAGCCTTTTTCGAGCACGCAGACCGAAATGTCCGCCTCGTGGTAAGCGGCGATCTGTTTCAGACGGATCGCGGCCGACAGGCCGGCAGGGCCGGCGCCGACGATCACCACGTCATAGGGCATGGATTCGCGGTCGCTCACTTCGTCATCTCCTGCGCGGGCACCCGCACCGGGCGCTCGTCGTATCGTGCCAACGCTTTGTCGGGGACGGCGGTGCCAGCAAGTTGACCTTCGCGTCAACTGTCCATCCTACTGGCATCGATGGGTGCCGATCAGAATCTGGACTGGGCGAAGGCGGCGGCAAGCGCGCTCGACTGGTGGCATGACGCCGGAGTCGACGTCCTCGTCGGCGACGAGGGCTTCGATTGGCTGGAGAGCGCCGCGCGACAGGCGGCGTCTCGCGACGCCGCCCGCGCCGTCGCGCCCGCCGCCGCAACCTCACCCCTCACGCACGAGGCGCTTCCCGAAGACAGCGACGCCTTCGCCGCGTGGCGCATCGGCGAACTAGCGCCGGAAGCCCGTTGGGGCGGCGCCGCGATCGCCGCCTCTGGTCCCGCCGATGCCGAACTGCTGGTCTTCGTCGATTGTCCGGAGCGTGACGACCGCGAACTGTTGATGGAGGGGCGGGTCGGCCGGCTGTTCGACCGGATGCTCGCCGCGATCGGTCGCTCGCGGGCCGATACCGGGCTGGCGTCGGTATGCGTACGCCGCCCGACCACCGGCCGCGTCCCGCGCGAGATCGAGGCGCGCCTGGGCGAGATCGCCCGTCATCATGTCGCGCTCGCCGCGCCGCAGCGGCTGCTGGTGATGGGCGATGCGGCCAGCCGTGCGATCCTGGCGATGAGCGTCGCCGATGCGCGCGGGCGTTTTCACACACTTAACCATAAGAACGGCAAGATAACGCAGGTGGTGGCCAGCCATCACCCACGATTCCTGCTGGATCGCCCCGCCGCCAAGGTCGAGGCATGGAAGGACCTGTTGATGCTGACCGGGGAGGTCGAACGGTGATGCGGCGGTGGGCGACGGGCATGTTGGTCGCGGGGGTTGCGGCCGTTTCCGCTCCCGCGCTCGCGGCACCGATGGGCGCGGCGGCACCGCTGCCGGTGGTGGCGCCCCCGGCGCCCGCGCCGGTTGCCGAAAGCGCCGGCATTCCGCCGCAGCTGACCCCGGAACAGCGCAGCGGTTATCGGGCGGTTTTCGCCGCGATGCGCGATGGGCGCTGGAGCGACGCGCAGCTCACGCTCGATTCGATGGCTCCCGGCCCGCTCCACGCCTATGCGCGCGCCGAACTGTACACCGCCAAGGGCTCACCCAAGGCCGATGGCGCGGCGGTCGCGCGGCTACTGGCGGAGGCGCCGGAACTGCCGCAGAGCGAGGCGCTGGCGCGGATCGCGCGGGCACGTGGCCTGACCGACCTGCCGGCGCTGCCCGAGCAGCAGCGGCTGGTGTGGCAGGACGGTGCGCCGATCCGCGCGCGCGCCAAACCGACCGGCAGCGATCTGGTCGCCGCCGATCTGGCGGTGAAGATGCAGCCTTTCGTGAAGGCCGACATGGGTGCGGAGGCGCAGGCGCTGCTCGAATCCACCTCCGGCCTGTCGCCGGAGGCACAGACCGAATGGCAGGCGCGCATCGCCTGGATCTACTTCCTCCAGGGTCTCGACCGACAGGCGCGCGACCTGGGCGCGCGCGCGGCGGCGGGCAGTGGCGACTGGGCGGTGCACGGCCGCTGGACCGAGGCGCTGGCGGCGTGGCGGCAACAGGATTGCGGCACCACGCAAACCGCGTTCGAGACGGTCGCGGCGCGCGCCGCCGACACCGATCTGCGCGCCACCGCCCTGTTCTGGGCGGCGCGCGCCGACATGGCATGCGGCCGTCCCGATCGCGTCGAGGCGCGGCTGAAGACCGCCGCGCAATATGGCGAGACCTTCTACGGGCTGCTGGCGCGGCAGGCGCTGGGGTTGCCGATGCCCGCCATCCGGCCGCAGCGCGTCTCGACCGACTGGGCGCGGCTGGAACGCCGCCCCAACATTCGCGTCGCCGCCGCGCTCGCCGAAATCGGCGAGAACGAGGAAGCCGATCGCGTCGTCCGGCAACAGGCGCGGATCGGCAACCCCGGCGAGTTCACCAGTCTGGTGCGGATCAGCGAGACGCTGGACCTGCCCGCCACCACCGTCTGGCTGGCGCACAACATTCCGCAGGGCGTCGTCGCGACCGCCGACACGCGCTACCCGATGCCCAACTGGACGCCCGACACCGGCTGGCGGATCGACAAGGCGCTGGTATATGCGCACACGCTGCAGGAATCGGGTTTTCGCAACAAAGTGCGCAGCCCGGCGGGCGCGTTCGGCCTGATGCAGATCATGCCCGCCGCCGCGACCGATTACATGCGCGAACGCGGCGTTTCGATCGACCAGACCGCGCTCGCCCGTCCGTCGACCAACATCGACATCGGACAGCGCCATATCGAAAAGCTGCGCGACATGGGGCTGACGGGCGGACTGCTGCCCAAGGTGATCGCGGCCTACAATGCCGGGCCGAAGCCGGTCGGCGAGTGGAACGCGCTGGTCCACGACAATGGCGACCCGCTGCTGTATATCGAGAGCATTCCCTATTGGGAGACGCGCGGATATGTCGTGACGGTCCTGCGCAACTATTGGATGTACGAGGCGCAGGGCGGCAAGGCGAAGAGCCCGAGCCGTGCCGCGCTGGCGCAGGGCATGTGGCCTCGCTTTCCCGGTCTGCCGGGTGCGAGCGCGGTGCGGATAAAGCCGGCGCCGAACACCGCGCTGGCCGTCAACGCCAGCGTCGGGGTGCAGACGCCGGTACAGTCGAACTGATCGTCACACGGCGCGATAGACGATATCCTCCCGACCGTTCTGGCCGCGTGCCGCCTTCTCCTGCTGGCGCGCCGCGACGATCAGGGGATCGATCGTCGCGTCGACGGTGAAGTTCGCGCGCTCCGCTGCCTCGACGATCGACGGCAGCTTCTCGACGAACAGATACTGGAACTTGCGTAGCACCAACCCGGCCACCCCCAATATCTCTTCGGCATCGTTGCGACCCAGCGCGCGAAGGAGTTCGTCGATCTCCAGATTGGTGTTGCGAATGATCGGTCTCAGTTCGTGGATCAGGCGTCGCGCGGCGTCGCTCATCAGGGTCAGCTGGCCGTGGTCGAATAGCGCATGATCGTCGACGTAGCGCAGCTTCTCGACGTGACAGTCCAGCGGAATACCCTTCCGCGCCTCCATGCCCTCGATGATCTGCCGCAGGACCTGCCAGTTGCGCCGCGTATGGCGATGCCACTCGCATATCATGTCCACGACCACCGCGCGGGACTGGCGCCGCTGCCGCTCCCAACGACGAACCCCGGCCTGATGCGCGTCGCGGATCGCCGCCCGGCGCGCAAATTCCTGCTGTGCGGCCGGCAGAATACCAGCTGTCGGATCGACCATCGCCCTCTCCCTTCCGGCGGATAGCGTCGTCGCTGCGCATCGAAGCGCCAACGCCAAGTGGCGCCGAAACCGACGCAACGGGGCCCGATCACGAAAGTCCAAGGATCGACAGCGGGATAGATCGGTCCGAAACCGCGCGATCATCGTCCGGTGGACGCATCGCCGACCTGCCGCTACCCCTTCCGTCATGCCGATCGACACCAACCGCAGCTTCCTCCCCGTCCGCGTCGCGGTGCTCACCGTGTCGGACACGCGCGGGCTGGCAGAGGATCGGTCGGGCGACACGCTGGTCGCTCGACTTCAGGAAGCGGGCCACGTCCTGGCCGACCGGATGATCCTGCGCGACGATGTCGATGCGATCGTCGCGCAGCTTCACCGCTGGATCGATGACGGACAGATCGACTGCATCCTCACCACTGGCGGCACCGGCGTCACCGGGCGGGACGTGACGCCCGAGGCGGTCGAGCGCGTCGCGGACAAGATGATCCCCGGTTTCGGTGAGCTGTTCCGCTGGCTCAGCTATCAGACGATCGGCACCTCGACGATCCAGAGCCGCGCCTGCGCGTGCGTCGCGCGCGGCACGTACATCTTCGCGCTGCCCGGCTCGACCGGCGCCGTGAAGGATGCGTGGGACGGCATCCTCAAGGACCAGCTCGACAGCCGCCACCGTCCCTGCAATTTCGTCGAGCTGATGCCGCGCCTGCTGGAGCGCTGACAATCAGCCGGGCTGCGACACGGCCAGCTCGTGCCCGTCGACATCACGGAAGTGGAAGCGTCGCCCGCCGGGAAAGGCGAAGATCGGCACGGTGATCGTGCCCCCGGCACGGGTAACGGCGTCTTCCACCGTTTCCAGATCGTGCACCTCGATCACCGGCAGCGGCGCGGCGATCCGGTCGGGCGCGGCGTCGAGTCCGATGTCGGTATCGCCGCTCAGCGTCGCGGCATAGTCCGGCCCGAAATCGGTGAAGGTCCAGCCGAACGCTTGCGCGTAGAATTGCTTGGCAGCCGCCCGATCACGGGTCGGCAGTTCGAGATAATTCAGACGCGCCATATCGGTTCCTCTTGCCCGTTCTTGATTTGTTCTAGCGCGTCGTGTAACGTCGGGCAATGCCAATTCCCCGGCCCCATCGCGGCGCGACGCTGAACGCGGCCAGCGCGCGCTTCAACCTGCCGCAGTCCGAGGTCGACGGTGACTGGCTGGATGCGCGCGGAAGCATCGACGGCGCGCCATCCCCGCTGCGCACGACCGTGACGGTCGAACATCCACGCACGATCATCACCCGCAACGCCTCGCCGGACGTCCCATTCGATCGCTCGATCAATCCGTATCGTGGCTGCGAGCACGGCTGCATCTATTGTTTCGCGCGGCCAAGCCATGCGTTTCACGACCTGTCGCCGGGTCTGGATTTCGAGACGAAGCTGTTTGCCAAGCCCGATGCCGCCGCGTTGCTGCGGGCGGAACTCGGCAAGCCGGGCTATGCCGTCGCGCCGATCGCGATGGGGACGAACACCGATCCCTATCAGCCGATCGAGCGCGAATGGCGGGTGACGCGCGGGGTGATCGAGGTGCTGGCCGCGTGCGATCATCCGCTGGTCATCACCACCAAGTCCGATCGCGTGGTGCGCGATCTCGACCTGCTGGCACCGATGGCGGCCAGGGGATTGGTGGCGGTGGCGATGTCGGTCACGTCGCTCGATCCGCGAATCGCGATGACCCTGGAGCCGCGCGCGACCACGCCCGAGCGACGGCTGGCGGCGGTGCGCGCCCTGACCGACGCCGGCGTGCCGACCTATGTCAACATGGCGCCGGTGATCCCGGCGATCACCGATAACGAAGTCGAAGCGATCGTCGCGCGCGCGGCGGCGGCCGGCGCCCTGGGCGTGTCGTACATTCCGGTGCGGCTGCCATGGGAGGTCGCGCCGCTCTTTCGCGCATGGCTTGACGAACATTATCCCGAACGGGCCGCCAAGGTGATGGCGATCATTCAGAGCCTGCGCGGCGGCAAGGACAACGATTCCCGCTTCGGATTGCGGATGAAGGGTCAGGGGCCGTGGGCGGAACTGCTGAAGACCCGCTTCCGGATCGCGCGCACCAAAGCGGGATTCCCGGACCGGCGGCGCACGCTCGACCTGCGGTGCGACCTGTTCCGTAGGCCGGCGGGCGCGCAGGGGGAGTTGTTCTGAGACAGGCGTGGCGCAGACAAGGAGCGGGCGAACGGGATCGGCAGCGGCGCGGCGATCGTTCTGCTGGCCTTTGCGGTCTGATCCATCCCACCTGAAGAGTCGTCATCCCGCCGAACGCTGGGATCTCCCGCTAGTCGCGCGGAGCATAAACCGCTGGCGCGCCCAAGCTGTCCCAGACAGATGTGTCGAACCGTGACAGTCCTACACGGCCCGATCGTGTCGTCACGCTTTCGTGTGACGGACCCGTTGACGCAGCGATGCCGAGATGCGGACCGCGCACTCCCGCCGCAGAGCGCCGACGACGCGCTTACCCAAGGGGCTGCGGGCGGCACCCCCTTGACGCGAGAGTCATCCTACCGACCGCAGCCGCGTTTCCTCGATCTCGAATTCGACCTTCGTCACCCCCGGCAGCGCCTCGATCCGCTCGGCCAGTTCCGCGTCCAGCGCGAAGTCGCGGGCGAGGATGACGGTCGCCACCTCCCCCTCGCCGGTCGGCACCTTCAGCGTCACCTTGCCGCGCGCGCCGCGCAACGGACCGATCAGCGCCGCCAACGCCTGGACCGCCGCGACGTTCGCGACGTGAATTTCCAGCGCGAAGCGGGTCGATGTCGCCAGCGTTTCGAACGGCTTGATCGACTTCACCGTGACGCGCGGCGTTTCCTCGCCGGGGCGACGATCCAGCTCGACGGTGGCAAGGCCGCAACCGCCATTCTTGGCGGCTTCCTCCAGATCGGCGGCGGGACCGTCGTCGAAACAGGTCGCCATGAACTGACCCGTCGCATCCGACAGGGTCGCCATCATGTAGCGCTTGCCGCGCGCCGACGTCCGCCAGCGCGCGTCCTCGACCAGCACCGCCATCGTCGCCATCACCCGCGCGCCGTCCGCGATCTGCAGGTCGCCCAGCGTCACATAGGTGCGCGCGCCATGCGTCCTGGCGAGGTGGCGGTAACGATCGACCGGGTGCGCGGAGAAATAGAAACCGAACGCCTCCTTCTCCTGCTCCATCCGCTCGGCCAGCGACCAGCGCGCGCCGGCGGGCAGCTTGATATCGTCGCCCGCGCCCGCATCGTCGCCGAACAGCCCGCCCTGCCCGCTGGTCCGCCCCTCGTGCGTGCGGACCGCGATCGCGACCAGCGTCTCGACGACGGCATGGACGCCCGCGCGGTTCGGCTCCAGCGCGTCGAATGCGCCGCCGGCCGCCAGCGTCTCCAATTGCCGCTTGTTGAGCAGGCGTGGATCGACGCGCGCGGCGAGATCGTCGAGGCTCCGGAACGGCCCGGCCTTGGCTCGCTCCTCGCAGAGCTTCTCCATCGCCCCCTCACCGACCGATTTCAGCGCGGCGAGCGCGTAGCGGACGGCGGCCTGCCCCTCGTCGTTCAGCTCGACATCGAACTCCGCGACGCTGCCGTTGATGCATGGCGGCAGCAACGGGATGCCCAGCCGCCGCGCATCGTCGACGAAGATCGCCAGCTTGTCGGTTAGATGCAGGTCGTAACACATCGACGCGGCAAAGAATTCCGCCGGGTGATGCGCCTTCAACCACGCGGTCTGGTACGCCAGCAAGGCATAGGCCGCCGCGTGGCTCTTGTTGAAACCATAGCCGGCGAACTTGTCGATCAAGTCGAACAACTGGTTCGCGTACGGCGCCGGGATCTGATTATGCTCGGCGCAGCCCTTGACGAAGGTGGCGCGCTGCGCGTCCATCTCCGCCTTGATCTTCTTGCCCATCGCGCGGCGCAACAGGTCCGCGCCGCCGAGCGAATAGCCCGCCAGCACCTGCGCGGCCTGCATCACCTGTTCCTGATAGACGAAGATGCCGTAGGTTTCGGCGAGGATCGGCTCCAGCAACGGGTGCGGATAGGTGATCTCCTCCGTCCCCTGCTTACGCCGCCCGAACGACGGAATGTTGTCCATCGGACCGGGGCGATACAGCGAGACGAGCGCGACGATGTCGCCGAAATTGGTCGGGCGGACGGCGGACAGCGTGCGGCGCATCCCCTCCGATTCCAGCTGGAACACGCCGACCGTGTCGCCGCGCTGGAGCAATTTGTAGACGCCCTCGTCGTCCCATGGCAGCGCGTCGAGATCGACATGGATGTCGCGCTTCTTCAGAAGTTCGATCGCTTTCTTGAGCACCGACAGCGTCTTCAGGCCCAGGAAGTCGAACTTTACCAGCCCGGCGCCCTCGACATATTTCATGTCGAACTGCGTGACCGGCATGTCGGAGCGCGGATCGCGGTAGAGCGGCACCAGCTTCGCCAGCGGCCGGTCGCCGATCACCACGCCCGCCGCGTGGGTCGAGGAGTGGCGCGGCAACCCCTCCAGCTTGGTCGCCAGATCCCACAGATGCCGGACCTGATTGTCGTTGGAATATTCCTTGGCGATCTCCGGCACGCCGTTCAGCGCGCGCTTCAGGTCCCAGGGATCGGTCGGGTGGTTGGGCACCAGCTTGGCGAGCCGGTCGATCTGGCCATAGCTCATCTGAAGCACGCGCCCGGTATCCTTCAACACCGCGCGCGCCTTCAGCTTACCGAAGGTGATGATCTGCGCGACCTGATCGCGGCCGTATTTCTCCTGGACGTAGCGGATGACCTCGCCACGTCGGGTTTCGCAGAAGTCGATGTCGAAGTCGGGCATCGACACGCGTTCCGGGTTCAGGAAGCGCTCGAACAGCAGGCCCAGCTTGATCGGGTCGAGATCGGTGATCGTCAGCGCCCAGGCGACGACCGAGCCCGCGCCCGAACCACGGCCCGGCCCCACCGGAATGTCGTGATCCTTCGCCCATTTGATGAAGTCGGCGACGATCAGGAAATAGCCGGGGAAGCCCATCTGGATGATGACGTCGACCTCGAACGCCAGCCGCTTGCGATACGTCTCGCGCCAGTCGGGGTCGCCCTCGGGCTGCGCGCCCAGCTCCTCGATCCGGTCGAGCCGCGCCTCCAGCCCGGCGGCGGCGTCGTTGCGCAGCATCGCCGCCTCGCCCTCACGATCGCCCGCCAGGCTGGGGAGGATCGGCTTGCGCTTCGGCGCGGCCACGGCGCAGCGCTGCGCGACGACCAGCGTGTTCGCCAGCGCCTCGGGCAGATCATGGAACAGCGCGGCCATGTCGATCGCCGGCTTCATCCACGCATGGCCGCAGCTACGCGGGCGATCCTCGCTCTCGACATAGCTGGACGAGGCGATGCACAGCATCGCGTCATGCGCGTCGCCGAAATCGGCTTCCTCGAAACAGCACGGATTGGTCGCGACGATCGGCCAGTTCCGGTCATAGGCGAGATCGAGCAGCAGCGGCTCGGCCTTGTCCTCGATCGCATCGTCGCGGCGGCACACCTCGACATACAGACGATCGCCGAAGATCGCGTGCAGCCGGTCGGCATAGGCCACGGCGCGATCGGGCTGATCCTCGGCGAACAGCCGGGCCACCCCGCCCTCCCCGCCGGCGGTCAGCGCGATCAGCCCCGCCGAATGCCGCTCCAGCATGTCGAACCCGACATGCGGCGCGAGTTCGAGCGGACGGTCGAGGTGAGCGCGGCTGACCAGCGCACAGAGATTGTCGTAGCCCTCGCTATTCTGCGCGTAGAGTGCGATCCAGTCGATCGCCGCCGCCACGCCATCGGGCATATCGGGACGCGCGATCCCCAGCATCGTGCCGATCACCGGCTGCACGCCCGCGCCCATCGCCGCATCGGAAAACGCCATCGCGGCATACAGGCCGTTGCGGTCGGTCAAGGCCGCGGCGGGGAAGCCCAGTTTCGCCGCACGCTTGGCGATCGCCTTCGGCTCGATCGCGCCGTCAAGCATGGTGTAGCTGGAAAAGATGCGGAGCGGCACGAACCCGGAATGCGGCATCGGCGCAACCTAGGCGCACTGACCCGATTCGACCATCCCCGGAACCGCGTCCACGAGCGTCCGTTCGCTGATCCACGAAAGGAGTGACGGTGATGAGCGATTTTCGGACCGACATCGGCAGGGTGGCGGAAACCTTCGGATCGCCGCGCACGGCCATCGGCAACGGCTGGGGCTGGATCATGGCATACGGCGTCGTGTCGATACTTGTCGGGCTGGCCGCGTTCATCTGGCCGTTCGCCGCCACCTACGCCGCCACCTTGGTCATCGGAGCGCTGCTGTTCGTTTCCGGCGTCTTCTCGATCGCCGCCGGCCTGTTCGGGCGCGGGCACGAAGGCCGGTTCTACGCGGTCGCCTTCGGCGTGCTGACGGTCATCGTCGGCGCGGTCATGGTCTTCGAGCCCGTGACGGGCGCGCTCTCGCTGACATTGCTGGTGACGGTGTGGCTGCTGATGCGCGGCCTGCTGGAGATCGTGCTGGGCTTCCGGATGCGGCGCCGGCGCGGCTGGATGATCGCGCTGGGTGCGATCAACATCCTGCTGGCGGCATTCATCCTGGCGACGGTGCCGTGGTCGGCGCTGACCCTGCCGGGCTTCATTCTGGGCGTCAGCTTCATGATGGGCGGCGCGACCGCGATCGCGACGGCCAGCGACCATCGCAAGGGCGCGGAGGCATTCGGGGCGATCGCCTAAGTCGGGGGGCGGTTACGCCGCCCCCCTCTCATTTCCGCGAAGGCGGGGATCCGGATGCGCAGATGGTTGCGAGACTCACCGACGCCACGTGCTTGGCATTGCCGCGTGAACAAGACATCGGAGAGAGCCTCCGCCGTGCTCCCGCGCACGCGGAGGCCTGAGTAAGGCAAGATGAGGGCTATAGCGTGTGCCACTCGCACAAGCATGGCACGGTTTCTCGCAAGGACGCCGTAGCGGGAATGACGGTGTGGTGGCTACGAGCGAAGCGCAACAGGCGTCTTCGCCATCGCGACCAGCAACAGCGCAAGGATCGCAAGGATCAGCCCTAAGACGAAGCCAAGCACGACACGATCCCCGAACATCCGCTAAAACAGCGCCTCGATATCCGTCGCCAATTCCTCGGGCTTGGTCGTCGGCGCATAGCGGCGCACCACCCTGCCCTGCCGATCGACCAGGAACTTCGTGAAGTTCCACTTCACCGCCTTCGTACCCAACACGCCGGGCGCCGCCTGCTTCAGCCGCTCGAACAACGGATCGGCATTCGCGCCGTTGACGTCGATCTTCGCGAAAACCGGGAACGTCACGTCGTAGGTCAGCGAACAGAAGCTGGCGATCTCCGCCGCGTCGCCGGGCTCCTGCGCGCCGAATTGGTTGCACGGGAAGCCCAGCACCGCGAAGCCGCACTCGGCATACCGGCGATGGAGCGCCTCCAGTCCCTCATATTGCGGAGTGAAACCGCATTTCGACGCGGTGTTGACGATCAGCAGCACCTGCCCCCGCCAGCGGTCGAGCGGCACCTGCCGCCCATCGGCACCGGTCACGGTCAGATCGTCGATCATCGCGGTCGCTCCAGCAGATAGTCGAGGTTGCGGCGCACCTGCGGCCATTCGTGCGCCAGGATCGAATAGACGACGCTGTCGCGCACCTCGCCCTCGCCGGTGATCATGTGGCCACGCAGGACGCCATCCATCCGCGCGCCCAGCCGCTCGATCGCCGCCCGCGACGCGCGATTGTGCCAGTTGGTGCGCAACTGCACGCATTGGCAGCCGAGCGTATCGAAGGCGTGGGTGAGCAGCAGGCGCTTCGCGTCCGTGTTCACGCCCGTGCGCTGGACGCGCGTGGCATAGAGTGTGCCGCCGATCTCGACACGGGCGTGCGCCACGTTCATCCGCATGAAACGTGTCGTGCCGCTGATGCGGCCCTCCGCGTCGAGCACCGTGAACGGCAAGGCCCGCCCCGCGGCCTGCTGCGTCTCGATCGCGTCATACCAGCCATCGATCGTCGATTCGGTCGGCACGACGGTGGCGAACAGTCGCTCCAGCCCCGCGAAGGCCGACACGAGCCCCGCGCGATCGGCGCGGTCCAGCGGGCGCAGCGTGACGTGCCGCCCGCTCAGGATCGGCACTGTCCGCCACGCGTCGCCGTTCATCCCGCGATCTCCAGCTGGCCCTCGTGCAGCCGCACCACGCGGTCCATCCGCGCGGCCAGCCGCTCGTTATGCGTCGCCACCAGCGCCGCCGACCCCTCGCCGCGCACCAGCCGCAGGAACTCCGCCAGCACGCGGTCGGCGGTATGTTCGTCGAGGTTGCCGGTCGGCTCGTCCGCCAGCACCAGCGCCGGGCGATTGGCGAGCGCGCGGGCGACCGCCACGCGCTGCTGCTCGCCGCCCGACAAGGCGGAGGGCCGATGCGTCAGGCGGTGCCCGACGCCGAGCGCGGTCAACAGCGCGGTCGCGCGCTCCTCGGCCGGCGCCCGCTCGCTGCCGTGGATCAGTTGCGGCAGGACGACATTCTCGATCGCGTTGAAGTCGGGCAGAAGGTGGTGGAACTGATAGACGAACCCCAGCCGGTCGCGGCGGAGCGCGGTGCGCCCCGCCGCATCCAGCTTCGACGCCTCCGTCCCGGCGATGCGGATCGACCCAGAAAAGCCACCCTCCAGCAATCCGACCGCCTGCAGCAAGGTCGACTTGCCGGAGCCGGAGGGGCCGAGCAGCGCGACGATCTCACCCGGCTGCACCGCCAGATCGACGCCGCGCAGGACGTGGATCGTCGCCTCGCCCTGCGTGAAGCTGCGCGCCAGCGCGGTGGTCCGAAGAACGGCGTCACTCATAACGCAACACCTCGACCGGATCGGTATTGGCGGCCTTCAACGCCGGATAGACCGTCGCGAGGAAGGTCATCAGCAGCGTGATGAGGACGATCGCGGTCACCTCGAACGGATCGACCTTCGACGGCAGTTCGGTCAGGTACCGGATCGAGGGATCCCACAGATTCTGCCCCGTCACCAGCTGGACGAAATTGACCACCGACTGGCGGAAGAACAGGAACACCGCGCCCAGTGCCAGCCCCGCGAACGTGCCGAGCACGCCGATCGCGGTGCCGACCGTCATGAAGATGCGCAGCATCGCCCCCCGGCTCGCCCCCATCGTGCGCAGGATTGCGATATCGCGGGTCTTCGACCGCACCAGCATGATGAGCGAACTGGCGATGTTGAACGCCGCGACCAGGATGATGATGCACAGCACGACGAACATCGCGACCCGCTCGACCGCCAGCGCGTCGAACAGCTCGGCGTTCAGCCGCCGCCAGTCGCTGACCACCGCATAGCCCTGTACTGCGCGCGCGAGGGGCGCCAGAATCGGGCCGACCTTATCCGCGTCGGTGGTCTGCAACTCGATCATGCCGACCGAATCGCCCGACAGCAGCAGCGTCTGCGCATCCTGCAACGGCATGATGACATAGGCC
Source organism: Sphingomonas endophytica (assembly GCF_001476895.1). Lineage (GTDB taxonomy): Bacteria > Pseudomonadota > Alphaproteobacteria > Sphingomonadales > Sphingomonadaceae > Sphingomonas > Sphingomonas endophytica_A. Next base: position 1,341 of record NZ_LDTB01000003.1, on the reverse strand, counting down.
TTGTCGTAATCGTATACGCCGACCTCGAAGATGGCGGTGACGGTGTAGATCACGCTGCGCGGCACCGTGCCGAACGGAGTGGAGCGGCCGAGTGGGCTGATGATCGTGATCTGCGACCCGATCGTCGCGCCGAGTTGTTCGGCGAGGCGTGCGCCGATCGCTACATTCCCGCTGCCCGGCGTCAGCGTCGACAGGCTGCCGACCACCACCTTCGTCCGGATCGTCGGGTTGGTGCGGATATCCTCGGGCCGCATCCCGCGCAGCAGGATACCCTCGGCCCGGCCGTTGTACGTGGCGAACAGCGGCTGCTCGATCATCGGCACCGCGCTGGTCACGCCCGGCGTCGCCTTGGCCAGCGCCACGACCTTCTGCCAGTCGGGCAGGCGACCGTTATACCCCTGGACCACGGCATGACCGTTCAGCCCGACGATCTTGTCGAACAGCTCGGCGCGGAAGCCGTTCATGACGCTCATGACGATCACCAGCGCGGCGACGCCCAGCATCACCGCGCCCAGCGAGAAGCCCGCCACCAGCACGATGAAGCGTTCACCCTTGCCCGGCAGCAGATACCGCCGCGCGATCATGCTCTCATAGCGCGACAGCAACATGATCGTGCCTGTAGGGAGCCGCCTGCGGTTTCGCAACGGGTGCTGTTGCGGATTCGACACAGAGCGGCCGCAATCGGTTTAGCTGGCGTTCATTTTCATCGACAGCCCGCACCATCCGCCGCATAGCTGCGGGCACTGGCACACAGGCAAATGGCCGTGGTTCGGGGAACGCCGCCAAGCCCCGCTTTTCCCTACGGAAAGGCGTGCGGGCGGGTGGCTGGATAGGGGGCTGACGAGCGATCGTCACGCAGGCGCCCGGGTCGTGTAAACGGCCCGGGCGTTTGCCGTTCGGTCTTAGTCCCGCGCGGCGCGTCATCAGCGTCGCGCGCTACGCGGAAGGGCTTTCCGACCACCCCCCGGACGGTTGCCGGAATTCCGCCAATCCCGGTTTCCCTGCCCGGTGCTGTACGTCACCCCCGGCGAAGGCCGGGTCCATCTTTCCGCGAAGGCCGGAACTTGGGGATCTCCTGAACCACGGAGTCCGGCTCTACGGAGGGACGGTCCCCAAGGTTCAACGTCGACCAGGGTTGATGCTGGTGTTCGCGTTCGACGACATACCCCGGCGTGCGCCGGGGTGATGCGCTGTTCAGAACCCGAACCCGACCGTCAGCCCATAGGTGCGCGGATCGCCGACATTGCCCGCGACCATCACGTTATCCGGCACTTACACACATCTGAAGATGCCGACGACGAGGAGAATATAGGTAACAGTACAGAGACATATAACAAAGAA
>NZ_LDTB01000299.1 GCF_001476895.1 Sphingomonas endophytica | reverse complement strand
CTCCTAGCCCGGCTCGAAAGCTGGTTGCGTGCCGATCAGAGAGGCTGGCTGTTTAACAACGAACAGGACCAATTCTCGCTTTCGACCGTGTTCGGCTTCGACATGACGCGCGTGCTCGACGATCCCGTCGTGCGCACCGCGGCGCTAATGTACATCTTCCACCGCATCGACGAGCTCCTGACCGGCGATCCCGTCATGATCTTCCTCGACGAGGGCTGGCGGCTCCTCGACGACGAGGTTTTCGCCTTCTTTATCCGTGACAAGCTCAAGACCATTCGCAAACAGAACGGCATTGTCGGCTTCGGCACCCAGTCGGCGGCCGACATCGTGCGCTCCAAGGCCTCCAATACGCTGATCGAGCAGACCAGCACCAACATCTTCTTTCCCAATCCGAAAGCCGACGACGAGAGCTATCGGCAAGCCTTCCGTTTGTCGGGACGCGAAGTCACCTGGATCCGTTCGACCGCGCCCGAGAGCCGGTCCTTTTTGATCAAGCATGGCCGCGACAGCGTCGTCGCGCGTCTCAACCTCGCCGGCATGCCGGACCTGATCAAGGTCCTGTCGGGGCGCACCGAGACGGTCGCCGAACTGGACGCGCTGCGCGCCAAGCTGGGAGACGATCCGGCAGCATGGTTGCCGGTCTTCATGGGGAGGGCGGCGTCATGATCGGACGCATGGTTCTGGTTGCGGGCCTTATCGTTGGGGGCGCGGTCCCGGCGCTGGCCGACATTCCGGTGAATGACGCCGCTCAATTGACGCAGAAATCGCTGACCGCGGGCACGACCGTCAAATTGGTGCCGGTGACAACGCAGCGGCAGGATGCGAACAACGGCGTTCATTGCGCGGTCACGACCGGCAAGAAAGCCAGCGTGACCAACCCGACGGTGCAGCCGCAGAGCGGAGCCGGCGCGCAGGCCATCCAATCTTATGCCCCGGATCAGC
>NZ_LDTB01000298.1 GCF_001476895.1 Sphingomonas endophytica | reverse complement strand
GCTCACCGCCGTGGTGCTCGGCGGCGTGTCGCTGGCCGGCGGCAAGGGCACGGTATGGCGGGCGATGATCGGCGCGCTGATCATCTTCCTCCTGATCAACGGCCTCGTGCGCATGGGCATCCCGGGCTACGTCACCTCGGCGGTGACCGGCATGATCCTGCTCGCCGCCGTCGGCATCGACGTCAAATGGTCGAAGAACCGCGGCAAGGCGATCCAGAAGATCTATGTCAATCCGGCCTTCGTGCCGCTGGCCTCGGCGCCGGCTGTGCAGCCGGGCGCAGCATCGCCCTATGCGCAGAACGACCGGCTGATCAACGCGCAGGCGATCGGCGTCGATCAGGTCGAGGGCCCCGAGGACGTCATCCTCGACCGCCAGGGCCGGCTCTACGGCTCGACCCGCGACGGCAATGTGATCCGCTTCTCCGGGCCCGACTTCAAGACCCGCGAGGTGTTTGCCCATATCGGCGGCCGGCCGCTCGGCATGCAGTTCGATCGCGACGAGAACCTGATCGTCGCGGTGGCGGGCATGGGCGTGTAC
>NZ_LDTB01000297.1 GCF_001476895.1 Sphingomonas endophytica | reverse complement strand
GTTCAGGAAAGCTGTCGTGGAGGACAAAAATCCCGGCGTCTTCAATCTTCTTTCTGCAGACAAGATAGAACGCGTTTGCGTCCTTTGCGTCGAGCTGATCTTGAAGCGAAATGCTCAGTAGCTCGCGCGCCGCCAGAGCGAACGCGTCGACCTCGGCGTTGCCCTTTGCTGAGAACTGAGGCAGGTCAAGTTTCACCCAGAACTGTTCGAGAGCGCGCTGGACACCTTCAGCAAATTGAATGGATTGGACCGTTTCTTTCATCTTGGCCGCTGGCTTCGCGGTCGAGGAGCGAAAGTCAGGGAATACATCATGGAGCGCGGGTGCTTTCTCCATGAAGAAAGAGTAGGGCGGTACCCCAAGCTCCTTTGCAATGCGATTGAGGATGCCTTGTCCCGGCTCAGGTTCTCGGTCAAGCTCGCGAGAAAGTTCAGCGGGTGCAATTTGAAGGCGATCAGAGAGTTGCTCGGTACTAAGAAACCGAGTGCTCAAAATCTTTGAAAGAATATTTGGATTGTAAGCCACGAAAAGTCCTTGGGGAGTCGGACTTATGAAGTATGGGGA
>NZ_LDTB01000296.1 GCF_001476895.1 Sphingomonas endophytica | reverse complement strand
TTGTTCTCGCAGACCAAGGCCGTCTACACCAATGACGAGCTGATCAATAAGAAGTTTCCCAAGCGCATCGCCTTCAACGTCATTCCCCAGATCGACGTCTTCATGGAAGACGGCTTCACCAAGGAAGAGTGGAAGATGATGGCGGAGACCAAGAAAATTCTTGATCCCAAGATCAAGCTGACCGCGACCTGCGTGCGCGTGCCGGTGTTCGTCGGTCACTCCGAGGCGGTCAATGTCGAGTTCGCCAATCCGATCACCGCGGACGAGGCGCGCAACATCCTGCGCAATGCGCCGGGCTGCCTCGTGATCGACAAGCACGAGCCGGGTGGCTACGTCACGCCCTATGAGGCCGCCGGTGAGGACGCGACCTATATCAGCCGCATCCGCGAGGATGCGACGGTGGAGAATGGTCTCGCGTTCTGGTGCGTATCGGACAATCTGCGCAAGGGCGCGGCGCTCAATGCCGTGCAGATCGCCGAGGTCCTGATCAACCGCAAGCTGATCACCGCGAAGAAAAAAGCGGCGTAAGGC
>NZ_LDTB01000295.1 GCF_001476895.1 Sphingomonas endophytica | reverse complement strand
GGTGACAAGCTGTCACCCTCACGGAGCCTCGTACGATTACAGCGTCATCTGCATCGGCTCTGGATAGTAATGAAAACCCTCGCCGGCCTTGGCGACGTGGCCGTAGCCGGGCCAGGCGAAGTGATAGGACATCACAGGCGTCTTGTTGGCGGCCAGCGTCTCCAAGAGCTTGACCCGCGAGGCCGCCGCCTGCTTCGGGTCGGTGTCATAGGAGAATTCCATCCGCGGCCGCTCCAGCAGCAGCACCGCGTGATGCGAGAGGTCGCCGAGGAAGGCGAACGACTTGCCGCCCGAGCTCACCATGAAGATGGTGTGGCCCACGGTGTGGCCGGGCGCTGCGATCGCGGTCACGCCGGGCAGGAATTCCTGGCCGTCCTTGAAGAACACGATGCGGTCGCGCACCGGCAGCAGGTTCTTGCGGGCGTGCACGACGAAGTCCTTCAGCGGACTGCCCATCTTGCCTTCGTCGGTCCAGAAATCGAGATCGCTCTGCGCGATGTAGTATTGCGCATTCGGGAACAGCGGCTTGTCGTCGGCGCCGACGATGCCGCCGATATGATCGATATGGGCG
>NZ_LDTB01000294.1 GCF_001476895.1 Sphingomonas endophytica | reverse complement strand
AACAAGTGCTTCGGGCCCGGCATCTTCGACATGAAGGGCGGCAACTATCTGTCGATCGAAGCGATCCGGCAATTGGCTCGCGCGTCCTTCACGACGCCGCTGCCGATCACGGTGCTGTTCACGCCCGATGAAGAGGTCGGCACGCCCTCGACGCGCGACATCATCGAGGCCGAGGCCGCACGCAACAAATATGTGCTGGTGCCGGAGCCCGGCCGGCCGAACAACGGTGTCGTCACCGGCCGCTACGCGATCGCGCGCTTCAACCTCGAAGCCACCGGCAAGCCGAGCCATGCCGGCGCGCCGCTGTCCTCCGGCCGTTCCGCGATCCGGGAAATGGCCCGGCAGATCATCGCTATCGACGGCATGACCACCGAGGACTGTACCTTCTCGGTCGGCGTCGTGCATGGCGGCCAATGGGTCAATTGCGTCGCGACCACCTGCACCGGCGAAGCGCTCAGCATGGCCAAGCGCCAGGCCGATCTCGACCGCGGCGTCGAGCGCATGCTGGCGCTGTCAGGCACGGCCAACGACGTCACTTTCAAGGTGACG
>NZ_LDTB01000293.1 GCF_001476895.1 Sphingomonas endophytica | reverse complement strand
TTGTTTCGTGGGTTCGGGGTTGTGTATAAGAGACACCGCGGTGACCGACCATTGTTCGCGCGTCACCGTGTCGAGCAATTGTGGCTGCGCCGCATGCGAGTGATGGCCGGCGATCGCAAGCGCCTGATCCGGCGTGATGTGATCGATCACGCGGCCATCGGTCGCCGAGATGGTGCCGGCGGCGCCCTTCCAGCCGGTCACGCGATAGACCGGCGTATCATCCATCATCGAGAGCCGCAGGTCGCGCGGATAATGCTCTGCGCCCGCAATCGCCATCGCGCGATCCGGCGCGACCTGCACCTTGTTCCAGAGAATGAGCGGGAGCGCAGCGAGGCGCTCGCCGTCGGTGAGGCGTGGAAACGCGACATACATCATGACGAGGCCCGAGATGAACCACATCGCGAACAAGAGGCACGTCGCAATGCCGATCCAGCGATGGACGACATAGAGCCACCGCCGCCCTCGCCGGATCAGAGCCTTGCGCATGGTCAGAACTTCACGTTGACGGACAGTTCCGCCGTGCGCGGCATGCCCAGCAGCCACTGCCCCGTGCCGTTCGCGGTCACCGCGTAGACCTGGTCGAACAGATTGTAGA
>NZ_LDTB01000292.1 GCF_001476895.1 Sphingomonas endophytica | reverse complement strand
GTCTACGCGCAATGCGTGATAGCGGGCGTCCATTGGTGCGAGGGGCGGTTTGATCAGACTGTACGTGCCTGTGTGGCCGCGCATGAAGACGCGGAGGAAACCGGAAATCCGGCATCGATCTGCCAGGCTCTCAGCTGGTGTGGCTGCAACCTTTTCCTCAGACTGGAGGAGCTACAGCTTGCCGAGATCGCAATTCATAGAATGAAGCAGGTCGCGCAGGACAACGACATCCAAAGCTACCTGCTTTCGGCCATTGGGTTTGAGGGCAGGCTGCTGTTTCTTAAGGGAGAATTCCGCTTGGCGGAGCGACAATTGCGAGAGGCGGTGTCGAAGTTGGGCGACGTACGCTATGGAAATGTTGCAGTCCCGTTCCTCGGGCGCCTGGCGGAAGTTCTCGCGGCTGACGACCGTCCAGAAGAAGCGGTTCTGGTGTCGGCGGAATCGCTCGATAGAATAAGGGCGACCGAAGCGCTCTGGCAGCTACCTGATGCACTTCGCATCCACGGCACGACTTTGCTCTCGCTCGAGGGAATCAAATCAGAAGCGGCGGAACGCCACTTTCGCGAAGCGATCGCTATCTCGCAATATCAGGGAGCTCTCGGCCACGAGCTCAAAGCGACGGAGAGTTTGGCCGAAATGCTTCGCCATCAAGGCAGGATCGGCGAAGCCTCGGCAAGGCTCGATGATGCCCTCGGGAAATTCGCCGAGGGATTTGGTACCACGCCGTACCGACGGGCCAAAGCCTTGCTCGACGAAATGGGTGGCAGCGGCGCGCACGGTTAGGCCGACAACGGGCCGATGCCAGATTGAA
>NZ_LDTB01000291.1 GCF_001476895.1 Sphingomonas endophytica | reverse complement strand
GTCCCGCTCGGCCTGCCGGCGCAGAAGGGCATGGACGCGCCGATAGCCGTAGGTCGGCAGATCGGCGATGAGCGCCTGGATCGCGCCGAGCAACGCGGCGTCGGGTGCAGGCGGACGGCCGCGTCGGCCCCTGGGCTTCCAGGCGGGGGAGGCCTGCCTGGACGAGGCGAGGTGCGGGCGTGACACGCTCAAAGCTGCGGCCACAGCGCTCACCGGCCGTCCTCCGGCCACGAGGTCACGCGCGAGGGCAACTTTTTGGGGGCGACGACCCGCTCCATCGCCTCGCGCAGGATCTCGGTCTCGAGCGTCTTCTTGCCCAGGAGCCGCTGCAGTTCGCGGATCTGCTGCTGGGCAGCCCGCAGCTCGGAGGCTGGCACCACCTCTTCACCGGCACCGGCGGCCGTGAACGCGCCGCGCTCCATCAGCCGACGCCACGTGAACAGCTGGTTGGCGTTCAGCCCGTGGCGGCGGGCGACGAGCGAGACGGACTGACCGGGCAGATAGGTCTCCTCGACGAGGCGCACCTTCTCCTGCGTGGTCCAATGCCGACGCCGCTGGACGGAGGTGATCACCTCGACGCGTTCGGCGCGGGGCGGGTCGTTAGAACTCACCATACGGTCGGTCATAGGC
>NZ_LDTB01000290.1 GCF_001476895.1 Sphingomonas endophytica | reverse complement strand
CGCTTGTAGCGCTCGGCGTGCTCCATGTGATCGTCGAGGCCGAAATTCAGCGCCGCGTCCGGATTGGACGTGGTGACGATGTTCCAGCCGGCGCGGCCGCCGGAGATGTGGTCGAGCGAGGCGAACCGCCGGGCGACGTGATAGGGCTCGTCGAAGGTGGTCGAGCCGGTCGCGATCAGGCCGATATTCTCGGTCACGGCGGAGAGGGCCGACAGCAGCGTAAACGGCTCGAACGAGGTCACGGTGTGGCTGCGCTTCAGCGCGTTGATCGGCATGTTCAGCACGGCCAGATGGTCGGCCATGAAGAAGGCGTCGAACTTGCCGGCCTCGAGCTTGCGGATCAGCGTCTTGATGTGGTCGAAGTTGAAATTGGCGTCGGGCCACGCCCCGGGGTAGCGCCAGGCGCCGGTGTGGATGCTGATCGGCCGCATGAATGCGCCGAGCTTGAGTTGACGCTTCGCCATTGCCCCGTTCCGTTCTTGATGTCGTTAGCGGAACAGATAGGGAGGCGTTTCGCGGCGCGCCATTGGGTAGATTATTTTGTTTTTGGGGGCCATCTCAACATCGTCATTCCGGGGCGCGAGCGAAGTCGACGAGCCCGGAATCCATTCTTCAACAAACGATGCGGCCCGATGGAT
>NZ_LDTB01000029.1 GCF_001476895.1 Sphingomonas endophytica | reverse complement strand
GTTGAAGATCGCGCCCCCGACGCCGCCGGTCCGAAGGCGGACGCGCTCTACATGGATGGGGGCGCGATCTTCAACTTCACGCTGGCGACGGTGCCGCCGCTGGTCGCCGAAACCCTCGAACGGGGAGGCGGGGCTGACGGGTTCGACGCCTTCCTGTTTCACCAGGCCAACGCCTTCATGCTGCGCCATCTGGCCAAGAAGTCCAAGCTGCCGGTGGACCGGGTTCCGATCAACATCGATCGCTATGGCAATACCAGCAGCGCGACCATCCCGCTGCTGATGACCGACGATCTGGGCGAGCGGCTGCGAACCGGGGCGATGCGGCTGGCGCTGTTCGGGTTCGGGGTCGGTTTCTCCTGGGGATCGGTGGACGTCACGGTCGGGCCCCTCGCGTGCGCCGAGACGATCGAGTATCGATAAGGCCATGACGATCGGCGATCCGGATCAAGCGTCCGCCCGGCTCTGGGCAGACAACTGGCACCTGCTCGCACATCGCAGTGAGCTGGCGGAGCCGCGCGATTTCGTGCGCTTCGACATTCTCGGCCGCGAGGTGGTCCTGCATCACGACGGTGCGTCGGTCATCGCCTTCGATAATCGGTGCCCGCATCGCGGCGCGCGGATCTTCGACGGTGATGCCGGGCGGGAGCGGTTCCTGTGTCGCTATCACGGCTGGTCCTATGCCAAGGGGCGGGTGTTCGTCGCCGACAAGGCATCACTGGCGCATTGCCCGGTCGACCAGGTCGCGCTGAACACGTTGCGGCTGGAATGGATCGGTGATTTCGCCTTCGTCGCCGAGGCGCCGGTACAGGCGCTGGAGGATCAGCTTGCCGGGCTGGCGCCGATGCTGGCGGCGATGTCCCGGGGGATCGCCGCACGCTGGGACTTCAACCGCTATCTGTACGAGGCGGACTGGCGGATCGCGTTGGAAAACGCGCTGGAGCCCTATCATGTCGGACCGATCCATCCCGACACGCTGGCCACGCTGAAGCTGCAGCCCGGCAAGAACCGCTATTACGGCCGCAATTCGGTCTGGTCGGCGCCGCTGGGCGACGAGCGGATGGTGAAGCGGATGCGGTCGTTGACGCGGCTGTTCGACCTGCCGCACCAGTTCGAGGGCTATGAGAGCCTGTATCTCTTTCCCTTCACGATGATCTCGTCGACGTTCGGCTTTTCGCAGTCGGTGCAGCATTTCCTGCCGGCGTCGGCGGCCGGGCGCAGTCATTTCACCAGCCGGTTGTTCGCGGGACGGCTGAAGCCGGCGACCAAGCCGGATCTCGTCGCGCCGCTCATGGCGTCATCGGCGGCGATGAACCGCGCGGTGTTCGACGAGGATCATGCCATCTGCAAGCGGGTGCCCGCCGACACGTGGTCGATGGATCCCCCGCGTTTCTGGGCGGCGTCGGAGGAAAAGCTTCTCCATTTCCGGGAAAGCTACCGGGCGGCGCTGTCCGGCTGAGCGGCACGTAGCGTCCGCGCTGGCGCGGCATAGACCGATCGACCCGGCCCGACCGTGCGATAGACCACCGATCCGGCGCCGATCGTGGCTCCCGCCCCCACCTTCACCCGCGGCAGCAGCTTCGCGCCGGTCCCGACCATGACGTCCTCGGCCAGCGATACCCCGCCGGTCAGGTCGACATGGGCGCTCAGCGTCGAGCGGTCACCGACGCGGACGTCGTGGCCGATGCTCGACAGGGCGTTGACGCTGACCAGCCGTCCGACGGCGGCGTCGGCGGACACCAGCGACAGCGGGCACAGGATCGTGCCCTCGCCGATCCGGGCCGATCCGGCGATGACCGCCGTCGGATGGATCATCGTCGCGAAACGCCCGCCGCGGTCGCCCAGCAAGCCGGCCACAGCCGCCTTCACCCGGGGGGTGCCGATCGCCATCAGCAGGCGGTCGTCCGGCTGCGGCGCGAAGTCGGCGATGCTACCGATGATCCCGACGGGATAATCGAAGCCGTCGAGCGCGCCCGGCGCATCGTCGATCAGTCCGGCGAGCGGCGGCAGTCGCCCGGCCAGATGGGCATCGCCCGCCCAGGTGATCAATTCGCGACCGAAGCCGCCTGCGCCGACGATGACCGTCCGCCCCTTTTCCATCGCATCGTCCCCCATTACAGGGCGGCGCTATAGGAAGCCTTTCGTCGCCTTGGCAATCGCCCGGCGGCTCCGACCGGAGAGACTGAGCGATGGCCATTTATGCAAAGGATCTACTCGCCGGCCGCCATCTCCTGGTGACCGGCGCCTCATCGGGGCTCGGCCGGGCGGTGGCCATCGCCCTTGCCGGTGCGGGGGCCCGGGTGTCGCTGGTCGGGCGCGACGAAGGGCGGCTGGAAGACACTCGGACGGCGCTTGCGGGGACCGGTCATGGCATGGTTCCGGCCGCCCTCGCCGATCTTGAGACGACGGCCGACCTGATCAAGACGGTGGCGGGCGACCGCGGGTCGTTCGACGGCATTTTCCATGCGGCGGGGACCGAACTGGTCCGGCCGATGCGGATGTTCAAGAACGACCATGCCGCGAAGCTGTTCGACGCGGCGCTGTACGGTTCGCTGGGGATCGCGCGCGCTGCCGCATCGCGCGGGGTGATGAACGACGGCGCCTCGCTGGTCTTCATGTCTTCGGTCGCCGGGCTGCGCGGGACGGCGGGTATGGTCGGCTATTCGGCGGCAAAGGCCGCGGTCGACGGAATGGTCCGCAGCCTCGCCTGCGAACTGGCCCCGCGGCGGATCCGCGTCAACAGCATCGCGGCGGGCGCCGTCGAAACCGAGATGCATGCCCGACTGGCGAAGACGCTCGGCGACGCTGCGATCGGTGATTACGAACGTCGCCATCTGCTTGGCTTCGGAAGGCCGGACGACATCGCCAATGCGGCATTGTTCCTGCTCGGCGACGCATCGGTGTGGATGACGGGAACGACCCTCTCTGTCGATGGCGGCTATACCGCCCAATAGGCGGCCTGTCGTCGTATCGGCCTGTCGTCGTATCGGCCTGTCGCCCCCTTCCGAGTGGTTAATCGACCACGGCGGTCTGGCTCAAGGAAGGGACGACGCATGGCTGCGAGGAAGCACCAGGTCGGGGTGGCGTTGCCCTCGCCTGGGCGGCGCAGCATGGGCCCGCCGTGGCACGGTTCATTCGCACGGCGCGGGGCTGGTGTGGTCGACGTCATGTCTCTTGGTCGGCACGATCGGCCTACACCTGCAAAAGCGCTATCGCTGATGTGGCTGATGCAGGAGGTGCCGGTATTCTGCCCGGTTCGCCGAGCCTGCGTTTGACCGCCGTCGCCCGCGCCGGTAAATCCGCCGGATGCCGACGGCGTGCCCCACGATCCCTTTTGCCGCGACACGGTTCGTCCCCGGCCGGCTCGACGGGCTTTTCCGCCCGAAAGCACGAACGCCGCGCCTGACTTCCCGTCCATGACAAAGGTCGTTCCTCCGCAGGGCGACCTGTTCCGGCTCGACAGCCCGTTGCTCGGCGATATCCAGGGCGAGCGGACGGTCGCGGAATTTCCGTTCTTCGCGCTCACCAAGCGCGCGCAGATGGAGCCGATGACCTTCGAGAGCGAGAGCGCGCGGATCGAGATCAACCCCAGCAAGACCGGGGTGGCGACGATCTACGACAAGGAGATCCTGCTCTATATCGCCAGCATCATGGTCGGGCGGCTGGAGGCGGGCGAGACGGTCGACCGGACGCTCAGCTTCACCGCCAACGACCTGTTCCGGATGACCGGCACCAACGCCTCGGCGCGGTCGTACAGCGCGCTCAAGGCGTCGCTGGCGCGGCTGCAGGGCACGCAGATCATCACCAATATCGAGACGGGCGGGGAGGGGTCGGACAGCGCCTTCTCGTGGCTGCTGAAGGCCGACATCAAATATACCAAGCTGCCCAGCGGCGAGCGGCGGGTGAAGCATGTCGAGGTGATGCTCTGCGACTGGCTGCACCGCGCGATCCTCACCGACCGCCGGATCGCGGCCTATCACGATGATTTCTTCAAGCTGGGGCCGATCGAGCGGCGGCTCTACGAACTGGCGAAGTTCAACTGCGTCGACGGCGCGCGCTTCGAGATCGACGCGGTGGAGCTGGCGGGGCGGGTGGGGTGCTCGCTGGAGCCGCGCTCGGTCGAGAATTTCCGGCGTACCTTGCGCGAGGTGGTGCGCACCCAGTCGATCCCCGAATATTGGCTGGCGCTGAACGATCGCAAGGAGCCGGGGCCGAACGGCGGGCGACCGCGGCTGACGACGATGGTGACGATCACGCATGACGCGGGGCTGCGCTTCGTCGGCCCGCCCGCCCCCGACGCGCCGCCCGACGACGCCTGAGCCGCGCGGCATCCCGCCGCTCGCCACGGCGCGTGAACCCGATCCTTCGCGTGGCTGGCCCATGACGGCGGACGCGCCCGCGACATTGGTGTTGCGGGGGCGCCGCGCGGGCAGGGGGCTTTTCCGCCCGAAAGCACGAACCGCCCGGTTCGTTTTCCGCGCGATAGCACGATGCGGCGTCGCGCCGTGGCGATCGGCCGATTTGCCTGCCGCCCCCCCGGATCGCGCGCGATTCGCGCCGACGCGGGGTCTTTTCGGCCCGCTCTTCGTCTGCGCGGACGGTGCCAATGCCGGGTTTTCCGCCCGAAAGCACGAACGACGGGCGCCGCCATGCCGGTCGCGGGGCGACGACCCGCCGTGCTTTCCCGCCCGAAAGCACGAGCATTCGTGGCGTTTTCCGCCCGAAAGCACGAATATTCGCGCTTTCCTACATCGGGGTCGTCCGACAGATAGGTCGGGATGCGGTGGTTGCGCGGGTGCGCCGCCGAAAGGGGAAATGGCTGTGAGCACATAAACGAATGCCCGGCACGAAGACCGGGCACCCGAGAAATTGTTGAGTGGCAGCGTCGCCAAACGCTGACAGGCCCTACAGACAGCCCTCCACCTAACGGTTTCCGAACTGCGGTTCAAGGGAGCGCGCTTCGCGCCACGTCATTGTTTTGCCTGCTGACGGCCCCTTGGACGAGGGGACGAACGATGATCTGTACCCAGACGGCCTTTACCGGGGCCACGGGGGCGCGGCCGATCACCGCCTGGTCGCGCCGGATCGTGCGCGATCTGGAGGCGCGCGCGCCGGATGCCGGCGATGTCGAGCGCAACCGGCTGTATCCGGTGCTGGAGGGCGCCAGGGTCGCGCTGCGGCTCGGCACGCCGGCGCTGGAGACGCTCAAGCATCTGATCGGCTTCACCCGCCCCGACGACTGGAAGGGCGATCGCCGCCCGCTGGCGTGGCCCAGCAACTACACGCTCGCCGAACTCGCCGGCGTCACCGAAAGCGCGATCAAGGCGCGGCTGCGTCAGTTGCGCGCGCTGGGACTGGTCGCCGCGCATGACAGCGCGCATGGCCGGCGCACCGGGCGACGCGATGCGAGCGGCGTCATCACCAGCGGCTATGGCATCGACCTGTCACCGCTGCGGATCCGCTTCGCCGAACTTCATGCGCTGGCCGAGGCGCAGACCGCGCAGTCGCGGCTGTTCAGGGAAGGGCGGCTGGCGATCGCGCGCGGGCGGCGGCTGGTGGGGCAGGTGCTGGCGCAGGCCGCCGACATGCGGCTGACCGGCGCGCACTGGATGGCATTGCAGGAGACGATCGACGATATCGCGGCACGGGCCGGTGCCGCCCGGCAGGCGCGCGACAGCAGCGCCTATCAGGCGGCGCTCGATGCGCTGTCGTCGCTGGAACAGCGGATCGGCGCGACGATCGACCATTATATGTTTCATGAGGATAATGACGGCTCGGGGTCAAAATCCGCACCCGACATACATATACAAACCAACCCTTGTCCCTTTGATCGTAAAGAAGGCGATCGGGATGGTAGTTCGACCCGGCAGCGGGACGTGCCCGATCGGGCGACATGCCCGGCCTCGCCGTCGGGCAGCGTGTTCAAGGCCCGGCCGGCGGATCTTGTCGCGCTGTTTCCGGCCGCGGCGATGTACGTCACCGCGCGCCAGCCCGGCTGGCCGGACCTCCACGCCGCCGCGGCGCGGTTACGGCACGACCTGGGGATACGGACGGGTAGCTGGGTCGATGCGGTCGACCGGCTGGGCCGCGACGATGCGGCGGTCGCGATGTTCATCACCGCCGAGCGGCAGGCGCGCGGCGATATCCGGCAGAGCGCGGGCGCCTATTTCGCGGGCATGGTCGCCAAGGCGCGGCGCGACGAACTCGACCTCGGCCGGAGCCTGTGGGGCTTCCGGGGCGCGGCATCGGACGGTCATTGAGCGATCGGCGGTTAATGGCAGTGCAGGTGATATCGGTATTCGGTGTATTGCCGGCAGGCGCGGTCAGCAGCAGCGCGGCGGCGATCCCTTGCCGACGCCGTAGCGGCGTTCGATCCGGTCGCGGTGGAAGGCCGCACGGCTCAGTACCGGTTCGCCGGCGTGGTGCGCGGCACGGTGTGCGACATAGGCGTCGTAATCCGGGACGCCGACCATCAGCCGCGCGGTCTGCGCCGCCTTACGCCACCACGACATCGCCGGCCTCCCCGATCTCCCGGCCCCCGATCTCCTGGGCGGTCGGCCGCTCGCTGGCCAGCGCGGTGCGGGCCACCGCGATGCCATAGCCGACGATCGCCAGCACCAGCACGACGAAGAACGCGCACACCGCCGCGTCCACCCGGTCGTTGAACACGATCCGCGTCATGTCGGCGGGCGTCTTGGCAGGGGCGAGAAGCTCGCCGCGCGCCATCGCCTGCGCGAACTTGTCGGCGTGCGCGAGGAATCCGATGCGCGGGTCGGCGTGGAACAGCTTCTGCCACCCGGCGGTCAGCGTGCAGATCAGCAGCCAGAGCGTCGGCGCGATCGTCACCCAGGCATAACGCTGCCGCTTCATCCGGAACAGGATGACGGTCGCCAGCGTCAGCGCGATCGCCGCCAGCATCTGGTTGGAGATGCCGAACAGCGGCCAGAGCGTGTTGATCCCGCCCAGCGGATCGGTGACGCCCTGATACAGGAACCAGCCCCAGGCGCCGACCGCCAGCGCGGTGGCGATCAGGTTCGGCGCCAGCTTCTCGGTCGCGCGCATCGCCGGGATCGCGCTGCCCAGCAGGTCCTGGATCATGAAGCGCGCGACGCGGGTGCCGGCATCGACCGTGGTCAGGATGAACAGCGCCTCGAACAGGATCGCGAAATGGTACCAGAAGGCCATCAGCGCCTGTCCGCCGACGACGCGGCTCAGGATATGCGCCATGCCGACCGCCAGCGTCGGCGCGCCGCCCGCGCGGGACAGGATCGTGCCCTCGCCGACGTCGCGCGCGATTTGGCTGAGCGCCTCCGGCTGGATCGCGAAGCCCCAGTCGCCGATCGCCTTCGCCGCGCTGGCGACATCGGTGCCGATCAAGGCGGCGGGCGCGTTCATCGCGAAATAGACCGCCGGGTCGAGCACGCAGGCCGCGATCAGCGCCATGATCGCCACGAAGCTCTCGGTCAGCATCGCGCCGTAACCGATGAAGCGCAGGTCGCCCTCGGTCGCGATCATCTTCGGCGTGGTGCCGCTGGAGATCAGCGCGTGGAAGCCGGACACCGCGCCGCACGCAATGGTGATGAACAGGAACGGGAACAGCGCCCCCGCGAACGCCGGGCCGGTGCCGTCGACGAAGCGCGTGACCGCCGGCATGTGCAGCGCCGGGCGGACGATCAGGATGCCGAGCGCGAGGCCGGCGATCACCCCGATCTTCAGGAAGGTCGACAGGTAATCGCGCGGCGCGAGCAACAGCCACACCGGCACCACCGAGGCGATGAAGCCATAGGCCATCAACGCCAGCGCCAGCGTCGGCCCGGTCAGCGTGAACAGCGGCGCGAGGGCGGGGGAGGCCGCGACCTGCTGCCCGCCCATGATCGCCGCCATCAACAGCACGAAGCCGATGATCGACATTTCCGCGATCCGCCCGGGGCGCACGAACCGCCCGTACAGCCCCATGAACAGCGCGATCGGGATCGTCGCGGCCACCGTGAACGTGCCCCACGGACTGTCGGCCAGCGCCTTCACGACGACCAATGCCAGCACCGCGAGCAGGATGACCATGATCGCCAGCACGCCGATGAGCGCGATCGTACCGGGCACCCGCCCCATTTCGGTGCGGATCATGTCGCCCAGCGAGCGCGCGTCGCGGCGCGTGGAGAAGAACAGGATCAGGAAGTCCTGCACCGCCCCCGCGAACACCACGCCGACCAGCAGCCAGAGCGTGCCGGGCAGATAGCCCATCTGCGCCGCCAGCACCGGGCCGACCAGCGGCCCCGCGCCCGCGATCGCCGCGAAATGGTGCCCGAACAGCACGTTGCGGTCGGTCGGCACGAAATCCAGCCCGTCCGCGCACCGCACCGCCGGGGTCGCGCGCACCGGATCGACCCGCGCCACGCGCGTGGCGATGAACAGCCCGTAGAAGCGATAGGCGACCAGATAGGTGCACAAGGCGGCGGTGACGATCCACAGCGCATTGACCGGCTCGCCGCGGTGGAGCGCGACGACGCCCAGCGCGCCCGCCCCCAGCACGGTGATCGCACCCCAGATCAGCCATTCGCGCGGGGTCTGCGGTTTGAGGGGTATCGTCGCCACGCCGGTCATGGGCCGTCTCTCCGATTATCGTTATCGCCCGTCATCGCATTGCGGTGCGGCGCGTGACAAGTGCAGCACGCCGCGGCAGAGCGGGGCCATGTCCGCCGCTCCTTTCCCCGCATGATCCCGCGCGCGGTGCAGCGCGCGCCGGCGTGGTTCCGCTGGCTGGGTCGGCAGGTCCGCGCGGTCGAATTGCTGTTCGTGCTGGTCGCGATCCTCGTCGGGGTCGGCGCGGCGCTGCTGACCGTGACGCAGAACCTGCTGGCGCGCGGGGTGCAGCACGCGCTCTACGGCCTGTCGGACGACATGCGGTTGAGCGGCGCGGCGTGGCTGGGCTGGCGGCCGTGGCTGGTGCTGCCGGCCGGGGGGCTGGCGCTGGTGGCGTTCAACCGGCTGGTCGGCGCGCGCGGCCGCCCGCTGGTCGATACGGTCGAGGCCAATGCGCTGCACGGCGGGCGGCTGTCGGTTCGCGACAGCGCGATCGTGTCCGGCCAGACGATCCTGTCCAACGGCGTCGGCGCGTCGGTCGGGCTGGAGGCGGCCTATGCGCAGCTCGGCGGGCTGATCGCCTCGCTGCTGGGGCGCGGGCTGGCGCTGCGCCGCGTCGACGTGCGCACGCTGGTCGGGGCCGGAACCGGGGCGGCGATCGCGGCGGCGTTCGGCGCGCCGCTGGCCGGCGCCTTCTATGCGGTGGAGGTGGTGATCGGCGCCTATACGCCCGCGACGATCGCGCCGGTCGTCGCCGCCGCGCTGGCGGGGGCGCAGACCGCGCACCTGCTGGGCGCGGTGCCCTATATCGTCGATGTCGTACCCGGCCCGGCGATCACCACCGGCGGCTATATGGTCTATGCGCTGCTCGGCGTGCTGTGCGCGTTGACCGGCATCGCGATCATGCGCGCGGTCGGCCTGGTCGAGGCGCGGACGCGCGCGCGGCTGCCGGGATGGGCGCGCCCGGTCGCGGGCGGCATGCTGCTGGCCGGGCTGGCGACGGTGTCGCCGCAGGCGCTGTCGGCGGGGCATGGCGCGCTGCACCTCGACATCGTCGACGCCGCGCCGCTGGGGTTCATCCTGATCGTGCTGGCGGTCAAGGCGCTGGCGTCGATCGTCTCGCTGGGCTTCGGGTTTCGCGGCGGGCTGTTCTTCGCCTCGCTGTTCCTCGGCACGCTGCTGGGGCATCTGTTCGCGGGCGTGCTGGCCGTGCTGGCGGGCGGGCCGGTGCTCGACGTCGGCAATGCGGCGATGGTCGGGATGGCGGCGCTCGCGGTCGCGGTGATCGGCGCGCCGTTCACGATGACGATGCTGGTGCTGGAGGCGACCGGCAATGTCAGCCTGACCGGCGCGGTGCTCGCCGCCGCGCTGGTGTCATCGACGATCGTGCGGCAGTTCTTCGGCTATTCCTTCTCGACCTGGCGGCTGCACCTGCGCGGCGAGACGATCCGCAGCGCGCGCGACATCGGCTGGATGCGCACGCTGACCGCCGGACGGATGATGCGCCGCGACCCGCATGTCGTGCCGGTCGATATGACGGTGGGCGCGTTCCGGCGCCGCTATCCGCTGGGCGCGACCAAGCGGGTCGTCGCGCTCACCGGCGACGATCGTTATGCCGGGATCCTCGATCCGGTCGCGGTCCACGATCCCGCGATCGCGCCGGACGCGCCGGTCGCGTCATTGATCCACGGACCGGCCACGGTGCTGCGCACCGACATGGACATCCGCGCGGTGATGGCCTGTTTTGACGCCGCGCAGCGCGAGGAACTGGCGGTGGTGGACGGGCAGGGCGCGGTGCTCGGGCTGTTGACCGAGGCGCACGTCCGGCGGCGCTATGGCGAGGAGCTGGACAAGAGCCAGCGCGAATTGTTCGGGGAGATATAGACCAGGGAGCCGGTCACCCGCCGTCCATATCGGGGCGGTGCATCGCAGACCGCCCTCATTCCGGCGGCGTGTCGGAGGCCTCCAGTGCCACGATCTCGAAGCGATGGTCGCGCCAGCCGCGCTGGCGGGCGGCGTCGTCGAGGGCGAGGCGCTTGCGCTTTGCCTCGGCGAGCGTCGCGGTATGGCCCCAGAACACCTCGGTCTTCCCGTTCGCCAGCGTCGCGATGATCCGCCAGTAATGCGTGAACGGCGAGGCGGTCGGGCCGATCGTCTTTACATAGGGGACCGGTGAGAGGATGGTCGAAAACGTACGCTAAGCCTCCCGGCCTTGCTGGTGGAGGTGGAGCGGTCTGAACCGCTCGCGAGGTTTGTCGATGTCGCCCCAGAGATAGTCGCCGGTGAGGCCGATATGCTCCCACCCCAATGGCGCGACATGGGCGAGCAGTTCGTCGGGTACGTCGACGCCGCTGCTGCGTAGATGCCGGACGGCGCGGTCGAGGTAGACGGTGTTCCACAGCGTAACGGCCGCGGTGACGAGTGTCAGGCCGGAGGCGCGATGGCGCTGGTTTTCGAAGGTGCGCTCGATCCGCCCGATTTCACGCAGCGCGCGGGCGACGGGATTTTGACGCGGGAAACCCGCCAGCTTGCGCAGCATGACCGAAGCGCTGACGGTGCCGGCGCGGATCGAAGCGGCAAGGCGCAGGGTTTCGTCCCAGTTCTCCTCGATCGCCCGCACGTTGACCGGGCCGGCGACGAGCGGGCGCAGCGTCGGCCACGGGTCGAGCGGCGACAGGCCGTATAGCCGGCGCTCGTTGAGGTCGCGGATGCGCGGTGCGAAGCGGAAGCCGAGCAGGTGGCACAGACCGAAGACGTGATCGACCGCGCCGGCGGTATCGGTCGCGTGTTCGCGGATGACCAGTTCGCTTTCATGGTCGAGCAGACCGTCGAGGACGTGCGCCGCCTCGCCGGCATTGGCGGCGATGACCTTGGTATGGAACGGCGTGAAGCGATCGGTGATGTGGGTGTAGAACAGCACGCCAGGTTCGGTGCCATAGCGGGCGTTGCGATCGGCGCGCGCTTCGCCCTGACCACCGGCGCGGAAGAACTGGCCGTCCGACGACGATGTGTCACCCGGCCCCCAGAGCTGGGCGAGCGGATGCGCGGTGTGGCAGTCGACGATCGCCGCCTGCGCCGACAGATAGGTTTCATCACGCACATGCCATTCGGCGGTCCAGCGCAGGCGCGGCAACGTCAGCCCGCGCGAGCTTTCCGCCATGCGGCCCAACCCTAAATTGGTCGCATCGGCGAGGATCGCACCCATCAGCGCCGACTGGTCGGAGGCGGGGGCGCCGCTGCGCGCATGGACGAAACGGTCGGCGAAACCCGACCATGCGGCGACCTCGACCAGCAGGTCGGTGATGCGGACGCGCGGCAGCATCGCATAGAGCCGGGTCTTCAGCGCATCGGCATCGTCGGACGGAGATCGCCGGATCGGCGATATGAGCAACTGCTCGCGTTCGATCGTCACGTCGACCAGCTCGCCCGCTGCGGCTGCGCGTTCCACCTCCGTCATGCGCCGGGTCAGCAGGATACGGCGTTCCTCGTACCATTCGGGAAAGTCGGTCGGTACGGCAAGGCGCAGATCGCCGGTCGCGCGCATCGCCTCGAAGGCGGGTACGGGCAGCTGATAATCGCCGAGGGTGCGATAGGCGCGACTGCCGTCCACCCAGATACTGCCCGACCCGAGCCGCTCGCGAAGGTGGACGATCACCGCGATCTCATAGGCGCGCCGGTCGATCGTTCCTTCCGCCGGCTGCACCACCTTGCGCCAGCGCGGCTTGATGAAGCTGGTCGGCACCCGCTTCGGCAGGATCGAGCGACCATCGCGGTACATCGTGCGCAGCACCTCGATCGCGCCGAGCAGCGGATCGCCCGACCGCGCGGTGCGGAAGGTGAACGCGGCGAGAAACGTCGGGGCGAACCGCCGCACCGCAGGGTAGCGTTCGACCACTTCTTCTAGGCCATCATCGGCCGAGCGCGTCAGATCCTCGGCGAAGCGGATGCTGCGTTCGAGCTGATCCCAGCCCATCTTCGCGTCGATTGTGCGGAAGGCATCGCGCCCGCTCGCACGGGCCTCGATCAGCAGGCGACCGAGCCGGGCATGGAAGCGTGCGGTGTCCTTCAGCATCCGTGCCTGGCCGAGCAGCCGATCGGAGCGGGTGCGGTCGGCACGGCGGAACAGCGCGCCCACCATCTTCTCCACCATGACCAGCGCGGCGTCGGTCAGCGCCGCTTCCATCTCGATCATGGAAGCGATGAGCATGGCGACCCGGCGCGGACGTTCGAGACGCTGCAGGTGCTGGGCGGTGACGATGCCGGCGGTCCGCGCGATGACGGCATAGCGGGCGGCATGGATGCGCCGTGCCCGGTCGGCTGCGATCCCGATGCCGCGCACCGCGTCGAGCCGTTCGACGATTCCCCTTCAGGTTCGCGGCCGATGGTGCTTCGGGCCATTCGCGTATCCATCCGAGCCGGGTGCGCCCATCGTCCTCGGAGGCGATCAGGTGTTCGAGTGCGGCTTCCTGTTCGGCCGAACAGTCGCGGATCAGGTTGGAATGGGCCGCCTTGCGCGCCCGTGTCCGCACGATGAGCGCAAGCCGTTCCAGCGTCGATGCCGCCGGCAGTACGATCCGGTCTGCCCGTAGCCGATCGACCATCCCGGCGACGATCGTCTCGCCTCTATCGGTCGAAGCGGCGATCTCCGATCCCAGCGCTAGCATCGCTCGCACGTCGGCCCGCACGAAGGCGCGCAGACCGAGCAGGGCTTCGATCTCGGCACGGTGTTCGCGCAATGTCGTGGGGCGCGTGGCATAGCCGGTGAAGTCGTCGGCCGCGCCCCCGGTCTGATCGGCGAGCAGCGCGAGCATGGCGTCGGACACCGCCTCGCCTGTCAGCAACCCCCGGCCGGGATGCCGCAGGTAGCAAAGCTGCACCGCGTAGCCGATCCGGTTCGCCCCGCGCCGACGTCGCGCCACCTGTGCCAGATCGTCGGGACCGAGCGTGGAGAGCCGTTCGATCGTCGCGCGATCGGCCGGCGGGTCGAAGATTGCGGCACGCTGCGCGGGCGACAGGATGGTCTTGGTCGGCATCGGTGTCCTGTTCGTCACGAAACAGGAAAGCGAACCTGTTCATGGAGCATAGACCAGAAGACGGGTTATGTGACAGAATAAGGATCGTTGGAGGAGCGATCCCGCTCCGTCACGCGAACGGACGTATATGTGACCACCCAGATCGGCTACGCACGGGTATCGAAAGCGGACGGCAGCCAGGTTCATGACCTCCAGCGCGACGCGCTGGTCGCGGCCGGCGTCGATCCTGAGCATATTTACGATGATGCCGCTTCGGGTCGGCGCGACACACGTCCTGGCCTCGACGCCTGCCTCAAGGCGCTGCGGCGTGGTGACACGCTGGTCGTGTGGAAGCTTGACCGGCTCGGGCGTGATCTGCGCCACCTCGTCAACCTAGTCGGGGACCTGACGAAGCGCGGCGTCGGGTTGAAAGTGCTGGCGGGCGAAGGCGCGTCGATCGACACCACCACCGCCAATGGCCGGCTCGTGTTCGCGATCTTCGCCGGCCTCGCCGAGTTCGAGCGCGAGCTGATCGTCGAGCGCACCCGCGCCGGTCTTGCCTCCGCCCGCGCGCGCGGGCGGCATGGCGGACGCCCGTTCAAGATGACGCCCGCCAAGCTGCGTCTCGCCCAGGCGGCGATGGGCAAACCCGAGACAAAGGTCGCGGAGCTGTGCGCCGAACTCGGCATCACGCGGCAGACGCTCTACCGGCACGTCACACCGAAGGGCGAGATCAGGCCTGATGGCGAGAAGCTGCTGGCGCGAAGGGCACGGTCAGCGTGATGAGGAAAAGTGCCGAACCATGGGCGTGCTGGTTGGTGTTGCCTCTCCTGATGGTCATCGCAGGCTGCGCCACACCCTCTTCTCCGCCGGGTTGCGTCGGCCTTCGCGGCACCGGTGCCGTACCGATCACCGACGCGGCGGGCGTGACCCGCATCCGCTACACCTATGCCGATGAAGCGGTGCGGTTGCCGCACCTGCAATGCCGCGCCGAGCAGGGCGATCGGACGGCGATGGTCGAACTCGCCCGCGCCCTGGAAACGGGTAGCGGCGTGGTGCGCGACGATAGCCGTGCCGCCGCACTCTATGAAAAGGCGGCGCAGGACCGCCCCACTTTCACCAGCATCTATTCTCCGCCCGTCCGGCTCGGCGGTGCGGGGCAGGTCATGATGATCCCCAATACGGACGGCGGGCCGGGGAACGCCGAGGCGAAGCATCGGCTCGGTCACATGCTGGTCGAAGGCCGGGGTATTGCACGCGACCCTGAACGCGGACGGCAACTGATCGCCGAAGCGGAACGGCAAGGATTTCAATCATAGCGCAGATGCGTCGTTCAGTGGTCCGCCGGGACGTCCTGAAGATCGAGCGAAGGACCAGCCCATTTCGGACCGGCGCGGTCGCGCCCCTTCGTTCCGACGATCACCGACCAGGCAAAGGCCCGCCATCCGGGACCGGCGTAAGCGGAGGCGAGCCGCTCCGCGTCCTCGATGTTACCGGCCTTTGTCAGCAGATGGATGAGCTGTATCCGTTGCCTTGCCGCGCGGACCCGCTCGAACGGATCGCCCCGATCGAGCGGAGGCGGTGCGTCGGCCATCATGCGAAGCAATGATCCGGCACCGCTGGCATCGCCTGTCGTCATACGGCGCTGGATAACCGCCAAACGTGTCTTGCCCAGCACCAGCGGATCGCCCGACCGGCTTGCGGCCTCCAGTGCCTTGTCATCGTTGCCGGCGTTCAACCAGGCTTCCGCGGCGATTTCGCTGCTCAATCCCTTCGGACATAAGCGAGCAAGGGTGCCCGACCTGGTCAAGCGCGTCATATAGGCTGCCACGACGGTGCTGTCCTGCGAGGGCAGTACCCATTCCAGGACACCGGTCGGTCCGTCGTCCACCGCAGCGCAGTCGTCCGAGGGAGGCAGCAGGTTCGTCACCGTCAGGGCACGGTCGAGGTCACGGGCTTGCAGAAAGTCGGCGATCAGGCCCTGCGCCTGCTGCCCGGGTTCGGGCGATGGCGTATCACCTGTGGCTTGGCGTCGCGCAAAACTCCGCCGGATGCGTTCTACGGCATCATCGGGGCGACCCTCGATCAGATCAACCGAAGTCGTATCCAGCCACGTCATCGCCTCCCGGCGGGTTTCGCCGGAGAGCAGCGGAATCAGTGCCCGCAAGCGCCGCACCGCCTCAGCCGCTCCACCAGCAGGCCGATCAGGAACTCGGTCCCATGTCGCCATGTAAAGCAGTGACGCCTTTGTCGGACCGGCGGGCAGCGCGTCTGCCGCCAACAGTATCAGCCGGAAGGGCGGGATGGGTGGCGGAACGATGCCGGGCGGAGCATCCATGGAGAAGCAGTCGCGGATACGCCGGTCATCTGCGGCGCTCGCGCCGCCCGGGCTGAGCCGTTCGACGAAACGCTCGCAAGCGCGGTCCTCGCTTTGCTGCTCATCCTGTTGAGCCACAATCTGACGGGTCAGCTTGTCCGGACCGGGGCTGAACGTCCGCAGCTCGTAATCCTCGGACATGGCAGAGGCTGCCTCAATGGCCTGGTCGCGATCGGCATGGCGCAGATTGCGCGACACCTCCCGCAGCGTCACGTCGCGCTCCCGACCCGCCGGCATCGACTTTGCCGCTGCAACCGCCCGAACGGCGAGGCCGTCAACGGGCGCCGCGTTCCCGCATCCGCTCGGAAGCAATGCCATCAAAGCGAAGATGGCGGCAGTGCGGAGATGCGCAAGCGACATCCCGTTAGGCTACCTCGGATTGTATCGCGCGCAAGCATCACCGCTTAGCGTACGTTTTCGACCATCCTCTCACCGCTCCCCAGGGAGCCGGTCACCCGCCGTCCATATCGGGGGGGCATCGCAGACCGCCCTCATTCCGGCGGCGTGTCGGAGGCCTCCAGTGCCACGATCTCGAAGCGATGGTCGCGCCAGCCGCGCTGGCGGGCGGCGTCGTCGAGGGCGAGGCGCTTGCGCTTCGCCTCGGCGAGCGTCGCGGTATGGCCCCAGAACACCTCGGTCTTCCCGTTCGCCAGCGTCGCGACGATCCGCCAGTAATGCGTGAACGGCGAGGCGGTCGGGCCGATCGTCTTCACATAGCCGTCGGGCAGCCGGGCGGTCAGGTAGCGGCGGCGCTTCGCCATGGCGGGGATGCGGAAGCCGGCGGGGCGGGCGGGGGAACGACGCGGACGATCAATGTCCGTAGGTCTTGATCCCGCGACGGCGAAGCTTCTGGCGCCGGCGCCGGCGCATGATGACGATAGTGGTCGGCACGGCCACGGCCACCAGCACGCCGATGATCGCATAGGCGACCAGTTCGCGGGAAAGCTCGATCATGCTTAATGCTTTGGCATGGGATGGCGCGGGTGTCACCCCGCTGTCGTCACCGGTTGATCGTCGTTTGCGAAAACGGCCGCCCGAGCGATCGGGCGGCCGTCCGGTACGTCGGTCCGTGGACCGCCCGCGACTAGAAGCGGATCTGCGCGCCCGCGTAGAAGCGGCGGCCGATCGGATCGTAGATGTCGGCCGCGGTCGTCGTGCCGGTGATCGTGCCGTAGAACACGGTATCCTCCAGCTTCGGCGGCTTGCGGTCGAACAGGTTGTTGACGCCGATGAAGAAGTCCATCGTCGAACGCTCGCCGGCGCGGAAGCGGACCTGCACGTCGTTGTAGAGGTACGACGTGATCTCGTTGTGGCGACGGATCTCGTCGGACAGGCCCAGCGCGTCGGCGGTTTCGGCGAATTCGTCGCGCACCGTGTCGACCATCGGGCTCAGATAGGTCGCGGTCCAGTTCAGGCTGACCGGCCCGGTCGAATAGGTCAGCGTCGCGTTGACCTTGTTGCGGAAGACGCCCCCGAACTCCAGGTTGCCGACGCCGCTGTTGAGCGGCGCGGACGGATCCGACTGCGTGTCGTAGCCGATCGTGTGGGTGTACAGCACGTTCAGGTCGAGACGGTCATCCTGCGTCAGCCCCAGCGCGCGGCCATAGGTGAAGTTGACGTCGATGCCGCGCGTCTTGGTCGCCGCGACGTTGATGTTCTGCGCGTTGACGGTCTGGATGCGGCCGGTGTTGTTGCGGATGACGTTGCTGCAGAACTGCGACTGGCCGGTCAGCAGGCACTGCTGGATCGAGGTCGCGCGCGGCACGATGCCGATCGCATTTTCCAGCCGGATGTCGAAATAGTCGATGGTCAGGCTGAGCCCGCGGACCTGGTCCGGCGCGATCACCGCGCCCAGCGTCAGCGTCTTGCCCTTTTCCTCGCTGAGGTTGCGGTTGCCGCCGTTGAAGCCGTTGATGCTCTGGATATCGGCCAGCGTGTAGTTAAACGTGCCGCCGTTCTGCACCGCCGCGGCGATCGCCGGGATCGCGCGGCAGGCCGCCGCATAGGTGCCGGTCGAGGTCGCGGTCACGCCGTTGCAGGGATCCTGCACCGACGGGAACGTCTCGGACGCCGAGGAGAACAGCTCGCCGATGTTCGGCGCGCGGTTCGCCACCGCATACAGGCCGCGGAAGCGCAGGCCGCGGAACGGCGAATATTCACCGCCCGCGTTCCAGCTGAACACGTGCCCGATCGTCGAGTAATCCGAATAGCGCGCCGCGCCCTGGATGCTGAGCGACTGCACGAACGGCAGGTTCTTCAGAAGCGGGATGTCGAGCTCGCCGAACGCTTCCTTGACGTTGAAGCTGCCGATCGTGTCCGGGGTCTGGTTGCCGGAGTTCAGGCCGGCGTTGGTCAGCGCATCCCAGTCCTCGGTGCTCTTCTCGCGGCGATATTCACCGCCGACCGAGGCGCGCACGTCACCGTACGGCAGCGCGAACAGCGATCCGCCGACGTTGCCGTTGACCACGAACTGCGTGTTGCGGATCCGTACCGCGCGCGGCTCGGCCGCCAGCACATAGGCCGACGCCTCCGGGGTCGCGGTGCCGTAACCGAACAGGTTGATCGGCACGCAGCCCGCCGCGCGCGCCGCCGCATCGGCGCACACGATGTTGCCGCTGGCGTCGCGGATCGCGTTCACCGCCTGGCCGTAGCGGCTGATGTCGATGTCCTGGCTGCTGGTACGGTCGAGCAGCTGGCCATAGACCGCGCTCAGTTCGTAGTTCCACTTGTCCGAGAAGTCGCCGCGCACGCCGCCCGCGATGCGGAAGGTGTCGCGATCGTTGCGGTTGCTGCGGCTGAACACCTCGTTCTGGCGCCGGCGGAAGGCGATCGAGGTCACGTCGTTCGACGCGATGCCGTCGCTGTTGCGGGCGATGATCTGCTGCCGGATCGCGGCGGGCAGGAACGGATTGTCGATGTTGTAGCCGGTGCCGACGCCGTCGTTGATCGAATCCAGCGCGAGCGCCTCGATCTGCGAGCTGGAGCGCGTCTTGGCGTAGGTGCTCTCCAGGAACAGGGTCGCGCTGTCGGCGACCTCATATTGCGCGTTCAGCGAGCCGATGATCCGCTCGATCGGCGTCGTGATCCGGCGCACCGCGTTGCGATTGAAGCCATAGCCGGTCGGGAAACCGAGCTGCAGGCTGTTGTCCGGGTTGAAGGTGAACAGGTCGCTGGCGAACCCGCCGGCGGTGCCCGACGCGGCGTTGCCGTTGCGCAACTGGAACCGGCCCTGCGCGGCATAGCTGCTGTACGATTGCGGGCCGCAGCCCAGGCTGGAGCAATCCTGCGACGAGATCTCGCGGTTGCGCGACAGCAGGCCCTCTTCCTTGGAATAGGTGATGTTGGCGATCACCGAGCCGCGCCCGTCGGCGCCGAACTTGGTGCCCGCGCTCAGGCTGCCGTTATAGACGGCGTTGTCGCCGCGGTCGCTGATGCCGTACTGGCCACGGGCGATGATGCCGTCGATGTCGGTGCGCAGGATGTAATTGACGACGCCCGCGATCGCGTCCGACCCGTACACCGCCGACGCGCCGCCGGTCACGACCTCGAACCGCTCGATGAAGTCGGCCGGGATGTTGTTGATGTCGACGATCGACGTGCCCGCGACGCCGGGGACGAAGCGGCGGCCGTTGACCAGCACCAGCGTGCGCGAGTCGCCCAGGTTGCGCAGGTTGATCGTCGCGATGCCGTTGCCGCTGGTCAGGAAGTTGCTGTTGGCGCGGCTGAGGCCCGGAATACCGACCTGCGGCAGCTTCTGCAGCAGGTCCTGCGTGTTGACGATGCCCTGCGACTGGATCTGCTGCTGGCCGATCACCGCGACCGGCGAGGCCGATTCCAGATCCGGACGACGGATGCGCGAGCCGGTGACGACCACGTCGCCGCCCTGTTCCGCGCCGCCATCGGCGTTGGTCTGGACCGGCGTGTCGTCCTGGGCGGTCTGCGCGCCGGCCACGCCCGGCAGCACGACGATCGCCCCCATCAGCGCGGTAGCGCACAAGTAACGCGACAACTTCATGATAGCTAACCCCTTTTTTCGATTGGGGTCATTCAAGGCGTCCGAACGGGCCAGTGGCAAGCATTCAGGCACCCAAATCCGTCAATCGGATCCTTTTGAAGATGACAGTTGCATGAACGGCACAACATAAATCAGCAACTATCCGGAACCACTTGTGTTGCGAGAAATTATATTTCGTTCATGTGCCAAGCGGAATCACAAATAGTCAAACCTCGGGCTATCACCGTATAAAGATTGCCAAGACAGTATGATTGCAATAATGTTTCATGTTCATGAAACATGACGTCCAGTATGTGGAATATTAGTGCGTTGGGCGTGTGTTTGCAATTTGGCGATCGGATGCGGTCTTGCGGTAGGGCCATCGTCACGGGATTTTCCTGTGCGATCGGCGGCGTCTTCTCACCCGCGGCACGTACGATACCGGTAGCGCGCAGGTGAATGGGAGGGGGCGGACCAGTATAGGTGCCGCGAGGCACCGTGCGTCGTACCATCAGGGCGACCAGCATTCCGGCAGGGCATGGGCGTTCAGGTCGCTGGGGAGCGTCAACCTGCGGCTTTCTCCCGCATGAGACATTGGCGGCATCCCCCTCGTGCGGATCGTCACGCGAAACTACGCGGCAGGCATGTCGCACCGGATCTTTCCTTCCTTCCGCGATCCGTCATGGTTGGCGAACGGAACAACCTGCTTTGAAAATGAAGCGGGGAACGCGCGTCACACGGTGGTGTATGCAAGCAATACACCACGCAGGAAAGATTACGTCATATACTATGACGTTTCTCGATGATTCACTCCTGCACTTGCCCACCCCTTTATTTCTCGATGTTTCCGGCAGATGAAGTGTGTCTTTTTAAACACATGTTACATCCATTGTTTTGCGTTTCCATGACGCCTTGTTGTGTGCCACTTTCGCTTCTGCAAGTCTGCCGTTCACGGGCCGTACAGGTGGCCCGTGAACGGCACGGCCGCGCAAGGCTGCGCCGATGATGCAAATCGGGGGTCATGATGGATTTTAGGTCTCGTTTATTGTGCTCGACGCTGGTCGCCGGCATCGCCGTGACGGCCTTTCCCGCGCTCGCGCAGGTCGGAACGCCGGAGGGCCTGCAGGCAGAGCAGGTCGCGACCGCCGACAGCGCCGAGGGCGAGGGCGACGTCGTGGTTACCGGTTCGCGCATCCGTCGTCAGGACCTGACCTCGTCGAGCCCGGTTGCGGTGACCGCGCGTGAGGAATTCACGCTGTCGGGCGCGGTGAACGTGGAATCGGTCGTCAACCAGCTGCCGCAGGTCCTGCCCAGCGCCGGCGGCACCGCCTTCTCGAACAACCCGGGCTCCGGCGCGTCGACGCTCGACCTGCGCGGCCTGGGCACCACCCGCACGCTGGTGCTGGTCAACGGCCGCCGCTGGATGTTCTACGATACCACCCAGATCGTCGACACCAACACGATCCCGGCCTTCCTGGTCGATTCCGTCGAAACGCTGACCGGCGGTGCCTCGGCCGTGTACGGCACCGACGCGGTGGCCGGCGTCGTCAACTTCCGCCTCCGCCAGGATCTGAGCGGCGTGATGGGCCAGGCGGTCTATAACGTGACGGAGCGCGGCGATGGCGCCCGCTTCTCGGCCGATATCGCGGTGGGCACCAACACCCCCGACGGCAACGGCAACGTCACGATGTATGCCAATTACACGAAGCGCAACCCGATCTTCCAGGGCGCGCGTCGGTTCTCGGCAACCGCGTCGGGCGACGGCTGTATCGTTCCGGGCAGCACCAATTCGGAAACCATGATCGGTACGCCGTTCCCGTCGGGGATCGCGACCGGCACCTGCACCGCGCGCGGCGGCCAGATCGGCTTCGTGCCGCAGGGATCGGCGACCGGCCCGATCGGCACCTTCGCCTCGGGCAACAACACCTATATCTTCAATCCCACGGGCGGCGGTTCGCGCGTGTTCCAGGATCCGGCCGATCTCTACAACTTCGGCCCGGTCAACTATCTGCAGCTGCCGCAGGAGCGTTACCTGCTGGGTGCATATGGTCATTATGAAGTCACGCCTGGCGTCACCTTCTTCAGCGAGCTGAGCTTCGTCGACAACCGCGTGTCGACCGAGCTCGCACCGACGCCGACCGGCGTCACCGCGCAGCTCCAGATCGCCAGCCCGTATTTCAACGACCAGACGCGCGCGCTGCTGCTTGCCAACGACGCCGCCGAGACGACGGTCGCGAACCGCGGCGACGGTTATGCCACCACCTCGCTCAGCTACCGCTTCCTGTCGGCGGGCTCGCGCAACTCGACCAACGACCGGACCGCGTTCCGCGTGCTGGCCGGCCTGCGCGGCGACATCACGCCGAAGCTGAACTACGAAGCCTTCTACAGCTATGCGCGCACGCGCAACTCGAACATCCAGCAGGGCAACGTGTCGCGCAGCCGCTATCTGGCGGCGCTGAGCACGGAGTTCGTGCCGGGCAGCACCACCGATCTGCGCTGCCGCGACGCGACGGCGCGGGCGGCGGGCTGCGTCCCGATCAACGTCTTCGGCAGCGGTCTGGCTTCGCAGCAGGCGGTCAATTACGTCCGCGTGCAATCGACCAACCTCGAGATCTCCGAGCTGCAGAATGCGATCGCGACGCTGTCCGGTTCGCTGTTCAACCTCGGCGGGGGTGGCGAGGACGTCGCCTTCTCGGTCGGTGGCGAATATCGCCGGATGAGCTCGCAGTTCGTCCCCGACACCTTCCTGGCGACCGGCGACGTGCTCGGCTTCAACGCGTCGCAGCCGACGCGCGGCAGCTATGACGTGAAGGAAGCCTTCGGCGAATTGAACGTGCCGATCCTGCGCGACCGCTTCATCCATCGGCTGGAGCTGAACGGCGCGGCGCGTTATTCGAAATATTCGCTGGCGGCGGTCGGCGGCAACTGGACCTATACCGTCGGTGGTCAGCTCGCCCCGATCCGGGACATCGCCTTCCGCGGCAATTACTCGCGCGCGGTGCGTGCGCCGAACGTGAACGACCTGTTCGCGGGCAATTCGGTGAACTTCCCCGGCGCGACCGATCCATGCTCGGATCGCAGCCCGAACACGCAGACCGCGGCCGTCCGCGCGCTCTGCGTCGCCAGCGGCGTTCCCGCGGGCAACGTCTTCACGCGCCAGGTACAGCCGAATACGCAGATCCAGGTCGCGCAGGGCGGTAACCCGAACGTCGAGCAGGAAACGTCCGACACCTACGGCTTCGGTGTCGTGCTCTCGCCGACGTTCATCCCGCGCCTGAACATCGCGGTCGATTACTTCAACATCAAGGTCGAGAACACGATCGGCATTCTGGCGGGTGGTATCGCGCAGGCGCTGTCGCTGTGCTACAACACGATCCAGGACGTGAACAATCCGATCTGCCAGCCGTTCGTCAACACTGCGGGTCGTGCGGTACGCGGCCCGACCGGTGCCCTGGGCGAAACCGCGGGTGGTCTGAACCCGCTGTTCACCAGCGCGAACGTCGGCACGCTGCGGACGTCGGGCATCGACATCATCGCCGACTATTCGGTGCCGCTCAACTTCTCGCTGCTGAACGCCGGCGGATCGTCGAAGATCACCTTCAACTATGCCGGCACCTGGCTCGACAAGTTCCGCAACACCCCGATCACGGCCATTCCGGAGCGTGAGTTCATCTTCGAGGGGACGTTCGGGCAGCCGATCTACCGGCACACCGCGCGTCTGAACGTCATGGATGGTCCGGGGCTGCTGTCGCTGCGCTGGCGCTTCAACGGCGCGACGCAGGACTCGCGCATCCGCAACGTGTTCAACGGCACCACCCGTGTCGGCACCGATCGCGCGCTGCTGCCGGTGCCGCGGATCGGCGCGTACAGCCTGT
This sequence comes from Sphingomonas endophytica, assembly GCF_001476895.1. Taxonomy (GTDB): domain Bacteria; phylum Pseudomonadota; class Alphaproteobacteria; order Sphingomonadales; family Sphingomonadaceae; genus Sphingomonas; species Sphingomonas endophytica_A. The sequence continues at coordinate 1,439 of NZ_LDTB01000029.1, read as the reverse complement.
TCGACCTGACGGCGAGCGTCACCCCCGCCGAGGCGCTGACCCTGTCGCTGGGCGTGAACAACCTGTTCGACCGCAAGCCGCCGGTGCTCGGAAGCTCGGCATCGCAGGCGAACACGCTGCCGGCGTTCTTCGACGTGCTGGGTCGCGACTTCTTCGTGTCGGCGGCGATCCGCTTCTAATCCGGCACGCGATACTGACGTGGGGCGGCGAACCGACCGGTTCGCCGCCCCCTTTTTCTGGCGAACGGGATGGAGCCGGACCTACCGCAGTTTCGCGATCGACAGCCCGTCTTCCTTCGCGCGGGTCTTCACCGATTCCTCGCTGCGGGTCAGCGCCTTGGCGATCGCCTTCAGCGCCATGCCCTTTTTCGCCAGCGTGTGGAGCTTCTGGATCTCGTCGGCGGTCCAGGGTTGACGGTGGCGTTCGAAACGTTCGGCCATGATTACCTCAATGCGCGCGGGTTCAGCACGACGTGGCGGATGCGCGTGCGGTTCCAGGTGTAGCTGATGTGCACCCGCCCGTCGCGGGTCTGGATCACCGCCGGATAGGCATAGCCGTCGGGCAGCGGCCGGCTTTCCAGCGTCAGCACGCGCCGCCAGTGCACGCCGTCGTCGGACAGCGCGACGTTCAGCGGCCAGCGCGGACCGTCGCCCGGCGTGCGCCAGTCGTGCGCGGCATGGTTGTAGACCAGCAGCTGCCGCCCGTCCGCCAGCGTCACCGCATCGGTGCCGGCATTGGGATTGGGCAGGTCCAGCGCGGCGAGCGGCGACCAGCGGCGCCCGCCATCGCGCGAGCGGCTGGTGGCGAGCACCCCCTGACGCGTCCGCGCGACCAGCTCCAGCGTCCCGTCCGCCAGCGTCAGCACGCTGGGCTGGATCGCCTCCAGCCCGACCGGGGAGGCGATCTCCGCGCCCGCCGTCCATGTCCGGCCGCGATCGTCGGAGCGTTCCATGCGCAGGAACCAGCGGTTCTTCTCCGGCGTGCCGACCTCGCGGCTGGACGGGGAGAGCCACGCGCCGTCCGGCAGCACGACCGGCTTGTTCTTGATCGGGCCCAGCACGCCGTCGGGCAGCCGCACCGGCGCGCTCCAGTGCCGCCCGCCGTCCGTCGAGGTGACGACCATCCCCCACCAGTCGCGCGGGTTCGGCCCGACCTTGTAGAACAGGTGCAGCGCGCCGCCCGGCGGCTGGAACAGCACCGGGTTCCACGTCGGATAGCGGGCGTCGCGCGCCACCGCGACCGGGCGTTCCCAGCCGGTACGCGTGGCGCGCGCGAACCAGATCGCGACATCCGGCCGCCCCTCGCCCGATCCGCCGAACCATGCCGCCGCCAGCGTCGCGTCGGGCAGCTCGACCAGCGTCGAGGCATGGGCCTGCGGATAGGGCGGGGCGGGGTCGATGAAGCGCGACGCCACGATCGGCGACCGCGCGGACGGGGCG
>NZ_LDTB01000289.1 GCF_001476895.1 Sphingomonas endophytica | reverse complement strand
GCCCAGCTTCGAGGTTCGCCTCCGCCTCCTCGACGAGCGGAAGCGGACCGGCAGAGATCGACCCGTGCGCTCATCCGGGCCGTGATCGGCGGCCCCGAGGGCGGCTGTGTCAGGCTGGCAACGATGTATTAGTCGATTGTGTGCGATCTATATGCCGGGCGGCGCAGCGGTCGCCCCGAGGCCAACCGCGGAGCGGCTCGGACCACCATCTGTCGGAGCCGACCGCCACGCTCTGTTTTCCGGCCCAGACACGATCACCGAACTCCGCGCGCTCGACGGTAAGGGCCTGAACATCTGCGAAGCGCCGGAAGCTGGGCATGCACTGAGATAACAGCCCGAGTCTATGAGTTCGCCTTTTGCTCCCGCGCCAGAGAAGGGCGACAGATGAGGGCCGGGATGGCAGCGATGTTCGGATCACCTGATCGGTCATACCCCGCTCTCGTCACGTCACTGGTCGTTCTAGCTCTCGCGATCGCCTCGGGCGGGGCCATCTTGATCTCCGACATGTACGGCCAGGCGCTGCAGGATACCGAGCGCAACCTCGTCGGCCTCTCCACGAT
>NZ_LDTB01000288.1 GCF_001476895.1 Sphingomonas endophytica | reverse complement strand
GGACGAACCCGCCTTGCGTGCGGCATCCTCGCGGTCGAGCACCATCACCGCCGGTGAGGTCTCGGTCATGCCGTAGCCCTGTTGCAGCGCGACGCCGCGCGCCTCCCAGGTCTTGAGCAACGGCACCGGCATCGGCGCGCCGCCGACGCCGCCGATCATCAGGCGGCTGAAATCTGCCGTGGCGAACGAAGGATGCTGCGCCATGAACTGGTAGATCGCGGGCCCGCCGAAGAACACGTTGATACCCTGTGAGGGATCGCCGATCAGCTTCAGCGCCTCGCCGGGATCGAAGGCGCGCATGATCAGCACGGTGCCGCCGGCATGCAGCACCGGGTTGGTGTAGCAATTCAGTCCGCCGGTGTGGAATAGCGGCAGCACGGTCAGCAGCACCGAGGCCGGTGAGATATAGGCGGGGCCGCCGAGGTTGACGCAATTCCAGAACGTCATCCCATGCGTGATGATCGCGCCCTTGGGCTGGCCGGTGGTGCCCGAGGTGTACATGATGGTCGAGATGTCATCGAGCGTGACCTCCTCGAAC
>NZ_LDTB01000287.1 GCF_001476895.1 Sphingomonas endophytica | reverse complement strand
AGCTCGGCCTGAGCCTGCTGCAAACGCTTGCCGTCATCGTTGTCGGCAATCTGTTCGGCGCAGCGCTGTTTGCCGCCTTCTGCCTGATGGGACACCGCACCGGCGTGCCGCAGATGGTGCTCGGCCGGCTGGCGTTCGGCCGGCGCGGCGCCTATCTGCCGGCGCTCGCACAGGTGCTGATGCCGATGGGATGGGTCGCGATCAACACCTGGATCGTGCTCGACCTCTGCATGGCCGCGCTCGAGCGGATGGGAATCGGCGGCGGCGTCGAGCTCCAATACGCGATCGCGGTTCTGGTGATGCTGTTTCAGGTCGGCATCGCGGCCTGGGGCTTCAATGCCATCAAGGTATTCGAGCGCTACACCATGCCGGTCATTCTGTTGATCATGGCCGTCATGACCGCATTGGCTTTCCTGCGCGTCGACATCAAGTGGCAGTCCGCCGCCGTCACCGGCATGCCGGCGTTCGCCGCGGCGACGCAGCTGATGACCGCGATCGGCATCGGCTGGGGCCTTTCGTGGCTCACCTATGCGTCCGACTATACGCGCTTCCCCAGGCCCTCGCTCGGTGCTGCCAAGGTGTTCCGGGCGACATTCCTCGGCATGTTCGCCCCTACGGTCTGGCTCGCTTTCCTGGGCGCTGCGATTGCGTCTGCCGGTGCCGGCTCCGACCCGTCGAAGCTGATCATCGCAGCATTCGGCACGATAGCGTTGCCGGTGCTGCTGGTGCTGCTCCATGGCCCGATCGCAACCAACATCGTCGTGATCTATTCAGCGGCGCTGTCGTCGCTCGCACTCGATCTGCGGCGGCCGCGCTGGGTAATTTCAGTGGCCTCCGGCCTGATCGCCTCCGCGATCCTTTAC
>NZ_LDTB01000286.1 GCF_001476895.1 Sphingomonas endophytica | reverse complement strand
ACGTTGAAGACCGTGAAGCGCTTCAGAAAGGGTATGGCGCGGGCGTCACCGCCTTCGCGATCGGCGCGCCAGCGCTCGTCCTTGGGCGTGAACCGGGCGGCGTAGACCACCATCGTGCCTTGCTCGCCGCAGCGGACGGAGCCGCCGAGCGCCCGGACCTGGTTGAAGGTGAGCCAGCGCTGGGTGGCGTAGCCGTGGGCGACGGCGGCGTCCCAGAGCAGCATGACGTTGATGCCGCTATAGGCCCGGGCCGTACTGGCGTTGCGCGGCATCGCGATCGTGGCCGTTCCAGGTCCCCTGCCCCAGGGTTGGACCCACGGGACGCAGCCGGCCTCGAGCTGGGCGATGATCCGGTCGGTGATCTGCTGTTAGAGGTTGGCGCGCTCGGCCGGGGCGACAGGCGCGTCGGAGATTGCAAGAGCCATCTGGGTTCTCCGCGACGGCCGCCGGAGGCCTCTCCCCCGGTCCGATCCGTCACGCGGCGCCCTGCTCTCCTCTGACTCTGGCCCCGACCAGGGCAGACGAGCTGCAGGCAGCTATCCGGGAAGAGAAAGAGGACCAGCGCGCTCGGACGGAGGCCCTACACATCGGAGCACGACGGCCCGACTGATGAAATCGCGGCAGCCTGCGAG
>NZ_LDTB01000285.1 GCF_001476895.1 Sphingomonas endophytica | reverse complement strand
AGCCACTCCTGAGCGATTTCGGGCGAGGCGTGCTCTGCGAGCATTCCGCCGAGCAGTGACGCCAGAAGTTGGACGTAGCTGGCGTTGAAGTCTCCATAAGCGATCTGCTCGACAATAATGCCTGCCGTCACGCTGCTCTCGCCAAGGCCGCCGTATTTTTCCGGCAGATCGGCGCCAATCAGGCCGAGTGACCCCATTTGTTTCAGCATGGCACGATCGATGCGGTGTTCCTTTGCCCGCCTCTGCTAGTGGGGGCCCAGCTTGTCTTTCGCGAAACGCTTCGCGGTTTCCTGAAAAGCCTGCTGCTGCTCGCTAAGCGCGTCATCCATCGCGATTCCTCCCATCTAGGTGATCTTCAGTTCTTGCATTCAGTCTAACAACTGTTAGAAATTTAACAACCAGCCCCGGAGGCAAGTCCATGCTGACGCCGACCAGCCCCGGAACATCGCTTTACCCTCATTTGCTATCTTCGCTAAAGGTAGGGCGGACCACGTTGCGTAACCGCATGATCATGGGGTCGATGCACACCCGTCTCGATATGGAGGACAACGGCGTGCACAAGATGGCGGTTTTCCTTGCCGAGCGCGCCAAGGGGGAGATAGGACTCATCATTACCGGCGGTTATGCGCCCAACAGCGCGGGTCTGATTGAGCCTGGGGGGCCGATTTTGACCGAACGTGCGCAAGCTCGCGAACTTCGTCGCATCACTGATGCTGTCCATCAGCACGGTGGTAA
>NZ_LDTB01000284.1 GCF_001476895.1 Sphingomonas endophytica | reverse complement strand
GTCTTCGAGCGCGACCGCTACGCCCGCCTGCTGGCCGACAAGGCCGACGCGGCCCGCCACCATGGAGCGATCCTATAACGGGCCGGTCCGGTGTCGCGCGGGACCGGCGCGCCGCTGAACGGGATGCAGGACACACCCCGATGAGCCGATCACCCAAACCCATGAAGATCTGGTTGGCCCGGGCGCTTGTCGACCGGCAGTTCTACCTGAGCCGGTATCAGGACGTCGCGCTGGCGGGGGTCGATCCGGTCGCGCACTTCGCGGAGTACGGGTTCCGCACCCCGATGCGGTCGCCGAGCCACCGCTTTGAGAAGGCGTTGCTCGCCGGTTCCGCGCTGCTCGTCGCGGTTTCGATCCTGTTCGGCGTCGTCCGGCCGGATTTTCTCGATCTCCTGCGCGAGCACATCATCACGCTGCAGGGGCGCGGCAGGAAACTGCGCCCGTTCCTGTACCTCATGGTGTTCCGCATCTACGCGGCCATGCAGGCCGCGGAAGTCGGTCAGCCGCTGACGATCGCGCGAATCTACGCGGACGCTCCGTATGCCGAAGCGCGGCGCATCATCGCTCCCGAGGGGGATTTCGCGTTCACGGACCCGGACGTAATCCTGTCGGAGCAGGCAGCCCGGCACAGGACCGTGAAGCGGCCGAGCCTCTGGTGCGCGACGATCGACCAGGCTCA
>NZ_LDTB01000283.1 GCF_001476895.1 Sphingomonas endophytica | reverse complement strand
GCTCAGGCGGCCGGGCGAATTGGAAGTTTTGAGCTTGATATCGCGACCGACCGGCTCACGGTGACGGATCAGTTTTGCCTTATCTTTGGATTGCCGATCATGCCTACCGTGAATGCGCCGGACATCGAGCGTCTGATCCATCCCGGCGACGAGCATCTGATCTCCGACCGGGGCAGCCGCGAGAGCGGCGAGATGGCGTTGTACACGGAGTATCGCGTCCGCAAGCCTCAGACCGGCGACGTGGCCTGGATATCTCGCAGCGCGATGCTGGTCCGCAACGCGAATGGCGTCACCATCCGCGTGCTCGGAACAGTTTGCGACATCACCGAACGCAAGAACATCGAGGAGCGGCAAAGAATTCTCAACGACGAACTTGGCCATCGCCTCAAGAACACCTTGGCGTTGGTGCAGGCCATCGCGAGACAGACTCTCCGCAACGCATCCGACCACGAAGCAGTTGAAGCTTTCGAACGGCGGATCGATGCGCTTGGACGTGCGCATGACGTCTTGCTCCAGCATAGCTGGTCGGCTGCTGATCTACGCCAACTGGCCGCGAACGTACTGGGCTTGCACGGCGCGGCATCTCGGTTTCACCTCGATGGCCCCCGCTTGCGGCTGACGGCGAAGGCTGCGCTGTCAACGTCTCTCGTGCTCCATGAACTGGCGACCAATGCAATCAAGCATGGTGCCCTCTCGGTCTCTACCGGCTATGTGCGGCTATCATGGGAGATCGAACCGGATTGTCTCATCGTCAAATGGACCGAGCACGACGGACCGCCGGTTGTCGCGCCGACCAAGATCGGACTTGGTTCTCGCCTCATCGACATGGGCATTATCGGCGGAAGCCGCTCAAGAAAGCGCTATGAGCCGTCCGGCCTGGTGGTTGAGTTCCGTGCTCCGCTTGCGGCAATTGACGACGGTTCCTGATGCCGGCGACCGCGCCACGGGGATCAGGTGAGGCCTCGCTCGACCACCGGCGTGGTTG
>NZ_LDTB01000282.1 GCF_001476895.1 Sphingomonas endophytica | reverse complement strand
GTCCAGGTGGCTGACTAGGGTCGATAGCGGGAGGACCGCTGTGGGTGGAAAACGGTCCGTCCGCTTCGGGTCTGAGGCATGTCGATAGCTGGCATTGTTAGAATGTGCCGCCTTCTCGACCACGATAGGGAAGCGAGAAAATCGACTGCCCTGCTGGCCTGAAGCCACCCCTTTCGCGCTTCATCCGCCGTCGCCGCCGCACGTTCAGACATGATACGAGATCTGATGGCGAGCGCTATGCAGTGGGCGGTCAGACGCTACGGGACCGAGGTGATGCAACATCACCATTCCTATCATCAGGTCGTGCTCCCGTATGTAGGCCAGCTCGACATTGAAACGAACGGTCAAGCGGGTTTTGTGGCCGGAAGCGTCGGTTCATTCGTCGCCGCAGGCTATGATCATAGCTTCCATGGTCGAAGCGACAGCGCCTGTATCGTTCTCGATATACCGCCGATCCTTGTAGACGACGCTATAAAAACTGAAGATCTGCCGGTTTTCTTCGCGATTGGCCCGGACATTGTAGGATTGATAGATTATATAAAATATAGCCAACCGCACGGCTTGACGCTAAGGCTTCGCAAGGCTTGGTCGGAACTGCTTCTCGCGCGACTCGCCGAGCAGCGCATCGTCT
>NZ_LDTB01000281.1 GCF_001476895.1 Sphingomonas endophytica | reverse complement strand
GTGCTGGGCGCGGCGAAGCTCGACCTGAAAGAAGGAGGGGTGGTGGTCGATCCGAAACGTCCGAAGCTTCCAGAACACCACGGCGGCATATTTGGGCGTGAGCTTCTTGTTGCGCCGGTAGTAGTCGAGCGCGCCCGACAGCACCGGGTTGACCTCCTTCGTGGCGAGCTGTTCCAGCGCCCGGATGCAGGACTCCAGTTGCATCCGCTGGGTAAGTTTGGCCAGATGGCGCTTTGCCGCCTCGGGCGAAAGTCGACGTCCATCCTCCATGCCGGCGACGTCGAATTGAAGTATGCAATGTGAGCCGACCCAGAGCGCTGCCTCGGTATATGGGTTGGCGATCTCGAAGTGATATCTGAGGTCCTGCTGGCCGCACAGTTCGCATGTCTCGATCGGTGTCTCGTGGTCGACCGTGTTTTCGGTGAAGGACCACTCGGCGAAGGCGGCAGGCAGCGTGTCGGCCACCGAAAGGGGCAGAATGCTGTCGCGCACGCGCTGGCTGTAGCCTCCCACTTCTCATCAGGCCTCGTTATTTAAGCTGACTTACCTTAGCCCATTTCCTATTTAAGCCAAGTGGGCATTGCTTAAATAAGGGTGGGTTGCCATAATCGGCGCACATGGT
>NZ_LDTB01000280.1 GCF_001476895.1 Sphingomonas endophytica | reverse complement strand
TGCCCGAAGTGCAGGATGCATTCGGTGGTGTCGAAATCCTCCAGCCGGGTGGTGCCGACCGGCACGCCGATCGAGGTCTTCAGCCCCAGCGACGTCGATTTGTGGAACATGTTCGAGCTGTCGGGCAGATTCTGGTTGCCGTACAGCCGCGCCAGCAACTGCCAAATGCACGACGTTGCCAGGCATGCGCGGACCGAGGCGTCGAACACGACGGACTTCGGGTTCAGCGGTTTCAGGCGCGCGGCGATCGCCTTGAACGCCTCCTCCCACGGCGCGACGACATATTTGTCGGTGGCCGGATCGTATTTCATCGGGTGCGTCAGCCGTCCGGCTTCCTCCAGCCGGTAGTCGCTCCACCCGCGCAAGTCGGTCAGCGTGTGGCGACGGAAGAAGTCGGGGGTCACGCGCTGGCTGGTGATCTCCCACGCGGTCGCCTTCGCGCCGTTCTCGCAGAATTCGACCGGGCCGGGCGGATGCGGCTTGGCCCAGGCGCAGCTGACGCAGGCAAAGCCATCGGGCTTGTTCTGGCGCAGCAGTTCGGCGCTCGTCTCGGCGATGTTCTTTTCGCGCGGAATGATGTCGGCAAGCGAGCGCATCGACCCCCAGCCGCCTGCCGGGCCGTCATAGGGAGTGAAATCGGGGCGATCGGCGTGCTGTTCGGTCATGCGTCCCTCAACGCGTGGGTTGCGAAAAAAGCACCGCGTCGTCGCGCGCGAGCGACACCAATGTCAAACCCGCCGATGCCGCCCGTTCGAGCGCGAGGCTGGTCGCGGCCGATACCGTCACCAGCATCGGGCACCCCGCCAGCGCCGCCTTCTCGACCAGCTCATAGGAACAGCGCGACGACAGCAAGGCGAATCCGCCATCCCAGTCGAGCCCCTGCCGTGCCATCGCGCCGATCAACTTGTCGAAGGCGTTGTGCCGCCCGACATCCTCGCGCGCCAGCCGAACCCGCCCGTCCGCATCGCACACCATCGCCGCATGCGCCGCGCCGGTCGCGCGATTGAGCGGCTGGTGATCGCGCATCGCCGCCAGCGCGGCGCATGCGGCGATGG
>NZ_LDTB01000028.1 GCF_001476895.1 Sphingomonas endophytica | reverse complement strand
AACCCGGGGGTCACGTCACTCTGAGAACGCGATTAGCTAGAGCAGGCCGGCCTTGTCTGCGGGTCGCTGCTTAGATGCTCAGCCCGTCTCCACAATGAAGTAAAGTACCTCAACCAGTAGAGGCGGAAAATAAATCAACGATCGCAATCAGATATCTCGTTGCGCGATATCGCACATGCGAAAGAACACCATTCATCGCTGAGGGTTCATCTGAGGCTGTTGATATATTGTCCGAATTGCGCGACCATCCCGACCGGGGGGAAATGGTCGTGATGAGAATCGGACTTCTGTTCGTCGCCAGCCTAACAATCGCAGGATGTTCAGGCACGATTCACAACCAGTCCGTCATCGGCGGGCGCGACCCGGTGTCGCTGACCGTCGACGCTCGCCAGCGTGTCTTACTCAGTCAATATGATCCGGGCGTGCCGGTGGTTCCGGGGGCTGCCAAGGATCCGCTATTCCGTCGCTTCTGCGCTGAACCGAGTCCCGACGTCTTCACCGTTCTCGGTGTCGGCGCCAGCGGCGGCGCGAGCTTCACGCAGGATACCAAGGGTGTGAGCGCGGCCTTGCAAGCCGCTCTATCCAGCAGCGAAACCGGCACGACCATCAGCCGGACCCAGACGATCAACATGCTGCGCGAGATGATGTTCCGGACATGCGAACGCTATCTGAGCGGTGCGATCTCGCGAGCCGACTTCCCGATAATCGCGGCGCGGGATCAGCGTGTAATGGTGTCGATCCTCGCGATTGAGCAACTCACCGGAGCCATCACGCCGCCGGCAGTGGCGATTTCGGCCAGCGGCGAGGGCAGTACCGGCATGAACGCGACCGAGATGGTCAAGCTGTTGGCGACGAAGCAGGAAGACCTCGCCTCGGCGCAAGGCGATCTCGACAAAGCCAACAAGACGCTGTCCGCTGCCGACACCGCCGCCGCGACCTGCGACACTCTCACCGCGAAGAAGGCCGTGGGCACACCAGCGCTGACGGCGGACGAAACCACGAAGCTCAAGGCCTGCGATGACGGTAGGCTCGGCGTTGCCAAGACGACGGCCGCGCGCGACTTGGCGCAGGCGCAATATGACGATCTCGTCGCGGCCAGCAAAAAGGGGCTGGGCGTATCATCGGCCAGATCGGGCGGCAGTGTCGACTTCGCTGACAGCAAGGCCCGAAGCGAAGCGGTCATCACCGTCGCCAACACGGTCGAGAACATCGTCAACAATACGTTCCGGCAGGACGAGACCCAGCTATTCTGTTTTCGAACGCTGACCGATCCTGCCATTGCCGCGGCGCTCGGTCCGGTCCAGACGCAGTGCCTGAACTATCTGACCACCAAGGTCGCGACCGATGAAAAGGCGCTGGCCGATCGGTACGGCGTTCCTGTGGCGAACGTCCAGGCTGCGATCCGGAAGGGAACCGATCTCAGAATCGTTCGCACTGCCAACAGCCAGAAACTCAACCGCTGCTTCACCGATGCAGGCCGCGCCGACCGCGCCAGGCAGGCGCTCGGCGCCAATCCCGGTCTGGCGGCGCAGGCCGACGCATTAATCGCCGCAGGCAGGACGAGCGCCGACGCCATGGCGCGATACCTCTTCGATATGGGGGAAACAGCGGAGTACCAGGCGTACGACAGCCTCACCACCATCTGCGGCTTGGGAGACGGTGCATGAGGATCGCCCTGTTCATCTGCGACAGCCCGGAAGCCCTCATCCAGCAAGAGGCCGAGCTGAACGGGGACGACCGCGTTCTTTACCGGACGCCCGATGCGACGCCGGAAAGCGGCGACGTTGTCCGTTATCTCGTCAAACCGCCGCGATCACCCGGAGCCAGGCTGGACGGCTTCGAGGGCAAGTACATCCTGGTCGCACGGATCAATTAGGCAGGAGAGCTCATGGCCCGACTCTACTATCCGCAGATCCGCCGCGGATCGCTGGCTGGCGGTAAGGACAACGGCGTCGATATCGGCGAAGCCTCGCGGAAGATCGCCAAGCTGATCCCCGTCGAGATCGTCACCGCCTATGCCGCCCTCGTCAGCGCGTCGCTGATCGTCAAATGGGAAACCCTCCGGTTTCCGCTGGTATATGCCTGCTTCGTCATCTGCTGGGGTCTGACGCCTCTGTACCTCAATATGGTCGCCGACGCCGGTAAACCCAAACGCAACCAGCTCATCGTCGGCGGACTTGCCTTTCCCGTCTGGGCCTATCTGATATCCGGCCACCAAGTCGTTCCTCAATTCTACGATCCCGGCCTGGCCACCATCCTGGCGCTTCTGTTCAGCCTGGTGAGCGCCCTGATTCCAATGAACCGGAATTGAGCAGACATGCAGTTCCTCATCGACTTCGCCGAAGAAGACCCGGAATTTCAGGCGATTCTCGCGCGCGCGTCAAACTATGCCGTCGTTCAGGGCGTGGTGATCGATATCGACCGGTTGTGGCTTCATCTCTGGGCCACGCAAGGTCGACGAAGCGGCGACCGACTTCGACGTCTGCTGCGATACTATCCGGATTTCGACCTGTTCGAGTATGGCGACGGCGGGTTTCTCGACCCTTTCATCCCGTCACAACCGTTGTCGAGGCAGGACATCGAGACGTGGCGCCCCGACGATTGGGAATGGCTGGCCGAAGACAGCGGGCGCCTATTCAAGCGCTGGCCACTCGTCGTTAAGGTCTGCCTAAGGCCGCAAGCCGGCCCCGATGAACGCATCCCTACAGCCGCCGAGCTTTATGATGGCGACGGTCGATTGCAGGTCGAAGTCGAGGTGCGTCCACGTGCGCGGCTCGCTTCCAATCCGCGCCGCGCCTATTCCCCATTGCTGGGCGGTGTCAGTATCGGCACCGGTGCGGCGGACTTCGGGACGCTCGGCGTCATCCTGACCGATGCGGGCGGGAAACATTACGGTCTCACCTGCTCCCATGTCGTCGCGCAGGGCACTGCCGTCACTCAACCGGCCCTCCGCGATATGCGATCGGCCGGCATCATCGGGACGTCCATATTGTCGTCGGTGCTCACCGGATGCGCGCAGGGCACCAGATGCAATCCCTGGTCGGGCATCACGGCGAACGAGATCGACGCCGCACTCATTGACATGGATGGAAGTGTCACTCCCTCCGTGCTCGAGATTCTCGATATCGGTCACCTGACCGGCATCACGAGCCGCGCTGCGCTCACGACCGGCCAGACTGTCGAAGTAATGGGCCGCACCAGCGGCCTCAACAGCCTGCGGCTGGGTGGCCTGGCCGCATGGTACAGCTTCGACCACCACGGACAGGACTATTGCTTCAGGAATCTGTTCGAGGTGGAATCCCCCTACGGAAGGCCCGGAGCCATCCGCCAGGGCGATTCCGGTGCGTCGGTTTGCGCTCCCGGTCCGGCCGGAACCGAATGGGCCGGATTGATTGCGGGCCATGACGCCTTCAAGGGGTACGCCATCTATGCGGAAAGCATTGCGCAATGGCTGGCCGCGAACGGCTACCGCCTTCAGTTGAGATAAAGGGCTATTTTGTACCGTAGCACGATATCCGTCGCGCCAACCTCGACGCCTCCGGGCCTAAGAAGTCGTGCTTTCTTCTATCTGCGCGGTCGGCTCAACAATCCGGCGTAGGGCGCCACTGTCGACAGTCTTGAAAACGAACGACCAGCGAGAAAGCCGGGAGCATGCGCTGATTCCGCGTATCGCAACCGCCCGGTTTTCCTAAAGTCTGTTCCTGAGTGGGTTTTCTCGAAATGGCTCGCTGAAGATGGAGAAACGGGACGGTCCGCAAGCGGGCACATGTGTGACGGAACGACTGTCCGATACGATCGGCATCGAATGGTGTCACCTAACCTGCGACGCGATCGATGCACCCCAATCGGTCTCGGGGCGGAGCGGAATGACACGCCAAGAACTGACCCTTAGCAGACGATTTTAACCACCCTCTCAGCGGCCTCCGGCATCGCACGGATTGGAAAGTTGGCTCGGTCGGGGAAATCAAGAACGTCCTGACGGGCGATCGATGGCGGATCACGGCCACTGCTGCGTAACCGCCGTTGCCGGCATCAAAAACCGCTCTCGGCCGAACGAGACGTGGAAGTTCCGAATAAAACGGGCTGGTAGGTTGGCTATGCTCCACCTCACCGCGTCACGCCCATGCGATCGCGATAGCGCGCAACACGTGCCCGTGCACAATGGACGACGGCATCCCAGTTGACGCTGCGGAACTCAAGCCGATCCATATCCTCCTTCAGGATATCGATGGGTACGCCCTGTCCATAGCGTTGACCGGAAGTGGCGGGCGCATGGCCGGCAGCCTGATCGAGATTGCGGTCTGGTATGCGGCGGCGACGGCCTTCGCGCTTCATGCTGTGCCTGGTCGAGTAGAACGCCTTGTCCGTATCGGTGATCCCCAGCCGACGCAGCTCGTCGTTGATGGTACGCGAAAGGTAGGTGTAGCGGTTGCCGTACTTGGCGGGCTTCAGGTCGTCGAATAGCCAGGGCGCCCGACGTGCCTGCTGGACGGCGACGAAGTCGAGAAAGCCGCCCTCCAGGACGATCCAATGCAGCGGAACGTCGCGCTGCGATTGCAGGGTCTTGAGACGGCGACGGGCTTGCGGTGTGCCATCCTCGTTTTGCTGCGCATGGCGATCGGCGCGGAACCGCATGATCCAGTCGCCTTCTTCCTGGACAATTTCGTGTGGCTTGAGCTGGCAGTGCTCGCCTGGGCGAGAGCCGTGGAAGGGCGCAAGGAACAGGATCCAGAACATGGTGTCCGAGCAGGCGTCCGGATCGGTCATCAACCGGGAGTTGTAGATGAGCGCCATCTCTTGGTCGTTGAAGTGGTCGCGTTCGGTGCCGGTATGGCGGGCGCCTTCGACGGTGATGCCCTCGGCGACGTTGACCGGAACCCACTCATATTCCTTCGCGACTGACAGGAGCGCCTTGATCGCCGCGACATGTTTGCCGACCGAGGGCGGGGACAGTTTGGGCAGTTTTTGCGCAGCAGCTATTTTGATCTGCTCGCGGGCGGGCAGCGCCTTGATGCTCTTCTTCACCCGCGACGGCAAGTTGGCGCACAGGTCGCGGTATGTGCGGACGTCCTTGGCCGTGATCGCCGTAACCGGCTTGGTGCCGATCAAATCCTCGAAGCGACGCACGGCGAGCAGCCATTCGTCGGCGGATTTCAGCGCTTCGTCTTCGGCAAGGTTATGCTTTGCACGCCATTGCGCGTACAGCGCGCGAAGCGACCGATCCGGCGCGTCTCCGGCTTCCGGGGCAGGGGTGCTCTGCTCGGTCAGATAGCAGCCCATCGCGGTCGCCATGGGATTGAGCACGAGGTCGGCATCTTCGGGCCAGTGCATGAAGCGGTGCTCGGCCAGGTGTCGCAGCACCCGCTCGACGATCGCGTCGAACAACGCCCCGCGGGTGATCAAGGTCATGCCTGCAGCATGGGCCACCAGTTGCGCTTCGAACGCGGCCGCCTTCCAGTCGCGGGCGGCGAGCAGGCCGCGCGCAACCTCGCGGAACGCCGCGCCCTGATAGCTCGGCTGACCCTCGAATGCTTCGATCTGCGCAGAGGCCAGCTTGCGATGATCGAGCGTCTGGAACGCCGATCCGGCTTCGGGCGGCAGGTCAGGCGCGAATTCCGGCGTATCGTCTTCCGCATCCGGGTCGATCGCGCTGAAGCGTTGCCGCTGCGCCGCCGCTGCGTGCTTCCCGCCCCAGCCCAGCCTCACGCGGAAGCTCAGGACCTTCAATATCGCGTAGGTCACGTTGTCGAGACCACGCGCCATATCGAAGTTGAGGCCGATCGACGCCTGATGGACGATATTGGAGCGGGCGAGGGCGGCCATGCCCCGCGCGACGATTTCGTCCGCCCGGTCGCCGACCGACGCGGCCTCCTGCACATCGAGGCCAGCCATGTAGCGGCGGATTTCCGCCAGCTTCTCGGCATGGCGCAGGCGCGCCTCACTCTCGTCGCTGGTTTCGAGGGAATACTTCCATTCGCGCTTGCCCGCGGCAACGCGATAGCGTTCCGGCACGACCATGCGGAACCACCACATTCTCGACTTGGGATGACGGTACAGCCCAGCCACTCGAACCCTCATTTGTACCACCCTTTTGTACCACCGGGTGGGCTGAGCGTCGATAGATTGTACCTAAATCCGCCGATTTCCGCCAAAAAGGCCGGAAAATGGTGACCCCTACGGGAGGGATGTCACAATAACAAAAAGCGCGGATTTGCGAGCTTTTTGCGTCTGACGATCAGCCACGCTGTACCTGCTTGCTGTACCAACGCGGTTGAGAGGGATAACATAGCGTGTCGGACGGCGAGGACAAGATTAAGGGCCTTCTCCATTACCCGCGCGTTGTTCACCGGGCAGGAATAAATACACCCAACAACCTTGCAGGTATCGACAGGATATAAAGTTGGTGTTGGACGGAAAGCACCGGCGCCGACATGCTTGCCTCCACAAAAGCGAGAGCTTCGGACCAGTCGCAACAACAGAATGCGACATACCATGGAGAGGAAGCGGATGATGGGTATCATGCCATTCCGACGGCATTCGGTATGCCGGCCGCGCCGGGGATGTTCGGCGGGTCTGGTGGAGGGCTCCGACAGCTGTGGGCGCCACCAGCGCATGGCCCACTTGATCCATGCTACCGTTCATGCCTGACCAAAGGCGCGAGGGCCCTCGGTACCGCGCCATCTAATATTTGAACGATCATGATGGAGAGCGAAATGACATCCCTGCTCGACGCCGCGCATCTCGACGGCCGGTTCTTCGACGGACACTGGATCGAGGGCGGCCAAGGCTATGACGTCCTCGAACCGGCGACCGGTGGTGCAGTTCTGGCGCGGGCCGCCTCGGTCGATGCCGCGACGGTCACCAA
The DNA here is from genome assembly GCF_001476895.1 of Sphingomonas endophytica. GTDB lineage: Bacteria > Pseudomonadota > Alphaproteobacteria > Sphingomonadales > Sphingomonadaceae > Sphingomonas > Sphingomonas endophytica_A. The sequence continues at coordinate 19,339 of NZ_LDTB01000028.1, read as the reverse complement.
AACGGCGACGGCCGCTCGCGCCGCGCAGCAGGGCTGGGCCGCAGCGACGGCGGATGTCCGGGCGGGCATCTTCGTCCAGGCAGCGGCGCTGGCGCGGGCGCATGCCGAGGAGATCGTGACCTGGACCATGCGGGAAAGCGGTTCGGTGCGCGCCAAGGCGGAGTTCGAGCTGGCGATCACGATCAAGGCGATCGAGCTGGCGGCGGCGATGCCGCATCAGGCGCAGGGGCTCGTCCTGCCCAGCGAGCCGGGGCGGCTGAGCCTGGCGCGCCGTCGTCCGCTCGGCGTGGTCGGGGTGATCGCGCCGTTCAACTTTCCGCTCTATCTGGCGATGCGCGCGGTGGCGCCCGCGCTGGCGGTGGGCAATGCGGTGATGCTCAAGCCCGACCCGCGCACGGCGATCTGCGGCGGGCTGGTGATCGCGCGTCTGTTCGAGCTGGCCGGGCTGCCCGCAGGCGTGCTGTCGGTGCTGCCCGGCGGCGGCGAGGCGGGCGCGGCACTCTGCGCGGACCCGAATGTCGCGATGATCCAGTTCACCGGCTCGACCGGCGCGGGCCGAAAGGTCGGCGAGGCAGCGAGCCGTCACCTCAAGAAGGTCTCGCTGGAACTGGGTGGCAAGAACACGCTGATCGTGTTGGACGATGCCGATCTCGACCTCGCGACGCGCAACGCCGCCTGGGGGGCATGGCTGCATCAGGGGCAGATCTGCATGACGGCGGGCCGCATCCTGGTGCACCGTGCGATCTTCGACGCCTTTGCTACCCGACTGGCCGAGAAGGCGAAGGCGCTGCCCGTGGGCGATCCGATGTCGGGCACGGTCGCGATCGGCCCGCTGATCAGCCAGCCGCAACTCGACCATGCGATCGATATCGTCGAACGCAGCGTCGCCGCCGGGGCGCGCCTTCTGGCGGGCGGCACGGCCGAGGGACTATGCCTCGCCCCGACCGTGCTGGAAGGGGTAAAGCCGGGCATGGCGGCGTTCGAGGAGGAGATTTTCGGCCCCGTCGCGGTGCTGGTGCCGTTTGACACGGACGACGAGGCGGTCGCGCTCGCCAACGACACCGAATATGGTCTGTCGGCGGCGGTGATCTCGAAGGATGTCGGCCGAGCCATGGCGCTGGGCGAACGGCTGCGCGCGGGCCTGCTCCACATCAACGATCAGACGGTGAACGACGAGGTGGTCAATCCCTTCGGCGGGGTGGGCGCTTCCGGTAACGGCTCCGCGATCGGCGGCCCGGCCAATTGGGAGGAGTTCACCCATTGGCAGTGGGTGACGGTGAAGGGCGCCGCGCCCGCCTATCCCTTCTGACCGCCCACCCAACCACATATCATGATGCAGGAGACGATAATGACCGAGATGCGCAGCATCACCACCGCCGTGGTTCGCGACCAGGGTGCACCCTTTGCGATCGAGGAAGCGAAAATTGCGTCACCGCAAGGGGGCGAGGTGCTCGTGCAGATCGTGGCGGTGGGGGTGTGCCACACCGACATCATCGTGCGCGACCAATATTACCCCGTCCCGCTGCCCGCCGTCCTCGGCCATGAAGGTGCGGGCGTGGTCGAGGCGGTGGGGCCGGGCGTGACCGCCGTCGAGCCGGGCGACCATGTCGTGCTCAGCTTCGCGTCGTGCGGCGTCTGCGGTCCGTGCCTGACCGGTCACCCGGCGCATTGCGGCGATTTCTTCGCGCTGAACTTCGGCGGTGGCCGCAAGGACGGCTCGACGGCCACGTGCGATGCCCATGGCGGGGCGCTGCACGATCACTTCTTCGGCCAGTCCTCCTTTGGCAGTTTCGCGATGGCGCACGAGCGCAACATCGTGAAGGTCGCCAAGGACGCGCCGCTGGAACTGCTCGGGCCGCTCGGTTGCGGTATCCAGACCGGGGCAGGAGCCGTATTGCGCGCGTTGGAAGTGCCGTCGGGGGCCAGCTTTGCCGCCTTTGGTTCGGGGGCGGTCGGCCTCAGCGCGATCATGGCGGCGCGCGTCGCGGGCGCGACCACGATCATCGCGGTCGACGTGACGCCCAGTCGGCTCGACCTCGCGAAGGAACTGGGCGCCACGCATGTCGTCAACAGCCGGGAGACCGATGCGGTGGAAGCGATCCGCGAGATCACCGGCGGCGGCGCGGACTTCACGCTGGAGAGCAGCGGTCGGCCAGAGGTTCTGCGCCAGGCGATCGACGCGCTGACCATCATGGGGACCTGCGGCATCGTCGGCGCGCCAAAGCTGGGCACCGAAGCGAGCTTCGACGTGAACATGGTCATGGTGCCGGGCAAGCGCATCATGGGCATCGTGGAGGGCGATGTCGTGCCGCAGGTCTTCATCCCCGAGCTGATCGCGCTCCACGCCCAGGGGCGCTTCCCCTTCGACCGGCTGGTGAAATTCTATGATTTCGCCGATATCAACCAGGCGGTCGCCGACAGCGAAAGCGGCGTGACGATCAAGCCCATTTTGCGGCTGCCCGCCTGATGGCAAAGCGGGCGGGGGACGCCGTGCCCCCGCCCGTCTCGGGCGTCAGACCCGTTCGATCATCAGGGCAATGCCCTGGCCCACGCCGATGCACATGAAGGCCAGCGCGTAGCGTCCTTGCGTCCGGTGCAGTTCCTCGACGGCGGTCATGACGATCCGCGCGCCCGACATGCCCAGCGGATGCCCCAGCGCGATGGCCCCGCCGTTGCGGTTCACGCGGGGGTCGTCCTGCGCCAGCCCCAGGTCGCGCAGGGTCGCGATCGCCTGGCTGGCAAAGGCTTCGTTGAGTTCGATCACATCGAGATCGTCGATCGCCACGCCGGTCAGGCAGCACAGCTTGCGCGCCGCTTCGATCGGTCCGGCGCCCATGATGCGCGGCGCGATCCCGGCGGCGGCCATGCCCAGAATGCGTGCGCGGGGCGTCAGGCCGTGTTGCCCCGCCGCCGCTTCGGACGCGACGATCATCGCGGCCGCCCCGTCATTCAGGCCGGAGGCGTTGCCCGCGGTCACGGTGCCGTCGGCGCGGACGACGGGCTTCAGCTTTGCGAGGACCTCGAGGCTGGTCGCGCGCGGATGTTCGTCCTGCGTGACGACGCGCGGCTCGCCCTTTTTCTGGGGGATGGTGACGGGGACGATCTCGGCTGCCATCCGCCCGCTGGCGATCGCGGCGGCGGCCTTTTGCTGGCTGGCCAGCGCGAACCGGTCCTGATCCTCGCGCGAGATGCGCCATTGATCGGCGACATTCTCGCCCGTCTGCGGCATCGTGTCGACGCCGTAGGCCGCCTTCATCGCCGGGTTGACGAAACGCCAGCCGAGCGTGGTGTCCTCGATCTTCTGTGCGCGGTCGAAGGCGGAGGCGGCCTTGCCCATGACATAGGGCGCGCGGGTCATGCTCTCGACGCCGCCCGCGATGACCAATTCGGCATCCCCCGAGCGGATCGCCTGCGCCGCGCAGCCGACCGCGTTGAGGCCCGATCCGCACAGTCGGTTAACCGTCGTTCCGGGCACCGCCTCGGGCAGGCCCGCCAGCAATACGGCCATGCGCGCAACGTTGCGATTGTCCTCGCCCGCCTGGTTGGCGCAGCCGAGGATGCTGTCGTCGACCGCGCTCCAGTCGACGCCCGGGTTACGCTCGACCAAGGCGCGGATCGGCACGGCGGCGAGGTCGTCGGCGCGGATATCGGCCAGCGCGCCGTTCAGCCGCCCGATCGGGGTCCGAACGGCGTCGCAGATAAAAGCGGCGGTCATGAGGTCAGCTCCGATGGTTCAGGATAGCGTCGGCCAGCGCATCGGGCGCTTCGAGCGGCGCGAGATGGGCGGCGGGAAGGGCGATATGCCGCGCGCCGGGAATGGCCGAGACCAGATGCTCGCCATGGCCGACATAGGGCGTCGAGCTGTCCTGGTCGCCCGAGACAACAAGCGTCGGACAGGCGATCCCGCCTAGCCGGTCGGACAGCGCCATGTCGCGGATCGCTGCGGCGCATCCGGCATAGCCCTCGGCCCGCATGGTGAGCAGTCCGTGACGGATCGTCGCCGCATGGCCGGGCCGCTCGGCGATGAAGGCGGGGGAGAGGAAACGCGACATGGCCAGATCGACGATCCCCGCCATGCCGTCGCGGCGCACCGTATCGACGCGCGTGGTCCATGCGGCACGGTCCATCGTGGCGGAGGTGCAGATCGGTATCAGGCCCGTCACTCGCTCCGGCATGTCCAGCGCCATCTGCATCGCGATCATGCCGCCCAGCGACACGCCAGCGACCTGGGCCTTGTCCCATCCGGCCGCGTCCATCACTGCCGCGATGTCACGGGCCAGCCCGGCCAGGCTATAGTCGCCCGGCGGCGCGTCCGACGCGCCGTGCCCTCGCGTGTCGATCCTCAGCAAGGCGACGTGTTCGCGGAGCAGCGGCAGGACCGGGCTCCACAGATCCATGTCGGTGCCGATCGAATTGAGCAGCACGAGGCGCGGCCGGTCGGTTTCGCCCTCGACCTTCCAATAGATGGCGGCCCCATCGGATGTGACGAACGGCATCAGACGACGCCTTCCAGCATATCCGCCGCGAATGGTGCCCCGGTCTTCGCCCGGACCTCGTCCAGCGTGACGCCGGGGGCCAGTTCGATCAGCCGCAGGCCCGGCTTGTCGCAGGCCATAACGCACAAGTCGGTGACGATCAGGTCGACACAGGCCTTGCCGGTCAGCGGCAGCGTGCATTCGGGCAGGATCTTCGGACCGCCGGCCTTGCTGGCATGGTCCATCACCACGACGATGCGCTTGACGCCCGCGACCAGGTCCATCGCGCCGCCCATGCCCTTCACCATCTTGCCCGGGATCGTCCAGTTGGCGATGTCGCCGCCCGCCGAGACCTCCATCGCGCCCAGCACCGCCATGTCGATATGGCCGCCCCGGATCATCGCGAAGCTGTCCGCGCTGGAGAAGAAGCTGGAGGTTGGCAGCGTCGTCACCGTCTGCTTGCCCGCATTGATGAGGTCCGGGTCCGCCTCGCCCTCATAGGGAAAGGGGCCGATGCCCAGCAGGCCGTTTTCGGACTGCAGCGTCACGTCGATCCCGGCGGGAACATGGTTGGCCACCAGCGTGGGGATGCCGATGCCGAGGTTGACGTAGAAACCGTCCCGAAGCTCGCGGGCGGCGCGCGCCGCCATCTCGTCACGGGTCCAGCTCATGCGACTTCCTCCCGCGCGCGGGTCGTCAGTTTCTCGATGCGCTTTTCGTTGATCGTGCTCAGCACGATGCGATCGACATAGATGCCCGGCGTGTGGATGGCGTCGGGGTCGAGCGTGCCCGCCTCGACGATCTCCTCCACCTCGACCACCGTGACCTTGCCGGCGGTCGCCATGTTCGGGTTGAAGTTGCGCGCGGTTTTGCGGAACATCAGATTGCCCGCCGGATCGGCCTTCCACGCCTTGATGATCGACAGGTCGGCGCGCAACCAGGTCTCGCGGACATAATCCTGCCCCTCGAACGTCTCGACCGGCTTGCCCTCGGCCACGACCGTGCCGACGCCGGTCTTTGTATAGAAGGCCGGGATGCCCGCGCCGCCTGCGCGGATGCGCTCGGCGAGTGTGCCTTGCGGGTTGAGTTCCAGCTCCAGCTCGCCAGACAGATATTGCTGCTCGAACAGCTTGTTCTCGCCGACATAGGATGAAATCATCTTGGCGACCTGACGGCTCTCCAGCAGCATCCACAGCCCGAACCCGTCCGCGCCGGCATTGTTGGAGATGACGGTCAGCCCCTTCACCCCGCTCGCGCGGATTTCCGGGATCAGGCTTTCGGGATTGCCCGACAGGCCGAACCCGCCCGACATGATCGTCATGCCGTCGAACAACAGCCCGTCCAGCGCGGCGGCGGGCGAGGGGTAAATCTTGCTCTTCATATCGCTCCAGTCAGCCCAGATCGCCACCGGCCACGGGCAGGACCGAGCCGGTGATGTAGGAAGCCTCGTCCGAGGCCAGGAAGAGGATCGGCGCGATCTGCTCGTCCAGCGTGGCATAGCGCCCCAGGAAGGTGGAGCTGGTGACCTGCTCCACCGCCTCGGCCATCCAGGCCTGTTCGCGGGTGTCGTCGCCATTCGGGTTGCGCGGCACGATGCGCGGCGGCGCCTGCGTGCCGCCGGGCGCGGTCGCGACGACGCGGATGCCCGCCTCGCCATATTCCATCGCGAGGGCTTGGGTGAGGGCGTTGATCCCGCCCTTCGCCGCCGAATAGGGAACGCGGCGGATGCCGCGCGTCGCGTTGGACGACACGTTGACGATCGTGCCGCCGCCCTGGCCCAGCATGATCGGCAGGACGGCGTGACAGCCCCACAACGTCGGCATCAGCGAACGGCGGATTTCCGCCTCGATCTGCTCCGGCTCGAAGGCCGCGAAAGGACGCATGCGGATCGCGCCGCCGACATTGTTGACCAGAATGTCGACGCGGCCAAAGGCGGTCACCGCCGCTGCCATCGCGGCGGCCGCTCCGTCATGGGTTTCGAGGTCGCACACGAAAAACGCCGCCCGCTCGCCCGCTTCCCGCGCCACGTCGGAAACGAAGTCGGCGCGGTCGACCAGCAGGACGGCGGCACCCTCGGCCGCGGCGCGCAGCGCCACGCCGCGGCCGATGCCCTGGGCGGCCCCGGTCACCACCATCACCTTGTCGCGAAAGCGCCCGGCGAATGTCATGCCGCCACCGCAACCGGCGCTTCGCTCGGCGCGAATTTTTCATAGTGGAAATGCCGGGGCTCGACGCCCTTGTCGCGCAGGAAGCCCCGCACCGCCTCGACCATGGGCGGCGGCCCACACAGATAGATATCGCAATCGCCCGCGTTCAGATGCGTATCGGTCAGATGATCGGTGACATAGCCTTTCAGCGGATGCGCGCTCTCGGGATCGGCGACGCACGCGGTCCAGCTCAGCGAGGGGAGGCGGCCTGCCAGCGCCTCGATCCGGGGGACCTCGACCATGTCGCCGTCTCGGGTCACGCCGTAGATCAAGTGGAGCGGCTGGTCCGTGCCCGTATCGGCCAGCACCTCCAGCATCGACAGGATCGGGGCCAAGCCGGTGCCACCCGCCAGCAGGATCGTCGGCCGCTCCACCGCCCGCAGGAAGAAGCTGCCCTGGGGGCCGACGAAGCTCATGCGCGCGCCGGGCTTGGCCATGGATGTCAGCCATCCGCTCATCAGGCCACCGGGCATGTTGCGAATCAGGAAGCTGGCCTCCGCCGCGCCGGGTTTGGAACTGAAGGAATAGGCGCGGTGCTGGTCCGTGCCCGGCACCGCCAGATTCACATATTGGCCGGGCAGGAAGCCGAGCACAGCCGGATCGTCCAGCCGCAGGGTGAGGAGGATCGTGCTGTCAGACACCAGGTCCACCGCCGCCACCGCGCCCTCATGCACGGCGGGCTTCACCTTGCAGGCGGAGGAGGGGACGGGCACCGCGACGACGCAATCGGACGAGACGCGCATCTGGCAGGTCAGGACCAGCCCTTCCTCCGCCTCGTCGGCGGTCAGCGCCTCGTCGATATAGTCGTCGCCGAGATCATAGGCGCCCTGTTCGCAGCGGCATTTGCAGGTGCCGCACACGCCGTCGGAACAGTCCATCGGCAGGTTGATCCTCTGGCGGAACGCGGCGTCCAGCACCGTCTCACCCGGGGCGCAGGTGATGAAGCGCGTCGCGCCATCCTCAAAGTTCAATGCGATACGGTAGCCCATGATATCCTCTCCGGCCGCCGGGCATCAGACGTGATAAACGTCGATCACCTGGCGGATATAGTCGTTCTTCAGGACGACCTTCTTGTTGGTGATGAGCGGCTGCGCGCCGGTCGTGTCGATCGTGTAGAAGGACGTGCCGAAGAAGCTCAGCGTCTCGTTGTAGCGGTGGCTGAGCGTGTGCCAGTTGAACCGCACCTGCATCTGCCCGTCCGCCTCGCCGAGGATCTCGACGTTCGAGACGGTGTGGTTGGTGCGCGGCTCGGGCATGCTCGCCCCCGATCGCTCGGTCTTGATCCGGAAGACGCGGTCCTCCAGCCCGGTGCGATCGGGATAGTAGATGAGCGAGATCTCGCGCTGCGGGTCCTCCACCAGCATGTCGTCATCGTCCCAGGCGGGCATCCAGAAGACCGCGTGCGGGGCGTAGCATTCCAGCCACTCGTCCCATTGCCGATCGTCGAGCAGCCGTGCCTCGCGGTAGAGGAAGGCGAGGAGCCGGTCGTAGGTCAGGCTCATGCCGCTACCTCCAGCCGGTCGACCGGGCGCAGCGTGGCACCACCATTCCCGCCGCCGTCGCGGTCGATCGCGGCGATCAGCGACTGCGCCCAATATTCATGCTGGCGGACGAACAGCCCCTCGTCCTCGCTACGCTCGCCGCTGAGCAGCGGTTCGATGCCCACGGCGCGCGCGTTTCCGTCCGGTCCGGCGATCCAACGCGTCGCCCCGCGGCTCAGGTCGTTCCACAGTTCGCCCGCGCCCTCATAGGCCTTCTGGCAGGAGCGGAATTCTTCCAGATCGTCGGGCGTGCCCATGCCGCTGACGTTGAAGAAATCCTCATATTGCCGGATGCGCAAGGCGCGGTCGGCGTCGCTCTCGCCCTTCGGCGCGAAGCAATAGATGGTCACTTCGGTGCGATCGACCGAGATCGGGCGGACGACGCGGATTTGGGTCGAGAACTGGTCCATCAGATAGACATTGGGATAGAGGCACAGATTGCGGGTCTGCCCGACGATGAATTCCGCGCGCTCCTCGCCGACCCGCGCCGCCAGCGCCTCGCGATGCGCATAGATCGGGCGAACCTCGGGGTTGAGCAGCTTCGTCCAGAGCAGGATATGGCCGTGGTCGAACGCATAGACGCCGCCGACGCTCTTGGACCAGCCATCGACATCGACCGCCTTGATCGAGTCCTCCGCGCGGCGGTTGGCGGTCGCCGCATAATTCCAGTGGACCGCACTGACATGATAGCCGTCAGCACCGTTTTCGATCTGCAGCTTCCAGTTGCCGTCATAGACATAGGTCGAACTGCCGCGCAGCACCTCCAGCCCGTCGGGTGCCTGGTCGACCATCTGGTCGATGACCATGCGGGTCGAGCCGAGCCAGTCCTCGAGCGGCGGCACGTCGGCGTTCAGGCTGCCGAACAAGAATCCGCGATAATTCTCGAACCGGGCGACGCGGGTCAGGTCGTGCGACCCCTCGGTGTTGAACCCGGCGGGATAATCGCCGGTCTTGCCGTCCTTGACCTTCAGCAGCTTGCCCGCATTGCTGAAGGTCCAGCCATGGAACTGGCAGGTAAAGCTGCCCTTGTTGCCATGCTTGCGACGGCACAGCATCGCGCCACGATGCGCGCAGGCGTTGATGACGGCGTTCAACGTCCCGGTCTTGTCACGGGTGATGATGATCGGCTGGCGACCGATATGGGTGGTGAGATAGTCGTTATTCTCCGGGATCTGGCTCTCATGCGCCAGATAGACCCAGTTGCCCTCGAAGATGTGCTGCATCTCCAGCTCGAACAGCGCGGGGTCGGTGAACACGTCGCGGCGGCACCGGAAGGCTCCGGTGGCGGGATCGTCGACGACAGCGGTGGCAAGGCGTTCGCGAAGGTCGGTCATGACAATATCCTTCCGGGGATCAGGCGACGGCCAGACGGGCGCGGTGCGAGAAGGCTTCCTCCTCGGCATCGTCGGCGCGCTGGAGCTGGAAATCGAAGGCGATGTGCGCGGTGTCGCCCTGGCGGTTCGGCACCGGCAGCAGCCCCTCGCGGGTGCCGAACGCGAAGTCGTCGGCGGCAAAGGGGTCATCGCCGAAATTGATCTGCGTCGTCAGCTGGCGATAGCCGGGCGCCTCGATGAAGAAATGGACATGGGCCGGGCGGTTGCCGTGGCGGCCGAGCACCTGCATCAACCGGTCGGAGGCACCGCCGGGCGGCACGCTATAGCCGTTGGGCATCTTGGAATGGAACGCATAGCGCCCATCGTCGCCCAGCCGGATGCGGCGGCGGTTGTTGAACGGCGTCTGCTCGCCGGTGGGGTCGAAATGCGAGTAGAAGCCCTTGGAATTGGCGTGCCAGACATGGAGGATGGCGTTCGCGACCGGCTCGCCGTCCGGTCCCGTGACCCGTCCGGCCATGTAGAGCGTGTCGGTATCGTCGGGATCGTCGGTCAGGTTGGCGTCATTGTCGACTAGCGGCGCGCCCTCGACATAGAGCGGCCCCTCGATGGTGCGGGGCGTGCCGCCGGTCTTGCCCGCCTCGGCGTCCTTGGCGTCCATATAGAGGTCGAGGAAATGTTCGAGGCCGACGCCCGGCATCAGCAGCCCGAACTCGCCCGCGCCGTTCTGGAGGAAGTTGACCGCGCCCCAGACTTCGTTCTCGTCGATGTCGTGCTTGACGATCAGCACCATCAGCGATTCCACCAGGTCGCGCAGGATCGCCTTGACGCGCGGATCGCCCTTGTCGGAGGCCGTGCCCGCGACGCGATCGAGCAGATCCTGGATGGCGGGGGTTTTCACGAAGCTGATATCCATCACACTCTCCTATATTCTGTCTGTCCGGCCGCTCGTCGGCGGTCGTGCGGTTCCGATCGTCAGCGGTCGTCGTCGTGTAGGGACGAGGGGTGGCGGCACAGCGCCGTCACGCGGATCGTCATGAAGGGGTAGAGCGGCAGGCTCATCAGGATGTCGTGCAACTCGGCATTGGAGCCGACATCGAAGATGCTGACATTGGCGTATTGGCCGACCACCCGCCAGATGTGGCGCCAGGTGCCCGCGCGTTGCAGCTCCTGGAAACGGGCCTTCTCGGCGGCCTTGAGCCGTGCCGCTTCCTCGGCATCGAAGCCGAGCGGAATATCGACATCCATTTCGACGTGAAACAACATGGTTCAGCCTCTTCCCGCGACGACATGAAGGGTAGGGGAGCGACGGTCGCGTCGGTGGAACGCGACGCGGTCCTCGTCCAGCGCGATGCCCAGGCCGGGGCCGGTCGGCACGCTCAGGTGGAAATCGGCATAGCGCAGAGGCTCGGCCAATATGTCTTCGGTCAGCAGGAGTGGGCCGAACAACTCGGTCCCCCAGGCCAGAGAGGGCAGGGTAGCGAAGACATGCGCCGACGCCGCGGTGCCAACGCCGCCCTCCAGCATCGTGCCTCCATAGAGCCCGACGCCACCCGCCTGCGCGATCGTGGCCACGGCATGGGCCGGGAGCAGGCCGCCGGACTGGGCGATCTTGACCGCGAAGACCCGCGCCCCGCCGCACGCCGCAATGGCGAAGGCGTCGGCGGGCCCGTGCAGTGCCTCGTCCGCCATCAACGGGACGACATGTTTGGCGGACAGCCGGGCCATGGCGGCATGATCGTGCCGCGCGACCGGCTGTTCGACCAGATCGACGCCCGCCTCCTCCAGCAGCTTCATGCCGAGATCGGCCTGCGCCTCGCTCCAGTTCTGGTTGACGTCAACGCGCACGCTGCCCCGGTCGCCGACCGCGCGCTTGATCGCGGCGACATGGGCGACATCGGCGCGCACGTCGCGCTTGCCGATCTTGAGCTTGAAGATGTTGTGCCGCCGCTCGGCCAGGACCCGTTCGGCCTCCTCGATGTCGCGCGCGGTATCGCCGCTTGCCAGTGTCCAGGCGACCGGCAACCGGTCGCGGATCGCGCCGCCGCCGATCAGCGTGGAGACGGGCACGCCCAGCCGCTTGCCAGCCAGGTCCAGCAGGGCGGTTTCGACCGCGCATTTGGCGAGGTGATTGCCGAAGACGCTCTTGCCGATCTTGGCCATCGCGGCCCCGACCTGCGATGGGTCGCAGGTTTCGAGGACGGGGGCGATATAGGTGTCGATGGCGAGCTTGATGCCCTCCGGGCTTTCCTCGCCATAGCTGAGGCCGCCGATGGTCGTGCCTTCGCCGATCCCCTCGATGCCGTCGGAGTCGCGCAGCCGGACCAGCACGATCGACTGGTGATGCATAGTGGCCATCGCGAGCACGTGCGGCCGGATCGTCGGTATGTCGACGATATAGGTATCGATCTCGACGATCGTGGCCATAACCTCTTCCTATCCAGTTTTATCCGAATTTCCCCGGAAACTAGGCTTGGCGATCTGGACGCGCAAAGATCATTATGGTCTTCTGGTGATACTTGGAGAGTATGATCCTATGGACCTGCGTCAGCTTCGTTACTTCGTCACCGTCGCCGCCGAGCGGAATTTCAACCGCGCGGCCGAACGGTTGCATATGGCGCAGCCGCCGCTCAGCCGGTCGATCCAGCAACTGGAGGCGGAGGTCGGCGCGTCCCTGATCGACCGGACGAGCCGACCGCTCGCGCTGACCCCGATGGGGCAGCTGTTCCACGATCAGGCGGTGCAGGTGCTGCGGCGCGTGGATGACATGCGGACGATGATGGATGCCGCGATCGCGACCGATCGGCGACGGTTCACCATGGGGTTCGTCGCCTCGACCATCTATGCGCGCCTGCCCGCGCTGATCCGCGAGTTCCGGGCCGAGATGCCCGATGTCGAACTGACACTGGTCGAAAGCCCGACGCTGGACCAGATCGCGGCGTTGAAGGAGGGGCGGATCGATATCGGTTTCGGCCGCATCCGCTTCGACGATCCGGCGGTGCGGCGCACCGTGCTCCGGCGGGAGTCGCTCGTCGCGGCGGTCCCGATGGGAAGCCATCTGGGGCAGGACGGCGCGCCGGTATCCCTGTCGGCCCTGGCGCGCGAAAAGCTGGTTCTCTATCCCAGTGCATCGCGTCCCAGCTATGCCGATCAGGTCCTGTCGCTGTTCCACGATAATGGCCTGAGCCCAAACCAGATCGTCGAGGCGCGCGAGTTGCAGATCGCGATCGGTCTGGTTGCCGCCGAAGAGGGGGTGGCGGTGATCCCGGAGTCGGTACGCAAGGCGCGGACCGAGGATGTGCGCTATCTCGATCTCGTCGAACCCGCGCATTCGCCGATCATCATGAGCCACCGGGTCGGCGATGCCTCGCCCGAGTTGCGCGCCGTTCTGCGGATCATCGCCCGCAAATATACCGAGTGGGGCTATGGCGTGCCCGAAGCGCTGCTGGCGGACCATGAATAACACACTGCTGCCACCGACCCGCCGGCTTTGGAGAGGATGACAGGATGGACATACGGCAGCTGCGCTATTTCGTGACCGTTGCGCAGGAAGGCAATTTCACCCGTGCCGCCGAGCGTCTCCACATCGCACAACCGCCGCTCAGCCGCCAGATCCAGCAGATCGAGGAACGGGTCGGCGCGACCTTGATCGATCGCTCCGCCAAGCCGCTGCGGCTGACGCCGATCGGCCATCTCGTCTATGATCAGGCGATCAGCATCCTGGCGCGTATGGCCGATATGGATGCGATGATCGCGAAAGCCGTGGTGTCGCAGCAGCGGCGCTTCGCGATCGGCTTCGTCGCCTCCACCATCTATTCGCGCCTCCCCGCGATCATTCGGGCCTATCGGGCGGCGATGCCGTCGGTCGACCTGTCGCTGATCGAGGGCGGCACGCTTTCGCAGATCGCTGCGCTGAAGGACGGACGGATCGATGTCGGCTTCGGGCGTATCCGGTTCGAGGATGACGCCGTGGCGCGGGTGGTGCTGCGCGAGGAGCCATTGATCGTCGCGCTTCCGGCCACGCACCCGCTGACGGCGGGGGGCGGGGTGTCCCTGGCGTCGCTGGCGACCGACCCGCTGATCCTGTATCCCAACGCCCCGCGACCCAGCTATGCCGATCAGGTCGTCGGCCATTTCCGCGATATTGGCGTGACCCCAGTGATCGCGCACGAGGTCAGCGAGTTGCAGATCGCGATCGGGCTGGTCGCGGCCGGGGAGGGGGTCTGCATCGTCCCGGCCTCGGTTCGCCGGTCGCGGGTCGACGGCGTCCGCTATCGCCCGCTGGTCGAACCGATCGCATCGCCGATCATCATGAGCTTTCGCAAGGACGACCGCTCGCCCGAACTGGTCGCCATGGCGGCGGTGATTCGCGAGCGCTACGGTGCCTGGGATTATCCCATCCCTGACGCGATCCTGCGCATGACCGGGGGCGGCGAAGAGGCGTGATCCGGCCAACCTTTTAGGTATGGCCGTCATATGGAGTTGGTGTTGGACGCATGATGCACCTCCCGACATTCTGCCCCCACGAAAGCGAAATCGCTTCGGGACAAGTCGCACGACAGATAGCGACGGCAGATGGAGAGGAAGCGGAAAATGGCTTCAATACCATATGGATATATGCGAGCCTTGCGAAAGGGCGGGGTGCTCGCCGGTGTTGCGGGATTGTGCCTGATGCTGCCGAGCGTGGCGCAGGCCCAGCAGTCGCCGGACGGCAAGGAGCGGCGATTCTATGTCCGGCTCGGCGCGGCGCGTGTCATGTTCGACGAAAAGGCCGATGTGAAGATTGCCGGGGAGCCGCTGCCGGGTGCCAACGCCACCGCGTCGAACAACAACGGCGTCAGCCTCGATATCGGCTATTTCCTGACCCCCAACGTGTCGGTCGCGGCGACCGTCGGCGTGCCGCCGACCAGCACGCTGACCGCATCGGGAACGCTGGCGGGCGCGGGCACGCTGGGTAAGGTGACCTATGGTCCTGGCCTCTACAGCGTACGTTATCATTTCGGGCGTCCGGGCGGGGTGCGGCCTTATATCGGCGGCGGCCTGAACTGGACGATCATCTTCAAGACCGAAGACGGCGTGCTGAAGGATTTTCGCACCAGCAATACCGTTGGTCCTGCCATCACGGGCGGCATCGATGTGCCGCTCAACGAGCGGATCGGTGTGTTCGGCGCGGCCAGTAAGGTCTGGACCAGCACCAACGCCCGCTTCCGGCTTGGCACGCCGAACGGCTTCGTGCCGGGTACGGCGCGCGTCCAGCTCAATCCCCTCATCGCGCAGGTCGGCCTGCAATATCGCTTCTGATCCCCCCGGCTCGAACAGGAAGACATGTCATGACCGTCACCGATATCATCCTGATCCATGGCGCCTGGAATCGCGGCGCCTGCTATGACGCGGTCGTCCCGCTTCTCGAAGCGCGCGGCTACCGCGTCCATGCGCCCGACCTGACCGGCCATACGCCCGGCGATGGCGGCCATTTGTCGGTCGTCGACATGGAGCATTATACCCGCCCCGTCGCAGACATCCTGGCGCGGGCCGAGGGGCAGTCGATCCTTCTGGGGCACAGCATGGGCGGAGCATCCATCTCGTGGCTGGCGCAGCACCATCCCGACAAGGTGGCCGGGCTGATCTACCTGACCGCGTTCCTCACCGCGCCCGGTGTTACGCCGGAAACCTTCGTCCTGCCCGGCGAGCCCAACCGGGGCACGCCGCACGCGCTGGACCTGATCCAGCCGGTCGACGAGGGACGCGGGCTACAGGCGGATTTCTCGCGGCTGGAACGGTTCCGCGAAGTCTTCATGGGCGATTATCCCGGCGAGGGAATGCCGCCTGCCGAGCAGTTCATCCAGACCCAGACGACCGTGCCCTTCGGCACGCCCAATCCGATGGAGGGCCGCGCGCTGGAGATCCCACGCCTCTATATCGAGGCGCTGGACGATGTCGGGATTCCGATCGCCGTGCAGCGTCAGATGCAGAAGGAGTTTCCCGGTCCGGTCGCGGTCGTGTCGCTCCCGGCCAGCCATGCGCCCTATTACTCGATGCCCGAACGGCTGGCCGAGGCGATCGCCGATTTCGCCGATGCCCCGGCCGAGTATCGCCAGACGGCGACGGCCGCGTAAGGATTACGGAGGCTATCCATGAAGATCGCGATCATCGGCGCCGGTATCGGCGGATTGACCCTCGCGCTGGCGCTGCGGGCGCGGGGGATCGAGGCGACGCTGTACGAACAGGCGGCGGAGCTGAGCGAGATCGGCGCGGCGGTCGCCCTGTCGGCCAATGCCACCCGTGAGCTGCAAAGGCTGGGCCTGATCGACCAGCTGGAGCGGACGGGCGTCGAGCCGACCGAGCTGATCTACCGCGACGGGCTGTCCGGTGATCGCCTTGCGGCCCATGCGGTGCGCAAGGGCGGTGCCTATCGCGATCGGTTCGGCGCGCCCTATCTGGGCATCCACCGCGCCGATCTGCAGACGACGCTGGGCCGCGCGGTCGGGGCGGAGCATATTCATCTGGCGCATCGGCTGGAACGGATCGAGACGGTGGGCGAACGGGTGGCGCTTCACTTCGTCGGACGCGACCCTGTCGAGGCCGATATCGTCGTGGGCGCCGACGGTGTTCGCTCCATCACCCGGCAATGGGTCGGCGGACAGCCGCTACGCTATTCCGGGACCAGCGCGTTTCGCGGCATCGTGCCGGTCGAGCGACTGAACGCTTTGCCCGATCCCCAGGCGATTCAGTTCTGGATCGGCCAGGATGCCCATCTGCTGCATTATGCGATCGGCAGCGATGGCGGGCACGTCAACTTCTTCGCGGTGGTGGAGGGGCCCACCGCCTGGTCCGGTAGCGGCGGGACGGTGCCGATCGAACCGGGGGAAGCGGTGGCGGCCTTCGCCGACTGGCATCCGGCCGTCCGGCAAATGGTCGCGGCGGGCGATGTGGAGCGTCGGTGGGGCCTGTTTGTCGCGCCGCCGCTTCGCCACTGGCATCGCGGGCCGGTCGTGCTGATCGGCGATGCCGTCCATGCGATGCTGCCGCATCACGGGCAGGGCGCGAATACGACGATCGAGGATGCCATCACGCTGGCGACCATGCTCGACGGACTGACGTCATCCAACCGCGACGCACGCTTTGCCGCCTATCAGAAGGAGCGCGCGCTGCGCACCCGCCTCATCCAGCGCAGCTCATGGGACGCCAATCGCGCGCTCCATACCGATGCCAGTCTGCCTGACGCGACCCGGCATCGCGCCATGCACCACTTCCCAGAACGCTATGGCTGGATCCATAAGTTCGATGCGTCCGCACAGCTGTCCGGCGCTTCAGGCGTCGTTGCGATGCGCCACTGACGGCATCGGCCCGGATCACCCTGATCTCAGCCGGCGTATGATGGCTATCGCCGGCAGGTTCCTGGGTGGTTGGGGGGGGCGGGCGAGATGACGATGCCCCTCGATTATAGAAGCGGACCTGCCGTGATATTCGGACAGGGAGGGTGGAGAAACATTACCTCGGCTGTCCGAATTCCACGGTCGTCCGCTGTATGGATTAGGGGATGCTTTTCCCGCGTGTTCGTCGGAAACACGCCTTCATCGATCCGATGGCTCCGTCGATCGCGGCGTCGAACAGCTTCAGCCCGTCGGCTGAGAGATTGGTAAAGCCGTCGTTGCCCATGAACAGCATCACGCGCCTGGCCGGTGAACGAACGGCGGAATTTGGGAAGCCGGGTCGGGGCCCGAGCGTCGGAGTGTGGGTCCTCGTTACGCTGGGGCAGGGTGGCCACTTCCACCCAGTTGCGGGCGTTCACGCGTATGCTATCCAAAGGAGATGACAGGTAGGGCTGACATCACGGCCCGGATAGCTGCGGTCTGCTTGACGTGCTCCCCGGGAATCATGCCATTGGTAAGTTAGTTCGTCATATGGAGACGAGCGATGCGGCGAGGCCGTTTTACCGAGGATCAGATCATAGGCGTACTTCGTGAGCACGAGGCTGGCGTAAAGACCGCTGAGCTGTGCCGGAAGCACGGCATCAGCGATGCGACGTTCTACAACTGGAAGTCGAAATACGGCGGGATGACCGTGTCGGAAGCGGCACGGTTGCGGACGCTGGAGGACGAGAACCGACGGCTGAAGAAGCTGCTGGCGGAGTCGATGCTGGACGTGTCGGCGCTGAAGGATCTGCTGGGAAAAAACTGACCGGGTCTGCGGATCGCTACGCTGCGGTGGAGAAGCTGATGACCGACCACGGCTTCTCCGAGCGTCGCGCCTGCAGGCTGATCGGGGTCAACCGGTCGGCATGGCAATATGAGCCGCTTCGCGGGAAGGACGATGCTGTGCGCGAGCGGATACGCGAGATCGCCAGCGAGCGTCGCCGGTTCGGCTATCGCCGGTTGGCAATCCTGCTCAGGCGCGAAGGCAAGGGCATGAACCTGAAGAAGGTGTACCGGCTGTATCGCGAGGAGCGGCTGACGGTGCGCAAACGTGGCGGCCGGAAACGGGCGCTGGGCGCGCGGGCGCCGATGGCGATCCCGCAAAAACTCAACCAGCGCTGGTCGCTCGACTTCGTGTCGGATGCATTGGCCTGCGGCCGGCGTTTCCGCGTCCTCAACGTTATCGACGTTTACAGCCGGGAGTGCCTGGCCTGTATCGTCGACACTTCGTTGTCAGGTCGGCGTGTCGTCCGCGAACTGAGTGCCATCGCGGAGCGTCGCGGGCTGCCGTGCATGGTGGTCAGCGACAACGGCACCGAACTGACTAGTCATGCCGTTCTGACATGGTGCCAGGACACGGGCGTCGAGTGGCACTACATTGCTCCGGGCAAGCCGCAACAGAACGGCTTCGTAGAATCGTTCAATGGTCGCTTGCGCGACGAGTGCCTGAACGAGCACTTGTTTCCTTCGCTGGCTGCGGCGAGACGGATCATCGACGCATGGCGGACCGACTACAAAACCGTGCGTCCGCACAGCTGGACTTGCCTCGGCAAGGTGGAGAGTTCCCTTGAAGTGAAAGGCGAACTCAATGACGAAGCAGCGACGGTTCACGAAGGAGTTTGAGGACGAAGCGGTTCGGCTGGTGGCGACCAGCGGACGGACGCAGCGCGAAATAGCGGAGGATCTGGGAGTGGGGCTATCGACGCTGGTGCGCTGGATCAGCCGCAGCCGGGATCGTCTGGTGGATACGCCGGATCAAGCGCCGCAGGCGGATATGGCTGCCGAGTTGAAGCGCCTTCGGCGGGAGAATGAGATCCTTCGACAGGAGCGTGACATACTGAAGCGGGCGACCGCTTTTTTCGCCCGGGAGGGAAATCGATGAGGTTCCAGCTCATCGATCGGGCGAGAGAGGATTTCCCGGTCCACCGCCTCTGCCGGGTGCTCGGCGTCAGCCAGAGCGGCTACTTCGCTTGGAAGGATCGCCCGGCCAGTCGGCGTCAGCGCGATGACATGGTGATGCTGGCGCATGTCCGCTCGGCTTTTGCCCTGTCGAACGGCACCTATGGCAGTCCGAGGATGACGCGCGAGTTGCAGGATGATGGCTTTGCCATCGGGCGGCGTCGCACGGCGCGGCTGATGCGCGAGAACGACCTGCGTGCCCGGCAGAAGCGCAGGTTCAAACGCACGACCGACAGCGAACACGCCTGGCCGATCGCGGGGACTGTCAGGAATTTTGTGCGGGAGGCCGGTTATCGTCAGATGACGAACCGCTCACCGAAGATCACGGCGAACTGGCTTTTGGCCTCACCCCATTCACGCGGTGGACGTTTCCATTCGTCGGCCGCGTGATTGAGCACGAGGTATAGCAGG
>NZ_LDTB01000279.1 GCF_001476895.1 Sphingomonas endophytica | reverse complement strand
CCCGACATCATCCGCAAGGTGATCGGCGCCGGCGTGCCCAGGAACACGGTGATCAACGTCAACTTCCCGTCCTGCATGCCTGATGATGTCAAGGGCATCCGGATCACGCGGCAGGGCAAGCGCAATCAGGGCTTTCTGAAGATCGATCGCCGTCACGACGGACGCGGCAATCCATATTTCTGGATCGGCTTCGAGCGCGCCGCGATGATGGATACGCCGGCCGAGGGCACCGACCTTGCCGCGCTTGCTGCGCGCTACGTTTCGGTGACGCCGTTGCGGCTCGATCGCACCGATGAGGTGTTTTCGGAAACGCTGGTCGATACGCTGAAGTGATCTCGTGACCTAGACCGGCGCGCTGCGCATCGCGCTGGAGATCGCCTGGGCCAGTGTTTCCAGCTGGAAGGGCTTTTGCAGCGCCGGCCGGTCGCGATATTCCGGGGGCAGGCCGGATGAGCCGTAGCCGGTCGCGAAGATAAACGGGCGGTTGCGGGCGTTGATCAACTCGGCGACCGGCGTGATGACCTTGCCATTGACGTTGACGTCGAGGATCGCGAGGTCGACTTCGGTCGATTGCGCGAGCTTGACCGCCTCGCCGATTTCGCCGGCCTCGGCCGCGCCACTATGGCCGAGCTCTTCCAGCATATCGGCGACCATCATCCGGATCATGAC
>NZ_LDTB01000278.1 GCF_001476895.1 Sphingomonas endophytica | reverse complement strand
GGGTTCAGCCGCGCCTGCTTGTATTTGTTGTTCCGCCTGTAGGACACGCCGATCGCGCGCCGCCCGTCCATCACCACGCGGGTCACCCGCGCATCGGTGATGACCTCCAGATTCGGCCGGTCCAGCGCGCTTTCCAGAAACGCCTTTGCCGAACTCCAGCGCCGCCCGCGGTTCTGGGTAACCTGATAAAGGCCGACCCCTTCCTGACGCTCGCCGTTGAAATCATCATTATGCTGGATCTGCAGTTCGCGCCCCGCCTTGACGAAGGATCGGCTGAGCGGGTTGACCGTCTGCAATTCGCTGACAAACAGTTCACCACCCGTCCCGTGGTATTCTGAATTACCGAATCGTTGATTGTTTTCCAGTCGCTTGAACAGGGCGCGGACACGGTCCCAGCCCCAGACCGAGGTGCCAGAGGCGACTTCCCAACCGTCGTAATCCGCCTTGTGGCCGCGCATATAGACCATCGCGTTGATCGAGCTGGACCCGCCCAGCGTCTTGCCGCGCGGCCAAAACAGGGGGCGGGCGTTCAGATGCTGCTGGGG
>NZ_LDTB01000277.1 GCF_001476895.1 Sphingomonas endophytica | reverse complement strand
TTTCGATACTGTTGCCCGTCAGAAGGCTGAAGCTTGCATCTGCCACTCGAAATCCCTTTCTGCGGTACTGCTAAAACAAATGCGCGAAAACGAAGTAGAGAATGCCCGAGATCAGCATCGCCACCGGCAACGTCAGAACCCAGGCCATCGCGATGTTGCGGATCGTCGACCATTGCAGGCCTGACCCGTTCGCGGTCATGGTGCCCGCGATGCCGGACGACAGCACGTGCGTCGTCGACACCGGCAAGCCGTATCCGTCCGCCGCAGCGATGGTCGCGGCCGCCGTGATCTCGGCGCAAGCCCCTTGCGCGTAGGTCAGGTGGGTCTTGCCGATTTTTTCACCGACCGTCACGACGATCCGTTTCCAGCCGACCATGGTGCCGAGGCCGAGCGCGATGGCGACCGCGATCTTCACCCAGGACGGGATGAATTTGGTGGCGGCATCGAGCGAGCCCTTGTAGCGGTTGAGCGTCGCAACATCGGCATCGCTCAGCCCGTTGTCGCTGCTCTTCATGAGCAGGCGGAGCGCTTCCGACACCAGATACATGTCGTTGCGCGTGTTGCGGACGGTCTCGGCCGGGAATTTGGCCAGCGATCCGTACTGGGTGACCTGGTCGCTGATTTCGCGGACCAGGACGGCGAGTGACGGATAGGTGTCGTCGGTGAGTCGGCGAAACGCGATGTAGTTCGTCACCGCCGGGCGCGGGTCGCCGGTCACCTTGCGATCGGCGCCCCTGTCCTCGACGACCTTGCTCGCCGCGGCCGAATTCGCGGTGAACGCCTCGATCTGACCGGCAGGCATCGCGCGGTTGAGGGC
>NZ_LDTB01000276.1 GCF_001476895.1 Sphingomonas endophytica | reverse complement strand
ATCTGGGCCTGACTGACGCCGTCCCGGCCAAAATCGTGGTGCATACCGACGCCCGTCGCCGCGCGATCCGGCTGGGTAACGTAACGATCAGTTTTCGTCCGACCGCGGCCAGCAAGCTGTTCTGGGCCGGACGACCGGCGATGCGCCTCGTCCAGGCGCTTCACTGGCTGCGCGATCTCTTGGTTCGTGAAGGCGAGAGCGATCAGGTTAAACGCAAGCTCGCCAAGCTTTTCGAGGATCCCACAACGGGGCCGTCGCTTAGAGCCGATCTCACTGCCGGTATGTCAGCTCTTCCGACATGGATGCGGGTGTTTCTTAAGCCGCTCATCGAAGCGGATGCTGCCGTTGGTCGTCGGCACATCGACGATGATCGTGATGATGCTGATCATGTTGGCGCAGATCATGATCGACAAAGAAGGAGTGAAAACGATCAGAGTCACGCTGTCGTCGTACCTCCGAAGCCGAAACCGCTCTCCACCCAGAAGAAACCAATCGCCAATCGCGGCGCAACCCGGAGGGCGAAGGCATGAACCCGGCTTTCGATGAGGTTCTCGCGGCCGGGTCGGACACGATGTTGAGCGCCTTCGATACGACCGCGCTACGCCTTGGCACGGCATCTCAGAATATCGAGAAGGACTTCTGGGTCTGCTGGAC
>NZ_LDTB01000275.1 GCF_001476895.1 Sphingomonas endophytica | reverse complement strand
ATATCAGCTGCTTGGAGTGGCCACCGCGCGCTGAGGCGAGCTTGCTTGAAAGCGCATTTGCCTATTTTTCAGGCAGGCGTGGCTGAGCAGAAATCCGATCGATGGATCAGGTGAAGCAAGCAAGGATCCGTAGCAATTGCTCGCGGTTTGCCTTGCCGATCTTCTCGGCGACATGCCGCTCGTGTTCGGCGGCGAGCCGCTTGAACTGCGCCAGCGCCGCCTTGCCGCGCGTGGTCAAATGCAGCGCATGGGAACGGCGGTCGATGGTGGAAGGGATGCGGCTGACGAAGTCGCGCTCTTCCAGGCTGTCGAGCAGATGCACCAGCCGCGCGCGCTCGATCCCGAGCCGCTTGGCGACCGCCATCTGGCTCAGGCCTGGATTGGCCCCGATCACGTTCTTGACCGCGTATTGGGTCGGACGGATATCGACCGTTGCCAGTGTCTTGATGAAGTCCTGGAAGATCCAGAGCTGGAAGCGACGCACCGCATAGCCGGCGTGGCCGACCAGCGCGTCGAGGCCGATATCATCGCCGGCGTCGCCACTGTGCGCCCGGCCACTCGCCGGGCGCGCGCGACGGATTGCCGCTCTCGTTCCTGCGGCCTTGCGCGATGTCTTTTGCGGGCTTGCCATGGCCGCAAGGCTAGCG
>NZ_LDTB01000274.1 GCF_001476895.1 Sphingomonas endophytica | reverse complement strand
CTGTCGATGCCGCCCGATAGATACGCCATCACCGGAACGTCCGCGGCCAACTGTCTCCGCAACGCGGACTGCAATATCTCGCCAACCTCGCCCGAGGCCCGTGCCAAACCGGGCGAGTATTTGCGATGATAGGACGGCGACCAATAGGTGCCGCTCGAACTTCCACTCGCCGCAAATCGCTCGAAGGTACCCGGCTTGAGGAGACGAACGCCGCGGAACGGCGTGCGCCCTCCCCAATTGTTCATCAGCGTGAAGTACTCCAGGGTTGCCGACGCATCGAACTGCTTGTCGATCAACCCACTGGCGTAGAGCGCACGCACCTCCGAGCCGAAGACGAGACCCTTGCCGGGCAGTTCCGCGACGTAGAGCGGCTTGATCCCGTACCGGTCGCGGGCGATCGCCAGCTCACGCTGCCGCTCGTCCCAGATCGCGCAGGCGAACATGCCGTTCAGCCTGCTGAACAGCCCGTCCTTCCACTGCTCCCAGCCATGCACCAGAACCTCGGTGTCCGAGTGGTCCGTCGCAAAGACATGGCCGGCGGCCTCGAGCTGCTTTCTGAGCTCGCGGTGATTGTAGATCTCGCCGTTGAAGAC
>NZ_LDTB01000273.1 GCF_001476895.1 Sphingomonas endophytica | reverse complement strand
CGCGGATACCGAGCGGATGGCGCGGATGATCGCCAATGCCAACCTGATCGTGACGGCGCGCAAGGCGCACCAACTCGTCGGCGTCTCGCGCGCGCTGACCGATTTCGCCTATTGCTGCTATTTGTCCGACCTTGCGGTCGATCGCCAGTATCAGGGGCATGGCATCGGCAAGCGCCTGATCGCGGAAACGCGGCGCTTCGCCGGACCTGAATCGATGTGCCTGTTGCTGTCGGCGCCTGACTCGATCGGCTTCTACAAGACCATCGGCATGCCGCAGCCCGACAATGCGTTTCTCTACAAGCGCGAGCGATAGCAGGCGGCGATCCGCGCCGCGCTATTTGATCTTGTCGTAGACCGTCGCGAAGTCGGCGAGCGGCATCGGGATCGAGATGGTCTCCTTGCCGAGATTCTGGAACGAGACCTTGAGCTGCTTGCCCGATTTCAGCTGGGTCAGGACATCGGCGGCGATCGGCGCATTGATGTAGCAGCCGCGCGCCTCGCAGGTCTGGATCGGCACGTCGACCGCCTTGCCGTCGTCGACCTGCAGCTTGGCACCGACGGGCAGGTTCAGGCCGAGCGGAAGCTGGATCAGCGCAACCGGGGCACGGGTGTCGCCGGGAACGCGTATGTTGACCAGCACGATGAGCTGGCCGGTCTTGCTGAGAACAGCGGTCTGCTCCATCGCGCATTCGAGCGGCGCATCGCGGCTCGCGCTGGTGCCGCGCGCGACCCAGCCGGCCTTGTTGCCGGCTGCATCGCCTTGCGGCGCGGCGGGCGCAGCTACGGGAGCCGGGGCGGGCACCGTCTTGCCCTTGGGCGTCTGGGCGTGGCCAAGGCCGGCTGCGCCGAACGCGGTGAACAGGACGACGAGAAGCGACTTTGCGACAATCTGCACGATACCGGCGCCGAAATGAACATCTTCGGATGTGCCGGTATGGAGGCAAATGTCAAGTCACTCGGCGGCCTGCTTGACCGATCGGTCCTCGCCATCGTCGGCATCGTGGCCGGCGCGCGGCGAGCGGCCCCAGTTCGCAAACGCGTTGGAGAGCCGGTCGAGATAGAGAT
>NZ_LDTB01000272.1 GCF_001476895.1 Sphingomonas endophytica | reverse complement strand
CCTCGACGGGTTGCTAACGAGTCGATTACAGGCTGATCGGCGGGGATAGTCTGCCTCTCGTCACGGACGTTGCATCGAGGCTCGATCGAAGGCTTGATCCAAGGTTTGGAGACCGATGGCCCGACGTACCGGCAGCGCTGATCTGCCCCTGCATGGTGGGCGCGTGCCGCCGTGGCTGGCGGAGCGCATGTCGACGTTGGGCGCGATCATCACGCAGGCCGTGGTCCATCATTACGGCCGTGACGCGTTCCTGCAGCGGCTCTCGCATCCGTTCTGGTTCCAGTCGTTCGGCGCCGTGATGGGCATGGATTGGCATTCGTCCGGAATCACTACGAGCGTCATCGGCGCGCTCAAGCGCGGGCTGGCACCGCTGCAGGACGGGCTCGGCATCTACGTTTGCGGCGGCCGCGGCAGGTATTCGCGCCGGACGCCGGACGAACTGACGGCGCTGGGCGAGCGGACCGGCTTTGACGGCGTTGCGCTCACCCGCGCCAGCCGTCTGGTCGCCAAGGTCGACAGCGCCGCGGTCCAGGATGGGTTCGAGCTCTATCTGCACGGCTTCTTCGTCACCACGGACGGCAAATGGACCGTGGTCCAGCAAGGCATGAGCGACAGCAAGCGGCAGGCGCGGCGCTATCACTGGCATTCCGAGGGCCTGCGCAGCTTCGTTGACGAGCCGCACAGCCCGATCGACGGACCATCCCAGGGCGAGATCGTCAATCTGACCGACCACCGCGCCGATGCCTCACGCCAGGCTCAGCTCGATTTGCTTGCCGGGCTCGGTCCCGACGGCGTTGCGCGCGAATATGCCGAGCTGACCGAGAAGGTGGCGGCACAGGGCGATCTGTTGCATCTGATCATGCCTGCGAATCACGATGTGCGCTCGAGCGACGTGTTCATCCGCCGTCTGCACGGCACCCTCGCCGCCGCAGCCGAGCGCGGGCCGCTGGACTTCCCCGAGCTGCTGCTCACACCCGGCGTCGGCGCCCGCACCGTGGAGTCGCTCGCCATGGTCGCTGAAGT
>NZ_LDTB01000271.1 GCF_001476895.1 Sphingomonas endophytica | reverse complement strand
CCGATCGTCGCGCGCAGCACCGGCGGCCATTCGACGGGCACCCAGCCCAAGGCGGTTCGCTGATGGTCAGTGTGCATGCAAATTCGTCCCTCGCTTGGGTGATCTGGCCGCGAGCGTCATGTCGTCAGCGGGTGGATTCGGGCGGTCACGAAAGCGCAAGCCCTTCAGCCAAAGCCTCGCCGCCTCCCAATGGATCGCGAGCATGACTTTGACGGTCACAAGCGGAATCCCAAGGAAATTGCGCAACAATGTCCGATCGCTCAGTGACTGGCGTGACGCAACCAGGCATGCGCTAAGCATCGTTTCGCCGCCTTCGCTCGCGGCGATGGCGAGCGCAAAATGCTCGGCCGGCAGGTTCAAGCGGAAATGATAGGTTTGGTTCATGGCCATGAACGGCGACACGTAGAAGGTCTTGTTGCAGTCGTGCCGGATGCCTGTGTCGCCAGCGTCGGCCGCCGCCACATAAGCGTGGCGTGCGCCGAACGTGTTGTGAACCTGATAAACGATCGCCGCGAGCTGGCCCGAGTTTCGGTAGCAGAAATAGAGGCTGAGGGGATTAAAACTGTAGCCGAGTGTCCGCGGCATGCAGAACAACTGAATCCGCCCGCCGGCCAGATCGATACCCGCTTGTTCGAGATGCCGCTCGATCTGAGCGCGCAGTGGCGTTGCTCCGGCGTCGCCGTGATCGCGGTCGTACAGTGCGAACAGGTTGAACCGGTTGTGCGAGAGAAGCCGCAACCGAGAGCTGAGCGTTGGCATCTCGTCGAGATCGAGCAGCAGCCAAAAAACCTGAACCTTATAAAAAACTA
>NZ_LDTB01000270.1 GCF_001476895.1 Sphingomonas endophytica | reverse complement strand
GTGTTGATCGGAATGCCGTCCATGTAGAGCTGGATGCCGCGCAGATGGAAATTGCGCGACAGGCCGGAGCCGCGGATCGACAGCCGCGTATCGTCGCCCCATTTCGGCTGCGCGAACACGCCAGGGACATAATCGAGGATGTCCTTGATCGTGTTGGCCACGGTGGAGTTGCGATAGGCCTCGGCCGGCACCAGCGCGACGCCGCCGGGCGTGTTGTTGATCTCCTTGAGCGCCTGCTGCGCCGACAGCACGGCGAGTGCGGCACGGGTGCCGCCGCCCTCCCCCGCGGCCGCTTGCGCCGGGGCGGCAGGACCGCGCGCGGCCCGCGCCGGCGCGCTACGCGCGGCGCGCCGCTGCGGACGCACCGATGCGTCGCGCCGTGGCCGGGGCGCGTCCACCGTGACGGACGGCAGCGTCGATTGCGATGTGGATTGAGCGTTGGCAGGCGAAATGAATGCTGCGGCAGCGCCGGCGAGCGCACAGGCGCGCAGCCGCGCGGATGCGGATGACATGACAGGACTCCGGATTTGATCTGACGAACGAAGGGGCGCCGAAGCGCCGGCGGTCAGGTCAGTGTCGGAGGCCCGCGGGATTGATGATCATAGGATCGGAAACGTGCGACGAACCGCACCTCGAATGCACGGACCGTCGTGAGCGCGATCGGCAGCCGCGCTCCAAACGCGAACGCCGGCGGCGGTAGCGCGCCGGTGACGTGATGACCGATGCACAGCGGACAGTGGAT
>NZ_LDTB01000027.1 GCF_001476895.1 Sphingomonas endophytica | reverse complement strand
ATCCCCTGCTGCGCCGAAACCGCCCGCTCGGCGGCGACCGAAATGGCGCGGATCGGCAGCTACATCGGCCAGCATTACGGCGGCAAGCACCGGCGGGTGTGAGGCTCTCTCGTCATTGCGAGCGGAGCGAAGCAATCCAGAGCCGGACCAGGACGCCCTGGATGGCTTCGCTCCGCTCGCAATGACGTGCCCCACTCGTCATCCCCGCGCAGGCGGGAATCCAGAACCTCTGACGTCGCGACCCTTGCGACGACCTGTGCGTCTGGATTCCCGCCTTTGGCCTGCGGCCAAAGTTTATCCTGAGCGCCTGCCTTGCAGGCAGCCGAAGGGCGGGAATGACGGTGCTGGTAACCACGGGAACGACGGCACCGCCCCGCACCCTCGACGTCCCCCCGCGATCCGGCGTATGGCGGCGTGGTGATTCAAAGGCCTTTTCCCGCATGACCGCCGAGACCGGGCTGGCCGCCCTCTGGCTCGCCGCCGCGCTGGCGGCGTTGCAGGCGCTGCTCGGCGCCCTCGCGCTCCGCCGTGCCATGCCGCAGGCGACCACCGCGATCCGCGCCGTCGCGGTGGTGCAGGGCGCGCTGGCGGCGCTGGCGATGGCGGCGCTGATCGCGGCGTTCCTCGACAGCGACATGTCGGTCGCGCTGGTCGCCACCAACAGCCATTCCGCCAAGCCGTGGCTCTACAAGTTCGCGGGCGCGTGGGGAAACCACGAAGGCTCGATGCTGCTGTGGGTCACGATCCTCGGGCTGGCCGGGGCCGCCGTCGCGCGGTTCGAGCATCGGCTGGCCGAGCGCACGCTGGTGGCGACACTGGCGGCACAGGCGACGATCGCGCTCGGCTTCTACGCCTTCCTGCTCTTCGCCTCGAACCCGTTCGCGCGTCTCAATCCCGCGCCGCCCGATGGCGCGGGGCTGAACCCGCTGTTGCAGGATCCCGGCCTCGCCTTCCACCCGCCGACGCTCTACGCGGGCTATGTCGGGCTGTCGGTCGCCTTCTCCTTCGCGGTCGGCGCATTGGTGACGCGCGACGTCGGCCCGGCGTTCGCGCGCGCGATGCGGCCGTGGGTGCTGGGGGCGTGGATCTTCCTGACGCTCGGCATCACCGCCGGCAGCTACTGGGCCTATTACGAACTCGGCTGGGGCGGCTGGTGGTTCTGGGATCCGGTCGAGAACGCCAGCCTGATGCCGTGGCTCGCCGCCACCGCGCTGCTCCATTCGGTGACGGTGCTGGCGACCCGCGACGGGTTGCGTGCGTGGACCGTGATGCTGGCGGTCGTCGCTTTCTCGATGAGCATGATCGGCACCTTCCTGGTCCGCTCGGGCATCCTGACCAGCGTCCACGCCTTCGCGGTCGATCCGCGCCGTGGCAGCTTCATTCTCGTGCTGCTGCTGCTCTACATCGGCGGCGCGCTCGCCTTGTTCGGCGCGCGCGTCGGCACGGTGCGGCAGGGGAAATTGTTCGAACCGTTCAGCCGTGAAGGCTCGCTGGTCGCCAACAATCTGCTGCTGACCGTCATTCTCGGCATCGTCCTGATCGGCACCTTTTACCCGATCGTCGCCGGCGCGTTCGACGTGCAATTGTCGGTCGGCCCGCCGTTCTTCGATTCGACCGCCGGGCCGATCGCGCTGTTGCTGGTCGCGGTGATGGCGGTCGGCCCGCTGCTGCGCTGGCGGCGGGACGAAGCCGAGGCGGTGATCCAGCGGCTGTTCCCCGCGATCGCCGCGACGCTGGCGGCCGGGGTCGGGGTGTTCCTGCTGGCCGGGCCGATCGGCGTGCTGCCGCTCGCCGGGGTCGCGCTCGCCGCCGGGCTGGCGGTCGCCAGCGTCGCGCCGCTCGCCCGGCGCAACCTGCGCCGCGCCCCGCTGCAATTATGGGGCATGGTGATCGCGCATCTCGGCATCGCGGTGTCGCTGGCCGGCATGGCGATCAGCACCGCCTATACGCAGGAGACGTTGCTGGCGGTCGGCGTCGGCGATCCCGCACGGGTCGCGGGCTACACCGTCCGGCTGGAGGGCGTCCGCCCGCTGGTCAGCGATAACTGGACCGCGATCGAGGGGCGGCTGTCGGTCACGGACGGGGATGGCCAAAGTTTCGTGCTGCGCCCGCAGGTCCGCTATTTCACCACACCCGTCACCACCACCAACGAAAGCGCGATCGCGACGATGTGGAACGGGCAGCTCTACACCGTCCTCGGCGCGCTCGGTGACGACGGGCGCTGGCAGCTGCGCTTGTGGTGGAAGCCGTTCGTGACGCTGATCTGGCTGGGCGGCGCGCTGATCGCGCTGGGCGGCGCGCTGTCGCTGCTCGGTCACCAGTGGCGCTTGTGGCGTACGAAGCAGCGCGCGGAGGCGTTCACATGAGGAGCGGGCGCATGAAGAGCGGGCGCATGAAGCGCTGGCTGCCGCTCGGCATCTTCGCGCTGATCGTCGCGGTCGTCGCCTGGGGCCTGTGGAGGCCCGCCGACCGCACCGTCCGCTCGGCGCTGGTCGGGCGCGCGCTGCCCGATTTCACGCTGCCCGCGATCGCGCCCGGGAAGCCCGGCCTGTCGAGCGCCGACTTCCGGCAGGGCAAGCCGCGCCTGCTCAACGTCTTCGCCAGCTGGTGCGTGCCGTGCATCGCGGAGGCGCCGCAGCTGATGACGCTGAAGGCGGCCGGCATCCCGATCGACGCCATCGCGATCAAGGACACGCCCGGGGATATCGCGGCGTTCCTGCGCCGCAACGGCGATCCCTATGCCCGGATCGGCGCCGACGCGCACAGCCGCGTCCAACTGGCGCTCGGCTCCTCGGGCGTGCCGGAGACGTTCGTCGTCGACGGCACGGGCGTGATCCGCGCGCAGCATGTCGGCGACATCCGGCCGGAGGACGTGCCCGAACTGATGCAGGCGCTGGCGGCGGCGCAATGAAGCGGCTCGCGCTCGTCGCGTTGCTGACGGCGGTGCCGG
Source organism: Sphingomonas endophytica (assembly GCF_001476895.1). Classification (GTDB taxonomy): domain Bacteria; phylum Pseudomonadota; class Alphaproteobacteria; order Sphingomonadales; family Sphingomonadaceae; genus Sphingomonas; species Sphingomonas endophytica_A. The sequence goes on along the minus strand of NZ_LDTB01000027.1, from coordinate 47,046 downwards.
TCGCCGCGCAGACCGCGCTGCCGCCGCTCGCCTATACCCAGCTCCGCGACCCCGATCAGGAACGACAGGCGCGCGGCCTGATGGAGACGCTGCGCTGCGTGGTCTGTCAGGGGCAGTCGATCGCCGATTCCGACGCCGACATGGCGGGGGAAATGCGCGCGCTGGTGCGTCAACGCATCGCTTCGGGCGAAAAGCCGGCGGCGGTCCGCGACTGGCTGATCGCGCGCTACGGCGATTACGTCAGCTATGCGCCGCCGCTGCGCGCCGTCACCCTGCCGCTCTGGCTCGCCCCGCTGGCGCTGCTCGCGCTCGGCCTCTGGATCGCGCGCGGCTCCTTCCGTCGGCGGTGATGCGACCGCGCGCGCGGTCGCGGCGTTGACGGCCCGGATAACCGGGAGATTGCCATGCCTTCACTACTCACCACCGCGTTGATCGGCGTCGGCGCCGGACTGGCGGCCTCGTTCGTGATGGACCGTTTTCAGGATGTCGCCGCGCCCGCCTTCGGCATGGACGGGGGCGATGACGATCCCGCCACCGTGAAAGCCGCCGATACGATCAGCCAAGCGGTCGAGGGACGCCCCGTCACCCAGAAGCATCGCGCGCTGGCCGGCTCGGCGATGCATTATGCGCTGGGGGCGGCGATCGGCGGCGGTTATGCGCTGGCGGTGCGGCGCTGGCCGGCGCTGGCGCGGGGCTGGGGTGTGCCCGCCGGCCTGTCGACGATGCTGCTGCTCGACGACGTGCTGGTGCCGGCGGCGGGCTGGGGTCCGTGGCCGCGGGCGGAGGTGCCCGGCAACGCTTACGGCCTTGCCTCGCATCTGGTGTTCGGCGTCTCGATGGAGGCGGCGCGGCGCGCGGGCGGGGCGTTGCCCGTGTGAGCGCCGCGCGCTAACCCATGACGATCTTGTTCCGGGGGTGTCGCATGTTCTCGTCGTTCGTTCGTCCGCTCGCGCTGCTGGGCAGCGGCGTGGGGTTGCTGCTCGCGGTGCCGGCGGTGGCGGAATGCGCGCGTGGCAAGGTCCGCGTCGATCTGCCGCAACAGCGGATGGACGAGCGGATGCAGGCGCTGGCGCACCTCACCGGCTGCTTCATGGAGGTCGATCCGACCCTGCTCGCCGACCGGCAGGCGCCGCGCGTGCGTGGCCGCGTCACGCCGCGCCACGCCTTGTACCTCTCGCTGCGCCGCAGCGGGCTGGAGGCGGCGCCCTACAAGGGCCATTGGCGGATCGATCGCCGCCAGCAGGAACGGTTCGCGCGCCGTATCACGACGCTGCGTACCACCGCCGCCGAACAGCGGGAGCGTGGCGCGATCAGCCGCGTGCGCGCCGCCGGTGTCGCGCACAGCCTGCGCCATGTCGAAAAGGCCGTTCCGCGCGAGGTGAACGAACAGGCGCATCTGAGCGTGAAGGATCGCATCCGCTACAATGCGCAGCTCGACCGGGTCGGCCGCAAGATCGGCACGCCGCCCCCGCCGCTGCCGTCGGGCTGGGTGCCGCCGATCCGGTAAGCGCGCTACCGGTCGCGCCACCAGATCAGCACCGCCAGCGCGACGCCGGCCGCCAGCCCGACGAGAAAGCCGATCGACGGCTGGCCGGTGTACAGGCCGATCGCGGTCCCGCCCAGCGCGCCGACCGCGATGGGGAAGCCGCCGGCGGATGGGGTGCGCGGGGGAGGTGCCATGCCGCGCCAGATGCCACGCCGCGCCGTGCAGCGCCAGCCGTCGCGACCGGGCGTGGCGCGCATGCGATGCGGACGCTGATCACCCCGGTTTTCGCGCTTCTTCTTCGCTGAGCAAGCCGCTAGACCGGGGCCATGTGGCCTGACGTGGGGCGGCATGGCGTGCTGGTCCGCGTCGTGTGCGGCGCGATCATCGTAAACGGGATCGTGGCGGTCCCGGCGTCCGCGCAGCAGGCGCCGGCGCCGCCCTTGGTCGTGCCGCCCGCGCCGATGAGCGATGTCGATCCGAACGACGCGCTCGCACCGCTGCCCGATATCGGCGTCGACTGGCCGGACCTCTCGACCACCGCCGCCGCCCCCGCCGCGACGCGCGGCGATGTCGGCGCGAGCTTCCGCTACGGCTGGCGGATCGACGGGCTGGACGCGATCGGCGGCGCGCTGCTGCGTCAGCGGTTCAGGGAATTGTCCGTGCTGGCCGGGGCGGAGGGCAAGGAGGCCAATGCCGCGCAGCTCGACCGGCGCGCGCGGCAGGACGCCGACCTGCTGGTCACGCTGTTGAAAGGAGAGGGTTATTACGACGCGGTCGTCGCGACCCGCGTCGAGCGGCAGGATCGTCGCCCGGTGGTCGTGCTGGCCGTCACACCCGGAGCGCTCTATCGCTTCACCGGCGTCACCTTGGCCGGGGTCGAGGCGGCGGGCGCCAAGGCGGCCACATTGCGCGACGCGTTCGGGGTGAAGCCCGAGGATGCGGTGAACGCCGATGCGATCGCCGCGGCCGAGTCGAACCTGCGCACGCGGATCGGCGAGGAGGGCTTCCCCTTCGCCACGGTCGGCGACCCGGAAGTGGTGGTCGATCGCGCGACGCAGACCGCGACGCTGGCGATGGAGGTCGCGCCCGGCACCGCGCGCCGTTTCGGCCGGATCACGGTCAATGCGGACAACAAGGTGTTCGACGCCGCACACGTTCAGGACATCGCCCGCTTCAAACCCGGCGACCAATATGAGACCTCGGAGGTCGACGACCTGCGCCGCGCGCTGGTGCAGACCGGGCTCGTGTCCACCGCCGAGGTGCGCGCGGTTCCGGCCGCCGACCCGAACGCCGTCGATATCGCGGTCCGGCTGGAGCCCGCGCCGCCGCGCACGATCGCGGTCGAGCTGGGCTATGGTACGGGTGAGGGTGCACGCTCCGAGGTGAGCTGGACGCACCGCAACCTGCTTCCGCCCGAAGGCGCGGTGACGCTGCGCGGCGTCGCGGGCACGCGCGAGCAACTGGGGCAGATCACCTTCCGTCGCAACAACTTCCATGCCCGCGACCGCGTCCTGACCGCGCAGCTTTCCGCCGCGCACCTGCGCCGCGACGCGTTCGATGCGCAGACCATCTCGCTGTCGGCGGCGCTGGAGCGGCAGACCAATATCTTCTTCCAGAAGACCTGGACCTGGTCGCTGGGGGCGGAGCTGGTCGCGACCGACGAGCGCGACGTGATCGCCTCCACCGGCCAGCCGCGCCGTCGCACCTTCCTGATCGGCGCGCTGCCGACCAGCCTCGGCTATGACGGATCGGACGACCTGCTCAACCCGACCCGCGGATTCCGGCTGGCGGGGCGGGTCAGCCCGGAAGTGTCGTTGCAGGACAGCGTCTTCGGCTACACCCGCGTCCAGTTTGACGCCAGCAAGTATCAGCCGGTCGGCGACGGCGTGGTGCTGGCGGCGCGCATCCGGCTGGGCACGATCCTCGGCGCGCCGCGCGACCAGATCGCGCCGTCGCGGCGCTTCTATGCCGGCGGCGGCGCGTCGGTGCGCGGTTACAGCTTCCAGTCGATCGGCCCGCGCGACGTCAACAACGACCCGATCGGCGGACGCAGCCTCGCCGAGTTCGCGGTCGAGGCACGCATGAAGGCATTCGGCAATTTCGGCGTCGTGCCGTTCCTCGATGGCGGCAACATCTACACCGGCGGGCTGCCGGATCTGAGCGGGATGCGGTACGGCGCCGGGATCGGCGTGCGCTATTACAGCAACTTCGGGCCGATCCGGCTCGACGTCGGCACGCCGATCAATCCGCAACCGGGCGATCCGCGGATCGCGGTCTATGTCTCGCTGGGACAGGCGTTCTGATGCGGGTGGCGCGGGTTCTGGGCCTGATCGTTCTCGGCGTGGTGGCGCTGGTCGCGATCGTCGTCGGCGGGCTCGATACCGATGTCGGGCATCGCTTCGTCGCCGATCGCGTCAACGCGCTCAGGCCCGATAACGGCTTGCGTTTCCGGATCGGACGGATCGACGGGTCGCTGTACGGGCAGGCCGAACTGATCGACGTGCGCCTCTATGATCCGAAGGGCCTGGTGCTGTCGGTGCCACGCGCCCGACTCGACTGGTCGCCGCTGGCGTGGCTCGGCAACCGGCTGGAGATTACCGCGCTCGACATTCCGCTCGCGACGCTGGCGAAGCTGCCGGAGCCGCGCGATACCGGGCGATCCGGTCCGCTGCTGCCCAGATTCGACATTCTGATCGGCCGGCTGGCGGTGACGCGGCTGATCGTTGCCCCCGCCGTCACCGGGCGGGTCCGCGAAGGCCGGTTGCGCGCGCGCGCCGACATTCGCGACGGCCACGCGCTGGTCGATCTGGACGCGGTTGTCGCGGGTAGCGACACCCTGGCCGTCCGTCTGGATTCGCGACCGGATGCGGGGGTGTTCGATGTCGCCGCGCGCGCACGTGGCGGCGTGCGCGGCGTGCTGGCGCAATTGACCGGGCTGAACCGCGCCGTCGCCCTCGACGTGGCCGGGGCGGGGGATTGGCGGCGGTGGCGGGGCCATGCGGTGGCGCAGGCGGGCACCACGCGCATCGCCGACCTGACGCTGGGCAATCGCGCCGGACGCTACACGCTGACCGGCACGGTCGCCCCGGCCAGCATCACGCGTGGGAAGCTTCAATCGTTGACCAGCCCGCACGTCATCGTGAACGGCGACGCGACCTTCGTGGCGCGGCGGCTGGACGGGACGCTCTCGCTGCGCTCGCGCGGGCTGGCGGTGCAGGCGACGGGGATGGTCGATCTGGCCGACAGCGCCTTGCGCAGCGTGCGCGTCACCGCGCGGCTGCTGCGGCCCGAGGCGCTGTTCCGCAACATGCGCGCCACGGACATGCGGCTGCGTGCAATCCTGGACGGCAATTTCCGCACCTTCACCTTCGATTATCGCCTGACCGCCAATCGCTTCGCCTTCGACGATACCGGTTTCGAGCAGGCACGCGCCGCCGGACGCGGTCGTTGGGGACCGCGCCCGATCGCGCTGCCGCTCGCCTTCACCGCCGCGCGCGTCACCGGCGTCGGCGACGTGGCGGGCGGTATCCTGCGGAACCTGTCGCTGGCCGGTGTGCTGCAGGTGACAGCCGATACGGTGGTCGGCGATGGTCTTCGATTGCGGTCGGACAAGCTGACCGGCCGGATCGGCCTGACGCTCGACCTTCATACCGGCCGCTATGACATCGCGCTGTCGGGGGCGCTGGGGCGCTACCTCATTCCCGGGCTGGGCGTGGTGGACGTCGATTCGCAACTGCGCGCGGTGCCGGGCGCGAACGGCCATGGCACGCGCGTGGTCGGGCGCGGGAGCGCGCGGATGGTGCGGCTCGACAACGGTTTCTTCCGCAGCCTGACCGGCGGGCTGCCGCGGGTCGAGGCGCTGCTGGAACGGACGCCCGACGGCGTACTGCACTTCCCCCGACTGGTGCTGACCGCCCCCTCGCTGCGGCTGGCGGGCAGCGGCTATCGGCGCCGTGACGGGACGTTCGTGTTCGAGGGGAGCGGCACGCAGGCCAGTTACGGTCCGGTGCAGCTGAAGCTGGACGGGCGCATCGAGAAGCCGACGATCGACCTCGTCTTCCAGCACCCGAATGCCGCGTTGGGATTGCGCGACGTGCGCGCGCATCTCGACCCGACGCCGCAGGGGTTCGCGTTCGCGGCGGCCGGTGGCTCGCGACTGGGACCGTTCGAGGGCGCGGGCGCGATCCTGCTGCCGCCGGGCGGGCAGGCGCAGATCGCGCTGGCACGGCTGGACGTGAGCGGGACGCGTGCGACCGGAACGCTGGATATCGTCGACAACGGCTTCAGCGGACGGCTGCGCGTGGCCGGTGGTGGCTTGTCGGGGGCGCTCGACTTCGCGCCGGCCGGCGCGGTGCAGCGTGTCTCCGGGCGGATCGACGCCCGCAATGCCCGGATCGGGGGCGGGGCGAGCGTGCGGCAGGGGCGGGTCGATTTCAACGTGCTGCTGGAGCCGGATGGTGCCCGCGTCACCGCGACCACCAGTGGTGCGGGGCTGCGTCGCGGCGCGCTGTCGGTGTCGCGCTTCGCCGGGCAGGTGGCGCTGACCGGTGAAACGGGTGAGGTACGCGCATCGGTCGCGGGATCGCGCGGCGTCGGCTTCCGGGTGGAGACGGTGACGCAGATCACCGCCGATGGTTACGTCGTGCGCGCCAACGGAACGATCGGGCAGCAGCCGATCCGGCTGGAGACGCCGGCCGTGCTTCGTCGTGACGGGGACGTCTGGGCGCTGGCGTCGACCCGCCTGACCTTCGCGGGCGGCAGTGCGCAGGTATCGGGGCGGCTCGGCGCGCGAGAGACGGCGGTGCGCGCGGCGTTGCAGAGCCTGCCGCTGGGTGTCCTCGACATCGGCTATAGCGGGCTGGGACTGGGCGGCACCGCGACCGGCACGCTGGAACTCGCCGCGCGCGATGGCGCGGCGCCGACCGGGCGCGCCAATCTGACGGTGCGCGGGCTGACCCGGTCCGGGCTGCTCACATCGTCCGCGCCGATCGACCTCGGGCTCGCGGGCGTGCTCGGCAGCGACCGGCTGGGCGTGCGTGTGGTCATGGCGTCCGGCGGCAAGACTGTCGGGCGTGCGCAGGCGCTGTTGAAGCCGCTGGGCGGCGGCGACCTGGTGGAGCGGCTTACCCGTGCGCCGCTGTTCGCGCAGCTTCGCTATGCCGGACCGGCGGATACCTTGTGGCGGCTGACCCGGATCGAACTGTTCGACCTGTCGGGCCCGGTCGCGATCTCCGCCGACGTGACCGGCACCGCCGGCAGTCCGCAGATCCGCGGGCTGGTGCGCGCATCGGGCGCGCGGATCCAGAGCGCGACCACCGGAACGGTCGTCACCAACATCCAGACCGCCGGGCGCTTCGACGGATCGCGGCTGCGGATCGAGCGCTTCACCGGCGACGCCGGGCGCGGCGGGCGCGTGACCGGGACCGGCAGCTTCGATTTCGGCGCGGCGAACGGCGTCGCGCTCGACCTGCGGATGAACGCCGATCATGCGGTGCTGATCGACCGCGAGGATATCGGCGCGACCGTGACGGGGCCGATCGCGTTCCGCTCCGACGGTACGGGAGGGGTGATCTCGGGCGACGTGCGGCTGGACAGCAGCCGCTATCGGCTGGGACAGGCGACGGTCGCCAGCGCGCTGCCGCAGATCAATGTGCGCGAGATCAACGTGCCCGGCGGCGACGTGATCGATGACGAGGCGGCCGCGCCTTGGACACTCGACGTCCATGCACGCGCGCGCAACGGCCTGCTGGTGTCGGGGCTCGGCTTGACCAGCGAGTGGACGGCGGACGTGCAGATCGCCGGAACGCCGACCAATCCCGCGATCACCGGGCGCGCCGACCTGATTCGTGGCGATTACGAATTCGCCGGGCGCGAGTTCGAGCTGTCGCGCGGCGTGATCCGCTTCGCGGGCGAGGTGCCGGCCAACCCCGCGCTGGATATCGAGGCGGCCGCCAACACCACCGGGCTGAACGCCACCATCCGCGTGACCGGCGTCGCGCAGAAGCCGGAGATCAGCTTCTCCAGCACGCCCGCGCTGCCGCAGGACGAGTTGCTGTCCCGCCTGCTGTTCGGCACCTCGATCACGAACCTGTCCGCGCCAGAGGCCTTGCAGCTGGCGGCGGCGGTCGCGGCGTTGCAGGGCGGCGGCAATGGGCTGAACCCGATCAACGCGGTACGGCGCGCGGCGGGGCTGGACCGGCTGCGCATCCTGCCCGCCGATCCGCAGACCGGGCAGGGCACGTCGATCGCGGCCGGGAAATACGTGACTCGCCGCTTCTATGCCGAGATCATCACCGATGGCGCCGGCTATTCGGCAACGCGGGTCGAATTCCAGGTAACGCGCTGGCTATCGTTGCTGTCGTCGATCTCGACGCTGGGGCGGCAAAGCATCAACGCACGGGTATCGCGCGATTATTAGCGTAGCGATGCGGAACCGTCAGCGCTGGGCCATGTTGATCGTTCGCTGATGACCACGCCCCAACTCCTCTCGATCGCGACCCTGATCGGGATGATGGCACTCTTCATCTGGGGGCGTCTCCGCTACGATCTGGTCGCGATCATGGCACTGCTCGCCAGCCTTGCGCTGGGGATCGTTCGGCCGGCAGACGCCTTCAAGGGCTTCTCGGACGATATCGTCATCATCGTCGCGTCCGCATTGGTGCTGTCGGCGGCGGTGCAACGATCGGGTGTGATCGAACGCGCGCTACGCCGCGTGTCGCGGCGCGTGACGCGGGTCCGCGGGCAGTTGCTGGTGCTGACGGGATCGGTCGGTGTGGCGAGTGCGCTGGTCAAGAATATCGGCGCGCTGGCGATGCTGATGCCTGCCGCCTTCCAGATGGCCAAGAAGAACAACCACGCCCCGTCGGTCTTTCTGATGCCGATGTCGTTCGCCTCGTTGCTGGGCGGGTTGATGACGCTGGTCGGGACGTCGCCCAACATCATCGTCAGCCGATCGCGCGAGCAGATGCTGGGCGAGCCGTTCGGGATGTTCGACTATACGCCCGTCGGGCTCGGGTTGTTAGTGATGGGGCTGCTGTACCTCAGCGTCGCCTATCGCCTGATTCCCGCCGACCGGCGCGCGGCACCCAGCATGGCGGAGGCGCTCGACATCACCGGCTATGTCACCGAGGTGGTCGTACCGGAACAGTCGCCGGCGGTCGGCGAAACGGTCGCCGCCTTCCTGGACCGTCACGAACATGAGGTGACGATCACGCGGATGGTGCGCGCCGGCATGCGCAGCCATCCGCTGCCCGATACCGAGTTGCTGGCCGGCGACACCCTGATCCTTGGCGGGGATCCCGACGCGCTGGAGCGCGCGATCGCGGGCGACCGGCTGACGCTGGAAAGCGAGGAGCGCGAGAAGCGCACCGATCGCGGCGAAAGCGAGCTGGGGGTCATCGAGGCGGTGGTCAACGTCGGCTCCCCTTTGGAGGGGCAGACGGCGGGGCGGCTCGATCTCCAGGCACGCTACGGCGTCAACCTGATCGCGATCTCGCGGCGCGACGAGCGGTTGTCGCGGCGGCTCGGCAATATCGCGCTGCGCGCCGGGGACGTGGTGGTATTGCAGGGGGCGCTCGACAGCTTGCCGGAGAAGTTGCGCGCGCTCGGCTGCCTGCCGCTCGCCGAGCGCGAGCTGCGGCTGGGGACCAGTCGGCGTGGGTGGCTGCCGGTCGCGATCCTCGGCGTGGCGATGTTCGCGACCGCCATGGGCTGGGTACCGGTGGCGGTCGCCTTCTTCGCGGCGGCGGGCGTGGTGGTCGTTACCGGGATGCTCCCGGTGCGCGACGCCTACAATCATATCGAATGGCCGATCCTCGTGATGCTCGGCGCGCTCATCCCGGTGTCGGATTCGTTGCGGACGACGGGCGCGTCGGACGTGATCGCGACCTGGCTCGCGCAGACCGCCACGGTGCTGCCCGCCTGGGGGGCGGTGATGCTGATCCTGGCGGCGACGATGGCGGTCACGCCGTTCCTCAACAATGCCGCGACGGTGCTGGTGATGGCGCCGATCGCCGCGCAGTTCGCGGGCGACCTCGGTTATCGACCCGAAGCCTTCCTGATGGCGACCGCCGTGGGGGCGGGGTGCGATTTCCTCACCCCGATCGGGCACCAGTGCAACACGCTGGTGCTGGGCCCGGGCGGATATCGTTTCGGCGACTATGCGCGGCTGGGAGCACCGTTGTCGCTGATGGTGCTGGCATTCGGAACGCCGCTGATCTTGTTCTTCTGGCCGCTCCATTGACGCGCATCAGTATGAATTTATGGGGCTTTTCCTGAGGCGCTGGAACCGCGTCGGTGGCTTGCCGTTCGTCGCGGCGACGTAACGGGAGAGTGATGATGAAGAGCTTCGTTCCGGTGGCCGCGTTCGCGATGATCGCTGCGGTGCCAGCAACGGCGCAGGTTACCTCGCCGGGGGCCTTCGTCGCGGCGGCGGGGGCCAGCGATTTGTATGAGAAGACGTCCAGCCAGTTGGTGCTTCAATCGACGCGCGACCCGAAGGTCCGCTCCTTCGCCCAGATGATGGTGCGCGATCACAACCAGAGCACCGCGATGGTGAAGGCTGCGGCCGCCAGGGCCGGCGTGCGTTCCGCGCCGCCCAAGCTGATGCCGGCTCAGGCACAGATGGTCGCCGACCTGCGCCGCGCCTCCGGCGCGGACCGGGATCGCGCCTATGTGACGCAGCAGCGCACCGCGCACGATCAGGCACTCGCGCTGCATCAGGGGTATGCGGCGAACGGCACCGCCGCGCCGTTGAAGGCGGCAGCGGCGAAGATCGCGCCGGTCGTGCAGCACCATATCGAGATGCTGTCGTCGATGTGACCCGGTGGCGGAGAGGCGCCGTGACGGCGCCTTCCCGCCACGCCCCTCATTGCGGGCAGGTATCCGCCGCGCTGGGATCGAGATCAAGGCAGCGCCCGTCCAGTCCGGAAACCGGCAGCCCGATCGTCGCCGCGAGGGTCGGTGTGATATCGACCGTCTCGACCGACAACGGCTGCTCGAACCCGGCCATGCCCTTGCGCCAGAACATGACCGGCACCCGCCGATCGTAATCCCACGGACTGCCGTGCGTTTCGACGTAGAACGGCCCCGGCGCGACGATCGTCGTCACGCGCGGCTTCAGCAATACCATCAGATCGCCGGACCGCTCCGGATCGTAGGACGCGCGGGCGCGCTCCAGCAGCGTCCAGCTTTCCGGCGGCGTGGTGGCGAACCGGGACGCGGCGATCTCCTCGCGGGTGAAGGCGGCGGCGACCTGCGGCAACGCCAGATAGCGGCGCTTCGCCTCCGCCAGCACCTGCGCCCGGCGCGCCGGCGGCACCGAGTCGGCGACATAGACGTCGCTTTCCGGCCCGATCAGTACCGGCCCGGCGATGCCCAGGTCGCGGCCGATCGCCGCGCCGACGATCTTTGCGGCGTTGGTCGCGGAGGCATGCTCCTCCATCGGCATCGCGCGCTGTTGCTGCCGCTCGGTCATGTCGTGCGCGCCATGGTCCGCGGTCAGCATCACCTCATAGTCGATGCCCCATCGATCGAGCTGTCCCAGGAATGCGCCGATCGTCTGGTCGAGCTGTGCCATCTGGATGCACATTTCCGACCCTTGGGTGCCGAGCGCATGGCCGACGTAATCGGTCGCCGACGCGCCGATCGCGATCAGGTCGGTCGAGGGGCCCTGCCCCAGCTTCATGTCCTGGATCAGCCCGGCGGCCAGCGCGAACACCGCGCCGTCGAGCGCCGGCGAGGCGCGGAACGACTTTCGGTCTCCCGCCGCCCGCTCGAACCGGCCGGCGCCCATGGTCTGCCCGCCGACCGTGATCGGCTGCGCCAGTCCCTTGCAATAGCCGGGAAGCGGCAGTGCGGGCTGCGGCGCCGCCAGCAGCTTGCCGACCGCGTCGTTTGCACGCGCGACCACCGCCGGGACCGGCGCATTGCCGCGCGACGGCAGCGTCACGAACCGGTCATTGGCCCAGAACCACATCTGGTCGGTATTGTGCCCGCCCATCATGATCGCCGCGCGATCCTTTCCCGCGACCGAGACGACGCGCGCTTTCGGATCGGCCCGCTTCATCATATCGCCCAGCGTCGGCACGCGCAGATGAAGATCGGACGGCGCATAGTTCTTGTCGTGATCGGTCCCGGCGACGCTTTCGTCCTCGGCGCAATAGATCAGCTTGTCGGGCCGTCCGGCCCGCTGGTCGAGCCAGGTGTTGGCGATGATTCCGGTATGCGCGGGGCGCATCCCGGTCAGGATCGTCGAATGGCCGGGGCAGGTCTCGGTCGCGGCATGGCTCTGATAGCCGGAGGGGAAGACCACGCCCTGCTGCAATCGTGCGAGCCCGTCGGTATAGCGGTTGCGATATTGCGCGAAGAGGTCGGCGGAGAATTGATCGACCGAGATCGCGACGATCAGCTTGGGCCGGGGAGGTGGCAGCGACGGGGCGGCGGGTGCCGTCGCGTTCTGCGCCACGGCGGGCGCGACGATCGCGACGGAGGCGAGCAGGGCGGCGGCAAGCAGGCTTTTCATGGGGCAACCTTGATGCAACGGGGGAGCGGATTGGCTATGGTCGCGCTCCGATGGTCAGGCAAGCTGTGCGCGCGGCGCTTTTCACTCTCATGACATGCTGGGCGATGGTGCTGGGGTCGGCACCCGCGCTGGCGCAGCAACGTCATGTCGCGATGACGCTTTTCGCGGAGTCCGAGCGTCCCGCTGCGGGTGAGCCGTTGGCGCTGGCGATTCGCGCGGTGCCGGAGGCGGGGTGGCATGGCTATTGGTCGAATCCCGGCGATGCCGGCGTGCCGACCAAGGCGACCTGGACGTTGCCGCCCGGCGTGACGGTGGCCGCGCTCGACTATCCCGCCCCTCGTCGGCTCGTGATCGCCGGGTTGATGAATCACGTTTACGAGCGGCCGTGGACGATGCTCACCACATTGACGGTGCCGCGGGGGCTGGCGCCGGGGACCGCGCTGCCGATTCGGGTGAAGCTGGATTATCTGGTGTGCACCGACCAGATGTGCGTTCCAGAGACGCAGGAACTGTCGACGCGACTGACGGTCGGAAACGGGCAGGTCGTCAAGGCGATGCGCACGTCGTTCGACACGTGGCGACGCGCGCTGCCGCAGCCGCTCGGCAGCACCGCGACCTGGCAGCACGACAAGGGACGGTTTCGCCTGTCGGTGCCGTACCCGCGCGACGCGGCGCTGGGCGCGGTGTGGTTCTATCCTGCGGCCGGCGGTGCGACCGACTACGCCGCCGCGCAGCAGGTGGCGCGTGACGGCGATCGGGTGGTAATCGAAACCAAGGCGGCGGCTGATCCGGCGCGCGGACCGATCGCGGGCGTGCTGTCGATCGGCGGTGGACCGGGGCTGTCGCTGGAGGCGCAACCCGGCATCGTCCCCCCGGTAAAGTCCGCCGACGCGGTGGACGGCGGCATCGCGGTCGCCGCGTTCTTCGGGGCCGTGCTGGGCGGTTTGCTGCTCAACGTCATGCCGTGCGTCTTCCCGATCCTCAGTCTGAAGGCGTTGGGGCTGGCGCGCTCCGGTCAGGGCGAGACACAGGCGCGCACCGAGGCGCTGGCCTATGCGACCGGGGTCATCCTGGTGTGCCTCGCGCTGGGGGCGACGCTGTTGGTGCTGCGCGCCGGCGGAACGAGTGCGGGCTGGGCCTTCCAGTTACAGAACCCCCGGATCGTCGGCGTCCTGCTGCTGCTCGTGACCGGTATCGCGCTCAATCTGGCCGGGCTGTTCGAACTGCCGACGCCGACGTTCGCGGGACGGCATGGCGCGGCGGGCGCGTTCATGACCGGCGCGCTGGCGGCCTTCGTCGCCACGCCGTGCACCGGGCCGTTCATGGGGGCGGCGCTGGGTGCGGCGCTGGTACTGCCGCCCGCGACCGCGCTGCTGGTGTTCGCGGGTCTGGGCATCGGTATCGCGTTGCCGTTCCTCGCGATCGGCTTCATTCCCGCGCTGCGCCGCCGACTGCCGAAGCCGGGAGCGTGGATGGTCCGGCTGCGCCATATCCTGTCCGTTCCGATGTTCGCGACCGCGCTGGCGCTCGCCTGGGTGTTGGGGCGACAGGCGGGGGTGGATGGTATGACGTTGGGGCTGGCCGCGGCGCTGCTCGCGGCGCTCGGGCTGTGGTGGACGGGCCGCCGTCAGCATCGTGGCGCGCACGCAGCGTGGGTGCCGGCCGCGCTGTCGATGCTGCTGGCGGCGGGGACGCTGGGGGCGGTCCGTCCGGCCACGGCATCCGCCAGCATGTCCACCGGCGGGCTGCCGGGTGCCGAGCCCTTCAGCGAGGCGCGGCTGGCTACCTTGCGTGCCGAGGGTCGGCCGGTCTTCGCCTATTTCACCGCCGACTGGTGTCTGACGTGCAAGGTCAATGAAAAGGCGGCGATCGAGACCGCCGCGGTCGCCGAGGCGTTTCGCCGCAAGCGCGTCGCGGTGCTGGTCGGCGACTGGACCGATGGTGATCCGACGCTGAGCCGTTTCATCGGGCAGCACAATCGTGCCGGCGTTCCGCTATATCTCTGGTACGCCCCGCGTTCGTCCACGCCCCGCGTGCTGCCGCAGGTGCTGACGCCCGCGACGTTGACCGAATTGCAATGATCGTCGCGTTTCGGGATTGAGCGGTTGCACCGCAGCGTGATCTCGATCAGCATGCGACGGAATTGCCGCTCGGGCGTTACAGGGGTCACATGGGGACAGCGCCGTTCGACGAGATCATGGGGGCAGGGGACGCCGATGGCGCTCGCCCGGAATTGCGGGAGCTTTGCGGGTGGCTGACCGATACGCCCGACGGCGAATTGCGACGTCGTCAGCAGTCTGCCGAGACGACCTTTCGCCAGCTCGGAATCACCTTTGCCGTCTATGGGGAGAGTGAGGCGAGCGAGCGGATCATTCCCTTCGATATCGTGCCGCGCGTCTTTCTGGCCGACGAATGGGCGCGCCTTTCCGAAGGGCTGGTGCAACGCGTCGAGGCGATCAATGCGTTCCTGGTCGATATCTATGGTGAGCAGCGCATCCTGAAGGAGGGCGTGCTGCCCGCCGACCTGATCCTCGGCAACGCGCAATTCCGCCCGGAGATCGCCGGCATCCGTCCGCCGCACGACGTGTGGGCGCACATCTGCGGGATCGATCTGGTCCGTACCGGACCGGACGACTTTTTCGTGCTGGAGGACAATGCCCGCACGCCATCGGGCGTCAGCTACATGCTGGAGAATCGCGAGGCGATGGTCCGGCTTTGTCCCGAACTGTTCGCCAAGTTCCGCGTCGCGGCGGTGGACAGCTATCCCGACCGGCTGCTGGAGACGATGCGCTCGGTCGCGCCGCGTGGCTGCGGCGGTCGCCCGACCTGCGTGGTGCTGACACCCGGTCACTATAATTCGGCCTATTACGAGCATAGTTTCCTGGCCGATTCCATGGGTGTCGAACTGGTCGAGGCGGCCGACCTCGTGGTCGATGACGATGTCGTGTACATGCGCACCATTGAGGGACGGGTGCGCGTCGACGTCATTTATCGCCGCGTCGACGACGATTTCCTCGATCCGCTCGTGTTCCGCCCGGACTCGATGCTGGGCGTGCCCGGCCTGATCGCGGCCTATGCCGCCGGCAACGTCGCGATCATCAATGCGCCGGGCAACGGCATCGCCGACGACAAGGCGATCTACAGCTACATGCCGGAGATCGTGAAATTCTACTCCGGCAGCGAGGCCCGGCTGCCGAACGTCGAAACCTATCGCTGCCGCGAGCCCGAGGCGTTGCGCTACGTGCTCGATCATCTCGACGAACTGGTGGTGAAGCTGGTCGACGGATCGGGCGGCTACGGGATGCTGGTCGGCCCGACCGCGTCGAAGGCGGAGGTGGAGCGGTTCCGTGCCGCGCTGATCGCGCAACCCGAACGCTATATCGCGCAGCCGACGCTGGCGCTGTCCACGGTGCCGACGCTGGTGGAACAGGGGGTCGCGCCGCGCCACGTCGATTTCCGCCCGTTCGTGCTGAGCGGCGCGAAGGGCGTACAGGTCGTCCCCGGCGGGCTGACCCGCGTCGCGCTGCGCGAAGGGTCGCTGGTCGTCAACTCATCGCAGGGCGGCGGTACGAAGGACAGTTTCGTGCTGATGGCCGAACAGGGCACGATGACCCAGAGCATGAGCGGTATCGGCGGCGGCATGACGCAGACGCTGCGCGGAGGGATGCTCTGATGCTCAGTCGCACCGCCGCGTCGCTCTACTGGCTGGGCCGTTATATCGAGCGCGCCGATTTCATCGCGCGGCTGGTGGAGGCGACCTTGCGCCTCGACGTGCTGTCGACCCGCTCGGCGGGGGAGGATGCGTGGCGCACCGCACTGTCGGTGGGCGAGACATCGGAGGCGTTCGCCGCCAGCGGCAGTCCGCTGACCCGTGAGGATGTGGTGCACTTCCTCCTCGCCAGCAGCGCGCATCCGGGATCGATCCTCCGCTGCCTCGCTCTGGCTCGTGACAACGCCCGCGCGGTGCGCACCGCGCTCAGTCGCGAGGCGTGGCAGGCGATCAATGGTGCCTGGCTGATCTTCGACCAGCGCATGGGCCGGCTCGATCCCACCGCGACGCTGGCGGTGGTCGACGCGGTGAAGGCGGAAACGCGCGGGTTCGAGGGGGCGGTGCACCGGATGCTGCGCAACCAGACGACCTCGTTCATCCGGCTGGGGCAGGCGGTGGAGCGAACGGACAACACCGCACGGTTGCTGGACGTCAAATATCACATCCTGCTGCCGGAGGGGGAGCGCGTCGGCGGTACCGTCGATCGCGACCAGTGGACGACGATCCTGCAGACCGTATCGGCGGTCACTGCCTTTCGATGGCTCTACAATGACGGGTTGAACCCGACCAACGTCATCGATCTGCTGCTCAGCCGCGTCGAACTGCCGCGCAGCATCGCCGCCTCGATCGAGGAGACGGTGACCGCGCTGACCGCGCTGGCGCGCGCCAGCGGGACGCAGGGCGAGGCCGATCGCATGGCGCGAACGCGTCAGGCGCGGGTTGCGCGCACGCGCACCGGCGACGTCATCGCCGCCGGACTGCACCAGCATCTCCAGGCCCTGATCGCGGAGAACGCGCATTTGCACGACGCGATCGGCCGGCAGTTCAAGTTCCACTGATGCGCCTCACGATCGATCATCGCACGACCTATCGTTTCACCGCCCCGCAGGGACGCGTCGTACAATTGTTGCGGATGACCCCGCGCGATACGCACGACCAGACGGTCGCGGAATGGAATATCGCGGTCGATTGCGATGCGCGCTTGCGTCAGCATCGCGACGGTTTCGGGAACCTGACGACGATGCTTTATGCGGAGGGGCCCCTCGACGCGATCGAGATCACGGTCGTCGGCGAGGTGGTGACCAGTTCGTCCAGCGGCGTGCTGCACGGCACCTTCGAGCCGCTGCCCGCTCCGCTTTTTCTGCGCACCACGCCGCCGACGCACGCAGAAGCGGCGTTGACCGCCTTTGCGCGCGAGACGACAGCCGACCGCACGCCAATCGCCGCGCTTCATGCCCTGAACGCCGCGCTGCACGAACGTTTCGCCGTCGTCGATGGCCGCCCGGAGCCAGGACTGACCGCGACCGCCGCTTTCGTGCGCGATGCGGTGACCACCCGCGATATGGCGCAGATGTTCATCGCCGCGGCGCGGGCGATCGGCGTTCCGGCGCGCTACGTCACCGGCTATTGCGATGCCTTGCCGAACGGGCGCCCGACGCCGCACGGATGGGCGGATGCCTGGGTCGACGGGCTGGGTTGGATCGGCTTCGACCCGACCCTGGGTTTGTCGCCCGAGGAACATCATGTCCGCGTCGCGGTGGCATTGGACGCCGCCGGCTGTTCGCCGGTCGCGGGATCGCGGCTCGGCGAGGGCCGCGAGTGCCTGGACGTCGAGGTGCAGGTGAGCGGCCAAGCCTGAAGACCGGATGTATGCCGGTGGTTATCGATCGTTAACCCGTGTGGCCCATAGTTTGTCGCACGTCCGGGCGGGACGGCGGCGGCACCGGGCGGTCGAGACGGGGGGCAATGTTGAGCGGCATCGAGCGCGCGATGGCGATGGCGGTTCGGCTGGCGGCCGGCCCCTCGGCGCATCTGCGCGAGGTGCACGACGACCTGATCGCCACGGTGATTCAGCGGCGCCCCGCCGTCTACATCTCCTGCGCGACGATCATGATCATGAGCGTGACGGCGGCGCTGATCACGCGGCGGCCCTGGGCGTTCGGATGGCTGGCGATCGACGCGTTATTGATTTCCTATCGGCTCTACCTCTCCTTTCGGCACGATAACGGCCGTGACGAACCGGTCGAAGGACGTGCGGCGGTGGTCGGATCGATGTTCGTGCTGTTCGTCATCTTCGGCCTCGGCTGCTCGTTATGCATCGTGAACGGTCCGCCGGTGCTGATGCTGATGGCGATCATCTCCACGCTGGGCATGTTCACCGGGATCGCGTCGCGTTGGGCGGGACTGCCGGGGCTGGCGCTGCTGACGATCGTGCTGGTCGCGCTGCCTGTCTGCGTCGCGACCAGTCGGCATTTCGGCGGCGGCGTCAGCGTCGCCGCTGTGCAGTTCGCGATGGTGGCGGTGGTGACGGCCACCCAGATGATCCAGAACCACCGCATGCTGGTACGGATGATCCTGGCGGAACAGCAGAATGCGCTGCTCGCGCGTTCCGATGCGCTTACCGGCCTCGGCAACCGCGTGCGATTGCGTGAGGACATGGAGCGGCTCTTCAGGCCCGGCCGCCGCCGGTGGCCCGTCGCGGTCATGTATCTCGACCTCGATGGCTTCAAGGGCTTCAACGATCGCCACGGCCACGATGCCGGGGATGCTCTGCTGAGACAGGTCGGGATCGCGATCCGAGACGAGGCGAAGGGGGCGAGCGTCTATCGCATGGGCGGCGACGAGTTCGTCGTGGTGTGCAGCCGGCATGAGGAAGCGGCGGTCGTGCCGCTGGCACGGCGCATCATCGACACGGTGTCGACCGTGCGGCTCGACGGGGTGGAGGCCGCTTCCTGTGTGGCGGCCAGCGTCGGTGTCGCTCTCGCACGACATGCGGACGAACCGGCTTCGGTACTCGCCCGCGCCGACGAGGCGATGTATGCGGCGAAGCGCGCCGGCAAGGCCCGGTGCCATATGGCAGCCATCGGCGACGCGGCCGGATCGATTGCCGCGTAAAGCACCTCAGCGGTGCGGCGCTTCCTGTCCCTCGTTCTCGGGCAGAAGCGTCCAGCCATGGGCGCCAAGCACCTCCAGCGGGCGATAGCGTGTCTTGTAGGCCATGCGGGCCGACCCTTTCACCCAATATCCCAGGTAGATGTACGGCAGCCCCGCCTCGCGGGCGCGTGCGATATGGTCGAGAATGATGAAATTGCCGAGCCCCGGTCGCGCATCCTGATCGGTATCGAAGAAGCTGTAGACCATCGACAGGCCGTCGGCCTGCCGGTCGGTCAGGCAGCATCCCACCAGCCGCCCGGGGCGTCCGTTCGCCTCGGGCGGCTCGCGATACTCCACGATCACCGAATTGACCGGCGATTGCTCCACCATGTCGGCGAAGTCGCCTTCATCCATTGCCGCCATCCCGCCGCCGGGATGACGGGCCGACAGATAGTGACGCATCACGCCATATTGCTCGTCGGTCGCCCAGGGGCGGCACGCCGTCGCCTCCAGGTCGGCGTGGCGGCGCATCAGCTTGCGCTGCGTCGCATTCGGCTCAAACTCGCTGGCCCGCACCCGCACCGACACGCAGGCCGCGCATCCGGCGCAGCTCGGGCGGTAGGCGACCGATTGGCTGCGGCGGAAACCGATCCGGCCCAGCGCGTCGTTCAGCTCGGTGGCGTTGGGGCCCGACAATTCGGTGAACACCTTCCGCTCCTGCCGGCCCGGCAGATACGGGCACGGCTGCGGACTGGTGACGAAGAAGCGCGGAAAGCGGAATGGTGCCGTCACGCTGCCCGAACCTTCCCGACACCTCTCATGTCACGCCCCAAGACAGTCGAAGCGGTCATATGAGAGCTTGGGCGCCCCATGAAAAGCCGCTTTGCGATCCGTGCCGCCTCGTGGCGGGACGGGCTATGCCAGTTCGACGGGGCTGACATCATACCCCGCCTCGCGCAGCGCGGCCATCAGCCGGTCGAGATGCGCCCGGTCGCGCGCTTCGCACTCGATGTCGGTGATGAGGCCCTTGGCCGGTAGCGTGGTGAAGACGCGCTGGTGATAGATTTCGATGATGTTGACGCGCTCGCGATCGAACACGCGCATGACGTTGTAGAGCGCGCCCGGCTGATCCTGCAGCCGCAGCCGCAGCCGCGCCAGCCGCCCGGAGCGCGCCAGATCGCGCAACAGCACGTTGGCGAGCAACCGCGTATCGATGTTGCCGCCGCACAGCACGACGCCGACGGTCTTGCCCCGGAACCGTTCCGGGTGCGCGAGCAGCGCGGCCAGCCCCGCCGCGCCGGCACCCTCGACCACGGTCTTCTCGATCTGGAGCAGCAGGCTGACCGCTTCCTCCAGCGCCCGTTCGGACACCAGCACGATATCGTCGACCAGGTCGCGGACCATCCGCGCGGTGATGCCGCCGGGTTCCTTGACCGCGATGCCCTCCGCCAGCGTGTCGCCCGCGCATGGCATGTCGGTGCCGTTGATGCGGTTGTACATCGACGGGTACAGTTCGGCCTCGACCCCGACGACCTCGATCGCGTGATCGGCGGCGCGCGCCACCGTCGCCATGCCCGAGATCAGCCCACCGCCGCCGATCGGCACCACCAGCATGTCGATCTCGGGGTGATCCTCCAGCATCTCCAGCGCGACGGTGCCTTGTCCCGCGATCACGCGCACATCGTCGAAGGGCGGCACGAAGGTGAAACCGCGCTCCGCCTCCAGAACGCGGGCGTGCGCCAGCGCGGCGTCGAAGGTATCGCCCTCAAGGATCACGGTCGCGCCGTGCCCCTGCGTCTGCACCACCTTCACCACCGGGGTATTGCGCGGCATCACGATCGTCGCGGGCACGCCCAGCCGGTTCGCATGATAGGCCAGCCCCTGCGCATGGTTGCCGGCCGAGGCGGCGATCACGCCCATGGCGCGTGCCTCCGGCGACAGTTGCAGCAAGGTGTTCAGCGCGCCGCGTTCCTTGTAGGCGGCGGTGAATTGCAGGTTTTCGAACTTCAGGTACACGGTTGCGCCGGTCATCGCGGACAATGTGTGGCTGATCAGCGTCGGGGTCCGCACGATCGCATCGGCAATCCGCATGTGCGCGGCGCGAACGTCGGCGATCGAGACGGGCTGTTCGGATACGGGTGCGAGCTGGGTTGCCATGACCGGCGACGTAGCGGATCGGGCGCGCGAAAGGAACACCCGCGCAGGTCCATGGCGCGTGACGGGTCATCAACGATGAGACGGTGGCATTCATCGGAACGGGCGTGATGAGCGCGCCGATGACGAGGCGCGCGCGCCGAAGGTTATCGAGCGACGAACATCGCGCGCCATTCGGGCCTGACGATGCGCAGCAGGGCGGGGGTGACGGGGAGCGTTATCTCGTACATTCCCTCGGCGTACGACCCCGCGACATATTGCCCGGCGATCAACCCGATCCGGTCGATTGCGCGGGCGTCGGTGGAGCCCAGCAGCAGCGTCAGCTTGTCGACCGTGGGGCAGGGGAAGATGTCGTCGTCGGCAATGTCGCCGCCCAGCCGCTTCACGCGCGCGGCCTTCAGTTTCTCGCACCATGTTTTGCCGAGCAGGTCCTGCAAGGCGCCGTCCGATACGAACATCGCGCGCGGCGCCACGCGCCTCGCCCGTGCCTTGTCCCACACCACGCTGTCGATCACGGTGCCGCCGTGCGCGCCGCCGGTGTAGCGATAGCTTTCGACCGACAGGCTGAGCAGACGCGGCGTATCGGTGACGACCTTCCATTCGGTCGTCGCGTCATGCTGGCGGAACGGGAAGCCGCTTTTCGTCGCTTCGCGCCGGTCGGCTGTGGCGTCGCGGAGTGCCTTGGTGCGGAGCGCGGAGCGTTGCGCGTCGAGCCAGCGGCGCAGCGGCGCGATCCGCGCGGCGGCGGCGGGGTAGGTGTAGCTGAAATCGAGCGCGGGGGTCTTTTGCGTGACCGTGACCGAAGCGGGTGAGCGTGGCGCGGCCACCGCCGGAAGCGCCGCCAGTATCGCCACGCCGATCAACCAGGTCCGCATCGCTCTCCACCCTCGCCAAAAACGCTTTGTCCCCATATGGCAGGCGACATGAACGGACGCCAACTTCGCCGCGCTTCGGGCGCGCTTGCCGGTTTCTCGCTGCTGCTCGCCGGTGGCGCGGGGGCCGATGCGCTGATCGACAATGTTACCGGCATGACGCTGAACCGCGACGGCCAGGTGGTGCGGTTCAAGGCGATGGTGATCGACGCGCAGGGCAAGGTCGTGCGCCTGATCGCCCCCGACGAGCAGCCGCCCAAGCCGACCAAGAAGAACCCCGGCCCGCGGTATGACTGGCGTGCGGACATGAAGGGGCGCGTGCTGGTGCCCGGCATGATCGACGCGCACGGGCATGTGATCGAGCTGGGGCTGGCGGCGATGACGCTCGACCTGTCCGATACGCGCTCGCTGGCGGAGGCGAAGGCGAAGATCGCGGAGTATGCGCGCGCCAACCCGGAGCGGCAGTGGATCATCGGGCGCGGCTGGAACCAGGAGGCGTGGGGGCTGGGACGTTTCCCGACCGCCGCCGATCTCGACGCGGTGGTGAGCGACCGGCCGGTGTGGCTGGCGCGCGCCGATGGCCATGCGGGCTGGGGCAATTCGTTGGCGTTCAAGGCCGCCGGGGTGACCGCCGCAACCACCGCGCCATCGGGCGGGCGGGTCGAAAAGCCGCTGGGCGTGCTGGTCGATCGCGCGACCGAGCTGGTCGAGCGCGTGGTGCCGAAGGTCAGCCCGAAGGATCGGACCGCCGCCTTCCTGAAGGCGCAGCAGATCCTGTTGGGGTACGGCGTGACGGCGGTGTCCGACATGGGGACCAGTATCGACGACTGGATGACCTATCGCCGGATGGGCGACATCGGCGCGCTGCGCGTGCGGATCATGTCGTACGGCATGGGGATCGATACGACGGTGACGATCGGCGGGACCGGGCCGACGCCGTGGCTATACGACGACCGGCTGCGGCTGGAGGGCGTGAAGCTGTATGCCGACGGGGCGCTGGGGTCGCGGGGCGCGTGGCTGAAGGCCGATTATGCCGATGCGCCGGGGCAGCGCGGGCTGGGCTTCCTCTCCGACGACCAGTTGCAGAACATCATGAGCCGCGCCGCAATGGACGGCTATCAGGTGGCCGTCCATGCGATCGGCGACCGCGCCGACAAGCAAGTGCTGGACGCGATTTCCGAGCTGTCGCAGACGTACAAGGGCGACCGGCGCTGGCGGATCGAACATGCGCAGATCGTCGATCCCGCCGACATGGCGTCGTTCGGGAAGCTGGGCATCATCGCCTCGATGCAGCCGACCCACCAGACCAGCGACCGCGTGATGGCGGAAGCGCGGCTGGGGCCGGCGCGGCTGGGCGGAGCCTATGCCTGGCGGACGCTGCTGGACGACGGCGCGAAGCTGGCGTTCGGGTCCGACTTCCCCGTCGAGAAGCCGGATCCATGGGCCGGCTGGGCGGCGGCGTTCACGCGGATGGATGCCGGGGGGCAGCCGGTCGGCGGCTGGCACCCCGAACAGGCGGTGACGCGTGAACAGGCGTGGTGGGGCTTTACCGGCGGCGCGAGCTATGCCAGCTTTGCCGAGCAGAAGTTCGGCATCCTCGCGCCGGGGCAGCGGGCCGACTTCCTGTTGCTGGATCGCGATCCGCTGGCGGCGACGCCTGCGGACCTGCGCCAGACCAAGGTGCTGGAGACGTGGATCGGCGGCACGCGGGCGTGGGCGCGCAAATAGCCGCCGATCCGGGGCTGGATCAGAACTCCGACCAGTCTTCCTGCACCGAGACGGCGGCCGCCGTGCCCCGGCTGCGTGCATTGGCGGCGATCCGGGCGCCCGCCTGCGCGGCGCGCGCCTGAAGCTGATGGACCGTCGTCGGCGCCGGCGCGGGTGAGCGCGACCCGCCGTGCGCCGCGAGCCGGAAGCGGGCGACCTCGCGCGCCATGGCGTCGGTTTCGGTGGCCAGGCTGCGCGCGGCGGCGGTCGCTTCCTCGACCATCGCGGCATTCTGCTGCGTCACGCCGTCCATCTCCGACACGGCGGTGTTGACCTGTTGCAGCCCGGTCGCCTGCTGATCCGCGGCTGCGGCGATCTCGCTGACCAGCGCGTTGATCTCGCCGATCCGGCCGGTGATGCGTTGCAGCGCCGCGCCCGTCTCCGCGACGAGTTCCACGCCCATGTCGACCTGGTCGGTTGAGGCGGTGATCTTCGCCTTGACGTCCTTGGCGGCGTCGGCGGAGCGTTGCGCCAGCGCGCGCACCTCGCTCGCCACGACCGCGAAACCCTTGCCCGCGTCGCCGGCGCGCGCCGCCTCGACACCGGCGTTCAGCGCCAGCAGGTTGGTCTGGAAGGCGATGCCGTCGATCACCGCGATGATCTCGCTGATCTCGCCCGAGGACCGCTCGATGCCGTTCATCGCCTCCACCGCGCGGCGGACGACGTCACCCGACGCCTCCGCATCCTGCCGCGTCGCGCCGACGACGGCGTTCGCCCGCGTGGCGTTCTCGGCGGTCTGGCGGACGGTGGCGGTGATCTGGTGCATCGCGGCGGCGGTTTCCTCCAGCGAGGCGGCCTGCTGCTCGGTGCGCTGCGACAGGTCGTCCGACGCCTGACGGATGTCGTTCGCGCCATTGGTGATACCGGTCGCGCTGGCCGATACCGCGCTCATCGCGTTCGACACCGCGACCATCGCCTCGTTGAAATCGCTCTTGAGCTTGGCGAACGGCCCCACGAGTTCGGCCTCGATCCGTGCGGTCAGGTCGCCCTGCGCCAGCGCGTGCAGCCCGCGTCCGACGCTGTCGACGATCAGCGCGGTCTGTTCCTGCTTCGCGCGTTCGGCCGTGGAAAGCTGGTCGCGGAACAGCACCATCGCTTTGGCCAGGTCGCCGACCTCGTCGCCGCGTTCCTCCACGTCCACACGCGCGTTCAGGTCACCCGCCGCCAGCCTGCTCATGGTGCCCGTCATCGCCTTGATCGGCACTGCGATGCCGCGGATCAGCATGGTCAGCAACATGCCCGCGACCGCCAGCGCCGCCAGAACGACCGCGATCGACAGGATGCGCGAAAAGCTGTAGAGATCGGAGGCTGCGTCCATCTCCTGTTCCATCAGTTCGACCTGGATGTTCTGCATCTTGACGACCATCGCGTTCGCCTCTTCGAACAGCGGGCGGGTCGTGCGGAAATGCTCCGAGGCCTGATCGTTCAAATTGCGCGCGCCAAGCTGTCGCGTCACCATCGATTCGGTGGCGAATTTCTTCCAGTCCCTGCGGAAGCGGGTGAAGATCTCTCGTGCCGTCGGGTTGGAAAGGGCCTTGTCGAGGAAGGCGCTGTTCTTTTCGATGATCGCCAATCGTTCGGTGGCCTGCGTTTCCGATTCGCGGATCTTGGAGGCATCGAGTGCGATGATGGTCGTCGCCTCGGCGAGGCGGTAGTCCGAGGCGGCGGTATTGATGTTGGCGATCGCCACCAGCTTGTCGCGTCGATCCTTGCCAAGCACCTCGGTGGCCTTGTTCAGTCGCGCCTGAGTCCACATCGACATGCCGGCCATGCCCATCAGGGCGAGCGCCAGGACCCCAAAGGCCAGCAGCAGTTTTCGACCGATCGCAAGGTTCTTCATCGTCACGACTTTCACGGAAGGCAATCGTGTCGTCTTACGATCAGTGATTTTCGATCAAGTTAACCAGCGAAGCATTTTACATCACGCGATAGGGGACGACGCCACGCACGTCGGATTCCACCGTTATCGCGCGGTCGGTCGGGGGGAAGGCGCGCTGGTCACAGTCGCCGCGCGGGCACAAGCGGCAACTGATCCCGATCGGTGTAGCGGTGCGCGTATCGACCGTATCGGCATAGACGAAGTCCGCGGCATGCGTCGCCTCACATCCCAGGACCACCGCATACCGGCGCGGGGCGCGCGCGAATCGCCCCGACGGCTTCACCAATCCCTTCGCCATCGAAACATAGCGGACGCCGTCGGGGGTCTCCGCATGTTGCACCAGAATCCGGTCCGGGATCGCGACCGCCTCATGGACATGCCATAGCGGGCAGGCACCGCCGAACCGCGCGAATTGCAAACGGGTGGCGGAGTGCCGCTTGGTGATGTTGCCGGCCATGTCGACACGGCAGAAGTAGAAGGGGACGCCCTCCGCACCGCGACGTTGCAACGTCGATAGCCGGTGACAGGCTTGCTCGAAGCTGGCGCCGAAGCGGCGCGAGAGGCGGTCGATGTCGTGTCTTACAGTACGCGCGGTGTAACGAAACGCGGCGTAGGGCATCAACATCGCGCCGGCCGTGTAATTGGCGAGCCCGATGGCGAGCAGGCGCCGTGCCTCGGGCTGGACAAGGCCCGACTCCGCGACGATCGCCGCGATCGCATCGGCGAAGGCAAGCGCTGCCAGGCGGTTGGCGATCAGGAAACGACGGCTCTCCGGCGGCAGCGCGGCGTTCAGGCGCAACTCGCGTCCATCGAAGCGTGCAAGCGGCGCATCCTCATGGATCTCGGCGACGATGGCGACGCCGCGTTCGGCAAGTCCCCCGGCCAGCCGCGCATCGATGTCGCCCGCCGAGCCGGCCCATGCTTCCGCCGCGCGGTCGAGCCGGTCGATGTAATTGCCCGCCTCGTGGAACCAGTCGCGCACCGCCTCCCATGGTAGCCGCGCGCCTACCCCGGCGGTCATCGCTTCCTCTGCCAGGGCGACGCGCTCCTCCGCGGCGCGCTTTGCCTCGTGGAGCGCGATCAGGCGGTCGGCCAGCGCGGGTTGTTCTTCGGCCAGTCGCGCGATGTCTTCGGCGGGCAATGGCGCGACCGCCGGGTCGGCGAGCGCGTGGCCCAGCGCGACGAGGCGACGGGCCGGTGCCTCGCCCTCGATATCGGCGAGCGCCGCCGGGAAATGACGCGCCAGTGCGGCCGTGACGGCGGCGGTCAGCGGGCGTTCGTCGCCTTCGAGCTGCGACAAGTAACTGACCGACAGGCCGAGCCGCGCCGCCATCGCACGCTGGTTGAGCTGCGCGGCCACACGCAGACGGCGGAGTTGCACCCCGGCGTAGCGGCGGGATTTCACCACCTTGGCTTCACCCGTCGCGAGGCGGCGATGGCGTTCGTGGTACTGAACCCCGGCCTTCGCCAGGGTGACGGTGGAGCACAGAGCATTCGATAATCTATGCGTTCCACGTAAGTTCGCAAGTCTATCCTTCGCAAGTTCGCAACTTCACATTTGCGCCTGCGGCCTCGGGCATGCACAACCCGGCCCCAAGTCCGGGAGAGAAGCATGTCATCGACGATCGCCGAACTGGAGAGCCGCCGCGCCGCCGCCCGTGCCGGGGGCGGCTCGAAGCGGATCGACGCGCAGCACGCCAAGGGCAAGCTGACCGCGCGCGAACGGCTCGACGTGTTGCTCGACGAGGGGAGTTTCGAGGAACTCGACATGTTCGTCGAGCACAATTGCGTCGATTTCGGGATGACCGAGCAGGTCGTGCCGGGCGACGGGGTGGTGACCGGATCGGGGACGATCAACGGGCGGCTGGTGTTCGTCTTCTCGCAGGACTTCACCGTTTTCGGCGGGTCGCTGTCCGAACGGCATGCGCAGAAGATCTGCAAGATCATGGATATGGCGCTGAAGGTCGGTGCGCCGGTGATCGGGCTGAACGATTCGGGCGGCGCGCGCATCCAGGAGGGCGTGGCGTCGCTGGGCGGCTATGCCGAGGTGTTCCAGCGTAACGTGCTGGCAAGCGGCGTCGTGCCGCAGTTGAGCCTCATCATGGGGCCGTGCGCGGGCGGGGCGGTCTATTCGCCGGCCATGACCGACTTCATCTTCATGGTAAAGGATTCGAGCTATATGTTCGTCACCGGCCCCGACGTGGTGAAGACGGTGACCAACGAGGTCGTCACGCAGGAAGCCCTGGGCGGCGCGGTGACGCACACGACGAAGACCAGCGTCGCCGATGTCGCGTTCGACAATGATATCGAGGCGCTGCTGGCGGCGCGCGACTTCATCGACTTCCTGCCCGCGTCTAACCGGGAAGGCGTGCCGAAGCGGCCGACCGACGATCCGTGGGATCGGGTGGAGAATAGCCTCGACACGCTGATCCCCGCCAACGCCAACCAACCGTACGACATGCACGAGTTGATCGCGAAGGTGGTCGACGAGGGCGATTTCTTCGAGATCCAGCCCGCGCACGGCGGCAACATCATCTGCGGCTTCGGGCGGATCGAGGGGCGGACGGTCGGTGTAGTCGCCAACCAGCCGCTGGTGCTGGCCGGCGTGCTGGACATCAATTCGAGCCGCAAGGCGGCGCGGTTCGTGCGCTTCTGTGATGCGTTCGAGATTCCGATCGTGACCTTCGTCGACGTTCCCGGCTTCCTGCCCGGCACCGCGCAGGAGCATAACGGCATCATCAAGCACGGTGCGAAACTGCTGTTCGCCTATGCCGAGGCGACGGTGCCGAAGATCACGGTCATCACGCGCAAGGCCTATGGCGGGGCGTATGACGTGATGGCGTCCAAGCATCTGCGCGGCGATTTGAACTATGCTTGGCCGACCGCCGAGATCGCGGTGATGGGGGCGAAGGGGGCGGTGGAGATCATCTTCCGTGGCCGCACGCCGGAGGAGATTGCCGAGCGCACCGCCGAATATGAGGCGCGCTTCGCCAACCCGTTCGTCGCGGCGAGCAAGGGGTTTATCGACGAGGTGATCCAGCCGCATTCAACGCGGCGGCGGATCGCGCTGGGGCTGCGGAAGCTACGCCACAAGGCGCTGGAGAATCCGTGGAAGAAGCATGACAATATTCCGTTGTGAGGCGCGTCGTCATTGCGAGCGGAGCGAAGCAATCCAGGGCAGCGCGCGAAACACTGGATTGCTTCGCCACGCTCGCAATGACGGGCGGGGGCGGACGTGAAACAGCCTGCGGTCTATATCATGGCGAACCGACGGAACGGGACGCTCTATGTCGGGGTGACATCGAACCTCGCCCAGCGTGTCTGGCAGCATCGCGAGGGCGTCGCGGATGGGTTCACGCAGCGATACGGTTGCAAAATGCTGGTCTGGTTCGAGGTGGGGGACACGATGGAGGTCGCGATCGTGCGTGAGAAGCAGATCAAGGGCGGATCGCGGGCTAGGAAGGTCTCGTTGATCGAGGCGATGGATCCGGGGTGGAATGATCTCTTCGGGTAGATTGCACATGGATAGCAAGATGACACACCATTCGTCCGTCATTGCGAGCGTAGCGAAGCAATCCAGTGTTACGCGCGCCTCCCTGGATTGCTTCGCTCCGCTCGCAATGACGGGACGGGCGTGGTGATGTTGGGCCGTCTCAACCATGTCGGTATTGCCACGCCCTCGATCGCGCGGTCGATCGAGACGTACAAGACGTTGCTCGGCGCGGACGTCATCGGCGTGCCGTTCGACCTCCCCGCGCAGGGCGTGAAGGTGTGTTTCATCGATGCACCCAATACGCAGATCGAGTTGATCGAGCCGTATGACGACGCCTCGCCGATCGCGGGGTTCCTGAAGAAGAACCCGGCGGGCGGGCAGCATCATGTCTGTTTCGAGGTGCCCGATATCCACGCCGCCGTGGCGGACATGAAGGCCAAGGGCGCGACGATCCTGGGCGAACCGCGCACGGGGGCGCACGGGACGCCGATCGTCTTCGTCCATCCGCGCGACATGGGCGGGGTGCTGGTCGAACTGATGGAAACGCCGCAGGAGGGCGCACATTGAGCTACGAGACGATCACGTTCGACCTGACCGACCGCGTCGCGACGCTGGCGATCGACCGGCCGACGCGGATGAATGCGCTGACGCCGCGCGTCTTTGCCGAACTGACCGCCGCGATCGATGACGCGCTGGCGCAGGGCGCGCGCGCGATCGTGCTGACGGGGACGGGCGCGGCCTTCTGTTCGGGCGCGGACCTGATCGGGGATGGCGGCGAGAAACTGCCCGACGACCTCGGCCTGACGCTGGACGCCAGCTACAATCCGTTCGTGCGCAAGGTCGCCGCGCTCGACGTGCCGTTCCTGACCGCGATCAACGGGCCCGCCGTCGGCGCGGGGCTGGGGCTGGCGTTGCTGGGCGATATCAGCGTGATGGGGCGATCGGCCTATCTGTTGCTGGCGTTCGTCAACATCGGGCTGGTGCCCGATGCGGGTGCGACATGGCTGGTCGCCAAGGGCGTCGGGCGGGCCAAGGCGCTGGAGATGGCGTTGCTGGGCGAAAAGGTCGGCGCGGACGAGGCGCATGGCGCGGGGCTGGTGACGCGGATCGCCGATGACGGGATGGTGCTGCACGAGGCGCAGCGGTTGGCGGCGAAGCTGGCGGCGGGGCCGTCGGTGGCGATCGGGATGATCCGCAAGCAGGTCGCCGCCGCGCTGTCGATGGACCTCGAGCAATCGCTGGCGGTCGAGCGCGAGAACCAGACGCGCGCGGGCTATACCCGCGACTTCGCCGAGGCGGTGCAGGCGTTCGGCGAGAAGCGGAAACCCGTGTTCGAGGGTCGCTGACCCATGACCGAAGAGCGCAACATCGGCGAGGATAGCGGCGCGGCGGCGGGGGCGGGCACGCCCGCGCCGACCGGCACCGAAAGCTGGGCGGCGGCGGCGGCGAAGGAGGTCAAGGGGCGCGACCTGACGTGGGCGACGCCCGAGGGGATCGACGTCAAGCCGCTCTATACCGCTGCCGATGTCGCGGGCTGGGACCCCGGCCTGCCCGGTTTCGCGCCGTTCGCGCGCGGGGTGCGCGCCTCGATGTATGCCGGGCGGCCGTGGACGATCCGGCAATATGCGGGCTTTTCGACCGCCGAGGCGTCGAACGCCTTCTACCACCGCAACCTGAAGGCGGGGCAGAAGGGGCTGTCGGTCGCGTTCGATCTGGCGACGCATCGCGGGTATGACAGCGACCATCCACGCGTGACCGGCGACGTCGGCAAGGCGGGCGTGGCGATCGACAGTGTCGAGGACATGAAGATCCTGTTCGACGGCATCCCGCTCGACCAGATGTCGGTCAGCATGACGATGAACGGCGCGGTGATCCCGATCCTCGCCTTCTTCATCGTCGCGGGTGAGGAACAGGGCGTCGAGCGCAAGTTGCTCGACGGGACCATTCAGAACGACATCCTGAAGGAGTTCATGGTCCGCAACACCTATATTTACCCGCCCGAACCGTCGATGCGGATCATCTCCGACATCTTCGCCTATACATCGGCAGAGATGCCGAAGTTCAACAGCATCTCGATCTCCGGCTATCACATGCAGGAGGCCGGGGCGACGCAGGTGCAGGAATTGGCCTTCACCATCGCCGACGGCATGGAATATGTGAAATACGGCGTCGCGTCGGGCCTGGATATCGACAAGTTCGCGGGGCGGCTCAGCTTCTTCTTCGCGATCGGCATGAACTTCTTCATGGAGATCGCCAAGCTGCGCGCGGCGCGCGTGCTGTGGCACCGGGTGATGACGCAACTGGGCGCCAAGGACGAGCGGAGCAAGATGCTGCGCACGCACTGCCAGACCAGCGGCGTCTCGCTGACCGAGCAGGACCCGTACAACAATGTCATGCGCACCACGATCGAGGCGATGGCGGCGATGCTGGGCGGCACGCAGTCGTTGCACACCAATGCGCTGGACGAGGCGATCGCACTGCCGACCGACTTCTCCGCCCGGATTGCGCGCAATACGCAGCTGGTGATCCAGGAAGAGACGGGGATGTGCAACGTCGTCGATCCGCTGGGCGGCAGCTATTATGTCGAGGCGCTGACGAAGCGGCTGGTCGACGAGGCGTGGGCGATCATCGAGCGCGTCGAGCGCGAGGGCGGGATGGCCAAGGCGGTCGCGGCGGGCTGGCCCAAGGCGATGATCGAGGAGGCCAGCGCGGCGCGCGCGGCGCGGGTCGATCGCGGCGAGGACGTGATCGTCGGCGTCAACAAATACCGCAAGGAGAATGAGGACCCGATCGAGATCCTCGACGTCGACAATCACGCGGTGCGCGAGGCGCAGGTGCGGCGGATTCAGGCGGTGAAGGCGGCACGCGACGAGGCGGCGTGCCGGGGTGCGCTGGATGCGCTGCGCGAGGGGGCGCGGGGGAATGCGAACCTGCTGGCGCTGGCCGTCGAATGCGCGCGGGCGCGCGCGACGCTGGGCGAGATTTCGGCGGCGATGGAGGATGTGTTCGGCCGCTACGGCACGCAGCCGACGCCGGTGAAGGGCATCTATGGCGGTGCGTACACCGACGACGCGCGCTGGCTGCGGCTGGAGGAGGGCGTCGCGGCGACCGAGCGGCGGCTGGGGCGCAAACCGCGGATGCTGGTTGCGAAGATGGGACAGGACGGACACGATCGCGGCGCCAATCTGGTCAGCAGCATGTTCGGTGACCTGGGGTTCGAGATCGTGCCGGGGCCGCTGTTCCAGACGCCCGAGGAAGCGGCGGCTTTGGCCCTGGATAAGGACGTCGACGTGGTCGGGGCGTCCAGTCTGGCGGCGGGGCACAAGACGTTGATCCCGGAGCTGATCGCGCATCTGCGTGACGCGGGGCGGGCGGACATCAAGGTGATCGCGGGCGGGGTGATCCCGGCGCAGGATTATCAGGCGCTGTTCGACGCGGGGGTGCAGGCGATCTTCGGGCCGGGGACGAACCTGATCGCGGCGGCGGAAGAGGTGCTGCGGTTGCTCGGGCACAACATGCCGCCGCAAGGCGAGGCGGCGTGATGCGCCGTGCGGTTCGTCCTTCTTCTTTCTGTCACCCCGGCGAAGGCCGGGGTCCAGTGGCGCGCGGTTCGAGAGATACGGCAGCGTCCCCCAAATGGACCCCGGCCTTCGCCGGGGTGACGGGAGTGGTGGGGGTTATGCTGGTGATGGGGGCGCTGGCGACTCCCGCGATTGCCCAAACCCAGGCCGATCTGACCGCGCAGGCCGGGGCGGACTGGAAGCGTGCCGACGCGGCGATGAACGTTCAGTATCGCACGACGATGGCGTTCATGAAGACGATGGACGGCCATGCGGGCGCCACCAACGGCCCAACGTACCGACAGGCGCTGCTCGCCAGCCAGCGCGCGTGGCTGACATTTCGCGATGCCCAATGCGTCATCCAGGGCTATGGCTATCGCGGCGGCAGCGCCGAGCCGATGGAACGGCTGGCGTGCATGGCGGCGCTGACGCGCGAACGAACGAAGCAATTGAAGGATCTGGTGTGGCAACGGTGACGACCCCCGCGAACGTGCGCAACGACTGGACGCGCGAGGAGATCGCCGCGCTGTTCGACCTGCCGTTCGACGAATTGATGTACCAGGCGCAGACCGTCCACCGCGCGCATCACGCCCCGTCGGAGGTGCAGCTGTGCACCCTGTTGTCGATCAAGACCGGCGGTTGCCCGGAGGATTGCGGCTATTGCTCGCAGTCGGTCGCGGCGGAGAGCGGGGTCAAGGCGACCAAGCTGATGGACGTACAGGCGGTGCTCCAGCGGGCCGCCGAGGCGAAGGACGCCGGGTCGCAGCGTTTCTGCATGGGCGCGGCGTGGCGCAATCCTAAGGACCGCGACATGGACGCGATCATCCAGATGATCGAGGGCGTGCGCGGCATGGGGATGGAGACCTGCATGACGCTGGGGATGCTGACGCCCGAACAGGCGCGGCGGCTGGGCGACGCGGGGCTCGATTACTACAACCACAATATCGACACCTCGCCCGAGCGCTACGGCGACGTCATCACGACGCGGACGTTCGGCGAGCGACTGGATACGTTGGAGAATGTCCGTTCGGCCGGGATCAACGTGTGTTGTGGCGGGATCGTCGGGATGGGCGAGACGCGGGGCGATCGCGTCGGCTTCGTCCATGCGCTGGCCACCCTGCCGCGCCATCCGGAGAGCGTGCCGGTCAATGCGCTGGTGCCGGTAAAGGGCACGGTGCTGGGCGACATGCTGGCCGATACACCGCTGGCGAAGATCGACGACATCGAGTTCGTCCGCACGGTGGCGGTCGCGCGGATCACGATGCCGATGAGCATGGTCCGCCTGTCGGCGGGGCGCGAGAGCATGGGCGAGGCGACGCAGGCGCTGTGTTTCATGGCGGGCGCGAATTCGATCTTCACGGGCGACAAGCTGCTGACCGCGGGCAATCGCGGCGACAGCGCGGATGCCGCGCTGTTCGCGAAACTGGGCGTGCGGCCGATGACGGCGGAAGAGCCGATGCGGGTGTGCGAGGCGGCGGAGTGAATTGCCGTCGCCCCTGCGGAGGCAGGGGCCCATGTCTGTCCAATTAAGTGGGCGGTTTGACACAGAGGCGACGGGCCTGTGGCAGGCCGCATCGAATGACGACACAGACATAGGCCCCTGCCTGCGCAGGGGCGACGACGAACGAAAACAGGAGAGGCCGTTGTTCAAGAAAATCCTGGTCGCCAATCGCGGTGAGATCGCGTGCCGCGTGTTCCGCACCGCCAAGAAGATGGGGATCGCGACCGTCGCGGTCTATTCGGATGCGGATGCGCGCAGCCCGCATGTCTTGATGGCGGACGAGGCGGTGCGGCTGGGTCCGGCGCCGGCGGCGGAGAGCTATCTGAAGGCGGAGCTGATCCTGCTGGCCGCCAAGGAGACGGGCGCGGATTGCATCCACCCGGGCTATGGCTTCCTGAGCGAGCGCGAGAGCTTTGCGAAGGCGTGTGCGGAGGCGGGGATCGCCTTCGTCGGGCCGCCGCCGAATGCGATCGCGGCAATGGGCGACAAGATCGAGTCGAAGAAGCTGGCCAAGCAGGCCGGGGTCAATGTCGTCCCCGGCTATCTGGGCGAGATCGCCGACACCGACGAGGCGGTGCGGATTGCCGCCGACATCGGCTTTCCGGTGATGATGAAGGCGAGCGCGGGCGGTGGCGGCAAGGGAATGCGGCTGGCGTGGAGCGAGCAGGACGTGCGCGACGGGTTCGAGGCGACCAAGCGCGAGGGGCTGGCGTCATTCGGCGACGACCGCGTGTTCATCGAGAAGTTCATCGAGAGTCCGCGGCATATCGAGATCCAACTGCTCGGCGACCAGCACGGCAACATCGTCTATCTCAACGAGCGCGAATGCTCGATCCAGCGCCGCCACCAGAAGGTCGTAGAGGAAGCGCCGTCGCCGTTCGTGACGCCGAAAATGCGCAAGGCGATGGGCGAGCAGGCGGTCGCACTGGCGCGCGCGGTGGGCTATTACAGCGCGGGTACGGTCGAGCTGATCGTGTCGGGCGCCGATACGACCGGCGAGAGCTTCTACTTCCTCGAAATGAATACCCGGTTGCAGGTCGAGCATCCGGTGACCGAGGAGATCACCGGGCTGGATCTGGTCGAGCAGATGATCCGCGTGGCGGCGGGCGAGAAGCTGTTGTTCGGGCAGGACGATGTGCGGCTGGACGGCTGGGCGGTGGAGAATCGCGTCTATGCCGAGGATCCGTATCGTGGGTTCCTGCCGAGCATCGGGCGGTTGGTGCGCTATGCGCCGCCGGAGACGACCGGGGATGACGGCGGGGAGGATGGTCGGGACGCCGTCCGAGTCCGTGTCGACGATGGCGTCGCGGAGGGCGGCGAGGTAAGCATGTTCTACGACCCGATGATCGCCAAGCTGGTGACCTGGGCGCCGACGCGCGAGGCGGCGATCGATGCGCAGGTCGCGGCACTGGACGCCTTCACGATGCAGGGGCCGGGGACGAACCTGCATTTCCTGTCGGCGCTGATGCAGCATCCGCGCTTCCGTTCGGGGGAGATCACGACCGGGTTCATTGCCGAGGAATATCCCGAGGGCTTCCACGGGGCACCGGCGTCGGCGGCGGTGCTGGCGAAGCTGGCGGCGGTCGGGGTGGTTGCGGCGCATGCGCAGGTGACGCGCGCACGGCGGGGCGATGGACAACTCGGGCCTGTCCTGTCCGCGCCGGCCGACTGGGTGGCGCGGGTCGATGGGCAGGATCATGCGGTGCGGATCGCCGAGGGTGCAGTGACGGTCGATGGCACGGTGCTGGACGGCGCGATCGACTATACGCCGGGTGCGCGGGTCGCGACGGTGGCGGGCGACGATCCGCTGACCGTGGCGATCACGAAGCGTCGCGACGGCTTCACGCTGTCGGCACGTGGAGCGAGCCATCAGGTCCGCGTCCTGCCGGCGCATGTCGCGCCTTATGCCGCGCATCTGATCGAGAAGGTGCCGCCCGACCTGTCGAAATTCCTGATCGCGCCGATGCCGGGGCTGCTGGTGCGGCTCGACGTGGCTGAGGGCGACCGGGTCGAGGCCGGACAGGCGCTGGCGGTGGTTGAGGCGATGAAGATGGAGAACATCCTGCGTGCCGAAAAATCCGGCACCGTCGTCGCGGTGCAGGCGGCGGCGGGGGATAGTCTGGCGGTCGATCAGGTGATCCTCGAACTGGAATAGCGACATCTCGCGACACATTTGCGCTGGACGCGCGGCGCGCGCCTGTATCATGCAACGGGGATGAGGCGCGTTTTTCCCTGCTTGGTGCTGGCGCTGGCAACGGCGGGCTGTTCGGTCGGGCCCGACTATCGGCCGCCGTCGTACGCCGCGCTGGCGGTGCCGGCCGGCTACTCGGTGCCTGCCGCGCCGAGCAGGGAGGATCTGACCCGCTGGTGGCGGCGGTTCGACGATCCGGTGCTGGGCGAATTGGTCGAACAGGCCTCGGCGGCGAATACCGATGTCGCGCAGGCCGTGGCGCGTCTGCGGCAGGCGCGCGAGGCGCTGGTACAGAGCCGCGCGAACCTGCTGCCGTCGCTCAGCGGCAATGCCGGATACAGCCGTTCGGAGACACTCCGCGGCGGTGGGCAGACGATCACGCTGCCCGACGGTACGGTGCAGAACATTGGCGGCGGGGGCGGCGCGAACAATTTCTCGGTCGGGGGCAGCGCCTCCTACCAGCTCGGGCTGTTCGGCGAGGTCCGCCGCACCGTCGAGGCGAGCCGCGCGCAATATGAGGCGTCGGGGTTTGATTATGCCGCCGCGCTGCTGACCGTGCAGCAGGAGGTGGCGCGCAATTACGTGCTGGCGCGGCTCTATCAGGTGCAACTCGCCAACGCGCGCGCCAGCCTGGCGTTGCAGGACGACAATCTGGAGATTGCCGGCTTCCGGCTTCAGGCGGGGCTGGTGTCGTCGCTGGACCAGGAACAGGCGCGACAGCAACGCGCGCAGACGGCAGCGTCGATCCCGACGCTGGAGCAGCAATATAACGCCGCCGTCTCGCGGCTGGGCGTGCTGACCGCGCAGGCGCCGGGCGCGCTCAAGCCGTTGCTGGCGGCCGTGCGGCCGATCCCGACGGGCACGCCGCCTGCCGGGATCGGCATCCCCGCCGACGTGCTGCGCCAGCGCCCCGACGTGCGCGCAGCGGAGCGGGCGCTGGCGGCGGCCACGGCGCAGATCGGCGTCGCGGCGGCGGCGCTTTACCCGAACTTCGCGTTCACCGGGAATATCAACGCGCGCGCCAATTCGGTCGGTTCGTTGCTGGACACCGTTACCGGCGGGCTGTTTGCGGGATTGACGCAGGCGATCTTCAACGGCGGCCGGCTGCGCAGCCAGGTCCGCGGACAGGAAGCCGCCGCCGATGCCGCGCTTGCCGCTTACAAGGGCATCGTGCTGACCGCGCTCGAGGATGTCGAGAATGCGGTCGTGGCGCTCGACACCGCGCAGCGTCGCGAACGCGAACTGACGATCGCCTATCAGGCCGCCGGCAACGCCGCCTTGCTCTCGCGTGAGCAATATCGCAGCGGCCTGACCGATTTCACGACGCTCAGCCAGCAGGAAGCGACGCTGCTGACCTCCCGCAACAGCGCGGCGCAGGCGCGGGCCGACGAAGCGACCGCGCTGGTGCAATTGTTTGCCGCGTTGGGCGGTGGCTGGGATGCCGCGACCGTTCCGGAGGCGCCGCCGCGCGCCGCCGCTGCTCCAACGCTGCTCCAGCCCGCCCCCACCAACGGGAATCCCTAGATGGCCGACACCAATCTCGACGATTTCCTGGGGGTGAAGCCGCAGCCGGCGTGGCGGCGCTGGGGCAAATGGGCGCTGGTGCTGCTGGGACTGGTGCTCGTCGCGCTGCTGCTGTCGCGATGCGTGTTCGGCGATCCCGACAAGGTCAGCTATGCGACCGCGCCGGCGACGCGCGGGCGGCTGACCGTCTCCGTGTCCGCGACCGGCAAGCTGGCGCCGACCAATCAGGTGACGGTCGGCTCGCAATTGTCGGGGCTGGTGACGAAGGTGGTGGTCGATGTCAACGACCGTGTCACCGCCGGCCAGCCGCTGGCGCTGATCGATCCGGAGCAGATCGACGACCAGATCCGCGCGGGCCAGGCGACGCTGGCCGCGAACGAGGCGCAGGTGGCGCAGGCGCGCGCGACGCTGGCGGAATCGCAGGCGCAGCTCGCGCGGTTGAACGACGTGTTCCGCCTGTCGAACGGACGCGTGCCGTCGAAGACCGAGTTGCAGACCGGGCAGGCGGATGCCCAGCGCGCGCGGGCCGCGCTGCGCGTGGCGGAGGCGAACGTCATCGCCGCGCGCGCGCAACTGTCGCAATCGCAGACGCAGCGCGCGCGTGCGATCATCCGCTCGCCGGTCAACGGCGTGGTGCTGGCGCGACAGGTCGATCCCGGCCAGACCGTGGCAGCGTCGTTCAACACGCCCACGCTGTTCGTGATCGCCGAGGACTTGACGCGCATGAAGCTGGAGGTGGCGATCGACGAAGCGGATGTCGGCGCAGTGAGGCAGGGGCAGAAAGCGACCTTCACCGTCGATGCGTTCCCGGGCCGGACCTTTCCGGCGACGATCACGCGCGTCGATCTAGGCTCCAACCTGACCGTGAGCAGCGCGACCTCGTCGTCGTCGGGCACCAGCAGCACCACGAGCACCAGCGGGCAGGTGGTGTCCTATGCCGCCGATCTCACGGTCGCCAACCCGACGCTGCAACTCCGTCCGGGCATGACCGCGACCGCCGATATCGTGACCGCGGACAAGCAGAACGTGCTGCTGGTCCCCAACGCCGCGTTCCGGTTCAAGCCGGCGGCTGCGGGTGGCAAGCGTGAAGGGATCACCGGCGCGATCTTCGCCGGGCCGCCGCGTCGCGGTGCGTCGCAGCGGACGGCGACTATCGGGCGCGGCGCGACGCAGACGCTGTACGTCAAGGGCGCGGGCGGTACGCCGCAGCCGATCCAGGTCGTGACCGGCGACACCAACGGCACGCTGACCGAGGTGCTGTCCGGCCCGCTTCAGCCGGGTCAGCAGGTCATCACCGCGCAGCTTGCCGGCGCCGATGGCGCGGGCGCGACGAAGGGCGGCAGCGCCGGGAGCGGATCGCGTGGGCGGTGACGAACCGCTCATTTCGCTGCGGGGCGTCACCAAGGTCTATGGACAGGGCGCGACGCAATTCCAGGCGCTGAAGGGCGTCGACCTCGACATTGCGGCGGGCGACTTCGTCGCGGTGATGGGGCCGTCCGGATCGGGCAAGTCGACGACGATGAACATCCTCGGCTGTCTCGACGTACCGTCGTCGGGCACGTTCCTGTTTCGCGGCCATCATGTCGAGACGCTGGACCGCGACCAGCGCGCGCTGCTGCGCCGCCGCTACCTGGGCTTCGTGTTCCAGGGGTTCAACCTGCTCAGCCGCACCACCGCGCTGGAGAATGTCGAGCTGCCGCTGCTGTATCGCGGCGATGAGAAGCGCGCGCGGCGCGCGACCGCGATGGCGGCGCTGGAGAAGGTCGGGCTGGATCGCTGGTGGGACCATACGCCCGCCGAACTGTCGGGCGGGCAGCAGCAGCGCGTGGCGATCGCGCGCGCGATCGTGACCCGGCCCGACGTGCTGCTGGCGGACGAGCCGACCGGCAACCTCGATTCCGAGCGCTCGGTGGAGATCATGGAACTGCTCACCGACCTCAATCGGGAGAGCGGGATCACCGTGCTGATGGTCACGCACGAACCCGACATGGCGGCGTTCGCGCGCACCGTGATCCACTTCCGGGACGGACTTGTCGAGCGGATCGAGGCGCATCATCGCGCCGGTCGGCCGGTGGAGGCGGATTGATGCTGGGCACCACGCTGCTGCTCGCGCTGCGCTCGATCCGGCGGCATTTGTTGCGGTCGTTCCTGACGATTCTGGGCATCGTGATCGGGGTTGGCGCGGTGGTGACGATGGTGACGCTGGGCAAGGCGACG
Organism: Sphingomonas endophytica; assembly: GCF_001476895.1. Taxonomy (GTDB): domain Bacteria; phylum Pseudomonadota; class Alphaproteobacteria; order Sphingomonadales; family Sphingomonadaceae; genus Sphingomonas; species Sphingomonas endophytica_A. The sequence continues at coordinate 7,237 of NZ_LDTB01000027.1, read as the reverse complement.
ACGGCGGCGGTGCAGTCGCAGATCGCGGCGCTGGGCACCAATATCCTACAGATCCGCCCCGGACAGGGGTTCGGACGCGGCGGCGGCGGCCCGCGTCCGCCGGACTTCACGCCCGAGGATGTCACTGCGATCGCTACGCAAATCGCCGGCGTCACCGCCGTCGCCCCGCAGGCGCAGGCGACCGCGACGGCGATCTACGAAGGCGCGAACTGGTCGACGACGATCAACGGGACGACGCTGGCCTATTTCCAGGTGCAGCCATGGCCGCTGGCGAGCGGCCGCTACTGGACGCCGGCGGAGGAACAGGCGGGCAAGGCGGTGTGCATCATCGGCAACACCGTGAAACAGAACCTTTTTCGCGGCGGCGAGGCGGTCGGGCAGCGCTTCCGGCTGGGCGATGTCAGTTGCGACATAATCGGCACCCTCTCAACGCGCGGACAGGCCGGTTTCGGGGGTGATCAGGACGATGTCGTGATCATGCCGATCAAGACCGTCCAGCGCCGCTTCACCGGCACGCGCGACATCCGGCTGATGCTGGTCGGCGTCGATCAGCGTTACGCGACCGCCGGGGTGCAATCGGCGATCACCGACCTGCTGCGCGAGCGGCGCACCATCACCGATGGCCGCGACGACAATTTCAACATCTTCGACACCAAGCAGATCAGCGACACGCTGACCGGCACCACCACCGCGCTGACGCGGATCGTCGCGGCGGTCGCGGCGATCAGTCTGGTCGTCGGCGGGATCGGCATCATGAACATCATGCTGGTCAGCGTGACGGAGCGGACGCGCGAGATCGGCATCCGGCTGGCGATCGGCGCGGTCGCGCACGAGGTGCTGCTGCAATTCCTGGTCGAGGCCGTCGTGCTGTCGTGTCTGGGCGGGCTGGTCGGGCTGGTGCTGGCGCAGGCGGTCATCGCCGGGCTGACCCCGCTGCTGGACGTGCCCTGGACGTTCGACGCCCGCATCAACATCGTCGCCTTCGCCATTTCGGCGGTGATCGGGGTCGTGTTCGGCTACTTCCCGGCGCGGCGCGCGGCGGCGCTGAACCCGATCGACGCGCTTCGGCACGAATAGCTCAGGCGGCGTCGGCGGCCTTTTCGATCCGGTTGCGGCCTTCGCGCTTGGCGCGATACATCGCGGCGTCGACCTGCGCGAACAATTCGCCGGCGCCGCGCGGGGTGCGGAACGTGCCGACGCCCATCGAGATCGTCACCGTTCCGTGCGGCGCGTTCCCTTCGTGCCGCAGGCCCAGTCCGGCGATGCTGGCGCGGATCGCCTCGAAGAAGGCCAGCGCATCGCCTTCGCGCGCGACCCTGCAGGCGACCAGGAATTCTTCCCCGCCGATCCGAAACGCGAGATCGTCGTCCCCGCCCAGCCGCTGCCGCAGCAGCGCGCCGATCTGTCGCAGCACCAGATCCCCGGCGGCATGGCCGTAGATGTCGTTATAGGCCTTGAAATTGTCGACGTCGAAGATCCCGACCGAGCGGATGCGTCCGTCATCCGCCCCTTCCGCGAAGGCCGGAAAGTCGGTCGTATAGGCGCGCCGGTTGGGGATGCCGCAAAGGGGGTCGATGCGCGCAGACCGCGCCTCGGTAACATCGGAGAAGACCCAGAGCCGCCCGGCGAACACACCGTTTTCCCGGAAGGGCACACTGCGCCGCATGAGGATGCGGCCGTCCTTCAGCAGCAGTTCGTCCTCGACCGCGTCGTCGGTGGGCGTCACCTCGTCGACCTCGCGCAGAAAGGCGTCGGGGTCGACCAGCTGCTGACAGGCGTAGCCGAGCATCCGGCTTTCGTCGCGCGTCGCAGCAATGTCTTCGGGGACGCGCCAATGCCGGATCAGTGCCGGATTGCTGTAGATGACGCGACGATCCGCATCGATCAGAACGACGCCATCCGGCAGCGAGTCGAGCGCCAGCTCGAAGAGCGATTTGCTGGCGGTAATTCCGGGATTGGTCATCGGTGGGACAATGGGTTCCGCAACCGGCGCGCCGCTACGCGGCCGGATTTCCTAATCTCCGTAAAGGTCTATTCACCGCGTCGACCGGTGTCAAAGGGCGCGCCGGACGCGTGTGTGCCGCCGTGGGGCGCGTTACAGGCCGTCCTCGACCGCGGCCCGCCGAAGCTCCGGATCGGCAGCGCGCAGCACGTGCGACCCCGGCCGCGTCAACGCTTCCGGCGCGTGGACCAGCGCGCGCAGCCGCTCGAGATCCTCGCGCGTGTCGACGTCGATCAGCTCGGCGGCATTGGTGACGACATGGCGCCCGGACTGGATCAGGTCGCGCGCGCCCTGATCGCCGGTGATCGCGAGCATCTCCTCGAACCGTCCGCGCCCGACCAGCACCGGAGGACGCGGCGCGACGCCGTCGCTGGAAGCGACCAGCGCCTGATCGTCCAGATCGGCCGCCGCGTCGAACAGGCGATAGATATGCGCAGCGGTGACGCGGGGCATGTCGGCCAGCGCGATGAGCACGGCCGCGGCCTGATGCGCCCGCGCGCGATCGACGCCCATGCGAACCGACGAGGCCATGTCGCGATCGGGAGCGTCGTTGTGCATCATCGTGAAATGATGCGCCGCATAATCGATCGTACAGCCATCGACGATGACGATCCGTTCGCGGAACGGCATGTCCTCCAGCGCCACCGCGACGTGCAGCCCGAGCGGCCGCGACAGGAACGGCTGGTCGAGTTTCGAGTGAGCATCGCCGAACCGCTCCGACCGACCGGCGGCGAGCAGGACGAGCACGGTATCCTCAACGGCGATCATGAAACGCTCCTACCATCGCGGCGGCGATCGACAGCGCGATCTCCGCCGGGCCGACCGCGCCGATATCGATGCCCACCGGGCCGTCGATGCGGTCGAGCTGATCGGTGTCAACGCCCGACGCCGCCAGTCGCTCCCGCCGTGCCGCGTGGCTGCGACGGCTGCCGAGCGCGCCGACATAGGCCGCGTCGGTGCCGAGCGCGGCGATCAGCGCGGGGTCGTCGATCTTGATGTCGTGGCTGAGCGTGACCACCGCCGTGGCGCGTCCCGGCTTCCATGCCGCGACCGCCTCGTCAGGCCAGCGATCGTCCAGCGTGACCCCGGGGAAGCGCTCCTCGGTCAGGAAGCGCCCGCGCGGGTCGATGACGACCACGTCGATCCCGAGCGTGCGCGCGAGCGCGGCGAGGCTCTGCGCGATCTGTACCGCGCCGACGATCAGCAGGCGGCGCGGCGGATCGTAGCGGTTGACGAACACCTCCCCCGTTTCCAGCGGGCGCAGGTCGGCGTGGCCGGTGGACAGGTCGGTGGTGACGGTCAGCGACTGGCCGGCATCGCGCGCCTCGGCGATCCGGTCGAACAGTTCGGGGTCGAAGCCGGCGGCGCTGACCGGCTGCACCATCACCGAAATCTCGCCGCCGCACGGCAGCCCGACCTGCCATGCGCTGTCGTCGGCGACGCCATAGGTCTTCACGACGAAGGGATCCCCGGCGATGACGCGCGCGGCGGTGTCGAGGATATCGGCCTCGACGCAGCCGCCCGACACCGACCCCTCGAAGCGCCCGTCGGCATGGACGAGCATATGGCTGCCGCGCGGGCGCGGCGCCGAGCCCCATGTCGAGACGACGGTGGCGAGCGCGAGCGGCTCACCCTTCCATGCGGCGGCGGCGGCGAGGACGGAATCGTTGTCGGCCATTCGGGTCTTTCAATCGAGCGCGTCGGGGCGAGCGAAGCGAGGCATTCCGGGGTTCCGTGCGCCGCCCTGGATTGCCGCGTCGCTTCGCTCCTCGCAACGACGGTGGCGTTCAGATGGGTGGGAGTTCCGCCAGCAGCTTGTCGCAAGTGATCGGATAGTCGCGCACCCGCACGCCGGTAGCGTGATAGATGGCGTTGGCGATGGCCGCGCCCGCGCCCGAGATGCCCAGCTCGCCGATCCCCTTGGCGTGGATCGGATTGGCGTGGACGTCGCGCTCGTCGAGGAATTCGACCTCGATCTGCGGAATGTCGGCATTCACCGGCACATGATATTCGGCGAGATCGCGGTTCACGACCTTGCCGTTGCGGGGATCATGGACCAGTTCCTCGGACAGCGCCGCGCCGATCCCGAAGGTCATGCCGCCCAGGCATTGCGAGCGTGCGGTCTTCGCATTCAGGATACGCCCGGCGGCGAACACGCCCAGCATCCGTTCGACCCGTACCTCGCCAGTGACGGCGTTCACCTTCACCTCGGCGAAGTGCGCGCCATAGCTGGCCTGTCGGTGCAGCTTTTCCTGCTTGCCGGGCGCGATGCTGCCGGTGACGGACAGGCCGTCGCCGACCAGTTCGGCGATCTCGACCGCGCGGTTCTCGGCGATCGCGCGTCCGTCCTTGAGCGTCATCGCCTCGACATCGACGCCCATCGCCTTCGCCAGCTTCTCGCGCAGACCTTCGCACGCCAGATAGACCGACGATCCCGACGACCCCGCGCCCCACGAGCCGCCGGACCCGGCGGACGGCGGCGCGGCACCATCGCCGAGGTGGACGCTGACCCGGTCGAGCGGCAGGCCCAGCGTCTCGGCGGCGATCTGCGCCAGGATCGTATAGGTGCCGGTGCCGATGTCGGTCATGTCGGTCGACACGATCGCGCGACCGTCCGTGGTCAGCTCGACGGTCGCCGAGGACTTCTGGAGCATGTTCGATCGCACCGCCGCCGCAACGCCGACGCCGTGCCACCATTCGCCGCGCCGGTCGGTGGCGGGTTGTGGCTTGCGGTCCGACCAGCCGAACAGTTCTGCGCCCCTGTCGAGGCAGGGGATCAACAGCCGGGTGGAGAAGGGGATGTCGTTCTGCGGATCCTTCGCCGGCTCGTTGCGGCGGCGGAGTTCGATCGGGTCGATGCCGACCGCATAGGCCAGCTCGTCCATTGCGGCTTCCAGCGCGAGCATTCCGACCGCCTCGCCGGGTGCGCGCATCGAGCCGGCCAGCAGCCAGTTGAGCCGCACCAATTTGTGGTCGATCAGCCGGTTGTCGGCGGCATAGGCGAACTGCGTCCCGATCCCGGCCGGCTCGAAGAAATCCTCGCCGGGCAGGTTGCTGGCCAGCGTTTCATGCGCGAGGCCGGTCAGCCGCCCGGTCGCGTCCGCCGCCAGCCGGATCCGCTGTTCGGTGTTGGAGCGGCGGACGGTCGCATCGAAGACCTGCTGGCGCGCCATCGCGACCTTGACGGGGCGCTGCAATCGCTTCGCCGCGATCGCGGCCGCGACGCTTTCGGGGGCGATGCCGAGCTTCGACCCGAAGCCGCCGCCGACATAGCGCGAGATGATCCGCACCTGGTCCTTGCCGACGCCCAGCGCGGCGGCGAGCTGCATCTGGTCGGAGGCGACCATCTGGTAGCTGCCGTGCAGGATCAGCGTACCGTCGCGCCATTCGGCGATCGAGGCATGCGGCTCCATCGCGGCCGAATTCTGGCTGGGCGTGGTATAGGTGGCGTCGATCGTGAACGCCGCATCGGCCATCGCGGCATCGACATCGCCCTTGGCCAAGTGCGGCGGAATCTGATCGGGGGCGGGGCGTTCCGCCTGGTCGCGGTGCGCGGCGAAGACATAGGCGCCGTCGCGCGGTTCGTAGTCGACCTTGACGCGGAGCGCGGCGTCGCGCGCGGCCTCGAACGTCTCTGCGACGACGATCGCGACGATCTCGCCGTGATAATCGACCTTCTGCACGCCCTGCGTCGGCGCCTTCTGCTCGCCGCCCTGCTGCGGATTGCGGATGAAGCTGGGATAGTCGGTGACGACGTCGATCACGCCGGGCAGCGCGCGGGCGGCGTCGGCATGGACGTCGCGGATCGTGCCGGAGCCGAACGGCGCACGGACCAACACGCCGTAGCTGAGCCGCTGGGCGGGATATTCGGCGGCATAGGTCGCCTTGCCCGACACCTTCAGCGGCCCCTCGATCCGGTCGAGCGGCTGGCCGATCACCCCCTGCGCGCCGGCATCGAGCCAGCTGTGCGGGTGCGGCTCGTTCATCGTCAGGCTGCGCGTGTCCTCGCGCCCCAGCACCTTGTCGATCAGCGTCATTGCGTCACCTCGTGCAGGACGGCGATCAACGTGCGCCGCGCCAGGGGGATCTTGAAATCGTTCCAGCCGAAGCCGCGCGCATCGGCCAGCAGCGCGTCGGCGGCATCCTCGAACACCGCCTCGGTCGCGGGGCGGCCGACCAGCGCGGCCTCGACCGCCGGATCGCGCCACGGCATCGGGGCGAGGCCGCCGAACGCCAGCGCGGCGGACGTGATGGTCCCGTCCTCCACCGCGACCGCCGCCGCGACCGACACCAGCGCGAAGGCGTAGGACGCGCGGTCGCGGACCTTGCGATAGACCTGTCGACCGGGCGGGGGCGGCGGCAGCTCGACATGGGTGATCAGCTCGCCGGATTGCAGCACATGCTCGATATGCGGCGTGTCGCCGGGCAGGCGGTAAAAATCGCCGATCGGGATGCGGCGCTTGTCGCCATCGGGCTGCTGCGTGACGATCGCGGCGTCGAGCAGCCGCATCGCCACCGGCATGTCGCCGGGGTGCGTGGCGATACAGGCGTCGCTGGTGCCCAGGATCGCATGGATGCGGTTGAACCCGCCGATCGCCTCGCACCCCGTCCCCGGCTCGCGCTTGTTGCAGCCGGCGGCGGTGTCGTAGAAATAATAGCAGCGCGTCCGCTGGAGCAGATTGCCGCCGGTCGTCGCCTTGTTGCGCAGCTGTCCCGACGCGCCGGCCAGCAGCGCGCGGCTCAGCACCTCGTACCGGTCGATGATGCGCGGATCGGCGGCAAGGTCGCTGTTGGGCACCAGCGTGCCGATCGACAGCCCGCCGTCGTCGCGCTCCTCGATCCGGCCGAGGTCCAGCCGGGTGATGTCGACCAGATGGTCGGGCGCCTCGACCTGCAACTTCATCAGGTCGAGCAAATTGGTGCCCCCGGCGATGAACCGCCCGCCGGCGCGCGTCGCGTCGGCCACGGTGCCGGCGCGGGTATAGCCGAAGGTCTTCATGCCTCGACCTTTCCGTGCGCGGCGACCTCGCGGATCGCATCGACGATGTTCGGATAGGCGGCGCAGCGGCACAGATTGCCGCTCATCCGCTCGCTGATCTCGGCGTCGTCGAGCGCCGCGGCCTGCAGGTCGGCGGACGCGTGGCTGGCCCAGCCCTTCCTCACCTCGTCGAGCATCCCGACCGCCGAGCAGATCTGGCCCGGCGTGCAATAGCCGCATTGATAGCCGTCGTGGCG
>NZ_LDTB01000269.1 GCF_001476895.1 Sphingomonas endophytica | reverse complement strand
GGAGGGGCAGGCTCCGTCGAGCGTCAATGACTCTGCCCGTGCGATGATGGCGGCGACCGCGAAGTATCGCGACGATATCGCCGGCGCGATCGTTACGAGTGGATCTAGCACCTCGTACGCGCTGTCCAGCTATCAGCAATTCGACAGCTTCACGAGCCTAAACGGCGCGATGATTGCGTTCACGCCACATATCACCAACGGAGGGATAACCGTCCTCAACGTGGATGGGCTCGGCAACCGTCCGCTGAGAACCGCGCCTGGCGTCGAGTTGCAAGCCGGCGTTATTATCCAAGGTACGCCCTATGCTGCTACCTACAATAACTCCGATGCAGCATGGTACCTGCATGGCTTCTTTGGCAATCCGTACAATGTACCGCTTGCGGCCGGAATGGACTATTGGGCACCCACCGCTCCGAACAGCTCGTTTGTCTTTCCGATCGGACAGGCGATTTCGCGTGTGACTTATGCGACGCTGTTTTCCTTCATTGGAACGCTTTACGGGAGCGGTGACGGCTCGACCACATTCAACCTGCCCGACAAGCGTGGGCGGGCATCCGTGGCGGCCGATGGAGGAACTGGCCGAATTTCCGGCCTAGTATTTAACTCGTTGGTTGCTGGTGGAGTAGGCGGTTCTCAAACGCAGACGCTCAGTGTTGTAAACCTGCCGCCCTATACTC
>NZ_LDTB01000268.1 GCF_001476895.1 Sphingomonas endophytica | reverse complement strand
GCTGATCGCCTTCGCCGATGGCTGGGTAACGACGGAGGAGCATGACCGGATGCTCGGGTTGATCCGTGGATTTGAGCCGATCGCTGCGTTCGGGCTAGACGATGTCACCGCGACGTTCGAAACTCTGACCGAGCGGTTCGCCAAGGACCAGAAGGGTGGCGAGGCGGCCGCGTTCGAGGCGGTCGCACGCGTCAAGGGCGCGCAGCGGTATCCGGCACTGCTCGTCGAGGCCTGCTGCGCGATCGCCGCTGCCGATGGCGGGTTCGACTCCGAAGAACGGGCGACCGCTAGGCTCAGGCCTCATTGCTCAGGGCCCGAAGCTCACGGTGGCGGCGAGGGCGATAGCGGAGAAGAAGACCGTAGGGCACCGATCGTAGTGGGTGGCGAGGCGGCGCCAGTCCTTGAGGCGGCCGGACCTGATCTCGATGTGGTTGCGGCGTTTGTACCGACGCTTGTCGTATTTGATGGGGTCGAGACGGGATTTCCGCCCAGGAATGCAGGGCTTGATCCCCTTCTGCTGAAGGGCATCCCTGAACCAGTCGGCGTCGTAGCCGCGGTCACCCAGCAGCCATTGCGCCTTGGGAAGGTCGTCGAGAAGCGCCGCAGCGCCGGTGTAATCGCTGATTTGGCCTGCGGTCATGAAGAAACTGAGCGGGCGGCCGTTGGCGTCGGTGACAGCATGAAGC
>NZ_LDTB01000267.1 GCF_001476895.1 Sphingomonas endophytica | reverse complement strand
GCTCAGGACCGATCCGGCGATCGACTATGTCAATTCCACCGTCGGCTCCGGCGGTCCCAATTCGACCACCAATTACGGCCGGCTGTTCATTGCGCTGAAGCCGCAGAACACCCGCGACAACGCCGCTGTCGTGATCGGGCGGCTGCGCCAGAAGGCGCGCGAGATCCCGGGCATGCAGGCGTTCTTCCAGAGCGTCCAGAACCTCAACATCGGCGGCCGCATCTCCAAGAGCCAGTATCAATACGTGATGCAGAGCGGCGATACCGAGGCGCTGTACCGGCTGGCGCCTGAGATGCGCGACAAGATCGAGAAGATCCCGGGCCTGCTCGACGTCACCACCGACCTCTACATCAAGAACCCGCAGATGACAGTCGACATCGACCGCGAGAAGGCGGCGGTGTACGGCATCACCGTCGACCAGGTCCGCAACCAGCTCTACAACGCCTATGGTTCGCGGCAGGTCGGCACTATCTACATGCCGTCGAACGACTACCAGATCATTCTCGAGGTGCAGCCGCAGTTTCGGGTCGATCCGTCAGACCGCTCGAAGCTCTACATGAAGACCGCGAGCGGCCAGACCATTCCGCTGGATGCGGTGGCCCGGCTGGTGCCGACGGTCGGACCGCTGCAGATCAACCACCAGGGCCAGCAGCCGGCGGTGACGATCTCGTTCAATCTCGCGCCGGGCAATTCGCTCGGCTACGCAGTCGACAAGATCACCGAGCTCGAGCAGAATTCAAGCCCGCCGCCAACGATTGCGACCGGCTTCTCCGGCACCGCGCAGGTGTTCCAGGATTCGCTGCGCGGGCAGGGCGTCCTGATCCTCGCCGCGGTGTTCGCGGCTTTCGTCATCCTTGGCATTCTCTACGAAAGCTTCATCCATCCGATCACCATCATCTCGGGCTTGCCGTCGGCCGGTATCGGCGCGATCCTGACGTTGACGCTGTTCGGGATGGAGCTGTCGGTGATCGCAATGATCGGCATCGTGATGCTGGTCGGCATCGTCAAGAAGAACGCGATCATGATGGTCGACTTCGCGCTGGAGCGCCGC
>NZ_LDTB01000266.1 GCF_001476895.1 Sphingomonas endophytica | reverse complement strand
GACCGATACCGATGTTTCTTGGCCCTGGATTGAAGATCCGCAAAGAGGCAGTCACGTCATCCGGGATCCCACCGAACATCGCGGACCGAAAATCTGCCGTCATGAAAACGTGCGGTTCGATCCAAGGACGGCTTCGAAAAGCGCGGTCCCACACCGTGAAGACGAAGGTGACGAGGCCCGCAAGGCCGCCCCAAAACTTGACCCACTCAGCGCCCGGACCGTCTGCCATCACGAGCGTTCAGCGGCCTGCAACCTAGGCGGCCAGCTTGTCGACGTGCTTCTGAAACCGCCGCCAGCGGCGGGACGCTTCCACGGACGTGCGGGTCTGCTCTGAGAGGTCAAATTTGTAGACCGCATCCGCGTAGGCAGTGACATCCGCTCCCATAGACAGGGAGGCCAACCGGATCTCATGCACGCCCGGAACCGGCTTCACGAGCGTCATTCGGATAGGCAGCTTGATGCGCGTACCGTCGCCGAAGTGGCGGGCCATCTCCTGAATGGCCGTGTGCCGCGGGCTGTGCATCCGGAGGATGAACGGGTCTACCTCGCGCGGGGTCGCGGCGAGGTTGTATGCCCGGAACAGCAGCTCAGACAGTTCGAGCGGCCCCGCGAAATCGAAGAGGCTGGTCACCAGGATCAGCACGTCTTCGTCGACGACGGTGTCCCTGGCCCAGAACAGCGCCTCAGGGTCCAAGCCGAGCGTGCGCAAAGCGGCGAGGTATTCCGCGCCGGCCTGGTGCTTCTCTACGGCAAGAGTGTTCTGAGCCACGTCACCACTCCAGACGGACCGAATGCGGCCTCCAAGTACGAACGGGCAACACGCCTCGGCATCGGCTTCGGCTCGTAGCCCTGACTTCGATCATACTGCAGCACAC
>NZ_LDTB01000265.1 GCF_001476895.1 Sphingomonas endophytica | reverse complement strand
GATTTGGCACATGCTTCAAAAGTGCCGCAGCAGTCATGATCTGACCTGATTGACAGTATCCACACTGAATGACTTCGTGCTCGAGCCAGGCTGCCTGCACCTTTGAGCCTTCGGTAGTGGCGCCAATCGCCTCGATCGTCGTCACTGGGCGCGCGCCGACGTCACCGATTGACAGCACACATGATCTAAGCGCAAGCCCGCCGACATGCACGGTGCATGCTCCGCATTGGGCAATCCCGCAACCGAATTTCGTACCGGTAAGACCGAGAACATCGCGAATAACCCACAGCAAGGGCATATCAGCCGGCACGTCCACGTCATGCGTCGCGCCGTTGATGTTGATGTTGATGATGGCCACAAAACCTCCCGTCCTCTGCGGCACTAAGGGCAACGTAACGGCGCGCGCGGCCGACTCCCATCTACCGCATCAAGATGTGATCTCGTGACGTTGCGAGCCGAGATTGGCAATACCGCATTCCAGCACATCGCCTACCTTCATGAAGCGATTTTTACCGAAACCAACGCCAGGCGGCGTGCCCGTTGCCAAAATGTCGCCGGGAAGCAACGTCATGTGCGATGAGAAGTAGGCAAGCATCTCGGGGACACCGAACAGCATGTCGCTTGTATTGCCACGTTGCTCGTAGTTTCCGTTCAACTTGGTCCAGATATCGAGCTGCATTCCATCGACACCAGTCGTTAAATAGGGTCCGATCGGGGAATATCC
>NZ_LDTB01000264.1 GCF_001476895.1 Sphingomonas endophytica | reverse complement strand
CCGCTATCAGGTCGGCGCGCCGGAGGCCGACCTGGACTCCGACCCGATCGACGGAGTGGGCTATTGGCGGGCTGGACTTCGCGACCGCGACCGTGTCGCTGTCGATCATTGCGAAGCGCTGAAGCAGGCTTTCGGCAATCGCTTCACCGAGGGTTTCGAGTGTCTGGAACCTGGCCGATGATGCAATCTCGACGGTGGCCTCGACAACGGCGTCGTACCTGACGGAGCAATTCAGATCGTCGCTGCGGTGGGTTCGGACATCACGCAGCATCGCCGAGACATCGAACGTGAATCGCTGGCCGAGCGACCGTTCTTCCTCGAACAGGCCGTGATAACCATATGTCCTGAGTCCGGTGATCGTGATCGACGTCAGCTTGGGCGGCTCCTGCAAGAAGCGTTTGATCGGGATATCCCGATCGCCCAGGCGAACGGCAGGTCGTTTCGCGCTTCCCGATGGTGCTCCATCCAAGGTCGCCAGTCGCGCGAGGAGGCAACGGTTAGCAGCATTCTCCAGCACCGGCAACGGGCAATGAGGGCACTGCCGCCATGCGTTGGCGATAGCCGTTGTTACGCCGCTTCCGGCAGCTTCATCTGCAG
>NZ_LDTB01000263.1 GCF_001476895.1 Sphingomonas endophytica | reverse complement strand
GCAATCTGTCTCGCGACCCAGGCCCAGATGCTCGAGCGCACATCGGATCTGCATGAGGAGAACGCCGCGACCGGCAGGGCCGTGATGCCGTCCGCCGTGAGCGCGGCCGCCGGCATGCCGTTCGATCTCGCAGCACCCGCCGACATCGCGACCAATCGCAAGAACATGGCCCTTTTGGTCCAGTTGCGCTGGATCGCCGTGATCGGCCAGATCATCACCATCGGCTTTGTGCAGTTCTGGATGGGCGTTGCCCTCCCGCTGCTGCCGTTGGCCGCCGTGATCTCCGGGCTGGTGGCCCTCAATGTCGTCAGCCTGCTGTGGCTGCGCTACCGGGCGGACATCAACAACCTCGAGCTCTTGATCGCGCTGGCGCTCGACGTCGCGGCCCTGACCGCCCTGCTCTATCTCAGCGGTGGCGCCACCAATCCCTTCACCTCGCTCTATCTGCTGCAGGTGACGCTCGGCGCGGTGCTGCTCGATGCGCCCTCGACCTGGTCGCTGGTGGCGCTGGTCTGCGTGAACTTCGCCTGGCTGACCAGCTACTACCGCCCGCTGGAGCTCCCGCAGCACGGCTTTGCCGACGCCTTCAACCTCTATAT
>NZ_LDTB01000262.1 GCF_001476895.1 Sphingomonas endophytica | reverse complement strand
CCGTGGCAGCCGACGCAACCTTCGGCCTTCACCTTTCCGGCGCCTGCATCCGCGGCGACCGCGCTAACGTTCGCGAGGCCCCACGCAGCGAGCGCAATCGCCGCCAGAATGCACCGACGGGCATGTTTCCGAGGCCCAACAGGCCCCTGTTGATTGTTCGCGAAGATCACTCGTCCACTCCATCGTCATCCTGCTCTTCCCTCCTGCCCCGCAGGTCGTCCTGGTTGCTTCCGTACGTTAGCGATTAAATCTCGATCTGGTTGAAGCGGGTGACGTCGTCTCGTTCGGCCCATATTCCGAACTGTCCATTCGTGGGCTTGCTGTGGTCGAAAGCCGTCAACACCCATTTGCCATCCAGTGAAATCTTGAAACTGTTGCCATCGACGACCACTTCCAGGCTTTGCCAATGATTCAGCGTGATATCCGCGTCGACATTGGCAATCTCTTCAGACGTTCCGTCGACGACATGGAGAAACGACAGGCGCTGCTCAAATGCGCTGGCACGGATAAGGTAGTAGTCATTCGGACTGGTCACCCGAACTACAATGCCGGCGCTCGGCATCGACCCATCAATCAGCTTGAACTGCGCGCCGATCTTGGCGTTCACCGCCCATAACGGCCTGTAGATCGCCAGCGACGGCCACGCTGTAC
>NZ_LDTB01000261.1 GCF_001476895.1 Sphingomonas endophytica | reverse complement strand
ACAGCGCCTTGCCGGTGTTCTGGGCGTCCACGAGCTGCCGCGTCATGCCATAGATCAGCGGCTGCGCCGACGTCGCCAGCCCGATCAGGATCAGCAGCACCAGGTCATATTGCGTCGGCATCACGGCAACGCCGAACCGATTCGAGACCGGGAAATGCGGCGCGCCGGCGGCCATCGCTACCAACAGCAATGCGGCGATGGCATGCGTTGCCGCCACCATGGTGCGGCGGTGCCCGAACTTGCGATCGAAGGCGCCGATGCAGGCCGGGCCGACGATCATCGCCAGCGTGAACAGGCCGAGCACGTTGCCGGCCTCGATCCGGCTCAAGCCCTTCACATCCATCAGCCACGGCCCGCCCCACAGGCCGCGCAGCACCAGCGACGCGCCGAGCGAGACCAGCGACAGCGCGATCAGCCCGCGCAGGCCGCGCGACAGGCCGAGCCGCAGCACCTCGGCCATCTGATGCAGCGGCGAGGAATCATCCGCATGCACCGCCGGCTGCCGCGGCACCAGCGCAAACACCGCGATCAGCACCGCAATTCCGAATCCAGCCGAAACCCAGAAGCCGGCCCGCCAGCCGAACTGATCGACGACGAAGGCGAGCGGGCTCGCCGACAGCAGCATGCCGATATTGCCGATCGAGCGGATCAGGCCGGACCACAAGCCGACCTTCGCCGCCGCCATCTGCTTGGCGGCGAGCGTCATCGGGCACCTCAGCATGCCGGAGGTGGCGATGCCGAGCATCAATTTTCCGAGCACGAAGCTCGCGGGGCCGGTGGCCAGCGCCGCAACCAGCGTCCCCACAC
>NZ_LDTB01000260.1 GCF_001476895.1 Sphingomonas endophytica | reverse complement strand
GGGTGCTACCGGTTCGACGGGTGCAACCGGCTCGACGGGCAGAGCCGGAGCCACAGGGGCAACCGGCCCGGCGGGGTCGACGGGAGCGACCGGCTCGACTGGTCCACGTGGTCCAAGGGGGCCGACTGGTCCGCGAGGCCACCGTGGTCACACCGGCCCAACTGGTCCGACCGGCACTGCCGGAGCGACGGGAGCAACTGGTGCGACCGGCGCAGCAGGCGCTACCAGTTCGACCGGAGCTACCGGCGCGACGGGAGTTGGAGCGACCGGCTCGACGGGCTCGGCGGGTGCAACGGGAACGTCTGGTAATCATGATGATAAGACGTCGCTGACCACGACGATCAATCCCGATACGACCATTGGCGCGTTGAACCCGGTGCTGCTGAAATTGGAGGCTGCTGTCGCGGACCTGGCGCTTGCAATGGCGGGAGGATCAATGAATGGCCAGCAGTTGCAGGCCGATCTGACGACGATCAAGAGCTTGGCGCAGATGCTGTTGTCCCGCATGGGCAACACGGATGGCGGCTCGGCCTTCGATCAGAACCGTCCGGGTGGTGCCGGAACGATTGGTCAACTCGATCAATCGAACAGGCCCAACCTCAATCTGCCGAAACACGACTCTTAAGG
>NZ_LDTB01000026.1 GCF_001476895.1 Sphingomonas endophytica | reverse complement strand
GTCGGACTGGGCGCAGGCGTCGGTGCCACGATGACGATGCCGCCATCGGTGGCTGACGGGGACGGCGACGGGGACGGGCTGGGCGAGGGCGTGGGCGTGACGCCCGGGCCGGCACTGCCCGGTCCGACCGACGTGGGAGTCGGGGTGGGCGCGGTGACGACGGTGACGGGCGTGGTCGCGCCGCTACCCGAACCGCCGCCCCCCCCGCCGCCACAGCTGGCCAGGGTGAGCGACGCGGTCGCCAGAAGAAGTTGTGAGCGAAGCCGCGAGATCGACACGATGTCCTGCCAGTATCCGAACTGCCACCGCCCCGATCGACGGATGGCAAGCAGTTACGGCGCGCGGCTAAAGGTCCGGTTAATTGCGGTCGGGAAAAATGCCGTCAACAACGGTTATTCAAGATGTTCCAAAGGTGAAACGAACCGCTTTTCAGGCACTTTTCGGTGGCTTACCCGATGTTAATCTTTGTGACTTACCGTGTGGTCCTCATCAATTGCGGGGAGTGTTGTCGAGTGGAAGCATTGATGCGGTCCAAGGCACTGAATGATGACGCGGCCGCGGCGCTGCGTCGCGCGTTCGCCTTTGCGGGTCTGTTCGGCATGGCGGGCCTGGCGTCGATCGCCTGCACCGCACGGGTGCCCGATCGGGTCGCGATCCAGGGTACCGACCGGTTGACGGCGGAGGAGGCGCGGCTTGCCGCGCTTGCGAATGGCAGCGAGACGATCGCTTTCCCGCAGACGCTGCTCGCGCGCCGAAGCGATCCTCACGTGGCGCAGTCGCTGGCCGCTGCCGAGCGCCGGTTCACGGAGGAACGCCAGGCCGCTGCCGCGCAGCGAGAGGCGCTGATTCGCCGGATCGAGGATGCTCGCGCGCAGCGCGACCTGTACGAGGCGCGGCGCACCGTGCTGCGTCTGAAGCTGGACACCGCGCTCGACGCGCGGGCGGCCGCCACGCAGCGGCACGACCAGTCGACGCTGGCATCGTTGGCCCCGCAGGTGCGCGCGCTTCAGGCCGACGTGGGGGCGGCCTCCGAAAAGGCGGGGATCGCCAGCGCGCGGGTCAATCGCCTTACCGGAGCGATTGCTGCGCAGGCGCGGGCATTCCGCGCCCGTGCCGCTACGCAGCGTTCGGCGGTACAGGACCGATTGCGCGGCGGGTGATCCGCCGCGGCTCCGGGTCGATCAGTAGGAGCCGCGCTGGAACAGCACGCTGGGCACGGTATAGGCGATGATCTTGACGTTCATCGCGCACGACCGCAGCCGGCTGTAGGTCACGTCATAGGCAACGCGACGACGATAGGAAACGTCGTTGCGGCCGCCGACCTGCCACAGGCCGGTGATGCCGGGGCGTACCGCGCAATAATGTTCGAAGTACCGGCCATAGCGGCTGATCTCGCCGACCACGATCGGTCGCGGACCGACGAGGCTCATGTCACCGCGCACGACGTTCCAGAGCTGCGGCAATTCGTCCAGGCTGGTCTTGCGCAGGAACCGCCCGATGCCGATCACGCGCGGATCGTCGCGCAGTTTGTGGTCGCGTTCCCATTCCTCGCGCGCCTCGGCGCTGGATTCCAGCAGCTGGCGCAGCCGTGCGTCTGCATCGGTCACCATGCTGCGGAACTTCAGGCAGGGGAACGATCGCCCACCGCGCCCGATCCGCTGATGCGCGAAAATCACCGGACCCGGATCGAGAACATAGATCACCGCCGCGATGATCAGCATCAACGGTGCCAGGACGATCAGGGCGATCACCGCCAGCGTCACGTCGAGCGCACGGCTGGCGATATCGTCCAGCCGCTGTAGCCCGCCGCTCGACGCGGTCATGTTCGCGGCGCCGATCAATTCCGGCGCAGCCGTTATGGTCGCTTCGTGCACCAGCTCGCTCCCTCAACGTTACGCTGCATTGCAACATTAGTAAAAAAAACGTTGCAATGGAACCGCATAAATTCACAACTTCGTCGGTTGGACGTGGTGTCTGGCCGGTTTATCGCGGTGCGGGTTAAATCACCGTTAACCGTATCGGCTCCGCGATGACCCCGCCAACGCGCGAGCGGCGTTTTGGCGTCACGTGTCGTCGCAACATCCGCACGTGTGGTCGCTCACCGGCATACGGGTCGGGTTGCGCGGCATGATCGCGACGGGCGCCGCTCCTGGTCAGCGAGTCTGGTTGATGAGGGCGATGACCCTTGAGGAAGCGCCCATGTACCGGCCGCCGATCGCCCCGTCGATTCGGGTGATCGCGTCGGAACGGCAGCGTCCATGGCGAGGGGCAGGCAAACGGTCAGCGCGTGATCACGCGCTCGATCCTTGAACGGCACGGGATGGATCGACCGCGCCTCAGCGGCGTGCCAGCACCTGCCCGTGCCGGCGCGCGATCACGCGCGCACGTATCGGGATCGTCGGCAGTTGAGTCAGAGGATCGCGGCGACGGCGCGCACGATCGCGATCCACAGCAGCGCCGTCGTGCCGACGATCACGCCGACCCGCACCGCACCCGGATAGCGTTCGACCTCGGGTTCCGGCAGCGGGACGGTTACCGGCGTGCTGGACGTGATCTGCATCACCGTGCCGCCACGGAAGGTCTGCAGGATGGCGGCGCGTCCCAGCGCCTCGGTAAACTCGCAGCCATAGCCGCCGGGCACCTGGCGCACGACGCGCGCGGTCGCCCGTCCATGACCGGGAAGACCGATCGTCACCGTACTGCCGATCTCCAGCCGCAGGTCGGTGGCGACGCCGAAGCCGGTTTCGGACAGGTCGCGGACATAGACATCGCACGCGCGCGAATGTTCGTCACGCAGCGTCGAGGGCTGGTTGATCGGCTGTCGTTCGGCGGAACGACGATCGTCCTTGTCGCTGGTTACCAGTATCGCTGGGAGCAGCATCGTCGTGCCTTTTCGTTTACCGATCCACGAGTTAGCCCTCTCCTGCCTACCAGCCGGTTAACGTGCGCCGCTTTTCCGGGCGCGGGGAAACTTTCTGGGGTCCGGTCGTTCATCACAATGCAAGGTTTTTGTGCCGTTACGGGACAGGTGGCGGAAAATCGACAGGAACCGCTGGAGAGACAGGATGCGTTTCGACCGATCCGATCATTGTTCGCTCAGTGGCGTGCCACTCGTGATCGATCGGTTCGGGCTGATCGGCGGTACGGCGGGCGATGGGATCATCGACCCGCTATCGACCGCGCGCGGGCTGATCTACGGCCTTTGCGCCGCCCTGTTCCTTTGGATCGCGATCGCCGTGCTGCTGCGGCTGGCCTGACGCGGGATCAGTGATGCGGGGTCGTCGCGACCGCCGGGCGTGACGGGATCGGCACCAGCCGCGGGCTGGCTTTCCAGGCGAACGGCGCAACCTGCTTGAGCTGTCGCCCGTTGCCGAGATCGCCGCCCGAGCAATTCAGCATCCTGTCGATGCAGTTCGCGGTCCACATCCGCATCGTCTCGTCATCCCACGCGCCGAACCAATCGGCGTGGAAGGTCGTGCCGGGCACGCGCATCCGCCCATCCGCGCCCGGCATCTCGTCCGATGACAAATGCCACGTGTCGCGCGATCCGTCGCCCAGCGTCGCGTCGACCGTGTACCAGCTTCCCAGCGTGAAGGTCGGAATGACATAGGGGTGCGATCGCGGGCACCGCTCCTGTCCGGTCGCCCAGCTGAAATAGGCGACGTGCGCGCGGTGGTCGGGGCTGTCGAGCCGCTTGCCGTCCCAGCAGGCCGGCGCGTTGATGACCGCTCCGATCTGGCTGCCGACGGGGCAGTGCCGTGCCGCCTCGCGCAGATCCTTGTAATGGCCCTGCGTCGCGCCGGCGCCATCGCAGTTGAAATAGCCCGCCCCCGTCACCGGGGCGTCGGGATGCACCATGTCGAACCCGAACACGAAGCGCAGCCCGCGCGGCAGCGGCACGCACGCCTTGCCCATGCGCTGGCATTCGGGGTCGCCGGCGGGACGGCGTTTGTAATAGATGCTGACGTAATCGGGCCGCACCACCTGTCCGCGCCCGTTCAGCATCGCCGGCATCCAATAGGCGGAGCGGTTGAGCGCGCTCATGCAGGTGCTGTCGCCGCTGCGGCGCAGGCTCTCATAGGTGGAATGCGCGTCGGCGGCGGTGTTGCCGAAGAACTGGTGCAGGTGCGACTGGCCGGGCTGGCCGGGCCAGACGATCGGGTCGTCGAAACGCAATTGCCCGGGCATGCACAGGAAGCGAAAGGCGCCGACCACGTCGGGTGCCGCGCTGGGCGGCACCGCCCCGATCACGCCCGTTTCATGCGCGGGAACGATATCGGCATTGATGTCGAAATCGCTCGGGATCGCTTGCGGCTCGCCCGCCGCGCTTGCCGGATCGGCGACCGCCTTCGGCGCGGCCATGTCGCTCAGGCCCTGCTGCGCCGACGCCGCGCCGGGAAGTGACAACAGCGCGAGCCCCAGCATGGAGGCCAGCGCGGTCGCCCGACGGAATGCCCGAGTCGTTGTCATCGCCCCGGCATGACATGCCCGCGCCGGCGGGGAAACCCGCCACCGGCGCCTCAGTTCGGGATCGGCACCACATGCGGCTTGGCGGTCCAGGTGAAGCCGGAGAACATCTTCAGCTGCTTGCCGTTCCCCAGGTCGCCGCCATCGCAGTTCAGCAGCTTGTTGATGCAATTGTCCATCCACATCGCCATCACCCGGTCGTCCCACGCCCCGAACCAGTCGGCATGGAAGGTCGTGCCCGGGCGCATCATCGGCATGCCCGGCATCTCGTCCGAGGCCAGATGCCACGTCGGCTTCGATCGGTCCCAGGTGCCCGACGTGTCGAGGTCGCTGTCGACGGTATACCACACGCCCATCGTGAACGCCGGAATCACATAGGGGTGGGTCGCCGGGCATTTTTCATACCCCCAGTCGCCGTAGCTGACATAGGCGATGTGCGAGCGATGATCCGCGCTGTCGAGGTTCTTGCCGTCCCAGCAGGTCGGGGCGTTGATGACCGCGCCGATCTGATTGCCGACCGGGCAGTGCTTCGCCGCCTCGACGATATCGGGATAATGGCCCTCGACCGCGGTCGGCCCCTGGCAATTGTAATAGCCCGCGCCGGTCTTCGGCGTGCCGTTGATCATGTCGTAGCCGAAGACGAAGCGCAGCCCCTTGGGCAGGTCGACGCAGGCCTTGCCCATTTGCTGGCATACCGGGTCGCTCTCCGGCCGGCGCTTGTAATAGACGCTGACGTAATCGGGGCGCACCACGCCGCCCTTTCCGTTCAGCATCGCCGGCATCCAGTAGGAGGAGCGATTGAGCGGGCTGTTACAGGTGCTGCCGCCGGTCGTGCGCAGGCTCTCGTAGGTCGAATTGCCGTTGGCCAGCGTGTTGCCGAAGAACTGGTGAAGGTGCGACCTGCCGGGCTGGCCTGGAAAGACGACCGGGTCGTCGCGCAGCTCGTGGCTGGGATTGCAGATGAAGCGGAACGCGCCGACCACGTCGGGCGCGTTGCTCTTCGCGATCGAGCCGGTGCCCCACGACGGCACCAGCTCCGACGCCAGGTCGAAGTTGCTGGCCACCTCGCTGAAGTCGCCGACCACCGGCAGGCTGCCCGAGGTCGCGGTCGTCGGGCTGGGCGAGGGCGACGGGCTCGGCGTCGGGGCGGGCGCCGGAGCCGGTGTCGGCGTGGCGGCGGGAGCGACCGTGACCGGCGCGGCGGCGCCCGTGCCGCCCGCTCCGCCTCCACCGCCGCAGGAGGCGAGCGCCAGCGCGGCCGCGAGGTGCGCGAAGGAACGGCCGGTGCGGCGCGCGTGCGTCGACCGGTCCGCGCTGCAAGGCAGCGTCATGCCAAACTCCATGCTCGTGACGGCCGGACCACGTCCGGCGGAATGATCTCCGTTTACCGCCCGTTGGTTAGGAGCCGGTAAACGGGAATCGTCGTCACGCGGGCGAAGCGACCGGCGGCGTGTCGGCCGGATCGTCCGGACCGGTCCGGATCGCCCGGCGCGGTACGCGGCGCGGGGTCCAATAGCCCATCTGCTGCGACAGGCCCGCGATCAGCCCGACTGCCAGCGCATACATATATTCGGCATTATAGGTGACGAAGATCCATTCGTAGAAGGAATGCAGGCAGACGATCGTCAGCGTCACCGCCAGTCCCAGCAACAGCTCACCGCGCGGATCGCGCCGGAACCGCCACGAACAGCGCAACGCCACGATGATCGGCCACACCATCATCACCACGAACGCGATCAGCCCCGGATAGCCGGTTTCCGCCGCGTTCAGCAGATAGACGTTGTGGACGTGCGCGCTACGGCTGCCATAGACCGGCGCGACACCGGCACGATCCGAATAGCCCTTGGTATTGGCGACGATCACATAATGGTTCGCGCCGACGCCCAGCGGATGGTCTTCCCGCATCATGGTCGCGGCGCGCTCGAACGCGGCGCGCTCGTCGTAGTCGCCGGGCAGCGGATCCTTGTTGAAGCGTTCGCCCAGCGTCGTCATCGCCAGCGGCGCGGCGACCGCCAGTGCGATCAGCCCGGCGACCGCGATCGACGTCTTGCGCGGTGTCGGTCGTCGAACCATCGACAGCACCAGCAGCAGCACGAACCCCGCGCCCGCCAGCCCGATCGTCGCGCGCGACGCCGCCAGGATGATGACCACCGCCGCCGCCAGCGGACCCAGCCACATCCACTTCGCCTTCTTCTTCGACAGCATGATCGCCAGCGCCGGGAACAGCGCGAAATAGGTCAGCATGCCCAGCAGGTTCTGGTGCCCGAACGTTCCCGCCGCCTGCACCGCGCCCTGCGCGCGGTCGATCATCGACATCACCGACTGATAGGCGAGGCCGAAGATCAGTCCGCGGATCAGCGCCTCCGGTGCGCGCGGATCGCGGCAGGCGTAGGCGACGGCGGTGATCAGCACGATCATCCGACCGAGTTGCCAGGCGTAGAAGAACGTCGGCATCGGCACGTCGGTCTGGATCGCGCTGAACAGGACGATCACGGCATAGATCGCGATCGGCCAGCGCAGGTGCGCGACGCGCGTCCCCTTGGGTGCGGAGGCGATCAGCGCGACCGCGAACGCGTCGATCAGCGACAGTTCCAGCCCCTTGGCATAGCCCGGCCACGCCCCCCACGAGATCGGCGCGATCACCAGATGCAGCACGCCGGTCACGAACTGCATGATCCCCAGCGCGGTCATCACGCGCGGCAGGTGGCGCGGGTTCGCGCGCAGCCAGCCGATCGCGCCCGGCAGCAGGCCGAGCACCACGAGCAGGGCGATCCACTTCATGCCAGCACCGCCACCAGGATCGCGGCGACCGCCGACGCGCCGATGCCGAGGACCAGCGACTCGCGCAGCCCGAACGACCCGCGTCCCGCCATCCGCTTCGCACTGCGCGCGACGCCGGCAAGCTGCCGCAGCCCCGGCCAGCGATCGAAAAAGCGCAGGTCGGCGATATCGGTGCGCGACGGCCGCTGGTTGGCGATCGGCGGGTCGGCGAAATGCGTCACCAGATGCGGATGCGCGCGCCGGAACCAGACATAGGCGCCGTCGATCGGCGGATGGTCGTCGCGCGCCAGCAGGTCGCGCAGATAGGCGGCGAGCAGCGGCACGACGTCGGCGCGGAACGCCATGCAATGCGCGCCGATGATGTCGCTGTTCATGAGGTCGGTCGGCAGCGACGCATAATGGCCGCCGTAGAAGATCTGCCAATTCTCCGGCAGCACGGTGTCGCGCGCCTCCGGCGTGAAATCGACGTCATCCTCCAGGATCAGCACGCTCTGTCCGGCGGCGGCCGCCGCCTCCAGGA
Organism: Sphingomonas endophytica; assembly: GCF_001476895.1. Classification (GTDB taxonomy): domain Bacteria; phylum Pseudomonadota; class Alphaproteobacteria; order Sphingomonadales; family Sphingomonadaceae; genus Sphingomonas; species Sphingomonas endophytica_A. The sequence continues at coordinate 88,378 of NZ_LDTB01000026.1, read as the reverse complement.
TCGCCAGATGGCTGTGATAGACGCCGCGCGCGCCGATCGAGGTGAAGCTGCCCGCGTCGTCGAACCGGTGCGCGTCGAAGAATCCGATGCGCGGGTCGGCGTCTGCGCCCAGGCGTCGCAATTCGCCCAGCATTTCCGCGCGCCGGTCGGTACGGTGCTTCAGGTTGATGATGCGGACATGATCGAATTGGTCGAACAGCATCGCCTATTTCCCGAATCGGTCGATGAGCGGCGTCACGGCGGTGGCGATGTCAAATTGGCGTTCGACCTTGGCGCGCGCCGCCGTCGCCAGCCGGTCGCCCAGCCCCGGTTCCTCGACCAGCCGCGCGACGACGCGACGCAGGTCCGCCCAGTCGCCGGGACGGAACAGCAGCCCTTCCGTGCCGTCCTCGATCAGTTCGGGCACCCCGGCGACGCGGCTGCCGATCACCGGCACGCCCAGCGCCATCGCCTCCATCAGCACGATCGGCAGCCCTTCCATGAAGCTGGGCAGCACCAGCAGGTCGGCCCGCGCGATCGCCGCCAGCGTCGCGGCCTCGTCCAGCCGCCCGGCGAACCGCACGCGCCCGGTCAGGCCCAGCCGCGCCACCGCCGCCTCGATCTGCGCCAGCATCGGCCCGTCGCCGACCAGCGTCAGGGTGCAGTCGAGTGGCGCGATCGCCTCCAGCAGCCCCAGATGCCCCTTCTCCGCCGACAGCCGCGCGACACACACGATCTCGCGCCGGACGCCCTTCGCCGGGGCAGGGGCGGGTAGCGCGGGCAGGTCCAGCCCGCAGCGCACCACCGCGAACTTGTGCCAATGCGCCGGATCGGTGACGCGCATCGCCTGCGCGCGGCCGAACCACGACACGCACGCGGCGAACTCGGCGGCCTCCAGCTTGGCGCCGAGCATCAGCCCGGCGGGATAGTCGGTTTCCGAAATGCCGTGCAGCGTCAGGCTCCACGGCAGCCCGGCGAAGCGCGCCGCCAGCATCCCCACCGTCGCGCCGGCATTGGCGAAATGGTTGTGGACATGGGTGATCCCATCCGCGCGCAGCATCCGTGCCAGCACCACCGCCTCGGCGAAATGGAACAGCGACCAGAGCAGCGCCTTCGCGCCGGGCGCACGGTGGCGCGTCGCCAGCCGCAGCAGTCGGAACCATGCCCCCGGTCGCGACAGCAGCGCGCGGGCGTGCGTACAGGCCAGCGCCAGCGGCGAGAGCGGCAGGACGAACCCCGTCTCCGCGAACGACGCCTGATCCTCGGGTGCCTTCAACTCGGCGGGGGCGGGGCGACGGATGCTATAGGTGCGGATGTCGACGCCGTGGCGGCGCAGGCTGTCCACCTCGCGCCGGATGAAGGTGTGCGACGACGCCGGATACTGGCTGACGACATACGCGATACGGGGGGCGATACGCGGCTGGGTCATTTGTAGGTGATCGCCGATGTGAGGTGCCGCGCCCGGCGATAACGGACGATACCTTGCAATTCCGGAAACTTCGCCAGCATCGTGAAGAAGGCGTGCGGCCACGCCATCCCGCGCGGCGCCCGCCCCCGCAGCGCGATCTTCGCCACCTGCGCCGCGAAGGCGGCGACCGGCAACAGCAGGAAGGCGGGGTGCAGCAGCAGCGCCATCGCCACCCCGACGAACGGGATGATGCCCGCCCAAAGCTGCGCGCGCTTCACCTCGGCACGGTACAGCGGATGCGGCAGCTCGGCGGTCGCGTCGCCGGCCTGCGCATAGCCGAAGCCGCCACGCACCGCGCGCCACCACCATTGCCCGAACCGCAGCATCGCCGCGTCATGGCGCGTCATCTCCGCGTCGATCCGCCGGATCCGCCAGCCGCCGGCCCGTAGCCGCGCGCACAATTCCGGTTCCTCGCCGGCGGTCAGGTCGTCACGGAACCCGCTGACGCCGCGCACCACGTCGGCGCGCATCAGCGCATCGCCGCCGCACGCCGCCGCCTCGCCGACGGGCGTATCCCATTCCATGTCGCAGAGCCGGTTGAAGACGGACGCCTCCGGGTAACGCTCGCGCCGTCGCCCGCAGACCACGGCCACGTCCGGGTGGCTGTCGAGGAACGCGGTTGCGGTCGCCAGCCAGTCCGCGTCCAGCTCGCAATCGCCATCGACGAACTGCACCAGCTCGATCTCGGGCAATGCCGCCAGTCCGGCGTTGCGCGCGCGGGCGGCGGTGAACGGCAGCGTCATGTCCAGATCGACGACCTGCGCGCCCAGCGCGCGCGCGCGATCCGCGCTGCCATCGGTGGAGGCCGAATCGACGTAGACGATCGCCGCGCCGCTGCCCTCCAGCGAACGCAGGCAGCGGACCAGCCGCTCACCCTCGTTGCGCCCGATCGCGACGATGCCGATGCGCGTCACTTCCATGGCAACAGGCTCGCCACGTCGCCGGTCAGCCCGATCAGCGACCCGATCTCGCGGAACCCGACCGCCATCGCCAGCATCACGATCGTCATCATCGCATCCTGCCGCGCGAACGACAGCCCCTCACGCCGCTGCGCGAACCAGAGCGGAACATAACGGATCAGCTCGGCGCTGGCGATCACGACGACCGCGCCCGCGATGCCGTGGTAATGGACCGCGATCGGCAGCCCGATCAGCAGCCACGCGAATTTCGAGACGTTGGCGCTGGCGCCGTACACCGGCTTGCCGATCCCCAGCAGCACCGATTCGTTCAGCGTCGACAGGATCGCGAACCACACGCCGATCGACAATGTCGGCAGCATCTGCCCGGCGGCCTGATAGCGGCTGTCGTACAGGATGCCGGTGATCAGGTCGCTGACCGCGGTGAACCCCGCCACCGCCGCGGCGGCGGCCAGCAGCATCAGCGGGCGATGCCGCGCCAGCCGCGCGCGCAGCTCGGCGGTGGTGCCGGTCGCGGCGGCGACCATCGGAAAGACGATCAGATTGCCCAGCCGCGCGACCATCAGGTTCAGGATGTCGGCCAGCGACCGCGCGATGCCATAGGTGCCCAGGATCGCCAGCGGCACCGCCCGCGCCATGTACAGCCGGTCGAAGTTCATCGCCAGGAAGTAGACGATCGACGACAGGAACACCCAGCGTCCGAAATGCATGATCTCGCGCACCGACTGGCGTTCCAGCACGAAGCGGTGCCGGATGCCGGGGGTCAGCATGAAGCTGGTCACCATCACCGCCGCGCTCGACACGATCCCGCCGAACACCAGTGCCCAGATCGTCGGCGAGATCAGCGCGAAAATGATGTGCGCCGCCACTGAGAGGGTCCAATAACTGACCTCGAACGCATTGAGCGCGACGAGCCGCAGGTTCTTCTGGGCGATGAATCGCCCGGTCGACTCGAACCCCGCGAACACGAAGAACAAGGAGGCGACGGCGAAGATGCCCGACAGCTGCGGATTCCGATAGAACCACGCCACCGGCCAGGCCAGCGCGACGCACAACAACCCCAGCCCCAGCCCGCGCAGCACCTGCAACGACCAGGCCGTGTCGTAGAAGTCCGGCTGTTCGGCGCGTGGATTGCTGACGATATTCTGCCCGATGCCGATGTCGGACGTCAGCTCGATGCCGGTCCGCACCGAATTGACGATCACCATGATTCCAAACAGTTCCGGCGCCAGCAGCCGTGCGAGCACGACATTGTTGACCAGCTTCAGCGCCTGCACCACGCCATAGCCCGCGGTCGACCAGCCGAGCCGGGTCAGGATGGTTCGGGGAAGCAGCTTCATGCCGGTGGCGCAATGGTCCAGTAAGCTTTGCGAATCAAATGGGGCTTGATCGGCTCGCGGCTCTCTAGCACCGCATCGGTTAAATTCGAGGGCATGCGCGACGGTCGCGCTCAATAAGGATCAGACGATGCGTATCCTGTTCGCGCTGCCCGGTTTCCATCGCTTCGAGCGGGGGGCGGAGATCGCCCTGCTGTCGCTCGCCGCCGAACTGGGCCGGTCGGGCGAGCAGGTCACCGTGATCGGATCCGGCCAGCCGCGCGAGGGCACGCCCTATCGCTTCCTGCACGCCGGATCGGTCCGGCGCGAGAAGCTGGAGCGGATGCCGCGTATCCCTGCGCTGCGCAGCGAAACCGGCTGGGAGGAGGCAAGCTTCGTCCCCGGCCTGCTCGGCGCCTATCGCCCCGCCGATCACGACGTGACCGTCACCTGCTCCTTCCCGTTCACCAACTGGGCGCTGCGCCGTCCGGTGCTCGGCGGTCGCCGGCCGCCGCACGTGTTCGTGACACAGAACGGCGACTGGCCGGCGATCTCGAACGATGCCGAATACCGCACCTTCGGGTGCGAGGGACTGGTGTGCACCAATCCCGATTATTTTGCGCGCAACAGCGATCGCTGGCGGTGCGCGCTGATCCCGAACGGCATCGATGCGACGCGCTTCACGCCCGGCGCGGCGGAGCGCGCGCGACTGGGGCTGCCCGAGCGGGGGCCGATCGTGCTGATGGTCAGCGCGCTGATTCCGTCGAAGCGCGTCGCGGACGGCGTGCGCGCGGTCAGCCACATGCCCGATGCGCAGTTGGTGGTGGCGGGCGACGGGCCGGAGCGCGAGGCGGTCGATCGGTTGGCGGGCGACCTGCTGCCGGGCCGCTTCCGCCGCCTGACGGTCGCGGCGACCGAGATGCCTGCGCTCTATCGCTCGGCCGACGTGTTCCTGCATTTGTCGAAGGAGGAATCGTTCGGCAACGTCTTCGTCGAGGCGCTCGGCTGCGGGCTGCCGGTGGTGGGACATGAATCGGAGCGGTTGCGCTGGATCGTCGGCGACGATGCGGTGCTGCTCGACACCGCCGATCCGCGGGCGGTCGCGCGTGCGTTGGGCGAGGCGATCGCGGCGCGTGACACGCTGGTCCCGCGCGGCGTCGAACGGGCCGCGAACTTCGCCTGGCCGCGTGTGGCGGCACACTATCGCGACTTCCTGGCCGAGGTGATCGCGGCGGCGCGTTAGGCGCGCCGCGTCCACCGTCGCAGCCGGCGGAGCATCGGACGCTCCAGCCACAGGAACGCCGGCACCGACACCGCGGCGATCATCGTCGCGGCGATCACCGTCGCGACGATGATCCCGTCGGTCGTATCGCGCAGCCACGCCAGCGGCGTGAGAAGCAGCACGTCGATCAGCAGGATATGGGACAGGTAAAGGAAATAGGATCCGTCGCCCAGAAAGGCGAGGTGCGCTATCGTCTTCGGCAGGCGCCCTGCCGCCTCCATCCCGATCGTGCCCGTGAGCAGGAACAGGCTCGGCACGCCCCAGATCAGTGCGCTCGGCAGCCGATCGTAACCGAACATATAGCCGACCGCGAAGCCGCCGACGCCGAGCAGCAACGCAATCGGCCATGTCGCCGCCAGCCAGGTGGGGCGGGTGATCGCGAACCGCCCCAGCCACGCGCCTGCGACAAATTCGAGCAACAGGCTGTTGCTCATGATGGGGAACAGCCGCACATGCGCGACGATCGGCAGCACCATGCACGACAGGAAGAAGCCGGTCAGCGCGATCAGACCGGCGCGGAACCCCGCGATCATGATGATCGCGAAGCAGAGGTAGAAATAGACCTCGAATGTCAGGGTCCAGGCCGGCCCGATGATGGCGGGCGCGTCGCCGGGCAATAGTGCGAGGGCGCCCAGCGTTTCGCTCAGTGTCACCGGATAGGCGGAATGCGTGGCGACATGGAACAGCAGATAGGCCGCGCAGCACAACCAGTAGATCGGATAGATGCGCAGAGCGCGCTTCAGCAGGAAGTCGCCAGGCGCGAACGGTCCCGCGTCGTGGCAATATGATGTGTAGACCATCACGAAGCCACTGATGCAGAAGAAGATATGGACGCCGGCCGCGCCCAGTCCGAACGCATAGTGGAGAGCGGGCGGATGATCGTAGACGCCGCGCGCGATCGCCTGATGCGCGTGGAACAGTACCACCGCGAAGGCCGCGACGAAGCGGAGAAACTGAATCGATACCACCGTCCGCCCCAGCGCGGCGGGGCGGACGGCCGGGGTGACGGCGATGGGTGGCGTGTCCGACGACACGGACAGGCGTTGCTCCACCGCCACGTCGGGTTCAGGCCACGAAGTCGCGGAAATAGGCGATGGTGCGCTCCAGCCCCTCGCGCAGCTGGACCTTCGGCTCCCAGCCCAGCTTGGTGCGGGCCAGCGTGATATCGGGCTGGCGCTGCATCGGATCGTCCTGCGGCAGCGGGCGGTAGTCGAACGTGGACTTGGAACCGGTCAGCTCGACGACCAGCTCGGCCAGTTCGCGGATCGTGAATTCGTTCGGATTGCCGATGTTGACCGGGCCGGTGAAGCCGGGCTCGCTGTCCATCAGTTTCAGGAAGCCCTCGACCAGATCGTCGCGGAAGCAGAAGCTGCGCGTCTGCGATCCGTCGCCGTACATGGTGATCGGCTCGTTTCGCAGCGCCTGCATGATAAAGTTGGAGACGACACGACCGTCCGCCGGATGCATCCGCGGGCCGTAGGTGTTGAAGATGCGCGCGACCTTGACGTCCAGCCCCATCTGGCGGTGATAGTCGAAGAACAGTGTCTCGGCACAACGCTTGCCCTCGTCATAGCACGAGCGGATACCGATCGGATTGACGTTGCCCCAATAGTCTTCCTTCTGCGGATGGACGTGCGGATCGCCGTACACCTCGCTGGTCGACGCCTGGAAGATACGGCACTTCAGCCGCTTGGCCAGCCCCAGCATGTTGATCGCGCCATGCACGCTGGTCTTCGTCGTCTGGACCGGGTCGTGCTGGTAATGGATCGGCGAGGCCGGGCAGGCGAGATTGTAGATTTCGTCGACCTCGACATACAGGGGCAGGCAGACGTCGTGACGCATGAACTCGAAGCGCGGATTGCCGTGCAGATGGTCGATGTTGCGCTTGGTGCCGGTGAACAGATTGTCGACGCACACCACCTCGTCGCCGCGTTCCAGCAGGCGGTCGATCAGGTGCGAGCCGAGAAAACCGGCGCCGCCGGTGACCAGAACGCGCTTACGAGATTGATAATTCCGCGCCATGCGGCGAACTCCCCAGATGTCCGGTCTTCCTCCACGACCCTAGGCGAGCCGCGGGACGGTGCCAATCGCCGGCCCCGGTGATGCGGCGATAGCCGGACTGCCCTAAGAGCCCGTTACCGCAGTTGCAACGCTCAGCGGCCGGCGCGCAGCCAGCCGGTCGGACGCTTGCGCGCCAGCCGCAGGTACAGCGGAATCTTCCAAAGGATGTAGAGCGGCAGCCGCGCTGCGGCGCCGGCCGACAGGAACGGGCGCCCGACCCGCAGCCAGGCCGCCACCAGCCCCAGCAGCGACATCGCAAGCAGCGCACCCAACAGCAGCGCCGGAACCGCCGATGCGCCGAGCAGCACCAGCCCGCCGAGCACCGCCAGCCCGACGCCATCGAGCAGCAGCAGCAGCGTCAGCGGCGGCACCGCCAGGCTCAGCCCCGCCCACAGCCCGCGCGGATCGCCCGCCCGAAGCCCGGTGAGAATGGCCGGCAAGGCGCGCGTGCGCGAGGTGGCGAGAAATCCGCCTTCCCAGCGGGTGCGCTGCTTCAGGGTCCCCTCCGCGCTGCTGGCGGCGCTCCACACCGTCGCATCGGCGGCGAAGCGCGGCAGCAGCCCGCGCCGTGCCAGCTCCAGGCCCAGCGCCAGATCCTCGACGATATCGGCCGTCGCGAGACCGGCGTCGCGGAACACCGGCCACGGGAACGCCATGCCGGTGCCGGTCAGGTTGACCCGCCCGGCGAGTCGCGACAGGCCGCGCTGGCGAACGAGATTCTTGATGACGAAGGCGAAGTTCGACACCTGCACCATCGGTGCGGCAGTCAGGTCAGGGCTGAGCAGGTTGACCGCCTGCACCGGGCGGTCGCTTGCCGCCCGCGCCATCGCGATCAGCGATCCGCGATCCGTCGCGCCATCGGCGTCGAGCACGATGACGATCGCCGGGGGGCGGCCGGCGAGATGATCGCGGGCATGAGCGAGCGCGAAACCCTTGCCGCGTCGCGTCGCGTCGTGGCGGCGCAGCACCTCAGCTCCGGCCCGCTCGGCGATCGCGGCGGTATCGTCGGTACAATTGTCGGCGACCACCAGCACGCGCGCGCCTTCAGGTAGCTCCGGCAGCAACCGGGCCAGCGTCGTCGCGATGATTGCCCCTTCGTCGTGCGCGGGCATGACGATCACCATGTCCGGCACGGCGGCGTCGGAGCCGGTCGCCGCGCGCCGGACGTCGCGCAGCCCGACGACCACCTCCATCGCGAAGGTCGCGGTCATCAGCACGAGCGGCGCGGCGATCACCACCGCCGCGATCGTCGCGATCACCTCCGTTGCCGACACCGTTTCCTCCGCTTCCTGCCTCGCGACCGGCTGTAGGCGGTGCGACGGGGCTTCGCCATGCCTGATGCGGGGGCTGGTGCGGGTTTACCGGAACTTGACGAACCCTGGGGCAGGAACGGCCCGTCACGGGAGTGAGACGGGTCCGCACCGGATGCCGCCTCGGTTGCAGCGGAGGGCCGCGATGTCTATGCAGGAGGTGCCGGATGGGGCGCCGGTGCCAGCTCGGTTTGTGCCCGCGCGTCGGAAGCGAAACAGGTGAATAACAAAGCCGTTGGAACTTGGGAGGCGGCGGACCGCGACAGGGCGGCGCCACGCCGTTTGTCGGCGCGATGGCCTTCGCTCTCCCTGTCGGCCTGGCTGCTGATCGCCGGCATCGTCGCGCTCGCCGCGCCGACGATGGCGACGGTGGCGCGATTCAGCTGGTCGACGGAGCAGGGTGGCCATGGCCCGCTCGTCCTCGCGACCGGGCTGTGGCTGATGTGGCGCGAGGTGCCCGCGGCGTTGCGGCTGCGCGAGGCGGGCAATCCGCTGCTCGCCGGCGGCTTCGTGGCGGTCTGCCTGCTCACCTACATCGTCGCGCACATCACCGGGATCATCGAGATCGAAGGGTTCGCGCTATACGGCGCGCTGCTCGGCGCGGGCTATGCGCTGTTCGGCGGCCCGATGCTGCGCGAATTGTGGTTCCCGCTCTTCTATCTCGGTTTCATCTTCCCGCCCCCCGATCAGTTGGTGGCGATCATCACCCAGCCGATCAAGATCGCGATATCCGAACAGGCGGTGAACCTGCTTCACGCCTTCGGCTACCCGATCGGCAGTTCGGGCGTGTCGATCCAGATCGCGCAGTACGATCTGCTGGTGGCGGCGGCCTGCGCCGGGCTGAACTCGATCATCAGCCTGACCGCGATCTGCCTGTTCTATATCTACGTCCGGCATCGTGCCAACTGGCGCTACGCGGGGCTGTTGGTGCTGACGATCATCCCGATCGCGGTGTTCGCCAATTTCATCCGGGTCATCCTGCTGATCCTCATCACCTATTACTTCGGTGATGCCGCCGCGCAGGGCTTTGCGCACGATTTCGCCGGGCTGGTCATGTTCCTGATCTCGGTCCTTACGATCTTCGCGCTGGACGGGCTGGCGACCCCGCTGCGCCGCGCATTGGGGAACGGCGATGACGACTGACCGGCACGATGGCGTGTGGCTGAACCGGCGGCAGGCCATTCTGGGCGGGGCCTTTCTGGCGACCGCGGGCGTGGCTGCGGCGCGCGTGCCGTCGCAGCACATCGACCTGCTCGGAAAGCGCAAGATGGAGGCGCTGATCCCCAACCGGATCGGGCAATGGAGCTTCTATTCCAAGAGCGGCCTGGTCGTGCCGCCGGCCGATCAATTATCCGACGCGCTCTATTCGCAGCTGCTGACCCGCGTCTATCTGTCGCCGGATGCCTTGCCGGTGATGCTGTTGATCGCGCAGAGCGCCGGACAGACCGGCGTGCTGCAGGTCCACCGTCCCGAATATTGCTATCCTGCCGGCGGCTTCACATTGTCGGGCCGGCGGATCCTGCCGGTCGCGCTGCCGGGCAGCACGCTCGACGCGACCTTTTTGTCGGCGCATGCCGACGATCGTACCGAGCAGATCCTGTACTGGACGCGTGTCGGTACCGATATGCCGACGACCTGGGCGCAGCAGCGCTGGTCGGTCGCCCGCGCCAACCTGAAAGGCGATATCCCGGACGCGGTGATGGTGCGCGTGTCGGCGCTCACCCCCGATCACGATGCCGGGATCGCGGCGCTGACCACCTTTACGCGCGCCTTGTTCGCGGCAGTGCCCGCGGATGTTCGGCGTGTGCTGGATATCGACGCGCGCTGACCCGATTTGGCGGTGGGGGGCGGCGGCGCGGTGCGCCCCGCCCGCCGCTATGCGCGCCTTTGCTTCAGGAGCGGCGTTGCAGGTCGATCGGCTTCAGCACGACGACGATGAACACGATATTGGCGACGATCAACGCCGCGGCGAGCAGGTCATGCCCTTCATTTCCCATATAGTTGGCCAGCGCGCAGATCCCCGCGCCCGCCATGTACGGGATCATCGAGTCCTGCCGTTCCTCGGACATTGATCGTTGCAGAAACAGGACGACGAGGCCGGCGAAAATGGCCAGCGTCACCCAATCGTAAACAGTTTCCATCCAAGATTCCCACTTTCCGGCCTGCGAGCACTACAGGATTTCTTCAGGCGGTGCTAGTAACGGTGCCATGCCGACCGATTGTGGGGGAAATGGAATGTTGAAGCGTGGTGCATTGCTCACGGTGACCGCCCTGGCGCTGGCCACCGCGGCATGCGATCGCAAGCCGACCGGGCAGACCGTCGCCGTTGTGAACGGTGACGAGATTTCGGCGGGGGAACTGAACGGCGAACTGCAGGCTGCGAACGTGCCGCCGAGCGCGGATCAGAAGCAGGCGCGCCAGCAGCTGCTGCAGCGGCTGATCGATCGCCGCCTGCTGGCCCAGGATGCGCGCAAGGACGGCGTCGATAAGTCGCCCGAATTCCTGAGCCGGCAGCGTCGCATGACCGACGAACTGCTGATCGCGATGAATGCGGAGCGGCAGGCGGGCAGTCAGAAGCTGCCCGATCAGGCGGCCGTGGATGCCTTTATCGCGAAATATCCGCAGGCGTTCGGGCAGCGCCAGATCCTGTCGCTGCAGCAGATCGCGATCGATCCGCCGTCCGACCCGAAGGTGCTGGCTCCGCTGGCCAACGCGCATTCGCTGGATGCGGTCGCCGCCGAACTGACGAAGCTCAAGATCCCGTTCGTGCGCACCACCGGCAAGGTCGATACCGCGCAGATCCCGCCGGAGGTGCTGAAGCGCATCTTCGCGCTGCCGCCGACCGAGCCGTTCGTTCTGCCGGCCAACGGCAAGCTGTTCGCCAACGTGATCATCGGGCGCGAATCGGTGTCGATGTCGCAGGAAGACATGCGCAAGGCAGCGATCGGCGCGATGCGTCAGGAAACCACGCAGAAGGATCTCGCGGGCGAGATCAAGCAGCTCCGCTCGACCGCCAAGATCGAGTATCAGCCGGGCTACGCCCCGGTCGCCGACAAGGCCGGCGCCGCGAAGAAGTGATCGATGGCGGGTGACGCGACGATCGTCGCGCCACCCGCACGCGGGCTGGCCGCCCGCCATGCCGGCGCAGGACGATGTGCTTCGCTCCGGCCTGGAAGGGCCGGTCATCGCCCTCCGCCGGTCGGATCGGGGCCTCGATCTACGATCGGCTCGCGCCGCAGGGTCTCAGGGTACCGGTCGTGATGGCGTTCAGGCGGACGCACGACAGCGTGGAGCAATATCCTACGCGGAAGCGCCCGTTTCCGCGCCGATCAAGACGGGAAGGCCGAATCGGTAGCGGGTGCGCGACCTCGGCGCCTTTGGGCGAGCACAAATTCCTCACGTCCCAGTGAACGCGAAAGTCGATCCAGCCGATCCGACACGTGCGCGGCGGCTCGCCTCAGGATGATGCGCGGCGGCGTTCCGATCCTCGGCACGGCGTCCGGCCGGCGAGCATGGCAACGATCCCGACAAGGGCCCCGGGCGTCCGCGCGGACGCCCGGCAGCCACCCTCACTTGTTGTAATAGTCGCTGTATCCCGCGCCATAGCCATAGCCATAGCTGTCGGAGAGCAGTCCGCCGTCGAAGCGATTGAGCACCACGCCCGCGCACGGCGCCTGATCCAGCACGTGCAACGCGTCCTGGATCTGCTTGCGCGTGGTCCTTCCTTCCTCGACGACCATGATGAAGGCGTCGAGCTTCGACGTCACGATCGTCGCATCGTCGTTGGCGAAGACCGGTGGAAGGTCGCAAAGGAACAGGCTGTGCGTCGGTTGCGCGCGCATCGCGGCGATGACGGCATCCATGCGCGATGACGACAGCAACTCGGCGGAGCGCGCCGGGGCATTGTCGGTCGGAAGGATCACCAGCCGTTCGCCCTCCGGATGAACGGCGACATCGCCGAGCGCCGGCACGGCGCCTTCCAGATAGTCGCGCATCCCGCCTTCGACGGTCAGCCCGAAATTGGTCGCGATCGATCCGCGCCGCAGGTCGAGGTCGACCAGTGTCGTCTCGATCCCCGGCGTCCGCGACAGCGCCGCGGCGAGGTTGGTGGCGACGAACGACTTGCCCACCGCCGGCCCTTGTGCCGATGCAGCTTCAGCAACCGGGAGCGCAGCATGTTGAACGGGCGGGAGCGCACGTCGCGGCTGTCGAAGCCATAGATGCCGCGCTGCTTGGCGGTGGCGGTCGACCAGTCGAACTGGCGCGCATCGGCGAGCACCGGCATCGCCGCGCCGCCCGACAGAGCGCTGGCGGTCATCGTCATCGGCATGTCGGTCATCACTGCGCCCCCTGGGTGGCGGAAGCGCCCCTGCGCGTACGGCGGCGCAGCGTCGGCAGGCGGAAGCGGCGGCGCGGCTTGGCACCGGGCGGCAGGTCGGGGGTGAAGGTCGGCACCAGCGCCAGCGCCTCAAGTCCCAGTGCCTGCAGCTGCCCGACGCCGCGTATCGGCCGCATCAGGAATTCCATCGCGAGCGCGAGGACAAGCCCCAGGCCAAGGCCCGCCCCGATCCCGCCCCCGATCAGCAGCAATTTGTTGGGCGACACCGGCTTGTCGGGCGAGGAGGGCGGATCGACCACGGTCAGCCGCTCACCCTTCTGCTCCTGCGCCATCCGCGCCGAATTCTGGGCACGCAGCACGTTGCCGGACACGTCGCGCAATTGTTCGCGAAGCCCGGCGGCACGCGCCTCGAGCTGCGAGACTTCCTCCAGCACGACCGGCGCCCGCGATTGCGCGGCCATCCCGGCGGCGGCGCGCGCCGCATCCTGCGCACGATATTGTTCGAGCTGGGCGATCTGCGCGTTGTTGGCCTGGATCTGCCCCTGGATCAGCGCCGAATCCTGCGACGGTCCCTGCGCCGCGGCGATTTCCTGCGCCTGCTTCAGCCGCTCCTTGGCGCGGACCACGTCCGGGTGGCTCTCGGCGAAGACCGCCCGCGCCGCGACCAGCGCCGACTCCGCCGCCGCGACGATCGGATCCTTGCCGCCGCCCTTGCGCGCCTGCGCCAGCAGGGCGCGATTCTCGCTCTGCAATTGTGCGATCTGCGCGCTGTAGCTGCCGGTGTTGGCGGGCATCACCATCCCGCTGCTGGCCAGTGCGCTGCCGTTGCGCGACTTGATCGACGTGATCTGGTTTTCGATCCGGTTGATCTCGTCGGTCAGCTTGCGTGACTGGTCCTGAAGGAAATCGACCGTGTTGTTGGCCCCTTCGGCCATGGTCGTCGCGTCGATCTCCAGGAAGCGGCTGACAAAGCTCTGCATGACCGCCTGCGCCTTGGCGGGGTCGTCGTAGCTGAAGCTCATCGTGAACGCGATCGTGCTCGTGCCGCCCGGCTGCGAGCCGCCGCCGGCACCGATGTCACCGCTGACCGCCTGCAACGAGGTCGATTCCTGCATCTTCTGCACGATCGACGACAGCGGCTTGGAGCGCCGCTCCTTCTCGTACAGATTGTTCTGTTCGATCAGCTCGATCAGGTCGCCGCGGCTGAGCACCTGCTCGCGGATCTTGGCGATCCGCTGGTCGATGATCGAGTTGATCGGCGAAGTGACGAGAGTCGAGGGCAATTCCTGCGACTCGACCAGCAACGTCGCCGACGAGCGATAGACGCGAGGCAACAGCAATGCCGTCGCGACGCCGGCGATCGACAGCAGCACGAACGGCACGATGACCAGCCATTTGCGCTGCCACAGGATGATCGGGATATAGCTGAGGAACCCACCGCCGCCGGTGGACTGTTCCTCGCCCATGTCTACGCTGTCACTCAACGGCGGTCGCCCAGTCTGGTACGGATGAAGAGTCGGAACGTGGTATCGGAAGGACGGTCCAGCCCGCCGCCGGTCGCCTGACGATAGGCCACCGATGCGCCGCCGAACACGCGTTGCGAAAAGCTGCGCTCATAGCTCAGGGTCGCACTGACGAAATCCACCGATGGCGGTTGCAGCGTCTGCGACGTCGCCGTCACGCGCGAATAGTCGATCGAGCCGCGCACGACGTCATTCTCGCGTACGCGGTACGAATAATCGAACGATCCGCCGTAGCGGCGGGAGATGTCGCCCAGCCCGGTCGCCTGCGCGTCGCTGGAGGCGCGCACGCATGCGGTGGAGCGGCCAGCGACGCGGCACCCGGAAAAGCTGCCCGACAGGCCGGTGACCTTGGTGGTGCCCTGGTCCGTCGTCGAGGAGATGAACACTGCGCCGGCCGCCAGCGTGAACCGGATCCGGTCGTTGAACTGATGGTTCAGCGTCGCCTGTGGCGAATAGGTCGAGCCCGAGAAGCCGGGGCGGCCGAAGTCGGTCCAGCTCGCCGATCCCTGAAGCCCGACGCTGGTGCGCTCCGACAGCGACCGGCTGTATCCGACCGATCCGCCCTTGGTGCGGGAGGAGGTGAGGGCGCCGACCGACTGGTCATAGTCGATCCGCGACAAGCGCACATCGGCATTGAACGTGTCGCGCGCGCTGGCCCGCCAGTCGGCGCCCAGCACGGAGACGAGGCTGCGCTGCCGCTGGTTGAGCCCGATCACGGCGATGTCGGGGGTGCCCAGATCGACGCCGGGCACCGGATTGACGACGCCGACATAGCCGAGGCCGCTCTGTCCGATGATCGAACTGTCATAGGCGACGTCGGCATGGCCGGTGAAGGTCGGGCTGAACTGCCGCCGTGCACGCGCCTCCACGCCATACGCCTCGGCGGCGGCGTAGCCACCGAAATAATCGGTGCGGTGGTAGCGGCCGATCAGCGACGCATCGCCGACCTCGTCACGGAACGTAAGCTCCGGCGATACCGACAGTTCGGTGAAGCCGCTGGACGTGTTGTCGCCCTGCACCAGGAACGGGTTGTTGGAATAGCCGGCACCGGCCTGCACGTCGACCGCCAGCCGCGTCGATTGCGCGGCTGCCTCGCCGCACGGCAGCGCGACCAGCGTGGCCGACAGCAGCATCGCGACCGGGTGGCGCATCGTGTTCAGCATCGCGCTCACGGGACGATGATCGTGTCGCCGCCGCGCACCAGCGGCAGGGTTTCGTTGCTGACGTCGGCGACCGAGCCCTTCATGATGTCGTTCAGCTTGACGCGGATCGCCTGGGTGCCGGCGGCCGTCTTGCGGATGATGACGACGTTGCCGAGCTGCGCGAACTCGGCGGGGCCGCCCGCGAAGCTCAGCGCCTCCAGCACGTTGACATAGCGACCCGGGTTGAAGGATCCCGGGCTGCGCACCTTGCCCAGCACGGAGAATTGCAGCCCCGCCGGGGTCTTCACCGACACCGTCACCTGCGGCACCGCCGTCCGATACTGCGACTCGAGGCCCTTGGTGATCCGCGCCTCGATCTCGCTGGGCAGCGCGTTCAGCGCATCGACGCGGCCGACCAGCGGGAACGCGAACGTGCCGTCCGGCAGCACGCGAACGGTTCGCTGCAGCCGCTCCTCGCCCCACACGAAGATGTCGAGTTCGTCGCCGGGGTTAATTCGATACGCGCCGAGCGCGGTCGCTGCAGCGGGCGCCGCGCCGCGCGGTGCCGCGGCGGGGGCGGCCTGTTGCGCCAATGCGGGCGTGGTCGCCACCAGCGACAGCGCTATCCCGCAGAAAAGCTTGGTCGTCATTCTTTCCCCCCAACCCCCGCCGCAGGCGCGATCACGCTTCTGCGCAGCGGTTCGTTCGATCGTTTGCCAGCCTGTCCCATATCGGGTAAAGCACGGTGCGTCAGGTGCCTTACAGCATTTTCCTTACGAATTGCGTACGAGATTGTTGGGGATGGGCAGCATTCTTGTGCGTTCGCTGAAGATGAGACGATCGGCCGCGACCGCGTTCGCGCTGCTGGCCTTGCTGGCGGGGTGCCGCGCGCCCGAGCAGCGCGCCGCCAAGTTCGCGGGCATGTACGAAGCCGCGATGGCGAACAACGACCCCTATACGGCGCGGCTCGCCATGCAGCGGGCGGTGTCGTACAAGGACGACAATCCCGACTACTGGCAGTCGCTGGCCGGCGTCGAGCTGGCGCTCGGCAATTATTCGGGCGCCTACAATGCCTATCTGCGCGCGCAGGAACTGGATCATTCCAACCCCACCGTGCTGCAGGCGCTGGCGGACCTGGCGGTGATCGGGGGGCATACGGAGGAGGCGCGCCGCTACGCCAAGCAGGTGCTGCTGCTGCAACCCTCTGACCCAGCGCCGCAGACGACGTTGGGGTTCGTGGCGCTGCGCGATCGCGATTATGGCGCCGCGCTGAAGCGGGCGGAGACGGTGCTGGGGCAGCGCCCGGACGATTCGAACGCCACGATCCTGAAAGCGCGCGCGCTGGCTGGCGAGGAGAAGCCGCAGGAGGCGCTGTCCCTGCTGCGCGACTATGTGGCGGGCCATCCTCGCGACGCGGCGGTGCTGGACGCGCTCGGCGACATCTCGGGGCGATTCGGTGACCTGAAGGGGCAGAAGGACGCGCAGCAGCACGAACTGGCCATGCGTCCGAAGGACAAGGCGCTGCGCGTCAACTATGCCCGGACGTTGTATCGACTGGGCGATCGCGCGGGCGGGCACGATCTGACCTATGCCATGGTCCGGAACGGTGAGCATGGCGGGCTGTTGATCGATATCCTGGCGCTGTGGCTCCGCTACGAACCCCGCGCCCGATCGCTGGCGGAGGTGCGCGAACTCGCGGCGGATGCACCGGTCGCGGACCGGATGCGCTACGCTTATTTCCTGATGCTGGCCGGTGCGCCTTCGGAGGCGGAGTCGTTGATCGCACCGCTCGTGACGCTGCCGGTCACCGCCGCCAATGCCTCGCCGCTGGCGTTGCTGGCGCAGACGCGCGCCGCGCAGGGCCGCAATGCCGAGGCATTGACGATGCTGGACGCGGTGCTGTCGTTCGATCAGGGCAATGTCGTGGCGCTGCGCGCGCGTACCGACCTCTATCTGCGCACCGGCCGCGGGCGGCAGGCGGTGTTCGATGCGCAGCGACTGGTGGCCAGCAAGCCGCGCGCGGTCGACGATCGCATTCGCCTGGCGCGGGCGTACCGGCTGGCTGGACAGCCACAGCTGGCGGAAAACACGTATCGGGCGGCGATCCAGGATATCGGTGGCGCGGATCCGCTGCTATTCGCCGACCTTCGGGGCTTTCTGGTGCAGGCCGGGCGCGGGGACGAGCTCGCCGATCTGCAGCAGCAATTTGTTGAGCAAAAGCGGGTAGCGCGGTCGCAGTGGTAACGCACGGCGCGCCGGGTGCGGCCGGAACGGGGCAGGTATAGTGGCGACGGCTTCGCGAACGATTCAGGGACGGCGCTTCACGTCGAACGTCATCCCGACGCTCGTGTTCCTGACGGATCTGCTGTGCCTGGTGGTCAGCGCGCCGGTCGCGGTGATCGGCTATGCGGTGGCCGTCGGTTCGGTGGTGGTGCCCGGCGTCCACACCGCCGCCTGCTTCATCGCCGGCATCGCCTTCTTCCTGATTCGACAGTCGCGGGGCGTATACACCCAGTCGTTCGTGGTCCTGCAATCCGGCGATACGGCGGTCGGGTTCGATTATCTGATGTCGGCCCTGCTCAGCAGCGCGATCGTCTGGCAATTTGGGTTGCTCGACCATTTTTCGCGCGGGTTGACGCTGGCCTATGTCGTCTCGGCGATCGGGTTGCTGATCGTCAGCCGGTTCGTCCTGCGCGCCAAGCTGCGCCGGCTGGCCGAGAGTGGGCGTATTCGCCAGCGCGTCGTCCTGTACGGTGCCGACAAGGATACCGTCGAGCGGACCTGTCGCATGCTCGACCTTCAGGCGCTGCCGCAATTGCTGCTGGTCGGCGTCGCGGACGATTATACGCGGCCGAGTGTCGCCGACACGGTTGGCGATCTGCCGTTCATCGGCGGCTTCCCCGAACTGCTGGGCATGGCGCGGGCCGGCGAGATCGATCAGGTGTTGATCGCACTGTCCGACATGACGCGCGAGCGCATCGACCTTATCATCGAGAAGCTCAGCGAGGTGGCGATCGACATTTCGCTGATCCCGCGCGAGGCGATCGCGCTGGCGCCCGACTATCGCGTCAATTTCGTCGGGTCGATCCCGGTGCTGACGCTCTGGCAGCGGCAGATGCGCGACGGCAACACGATCGTGAAGGATGTGGAGGACTATCTGGTCGCGGCGACCGCGCTGATCCTCCTGTCGCCGCTGCTGCTGGTCACCGCCCTGGCGATCAAGCTGACCAGTCGCGGGCCGATCATCTTCAAGCAGCCGCGCTTCGGCTTCAACAACCACGAGATCCTGGTGTGGAAATTCCGGTCGATGTACGTCGACCGGCAGGACGTGAGCGGCGCGGCGCGCACCACCAGGGGCGATCCGCGCGTCACGCCCGTCGGGCGGTTGATCCGCAAGCTGAGCATCGACGAGCTGCCGCAGCTTTGGAACGTCCTGCGCGGCGAGATGTCGATCGTCGGGCCGCGCCCGCACGCCACTCACATGAAGGTCGGCGACCATTATTATTTCGACGCGGTGAAGGGATATGCCGGGCGCCACCGGGTCAAGCCGGGGATCACCGGGCTGGCGCAGGTGCGCGGCCTGCGCGGCGAAATCCAGACGATCGAGCGTGCCAAGCGCCGCGTCGAGCTGGACCGCTATTACATCGATCACTGGTCGCTGACGCTCGACCTGCGCATCATGGTGGAAACGGTCGTCAATCTGCTGTTCGACAAGAATGCATATTGAATCGCCCGCGGCCGCGCCGCGTCGCGCCTTCATCGGCATCGGATTCGACCCGCTCGACACCGCCGCCGCTTCGCGATGGCTGTCCGATGTCACGGTCGGCGATCCGTATCGCTACGTCGTCACCCCCAATGTCGACCATCTCGTCCGGCTGGAGGCGCTGGGAGAGGGCGAGGCGCTGGGCCAGGAACTCCGCGCCGCCTATGACGAGGCGACGCTCGTGCTCTGCGACAGCCGCGTGCTGGCGCGACTCGCCCGGATTTACGGCGTTGCGCTGCCGCTCGCGCCGGGCAGCGACCTGACGGTGCGGTTGCTCCACGACGTGGCGAGGCCGGGCGACCGGATCGCGATCATCGGCGGCGATGCGGATCTGCTGGCGGGGTTGCGCGCGCGCTTTCCGCTGCTCGACTGGGTACAGCACGTGCCGCCCATGGGACTTCTTCGCAATGAACAAGCTCTGGCGGCGGCCGTGACGTTCGGGCGCGAGGCGCGCGCCCGTTTCCTCTTCATTGCGGTAGGATCACCGCAGCAGGAGTTGCTCGCGCGGCGGATCGCGCAGGCGGGGCGCGCGACGGGTTGTGCCTTGTGCATCGGCGCCTCGCTCGATTTCATCGTCGGGCGGCAAAGGCGTGCGCCCCGCATGGTGCAGCGACTCGGACTGGAATGGGCGCATCGGCTCGTTTCGCAGCCGGGGCGTCTCTGGCGTCGCTATCTCGTTGACGGGCCGCGCATCTTCCGGATGGCGCGCGCATGGCATCGCGGTCACGGTAAGCGGTGAACGATCGCTGGTCGCCCGGGATCGGTGATCCCACCGTGATTGGCTGGCTGACCGTGGTCGCCTACGTTGCGGCGGGGATTGCGTGTATAGTCACCGCGCGGCGCGGTCCGGCCTGCCCAGG
This sequence comes from Sphingomonas endophytica, assembly GCF_001476895.1. Classification (GTDB taxonomy): domain Bacteria; phylum Pseudomonadota; class Alphaproteobacteria; order Sphingomonadales; family Sphingomonadaceae; genus Sphingomonas; species Sphingomonas endophytica_A. Next base: position 68,418 of record NZ_LDTB01000026.1, on the reverse strand, counting down.
ATCCGAGTCGCGGGTACATGGCCTGTTCTGGGGCGGTGTCGCGGTGATGATGTTCGCGCTCGGCATCAACAAGCAGCTTGATCTGCAATCGCTTTTTACACAGGTGCTGCGCGACGCGGCCAGAAGCGAAGGCTGGTACGAACAGCGGAGGACGCTTCAGGCGTCGTTCATCTTCGCGGTTTTGGCGGCGGGCCTCGCGAGCGGAGCGGTTGCGTTACGCTACAGGGCCATGTTGCATCGCAGCATGGCTGCGGCAATACTTGGACTGATCTTTATCTATGGTTACGTTGTCGTGCGAGCGGCATCGTTCCACCACGTTGATCTTTTCATCCAATCGCAGATACTCGGAATTCGCTGGAACTGGATTCTGGAGATTGGCGGCATTGTTGTCGTGTTCGTTGCTGCGCTGCGGGCGGCACGCTCCCGACCGTTCAACATTTTTTAATCAGCTAACTCGCTAATTTCGCGGGCTTGTCTCAAATCGAGACCCAAATTGGCGATTTTGCGCCGCATCCAAACACGAAAAGCCGCGTTTCGCACCCATCGTACAGGGGAAGGCGCAGCCGTAATCCTGTACGTTAGCTTAGGTGAGCATTTTCAACGGGTAGCATCGATTTTACCGATGGTTTCCAAATCGTGAAGATGCCATAAGCGAATCAGTGGTGGGCGACCGACGGGATGCCTCCGCAACGGCGGGTCGCGCAGTGGTACGTGAAGGCACAACAGGGTTACGGGGAGTTTGGGCATGAAGAAGATTTTTGCAGCCGCGCTGGTCGCGGGAACGATGACCATGGCGTCGCCGGCGATGGCAGCGGCGCTGAACCTGTGCACGTCGGCGGCGCCGTGCACGATCAGCATGAACGGCACGGCGGATATCCAGAGCGGGATCTTCGGCAACACCTTCACCGGCGACGTCAACACCTACTCGGACTATTATTCGTTCGCGGTCCCGAGCAGCGGCGTGCTCGCGGGTCAGGTGTCGACGATCAGCGTGACGCTGGCGGCTGGCATCAAGCTGCTCGGCCTGTCGATCAACGGCGGCCCGGACGCGACGCCGGTCTACAACAGCGCGGACAACACCTATAAGGCGTCGATCCCGATGACGCAGTCGGGCGCCAACCCGCAGAGCCTGCGCGTCACCTATGGCGTCGTGCAGACCGGCTCGTACGTCGGCAACGTCTCCTGGACCCGCAACGCGGTGCCGGAACCGGCGACCTGGGCGCTGATGATCCTGGGCTTCGGCGTGGTCGGCTATGCGATGCGTCGCCGCCCGTCGGTTCGCATCGCGCAGGCGATCTGATCGCGCTGTCCCGCCCGGCGCATCGCGTCCGGGCGGGATCACGAATGAGCAAGACGGCGGTGTGCCCGGTCGGGCACGCCGCCGTTTTCATGTCCGGAAGGATGGTATCGCGCATCAGGTAGCGCGCGATTAGGAAATCCACGCTATGTGCACCACCTCGTGAGCCGGAGCCTGATCCTGTCCAACCCGTGTCCTGCCCGCCGCGCCGATTCGCCCATCGCGTCCGTCCGGGGTGTCGGGCGATGAGCGGCACGATCGGTTTCGTCCTTCTATCGCATCGCGAGCCGGAGCAGCTGCTCCGGCTCGTGCGGACGCTCAACCGGCTGTACGGCGATCCGCCGATCGCCTGTCATCACGATTTCGCGCAATGCGCGCTCGATGAAGCGGCCTTTCCCGGCAACGTCCGCTTCGTTCACCCCAGTGTCCGCACCGGTTGGGCGAAATGGTCGGTGGTGCGGGCCTTCCTGGCGGGCCTGCGGCTGCTGTACGATCATGCCGCGCCGGACTGGTTCATCCTGCTGAGCGGCGCGGATTATCCGATCCGCGATGCCGCGGCGGTGCGCGCCGACCTCGCGCGGCTGGACGCCGACGCGCTGATCGATTTTCGGCAGGTCGGCGACACGGTGGCGAGCGCGCGCGCGCGTTTCGGCCCGCGCAACCCGGAGCTGGATCAGTTCGAGTCGGACGGCAATCGCCGGCTGAAATGGAGCCATTACGAGGGCGCCGAGCTGTGGCTGCCGATCCTGCGCTTCAACGATGCCGGCCGGCGCGTGCGACCGGGGCGGTTCACGGTCCACCTGCCGTTCGCGACGCCCTTCTCGCCCTTCTCGAAGCAATTTCCCTGCTTCTATGGCGACCATTGGATCACCGGCAACGCGCGCGTGGCGCAATTGCTGCTCAACCCGACCGAGCAGCATCTGCGCGTCCAGAAGCATCTGACGATGCGGGCTATCCCGGAGGAATGCTATTACCAGACCGTGCTCTGCAACGAGCCCGGGCTGCGGCTGGTGCGCGACAACCATCGCTACGCGCAATGGAATGGCGGCGGCGCGCATCCGCAACTGCTGACCGAGGCGGACCTGCCGGCGATCTCGGCATCGAACGCGCATTTCGCGCGCAAGTTCGCGCATGGCGCCCCGGTGCTCGACCGCATCGACGCGATGCTGTTCGCCTGAGCGCATGGGCGGACGTCGCTGGCCGTGACGCTGCGTTACCTACTCGGGCTGCCGCCGACGCGACGCTATCATGTGCCGCCGGGGATGCGCGTCTATGCCGTCGGTGACGTCCACGGCCGCGCGGACCTGCTGCGCCCGTTGCTCGGATGGATCGGTGACGATCATGTGGCGCGGGGCGGCGACCCGCAGGTGCATGTCGTGTTCCTGGGCGACCTGATCGATCGCGGTCCGGGATCGGCGGCGGTGCTCGACATGCTGGTCGCGCAGCGGGATCTGGTCGGCACCCGCTATTTCCTGCGCGGCAATCACGAGGAAATGCTGCTGGCGATCCTGGCGGGCGACATGACCGTGGCGGGCGACTGGCTGGGACATGGCGGTGCCGAGACGCTGGAGAGCTACGGCATGGACCCGGCGCTCTACTGGCGTGATCCGGATGCTTTCCTGCCGGCGTTGCGCACCGCGATTCCGCCCGCGCATGTCGCCTTCATGGAGGCGATGCTCGATCAGGTGCGGATCGGCGACTATCTCTTCGTTCATGCCGGCATCCGCCCCGGCATTCCGCTCGAGGAACAGGCAGGGCGCGACCTGCGCTGGATTCGTGGCGGCTTCCTCGACAGCCGCGTCGACCATGGCGTGGTGGTGGTACACGGACACACGATCGTGACGACCCCGCAGTTCCGCCATAACCGCATCGGCATCGATACCGGCGCCTACCGCACTGGTCGCCTCACCGCGCTGGGGCTGGAGGACGATGCGCGCTGGACGCTGACCAGTCGGCTGGACCTGGCATGATGCCCTTTCGCAAGCACGCATCTGCGCCTAGCGCGGGCGGCATGATCGTCTTTTTCCTCGCGCGCGCCGACAACGGCGTCATCGGTGTCGACGGGCGGCTGCCGTGGCAGCTGCCCGCGGACCTGAAGCGCTTCAAGGCGCTGACGATGGGCAAGCCGCTGGTGATGGGGCGCAAGACCTTCGAGAGCTTCCCCGCGCCGTTGCCCGGCCGACGGCATATCGTGCTGACCCGCGACCGCGACTGGGCCGCGCCGGGTGCCGAGGCGGCGCACGAGCCCGGCGAAGCGCTTGCGCTCGCCGGCAATGGCGAGGTGGCGGTGATCGGCGGCGCGGAGGTCTTCGCGCTGTTCCTCGATCGTGCCGATCGCATCGAACTGACGGAGGTGCACGTGTCGCCGGAGGGCGATGCCATCGTCCCCGGCTTCAGCGGCTGGCGCGAGATCGCGCGCGAGTCGCATCCTGCCGAAGGCGATCGCCCGGCCCATGATTTCGTGACGCTGGTACGGTGATGGCGCAACGGCTAAGGGCGGGCGATGGAGCGGCTTGACGGCGGCTCGGCGGTGCCCGCGCATCTGGCGGGCGGGATCGTCGCGCTCGGCAATTTCGACGGTTTTCACCTGGGGCATCAGGCGGTGGTCGCGCGCGCGGTCGAACGGGCGCGCGCCGAGCGGCGCCCCGCGCTGGTCGCGACCTTCGATCCGCATCCCGTGCGCCACTTCCGTCCCGATGCCGAGCCGTTCCGTTTGACGACGCTGGACCAGCGCGCGCGGCTGTTCGCGCAGGCGGGGGCGGACGCGATGGTCGTCTTCCACTTCGACGCTGCGCTCGCCGCGCTGACCGCCGACGCCTTCGTCGCGGAGCGGCTGGTCGACGCGCTCCGCGTCGGCGGGGTGGTGACCGGTGAGGATTTCACCTTTGGCCATGCCAAAAGCGGCGACATCGCCACGCTGCGCCGCTCGGCGGAAGCCGCCGGATTTTCGGTCGATACGGTCGGCGCCGTGATGCTCGACGGCGAGCCGGTGTCCTCGACCCGCATCCGTGCCGCCCTGCGCGGCGGCGACATGCGCGGCGCGGCGCGGCTGCTGACCCGCCCCTACGCGATCCAGGGCGTGGTGCAGCATGGCGACAAGCTGGGCCGCACGATCGGCTATCCGACCGCCAACCTCGACATGGGGCCGTATCTGCGCCCCGCTTATGGCATCTACGCGGTGCGCGGGCGATTGAGCGACGGGCGCGTGCTGGACGGCGCGGCGAACCTGGGCATCCGCCCCACGTTCGACCCGCCCAAGGAATTGCTGGAGCCGCATTTCTTCGACTTCGCCGGCGACCTGTACGGTCAGCCGATCGAGGTCGAACTGATCGAGTGGCTGCGCCCGGAGGCGAAGTTCGACGGCCTCGACGCGCTGGTCGCGCAGATGGACAGGGATTGCGCGCGCGCCCGCGAGTTGCTGGCGCGCTGAGGGAACTATGGTTAAGGCGGGGGGACACATGGCCGACGCATCCGATACCGCGCGCGACTGGCGCGACACCGTCTTCCTGCCGAAGACCGACTTCCCGATGAAGGCGGGGCTCGCGCAGAAGGAGCCCGCGATCCTCGAACGCTGGACGCGGATCGGGCTGTACGACCGGCTGCGGCGCGAGCGGCAGGGGCGCGAGCGGTGGATCCTCCACGACGGCCCGCCGTACGCCAATGGCGACATCCACATGGGCCACGCGATGAACAAGGTGCTGAAGGACGTGATCGTCCGCAGCCGCACCCTGATGGGCTATGACGCGCCCTACGTGCCCGGCTGGGATTGCCACGGCCTGCCGATCGAATGGAAGGTCGAGGAGGCGTATCGCGCCAAGAAGCTCGACAAGGATCAGGTGCCGGTCGCGCAGTTCCGCGCGGAATGCCGCGCCTATGCCGAAAAATGGGTCGCGGTGCAGCGGCAGGAGTTCGAGCGGCTGGGCGTCATGGGCGACTGGGACGATCCCTATCTGACCATGCGTCACGAGGCCGAGGCGACGATCGCGGCCGAACTGCTGAAGTTCGCCGAGAGCGGGCAATTGTATCGCGGCGCCAAGCCGGTGATGTGGAGCCCGGTCGAGAAGACCGCGCTGGCCGAGGCCGAGGTCGAATACGAAGATATCGTCTCGACGCAGATCGACGTCGGATTCGAGGTGATCGACTGCCCGGAATATCCGGGGCTGGCGGGCACGCTGGCGGTGATCTGGACGACCACGCCGTGGACGATCCCGGTCAATCAGGCGCTCGCCTATGGATCGGCGATCGACTACCTCCAGTTCGAACATGACGGGCGGCGCTATCTGGTCGCCGAGCCGCTGATGCCCGCCTTCACCAAGCGGACCGGCATCAAAATGGGCAAGATCATCGCGCTCATCAAGGGGCCGGTGCTGGAGGGCGCGACCGCGCGCCACCCGATGCATCATCTGGGCGGTTTCTTCGCGACCCCGCGTCCGTTCCTGGAAGGCGAGTTCGTCACCACCGACGCCGGTACCGGCATGGTCCACATGGCCCCCGACCACGGCGAGGACGACTTCCTGCTTTGCAAGAAGCATGGCATCGACCCGGTGTTCGCGGTCGATGGCGGCGGCATGTACCGGGCCGACTGGGCATGGCTCGGCGGGCAGGGCAGCGTCATCAACAAGAAGTTCGTCGCCGCCGATGGCCCGATCTGCTCGGACCTGCGCGCGACCGGCAACCTGCTGTCGGCCAGCGACGATTTCGCGCACAGCTATCCGCATTCGTGGCGGTCGAAGGCGAAGGTGATCTTCCGCGCGACCCCGCAATGGTTCATCCCGATGGACCGAGGCGGAAAAGATGACCTGCCGGGGGCAGATCGTCCCGCGGAGGTCGGCGCGCCAAGCGCGCCGTCGGCCCCGAGCGCGGCGCCTGCGACCGGCAACGCCGCTTCCCTCCGCGAGATCGCGCTCGACGCCATCTCGCGCACGCAATGGGTTCCCGCCCGTGCCGAGAACCGCATCCGCGCGATGGTCGAGGGGCGGCCCGACTGGGTGATCAGCCGCCAGCGCGCCTGGGGCGTGCCGATCGCGCTCTACGTCCACCGCCAGTCCGGCCAGTATCTGAATGATCCGGCCGTCAACGCGCGCATCGTCGCGGCCTTCCGCGAGGGTGGTGCCGATGTCTGGTACACCGCCGAGCATCAGGCATTGCTCGGCGACCAGTACGCGCTCGCCGATTACGAGCCCGTCAACGACATCCTCGACGTGTGGTTCGACTCGGGCTCGACCCACGCTTTCGTCGTCGAGGCGCGTTACGGCGAGGGGACGCGCGCGAACCTGTATGTGGAGGGGTCGGACCAGCATCGCGGCTGGTTCCAGTCGTCGCTGCTGGAGAGCTGCGGCACGCGGGGACGCGCACCCTATGACGCGGTGCTGACGCACGGCTTCGCGCTCGACGGGCAGGGGCGCAAGATGTCCAAGTCGCTCGGCAACGTCGTCGATCCGCTCAAGGTGATCGGTGAGTCGGGCGCGGACATCCTGCGGCTGTGGGCGGTGTCGACCGACTATTTCGACGACGTGCGGATCGGCAAGGAGGTGCTGGCCACAGCGTCGGATGCGTATCGCAAGTTGCGGAACACCTTCCGCTATCTGCTCGGGGCGCTCGACGGGTTCACCGACGCGGAGCGGGTGCCGGTTGCCGAGATGCCGGAGCTGGAGCGCTACATGCTCCACCTGCTCCATACGCTCGACCGCGACCTGAAGGATGCGGCGGAGAGTTACGAGTTCAACCGCTACGTCCGCCGCCTGACCGACTTCTGCAACGAGGATCTGTCGGCGTTCTTCTTCGACGTGCGCAAGGACTCGCTCTATTGCGACGCCGCGAGCGACGTGAAGCGCCGCGCCTATCGCACGATGCTCGACGTGCTGTTCCACGCGCTCGTCCGCTATGCCGCGCCGGTGCTGGTCTTCACCGCCGAGGAGGTGTGGCAGGCCCGCTTCCCCGCCGACGACAGTTCGGTCCACCTGCTCGAATGGCCATCGCTGCCCGCGCAGGCGGGTGAGGACGTCGCGCAGCGCTGGCTGGCGATCCGTGCCTTGCGCGAGCGTGTGACCGAGGCGATCGAGCCATTGCGCCGGGAAAAGACGATCCGCTCCAGCCTGGAGGCGGAGGTGACCGTTCCCGAGCTGCCGCTCGACGCCGATGCGCTGGCCGAGCTGTTCATCGTCGCCAGGGTGTCCGACGCGCCGACCGTCGATGTGACCCGCACCGACTATCACAAGTGCGGCCGCTGCTGGCGGCATCTGCCCGATGTCGCCGCCGATGGCGATCTTTGCGGGCGCTGCGCCGACGTGACGGGGACGATCGCGTGATCCCGCGTGCCGGGATGCTGGTGGCGGCGATCGTGTTGGTCGTCGATCAGGCGGTGAAGTGGCTCGTCACCGGGCCGCTCCGGATCGACTTCCTCGGCGCCTACCGCACCTTGCTGCCGATCTTCGACCTGCGCTTCACCAAGAACGAGGGCGTGTCGCTGGGGCTGCTGCGCGCGGAAACCGACACGACGCGCTGGCTGCTGGTCGCCTTCACCGCCGCGATCGCCATCGCGGTGGCGGTGTGGATGTTCCGCGAGACGAAGCGCGGCGACCAGCTTGCGCTCGGGCTGGTGCTGGGCGGCGCGCTCGGCAATATCCTCGATCGGGTGCGGCTGGGCTATGTGGTCGATTTCGCCGATCTTCACTTCGGCGAATGGCGACCGTTCCTGGTGTTCAACGTCGCCGATGCCGCGATCACGATCGGCGTGCTGATTCTGCTGGTGCGCGCGCTGCTGATCCGCGACAAGCGCGACGAGATTTCGGAGAATGTCCATGCGTAAGTCTGTGGTGGTGGTGGCCGGGATGGCGGCGCTGGGGCTGCTCGGCGGCTGCGGCAAGCGCGGCTACGACCGTGCGCGCCCCGACGAATTCGCGGTCGCGCGCCAGCCTCCGCTCATCATTCCCCCCGATTTCGCGCTGGTTCCGCCGCAGCCGGGTGTCGCGCGCACGCAGGGCAACAATCCGCAGGCACAGGCGATCGACGCCCTGTTCGGCGGTCCGGCCGCGCGCAGCGCCGGTGAGGCGGGCGTCGTGGACGAAGCGGGCGGCGCGGGCGCGGCCACGCCGGGCATCCGTTCCGGTGCCGGCGATCCGCAGACCAACGTCATCGACAAGGGGCAGACGACCAGCGACATCGTCGCGGCACCGCAGGGCGACGGTCAGGATGCGCGCGCCGCTGCCGGTGGCACTACCACCGCTCCGGCGGCGCAGCCGACCCCGAAGCAGTAAGAGCACCGCCGCGCGCCCGGCCCGGCCGGCGCGCGGACGGATGACGCGCCACGCGCATTGCTCTACGCCGCTGGCATGATCGCGCATCTCAAGGGCATCCTTACCTCCACCGGCACCGACCATGCGGTGATCGACGTGCACGGCGTCGGCTATCTGGTCGGCGCTTCGGCGCGGACGCTCGCGGCGATCGGGCCGGTCGGCGAGGCGGCGACGCTGTTCACCGAAATGCTGGTGGCGGAGGATTTCATCCGCCTGGTCGGCTTCGCCAGTGCCGCCGAGCGGGACTGGTTCCGGCTGTTGACCGGCGTCCAGGGCGTCGGCGCGCGTGTCGCTCTGGCGATCCTCTCGGCGCTGGAGCCGGCGGATATCAGCCGCGCGGTGATGGCCCAGGACAAGGCGACCGTCGCGCGCGCCAATGGCGTCGGGCCGAAACTGGCCGAACGGATCGTCCGCGAGCTGAAGGACAAGGTCGGGGGCGTGGCGCTCGGCCCGGCGGCGGCCGCGCAGGTGGTGCCGGCCGGCGCGGGGGCCGATGCGGTGTCAGCGCTGCTCAACCTCGGCTTTCGCCCGGCGGAAGCCGCGAGCGCGGTCGCGGCGGCGGAAGAGGAACTGGGCGAGCGCGCATCGCTCGACGCGCTGGTCCGCCTCGCGCTGCGCAAGGCGGCGAAATAGGCGGGCGACCGACGCCACGCCCTCAGTCCCGTATCGAGGAACCGGCCGCGAACGCGGCTTTGCTATGTCCCCCGCGACGGCTTCGATGCCTTGCGTGAGCCACCCCCGTCATGCCGCACCGGTTCCGGCATCCACCACGCCGCCCACGCGCAAATCGTTGCTTTTGCGGAGCCATGGACCCCGGGTGTCGCCGGGGTGACGTCAGGAATGAGTCCGCCAAAGCGACGGTTGCGGAAGATCCTTGCAAGGAAGAACGATCGCAGCCGCCGTTTCCCACCCCGGCGCATGGCCGGGGCGCGGAAGGGCGATTACGACGCGCTGGCCGAGGCGCCGCCACGGCCGCGCCCGCGACCACCACGGCTGCGGCGCGCACCGCCGCCGCCCGCGCTGGCATTGGCATAATTGCGGCCCTGCGCCGAACCCGGCGTCGCGCGCGGCGCATGGCTGGCCTTGGGGCGCGCCGGTCCACGCGGGGCACGCGGGCGATCCTCGCGCGGCGCGGGATCGGCACCGATCGTCTTGACGCGCTGCGCCTTCAGAACATCGGCCTGACGGGTGAAGTCCTCGGGCAGCGGCGACACCGCGACCTTCTGGCGCGTCAGCTTTTCGATATCCTTCAGGTACGGCCGCTCGTCCTCCGCGCAGAAGGCGATCGCCTCGCCGCTGCGCCCCGCGCGCGCGGTCCGGCCGATGCGGTGGACATATTGCTCCGCGACGTTCGGCAGTTCGAAGTTGAAGACGTGGCTGACGCCCGACACGTCGATGCCGCGCGCGGCGATGTCGGTCGCGACCAGGATCGGCACCTCGCCCGACTTGAACAGCGCCAGCGCGCGCTCGCGCTGCGGCTGGCTCTTGTTACCGTGGATCGCGTTGGCGGCGATGCCGTTGCCAGCCAGCAGCTTCACGACGCGGTCCGCGCCATGCTTCGTGCGGGTGAACACCAACGCGCGGTCGATCGGCATCTGGCGCAGCAGGATCGTCAGCAGCGCCTGCTTCTCGGTCTGGTTGCAGAAGATCACCGACTGATCGACGCGCTCGGCGGTGGTCGACTGCGGCACCACGCTGACGGTCGCCGGATCGGTCAGGAACTGATCGGCGAGCTGGCGGATCGACGGCGGCATGGTGGCCGAGAAGAACAGCGACTGGCGCTTGCGCGGCAGCATCCGCACGATCTTCTTGAGCGCGTGGATGAAGCCCAGGTCGAGCATCTGGTCGGCCTCGTCGAGGACGAGGATCTCCAGCATCGACAGGTTCAGGAAGCCCTGCTCGACGCAATCGATCAGCCGGCCCGGCGTCGCCACCAGGATATCGACGCCGCGCGCGACGTCGTTGCGGTTCTTGTTGATGCTGGTCCCGCCGAACACGGTCGCGACCGACAGCTTGCTGAACTGCCCGTAGGCGCGCGCCGAATCGGCGATCTGGCTGGCCAGCTCACGCGTCGGGGCGAGGACGAGCATCCGGCAATGCGTCGGCAGCACCTTCTTGCCCGCCGACAGACGCTGGATCGACGGCAGCACGAAGGCGGCGGTCTTGCCGGTGCCGGTCTGCGCGATGCCCAGCAGGTCGCGGCCTTCCAGAAGCTGCGGGATCGAATCGCGCTGGATCGGGGTGGGTTCGGTATAGCCCTTGGCTTCGAGCGCGCGGACGAGCGGCTCGGCGAGGCCGAGAGTGGCGAATGACATGGATATGGTCCTAAACAAACAGGCCCACCGCGCAGCCGAAAGGCGCACGGGTGGCGGGGAAGATCGACACCCCGCGTGACTTGGGAAGCCCGTGAAAAACGACCGAGACGGAGCCGGGACCAATGGTCCGATCACGCTGCCGACGCCTCGATGACCGGCCATCTGGGCGATGGACAAACAAATGTCAAGGTGCCCGCTCTTGTCAGCGGCGGCGCAACCCGCGAAGGCGTCTGACGTTCGCACGCACGATGACCAGATTGTCCTTTTCTTCCCATCGCGATACGCCCGATGCGCCGGCCGTGGGCCGGTGGGATTGGGATATCGCGGCCGATCGTGTCACGTCGGATGCGGGGTTCGCGCGCCTGTACGGCGTCGATCCCGACCGGGCGGCCGCCGGCGCACCGATCGCCGATTTCTTTCAGGGGATCGCGCCGCAGGATCTGGCGCGCGTGCGCGAGGCGATCGCGCGCAGCATCGCCACCGGCGAGCCGTTCGACGAGGAGTATCGCGTCGTCGGAAGCGGCGGTCGCTGGCGCTGGCTGGCGGCGCAGGGCAGGATCGACCGCGACGCGACCGGACAAGCCACGCATCTGCCGGGTATCAGTTTCGATATCGACGCCCGCAAGCGCGCCGAGTTGCGGCTGTCGGCGCTGGTCGAACTGGGCGATCGGCTGCGTGATCCCGGCGATGCGGGCGATCTCGCGCTCGCCGCCGCGCTCGTGCTGGGGCGTGCGCTGGATGTCAGCCGGGCAGGTTACGGCACGGTCGATCCGGTCGCGGAGACGATCACCACCGAACGCGCCTTTTGCGCGGAGGGGATTGGCGCGCTGCCGTCGGTGCTGCATTTCCGCGATTACGGCAGCTATATCGAGGATCTGAAGCGCGGGGTGACGGTGGCGATCGCCGATGTCCGCGCGGACGAGCGGACGCGCGACACCGCCGAAGGGCTGAAGCGGCTGTCAGCGATGTCGTTCATCAACATGCCGGTGACCGAACGCGGCGGGTTCGTCGCGTTGCTGTATCTCAACCACGCCGAGCCGCGCGAATGGCTGGACGAGGAACTGGCGTTCGTGCGCGAGGTGGCGGAGCGGACCCGCGACGCGGTGGAACGCCGCCGCGCCGAACGCGAGCTCGCCGCATTGAACGAACGGCTGGAACAGGAAGTCGAGGCCCGCACCGCCGCGCTGATGACCGCCGAGGCGCAATTGCGTCAGGCGTACAAGATGGAAGCGGTCGGCCAGCTCACCGGCGGGCTGGCGCACGACTTCAACAATCTGCTGACCGGCATTTCCGGCGCGCTGGAAATGATGCAGGTCCGCGTCGCGCAGGGGCGGATCGGCGAGCTGGACCGCTATGTCACCGCCGCGCAGGGAGCGACGCGGCGCGCGGCGGCCCTGACGCATCGGTTGCTCGCCTTTTCTCGGCGCCAGACGCTCGATCCGCGTCCCACGGACGTCAACCGGCTGGTCGGCGGGATGCAGGAACTGATCCACCGCACGCTGGGACCGTCGATCACGCTGGAGGTGGTTCAGGCCGCCGGACTGTGGTCGGCGCTGGTCGATCCCAACCAGCTTGAGAACGCGCTGCTCAATCTGTGCATCAATGCGCGCGACGCAATGCCGGAGGGCGGGCGCGTCACGATCGAGACCGCCAACAAATGGCTCGACGAGCGCGCCGCGCGCCCGCGCGACCTGCCGCCCGGCCAATATCTGTCGCTGTGCGTCACCGACACGGGCACGGGCATGACGCCGGACGTGCAGGCGCGCGCGTTCGACCCCTTCTTCACCACCAAGCCGCTGGGCGAAGGGACGGGGCTGGGGTTGTCGATGATCTACGGTTTCGCGCGGCAATCGGGCGGGCAGGTGCGGATCTACAGCGAGTCGGGAGAGGGGACGACCGTCTGCATCTACCTGCCGCGTCACCACGGCGATGCGGCGCAGGAGGACGAGGCGACGCTGCCGCTCGATCAGGCGCAGCCGGCGCGCGGCACCCCGACGGTGCTGGTCGTCGACGACGAGCCGACCGTGCGGATGCTGGTGATCGAGGTGCTGGACGAACTCGGTTATACCACGATCGAGGCCGGCGACGGCACCGCCGCGGTGCGCATACTCGACAGCGGGGTGCGCCCCGATCTGCTGGTCACCGATGTCGGGTTGCCGGGCAAGATGAACGGGCGGCAGGTCGCCGACGCCGCGCTGGAGCGATTCCCCGACCTGCGGGTGCTGTTCATCACCGGCTATGCCGAGAATGCGGTGATCGGCAACGGCCAGCTCGAACCGCATATGGCGTTGCTGACCAAGCCGTTTTCGATGGAGGGGCTGGCCGGCAAGGTGCGCGCGCTGCTGGCGGAATAGCGGCGGCTCAGCCGATCTGCGCCAGGAAGGTGCCGACCTGCGCCTCGAATCCGGCCGCGATATCGGCGAGCCGGGTCGCCAGCGCGTGCATCGTCCCGGCGTCACGATCCGCTTCGTGCGCGCTGCCGACCACGTCGCCGACATGGGCATCCACCTGTGCGGCGGCGACGCTTGCCTCGCCGACATGCACGTCGATCGCCCGCGCGGCCTCGGCCTGTTCGCGCAACGCCGTCGAGACGCTGGCCGACAGCTCCTCCACCGCCGCCACCGCGCCGGTGATTCCCGTGAATCCGCTGGCGACGTCGGCGATCGCATCATGGATCTGCTCGACATGGCCGGCGATGCCGCCGGCGGCGGTCCGCGTCCGCTCGGCCAGCGTCTTCACCTCGCCGGCCACCGTTGCGAAGCCGCTTCCTGCGCTGCCGGCACGCGCCGCCTCCATCGCGGCGTTCAACGCCAGCATCGTCGTCTGTTGCGCGATCTCGTCGATCAACGTGCCGACCGCATGGATCGCCTCGGTCGCCGCGATCAGCGAGGCGATGCGCTCCGCGCTGCAGGATGTGCGGAGGACCGCTTCGCCCGTCGCCCGTTCGACGTCGGCCAGTCGCCGTTCGACCGCTTCCAGCGTGCCGACGAAGGCGGCGCTGCGCTGCGCGATTCCGTCGAGATTGCGGGCGGCCTGGCCGGCGGCGGCGGCGGCGTTGGTCGTGCGCGCGCCGATCGCGGCGGCGCGATCGGCGATCCGTCGCGATGCCGTGCCGACCTGGCGTGACACATCGCCCAGATCGCGCGTCAAGGCCTCACCCTCCTGCCGAAACGGCCCGACGGCACGCTCCAGCCGCAGTGCGCGGGCCAGCGTCGCGCGATGCGCCGCGCTGGTCCGTTCAGCGGCGATGTGGAGCAGCCGCGGCTGATCGACGATTCCCGCGAAGCGCCCGCCGCGTGTCAGGATCAATCCCTCCGCATTGGACACCGCCCGCCATGCGTCCAGCGCCTCGGTCGCCCCTGCGCCGACTTCGACCACCGGGCAGCGCGCCATCCGCGCCGCGACGTCCATCGACAGGCCGCGATTGCTCAGCAGCGCATGGCCGAACGGGCTGAACAGCAGCGAGCGCAGGTCGCGTTCCAGCAGCGCGCCGCACGGCTGGTCCCGTGCATCGACGATCGCGATCATCCGCACATCGGGCGCGCCCCGCAGAAGCGTGACCGCCTCCAGCAACGGCGCATCGATCGGCAGCAGGCTGGTGCTGTCGGTGATCCATCCGGCATGCACCAGGTCGCCCGCGGCGAACGCCCGTGGCGGCGTCGCCAGGGCCAGTCGTGGGATACGGTCGGCGATCATGTTTCCGGTGCGTAACGGTTGCCGGTAAATAGGCGCTTTCCGCCGTGTGACAGCATGATGAATCGCGTCCCGTGAGACGGAACTCTTGTCCGTTGCCGATCCTTTGATGCGGGACGACCGCGGGCCGATGCCCTCGGCTTCAGCGCGAGGCATGACATGACCGATACGATCACCCGCCCGTCCGGCAACGGCGGCGAAACGCACCAGGTGACAGACGCCGATCATCCGGTGCTGACCACCAACCACGGGACGCCCGTGTCGGATAATCAGAACCAGTTGAAGGTCGGCCCGCGCGGCCCCGTCCTGCTTGAGGACGAGGTCTATCGCGAAAAGATGAACCATTTCGATCATGAGCGTATTCCGGAGCGGATCGTCCATGCGCGCGGCTCGGCGGCGCACGGCTATTTCGAATGCACCGAATCGCTGGCCGATATCACCCGCGCCGACCTGTTCCAGAAGAAGGGGCAGCGTACCGAGGTGTTCGCGCGCTTCTCCACCGTCGCGGGCGGGGCGGGGTCGGTCGACACGCCGCGCGACGTGCGCGGCTTCGCGGTCAAATTCTACACGCGCGAGGGCAATTGGGATCTGGTCGGTAACAACATCCCCGTCTTCTTCATCCAGGATGCGATGAAGTTCCCGGATCTGATCCACGCCGCGAAGATGGAGGCGGATCGCGGCTATCCGCAGGCGGCGACCGCGCACGACACCTTTTGGGATTTCATCTCGCTGATGCCCGAGGCGACCCACATGATCATGTGGGCGATGTCGGACCGCACGCTGCCGCGCAGCTTCGCGACGATGGAGGGGTTCGGCATCCACACCTTCCGCTTTGTGAATGCGGAAGGGAAGAGCACCTTCGTCAAGTTCCACTGGAAGCCGCGCGCGGGCCTCGCCTCGACGATCTGGGACGAGACGGTGAAGATCGCGGGCGCCGACCCCGATTTTCAGCGCCGCGACCTGTTCGAGCGGATCGGACGCGGCGACTATCCGGAATGGGATCTCGGCGTGCAATTGTTCGACGAGGATTTCGCGAACAGCCAGCCCTATGACGTGCTCGACGCGACCAAGATCATTCCCGAGGAAGTCTTGCCGGTCCGCATCGTCGGCAAGATGGTGCTGGATCGTTATCCCGACAATTTCTTCGCGGAGACGGAGCAGGTCGCTTTCTGCCCTAGCCACATGGTGCCCGGGATCGACCATAGCAACGATCCGCTGCTGCAGGGGCGGCTGTTCAGCTATCAGGATACGCAGATCAAGCGGTTGGGATCGACCAACTGGCATCAGCTGCCGATCAATCAGGCCAAGGGGCGCGCCGACGCGGCGGGCTGCCCGTTCCTGAACATGCAGCGTGACGGCCATATGCAGATGCAGGTGCCCAAGGGCCGTGCGAACTACGAACCCAACAGCCTGCATCTGGCCGGCGAACCGGGCGGCCCGCGCGAGGACCCGAACGGCTTCAAGAGCTATCCCGCCGAGGAAAGCGGACCGAAGCTGCGCATCCGCGCGGAAAGCTTCGCCGACCATTATTCGCAGGCGCGGCTGTTCTGGCGCTCGATGGATCCCGCCGAACAGGCGCATATCGCCTCGGCGTTCGTCTTCGAGCTCAGCAAGGTGTCGTTGCCGCACATCCGCACGACGATGCTCGCCAATCTGCGCAACGTGGATGACGAACTGGCACAGCGTGTCGCGGATGGCCTCGCGATGGACCTGCCCGCTGCCGCGCCGACCAGCGCGCCGGTGATCGACATGGCGCCGTCGCCCGCGCTGCGCATCGTGCGCGGCCCGCGCGAGAAGCACACGCTGGAGGGGCGCACGGTCGGCATCCTGTTCGCCGACGGCACCGACCGCGAGGAATTCGACTCGGTCGTCGCCGCGGTGAAGGCGGCGGGCGGCCATCCGCTGACCATCGCTCCCAAGGTCGGATCGGTGCCGCTGTCGGACGGCAGCAATGTGACCGCCGATGCGCAGCTGTTCGGCCAGCCCTCGGTCACGGTCGACGCATGCGCGGTAATTCTCGCCGAATCGGCCTGCGCGAAGCTGCTGAAGGAGGCCGCCGCCGTCCAGTGGGTGATGGATGCGTTCGGCCATCTGAAGGCGATCGGGCACAACGACGCGGCGAAACCGCTTCTCGACAAGGCCGGGGTCGAGCCGGATGAAGGCGTTACCGATCTGGAACGATTCGTTGACGCCGCCAAGCAACGCTATTGGAATCGCGAGCAACACGTTCGTACTTTGGCGTGATGGGATCGGGCGTGCCGTAGTTGCGACGGCACGCCCTCTTCATGATCTTTGCCGGATGGGAAAGATTTATTAACGGACGTTCTTTAACCGGGCCGATGTGGCCCGGTCTTTCCGGGCATCCTGTTCGGAGAGGCGTCTGCCATGGTGAAGTACATGTTCTTTATCGCTGCCGCTCTGGCCGCCGTTCCGGCCACCCCGGCCGCCGCGCAGAACGTGGTGCGGGATTGTTACTCGCTGCTCGGCGATCAGGTCTACGTGACCACCGATACGAAGAAGCTCGAGGCCGACATCGCCTGCTTCAAGAAGGCGAAATGGTATATCGATATCAGCATCGCCAATCGTCAGGCGCGTCTCGACAAGCTGACGCCCAAGCCGGTGATCAAGGGCAAGCCGATCGTCGTCGCCGAAGGTGACAGCATCTCGCTGTTCTGGAACGGTTCCTACACCGGCATCTTCGCGCTGCGTCACCCCAACGTCGACCTGCGCGGCGCGGCGGTCTCGGGCTCGCGGATCAGCGACACCGGCGGCGGCAACGGGCTGGTGCAGCGTCGCGCCACCGACATGGCCAGCAACCCGGAACTCGTCACGGTCCAGATCGGCGCGAACGATCTCGGCGATGGTCAGTACGAGACCGCGCAGGACTGGCTGAATGCGCTCTGGGCCTATGTCGCATCCGTCAAGGCGACCGGCGCGAAGGTGGCGGTCGGCACCGTGCTGCCGCTCTGCTTCCCCTCCTATCCGGCGTATCACAATCGTCACAAGGAGCGCCGCCCGATCGTCAATGCCGCCATCCGGCAGGCGCTGGTGGACAAGCGGATCGACGGGGTGATCGACTTCGCTGCCGATCCGGTGATGGGTCCGGACGAGGCGGCCTGCGACAAGACGCTCTTCAAGGACGGCATCCACCCGACCGACGGCAACACCGATCTGGTCGGCGGTTCCGGCAAGATGGCGCTGATCTACGAGCGCGCAGTCGATAAGATGCTCGCGGCGAAGTAAGCGCGGCGCCTATTCGCCGGGCGGCGCGTTCAGCGGGGCATGTTCGTCGCCCTCCTGCTCGCCGCCGCCACGCCGTCGCCCGCGTTCGACCCGTTGACCTTCTTCGCGGGGGAGACGCGCGGGACGGGGCGGCTGAAGGTGCTGTTCCGCGCTCGCGTGCCGGTCACGGTCCGCGGCACCGGACGCCGTGAAGGCCAGGATGTACTGGTGCTCGACCAGTCGGTGGTCGAGGGGGACAAGCCGCCGCGCACGCGCCGCTGGCACCTGCGCCGGATCGCGCCGGGCCGCTATTCCGGGACGCTGACCGATGCGCGCGGACCCGTGACCGGAGAGATCAAGGGACAGCACCTCCTGCTCGGCTTCACGACCCGCGACGGTTTCCGGATCCGGCAGGTATTGACCCCCGCGCCCGATGGGCGCTCGCTCGACAACCGTCTGACGGTCAGCCGCTTCGGTATCGTCGTGGCGCGGCTGACGGAGCGGATCGTCAAGCCGTGATCCGGCGCTAAAGCTCGTCCTTCACCTGCGCATGGGCGAGCAAGGCGAACAGCCCGGTGCCGCCGATGATATTGCCCGCCAGTGCCGGCATCACGAAGCTGCCCGCTACCCAGCCGATGCCGACCTCGCCATGCCAAAGCAGCAGGAACGCCTCCGCCGCGCCCGCCACGACATGCGCGAATCCGCCCAGCGCGATCGCATAGGTGACGGCGAACACGCTGGAGAAGCCGCTGCCCTCGATCGCCGAACGGATCCACGCGATCGACGCGATCAGGAAGCCTGCCGGGATCGCCTGCAGAAGCGTCGCCGCCGCATCCCGCTCGGTCAGCTTGCGCGACACCGCCAGCATCCCGTCCAGCACCTCTGCCGACTGGACTGGCCCGAACACCGCCAGCGCCGCGATTGCCGCCGTGCCGATCATGTTGGCGACGAAGACCGTTGCCCATAATCGGCCTAGCCGCCATGCGCCCTCGCGGCTGGGTCGCCGTACGAGCGGCACCACCGCGACCGCGGTATGTTCGGTAAAGAGCTGCAAGCGCCCGAGGATCACGATCAGGAAGCCGAACGGATATCCCAGTGCGATGACCGCCTCGGACCATGGTGTATCGGGCAGGTGATGGTGCAGCGCGCCGCTGACCCATACCGACGCCATGATCGCGATGCCGGCCGCCACGCCGGACCAGAACAGCGAGGACAGCGGACGTTCCAGCTCCTCCTCGCCCTGTTCGATGACGGCGGCGTGGACGACGCGCGCGGCCGGCGCGCTGCGTTCCTCGGCCTCTTCGGCTTCCTCGACCCGTTGTTCCTCGCCCATCGTCCACTCCCTGTCGCGCGTGCAACGCACGACGACGACGGACGGTCAGCGATCAGACGCGGATGTAGCGGAAATACCAGACCTCATGCCCCTGACGCCGCGCTTTTCTCTCGTAGCGGGTTTCCGGCCAGTCGGCGGGACGTTCAAGGAAGTCTTGCGGCGTCCGCGCCTGCCACGCGAAATCGCGGCGCTGGTTCATTACCATCATCGACCAGCGGCAATAGGTCGGGTCGTCGGTGCCCAGCCGGAACTCCGCCCCCGGCTTCAGCTTGCGCGCGATCAGGTCGAGCGGGCCGTGGTTCATCATCCGGCGCTTGGCATGGCGCGCCTTGGGCCAGGGATCGGGATGGAGCAGATAGACCCGCTCCAGCGACGCGTCGGGCAGCCGCTCGACCACCTCCAGCGCGTCGCCCATGTGGATGCGGACATTGTCCAGCGCACCGTCGCGGACATGGCCCAGAGCACCGACGACGCCGTTCAGGAACGGCTCGCAGCCGATGAAGCCGGTGCCGGGCGCGGCACTGGCCTGACCGGCGAGGTGCTCGCCGGCGCCGAAGCCGATCTCGACCTGCAACGGGCGATCGTCGCCGAACAGTCGCGCGGCGTCGAGCGGTCCTTCCTCGGGCACCGCGATGCGCGGCAGCAGGTCCTCGACCAGCGCGGCCTGACCCGCGCGCAACGCATGGCCCTGACGCCGGCCGTACAGGCGGCGGATCGTTGTGGGATCGTTCATGCTGGCGCGCCTAGCCCAGCGTCGCGCAAAACGAAACGGAGGAAGCGATGCGTGGGTGGATGATCGGTGGTGCGGCGATCGCGGCGGCGGCGCTGCCGGTGGCGGCCTGGTCGCAACTGTCGAGCACCGGGTCGATCTCGGCGCTGCACGGGGAGGATGGCTGGACGCCGGCGGTGTTCGTCTGCGATTCCACCGATCGCGACCGGGTGCTGGTGCTCTCGCCGCCCGATGCGCAGCGGGTCGCGACGCTGACCAGCCTGTCGAAGCCGGGGCTGGTGCGGTATCAGACGCGTGTCCGCGTCGGCGCGGCCGATCCCGGCGCCGGGCAGATCTATTATCCGCTCACCAACGAAGCGGGTCGCGACGTCGGCAACATCCATGCGGTCAATCCCGGCATGGTCGATCCCGGTGCGACCACGCCCACCGTCACGGCGGTGACCTGGGGGCGCGACACCACCGGCTGCCGCTTTGCGCCGCAGACGCGCGTGCTGGGCGTCACCGCCAAACGCTCGGTGCAGGTGACGCGCACCGATCGCGACGGCTATCAGTACCGCAGCTACAATTTCGATGCCGAGTTGCCGGCGATCGAGCGACCATGGGGCGGGCGCGATACGCGCGCATCGCTGACCGTCTCGGGCGGACGGCTGGTCGAGGAACGCGGCGGGCGGCGCATTTATCAGTTCGCCAACAACGGCTATGTCTATCGCGTACTGGCCTCGGTCGATCCGGCGAAGGGAGGCGGCGGCGTACAGGTGTGGCGCGACGGACGGATGATCCAGAGCGAACCCTTTGCCGCCTATACCGCCGCGCGCTGATGCGGAGCGAAAGCGCCCGTTCGACCGTTGGCGGGGGCGCAATCAACGAACGGGGTCAGCATGGGCAAGAAGAAGAAGCAGGCGATCCGCGCCGCCGCCGAACGCGAGCATGAGGCCCACGCGCCGCTGCGCGCACTGGCGACGGCCGGGGTGGTGCGTGCGCTGACGCCGGTGTCGAAGCTGACCGACGAACCGCCGTTGCTCGCGCTCGGGCTGGGGACGCTGGCGGTCGGCGCGGTTTTGCGCCGACCGGCACTGGCGCGCAGCGGGGCGCGGATGGTGACCAGCCACCTGCTCGCGACAGGGTTGAAGACCGTGCTGAAGGCGGGCGTGGATCGCACTCGCCCGAACGCGGCCGGCGCGTCGCCGCAGCTGGAAAAGGGACATGGCACCGACGATAGCGATCGTAACGCCTTCCCGTCCGGGCACACCGCCGGCGCGGTCGCCGTGGCACAATCGATCGCGCACGAAGTGCCCGCCGCCGCCGGGGCGGCGACGCTCGCTGCCGGCACCGCCGGTGTCGCGCAGGTCACGCGCGGCGCGCATTATACCAGCGACGTTGTGGCGGGCGCGGTGATCGGCTGGCTGTCGGAGCGGGTCGCGGGATGGGCGATCGCGGCGGCGGCCCGGGCGGTCGAGAACCGGCGCGAGAGTAGCGCCGAAGCGGAAGTGGAAGCACACCCGAGCTGAGCCAGGGCTGGCCCATTCGCCGGGGACCGTCGCCCCGGTGAGGGCATGGGACTGCGCCGCCATGACTGCCGGAACCGGGCCGGAAGCACGGGGGCTTTCGCAGCGATCCCGCGCCCGCCCCGGGGCCCCGCGAAAGGACAGGGCGCGCCGTAGCGCGCCCCTTCCCATCAGGCGATGGCCTGCTTCAGCGCGTCGACCAGATCGGTCTTTTCCCAGGTGAACAGATCGCCCTCGGCATCGCGCCCGAAATGGCCATAGGCCGCCGTCTTCGAATAGATCGGCTTGTTGAGCGACAGATGCTCGCGGATGCCCTTCGGGGTCAGGCGAACGAGCTGCGGCAGCGCCGCCTCCAGCTTCGCCTCCGCGACCGTGCCGGTGCCGTGCAGGTCGACATAGACGCTCAGCGGCTCGGCGATGCCGATCGCGTAGGACAGCTGGATCGTGCAACGCTTGGCCAGGCCCGCCGCGACGACATTCTTCGCCAGATAGCGCGCGACATAGGCGGCCGAGCGGTCGACCTTTGTCGGATCCTTGCCGCTGAACGCGCCGCCGCCGTGCGGGGCCGCGCCGCCGTAGGTGTCGACGATGATCTTGCGGCCGGTCAGCCCGGCGTCGCCGTCCGGCCCGCCGATCTCGAACTGGCCGGTCGGGTTGATGTAGATCTTGGTGGCGTCGTCGATGAAGCCCTGGGGCAGCACGTCCTTGAACACGCCCATCACATAGTCGCGCAGCACGGCGTACTTCGACGCGTCGGCGTTGTCGCCCTTCTCGCAATAGCCCGGCGCATGCTGGGTCGAGACGACCAGCGCGGTCGCCCTGACCGGCACGCCGTTCTCATACTGCAGTGTCACCTGGCTCTTGGCGTCCGGCTCCAGGAACGGCGCGGCGCCCGAGTGGCGGTCGGCGGCCATCCGCTCGAGGATCTTGTGGCTGTAGTACAGCGTGGCCGGCATCAGGCCCGGCGTCTCGTCGGTCGCGTACCCGAACATGATGCCCTGGTCGCCGGCGCCCTCGTCCTTGTTGCCGCTCTCGTCGACGCCCATCGCGATATGCGCCGACTGGCCGTGCAGTTCGTTGAGGAAGCGGAACTCGTTCCAGTGGAAGCCCGACTGCTCATAGCCGATGCGCTTCACGGTCGCGCGGACGGTCGCCTCGATCTCGTCCTGCACGCCCGGCGCCCATTCGCCGTTCTCGTACACGCCCTTGCCACGGATTTCACCGGCCAGCACGACCAGCTGCGTAGTGGTCAGCGTTTCGCACGCCACGCGGGCTTCCGGATCCTTCGACAGGAACAGGTCGACGATCGAATCCGAAATCTGGTCCGCGACCTTGTCGGGATGGCCTTCGGACACCGACTCGGACGTGAAGATGAACGACTGACGCATGGATGCTCCGGGAGATAACGATATAAAGATAGCTTTATGTCACTTAGCGCGCGCGACGGCGCAAGGCAAATGCGATGACGCAAGCCCCAAGCGCGACTATCGCCGCGGCGGCGTTACCGATCCGTGAAAACAGCGTCGGCGCGTGCGCGGGCGGGATCGCGATGTCGATCGCTCCCGCTTGCTGGTGCGGTACCGTCGCCAGCAGCGCACCATCGGCGCCGATCACCGCCGAGATGCCGTTGGGGGTGGCGCGCACCACCGGCAGCCCTTCCTCGATCGCCCGCAACCGCGCCTGTGCCAGATGCTGCGGCGGGCCCCAGCTTCCGAACCACGCATCGTTGGACGGATTGAAGATCAGCCGGGGGCGATGCGCCGGATCGACCGTCTGGCCGGAGAAGATGATCTCATAGCACAGCTGCATCCCGATCGCGCCGAACCCCGGCACCACCATCGTGCGCGGGCCCGGCCCGGCGGCGAAGTCCATGTCGCCGGGCACCAGTCGCGACAGGCCCAGCGGCTTGAGCAGCCACGGCATCGGCAGATACTCGCCATATGGCACCAGGTGCGCCTTGTCGTAGCGTCCCCGGATCCATCCGCGCGGATCGAGCGCGAACACCGAGTTGGTCGCGGTGGTGACGTCGCCGCGCGCATCGAACTGGAGTGCGGTGCCGCCGGTCAGCAGCATGTCGCGGGGCCCCAGCGCGGCGGCCATGCGCGTCCGCGTCAGCCACGGGCTGGTATTGCCATACACCCAGTATGGATAGTCATCCTCGATGAAGTCGCGGATCACTCCTTCCGGCCACATCACCAGACGCGGGGCGCCGCCCGGGGTGCCGGAGAGCCGCAGCAGTCGCGCCAGCATCATCGCCTGATCGCTCTCGCCGCGCTGGTCCTGCGGCACGTTCGGCTGGACGACGACCAGGCGCGGGGCAGTCGCCGGCGCGGCGGACGGCATCGGATAGCCGCGCCACTCCGCCACCAGCAGCATGGCGATTACGGCGATCAGCGCGGCCATCGGAAACGGACGGCGCGGGATTAGTAACAGCAGGCCCGCCGCGACGACGCTCAATCCCGACAATGCATAGGTGCCGATCAGCGTCGCCAGCCACGCGACCGGCGGCACCGGCACCCACATCACCGACAGCGGATCCCAGGCATAGCCCGTGAAGGCCCACGACCGCATCCATTCGGTCGCGATCCACGCCGCCCCGAACAGCAAGATCCAGCCGGCATCGATTCGCGCCGCCCGGAACCGCCACGTCAGCCCGGCCGCGATGGCCGGGAACACCGCCAGATACAGCGCCAGCGCCAGCGGCGCGGCATAGCCCAGCGCATGCGGCATCTGGTCCTGGAAGGTGAAGGCGTGCTGGAACCAATTGTCGTTGATCGTGAAATGCCCGACCCCGAACGCCCAGCCGCGCCACAGCGCCTGCCGCAGCGTCGGCGCCGCATGGACCAGCGCCATCCAGCCCGCGAGGCAGGCGAGCGCCAGCCACCAGAGTTGCAGAGGGGCGAACCCGCACGCCGCCGCCGCGCCGAGCAGCAGCGCGGTCAACGCGGGATAGCGCCGGGGAAGGCGGCGAAGCGGGGAAGAATAGGGCAGGGCTGCGATCCTTGCGCCGGGTGGCATGACGGCCTCCTGCGACGCCGCGCGCGCCATCGCAAGCCGGACCGTCAGGTAGGGCGTGACGATGACGGTTGCGAGGCGTATTATCGCGCCATGACACATCCTTTTCCCGGAACCGCCGCATGAGCACGCCGATCGAAGTGGACCTGCCGCATCAGCTCGGCATCGCGGGCGCGAAGACGCGGATCGAGGGCGGCTTCGACAAGCTCGCCGGCTATATTCCTGGCGGCCATGTCAGCGAGCATCGCTGGGACGGCGACACGCTGCACTTCGTCGTCGAAGGCATGGGACAGCGTGTCGCGGTGCAGCTGGACGTGACCGAGCGCAACGTGCACGGCGTGTTCGTCCTGCCGGGCCTGTTGGGCATGTTCGCCGAGCAGCTCCGTGCGAAACTCCAGAAGGACGGACCCAAGCTGCTGGCGTGAGTTGAAGGGGCGCCCTCGGGTATCTTGACCCGTCATCCCGGCGACGGCCGGGATCCATGGCGACACGGCTGCCAAGGCCGGTAATGGTAGGCAGAGAGCGACCCCCGGCCAGCGCCGGGGTGACGATCGAGAGGCGACGCGACGATCGACGCGGCGACGTCACTTTGCCGCGCTGACCCGCCACACCATATTGCCCACGTCATCCGCCACCAGCAGTCCGCCGGTCTTGTCGGTGATGACCGCCACCGGCCGCCCATGCGCTTCCTCATCCTTGTTGAGGAAGCCGGTCAGCACATCGACCGGCTTGACGCCCTTCTCCGGCCAGCCCTCGGCATTGAAGGGGACGTACACCACCTTGTAACCCGACAGCGGCTTGCGATTCCACGATCCGTGCTCGCCGACGAAGGCGCCGCGCGCGAAGTTCGCGCCCAGTTTGGCGTCGGCCGCGAAGGTCAGCCCCAATGCGGCGACATGCGGCCCCAGCGCATAATCCGGGCGCTTCACATATTGCTGCAGTTCCTGGTTCTTCGGTTGCACCCGCACGTCCGGATACCCGCCCCAATAATACCAGGGCCAGCCGAAATTATCGCCCAGTTCGATCGCGCTCATGTAATCGGGGACCAGATCCGAGCCGAGCATGTCGCGTTCGTTGACGACGGTCCACAGCCGGTTGGTGCCGGGGACCAGCGCCATGCCATTGGCGTTGCGGATGCCCGAGGCGAAGACGCGATACTTCTTCTGGTCGGGGAACACCTGCAGGATCGCGGCGCGGTCGTGCTCGGCATCCAGCCCGTTCTCGGCGATATTCGACGCCGATCCGACCGACAGGTAGAGCGTCTTGCCGTCCTCGGCGACGATCACGTTGCGCGACCAATGGTTGCCGCCGCCCGGGTAGGTCACGACCGTCTCGGGTGTCGCGGTGATCTTCGTCTCGCCATCGCGATACGGTACGCGCACCAGCGAGTCGGTATTGGCGACGTAAAGCTGTCCGTTCAGCAGCGCCATGCCCGACGGCGAGTTCAGCCCGGTCATGAACGGGGTCTTCAGCTCCGCCACGCCGTCGCCATCGGCATCGCGCAGCAACGTGATGCGGTTGGCGGACGGCACGCCCGCGCCGACCTTGCCCAACAGGTGGCGCATGACCCAGCCCTTGATGCCGCCGCCCTCGCGCGGGGGCGAGTTGGTTTCGGCGACCAGCACGTCGCCATTGGGCAGCCGGTACAGCCAGCGCGGATGCTCCAGCCCGTCGGCGAACGCCGCCACCTTCAGCCCGGGGGCCGCGACCGGCGTCTCGCCCGCCTTCCAGCCGATCGGATCGGCGGTTTCGACGGTCGGGATCACCTGATCGCGCGGCTGGGTGATGGCGGGGCGCGTACCGCTGACCGCGGCCACGTCCAGTCGCGCGGTATCGGGCCACGCCAGATAGGCGAAGATCGCGACGCCGAGCAGGACGAGCAGGCCGATGACGGCGAGGACATGTTTGCGCATGACCGACGATGTAGGGGCACGGCGCCGATCGCGCCACCGCGATCGTGAAATCGACGCGGTCGGGAGGAATCGGCCGCCGGTGTGGGGGGCACACCGGCGACCCCGGCCAAGTCAGCCATTCGGCGACCCGAAGGACTTCCTCTGCCGGTAACGGGAGGGAGGAACCGGGAGGGGCGCCAAGTGGCGACCGTCCGGTCCATCCCAATTCAATAACCGATTGATACCCGATCGATTACCGCTTGGCCAGATCAAAACGATCCGCGTCCATCACCTTCGTCCACGCCTTCACGAAATCGGCGACGAACTTCTCGCCCGAGTCGTTGCAGGCGTATACCTCCGACAGCGCGCGCAGCTGCGAGTTGGAGCCGAACACCAGATCGGTGCGCGATGCGGTCCACTTCTGCTCGTGCGTCGTGCGGTCGGTGCCGACGAACTCCTGATCGCTCTCGTCGCTCACCTGCTTCCACGCGGTGTTCATGTCGAGCAGGTTGACGAAGAAGTCGTTCGTCAGATGCCCGACGCGCTTGGTGAACACCCCATGTTCGCTGCCCAGCGCGTTCGCCCCCAGCACGCGCAGGCCACCGACCAGCACCGCCATCTCCGGCGCGGTCAGCCCCAGCAGCTGCGCGCGGTCGATCAGCAATTCCTCGGTCGGCACGGTGAAGCGCACCTGCAGGTAGTTGCGGAAACCGTCCGCCTTCGGCTCCAGCACGTCGAAGCTCTCGGCGTCGGTCTGCTCCTCCAGCGCATCGGCACGGCCCGGGGTGAAGGGCACGGTCACGTCATGACCGGCATCCTTCGCCGCCTTCTCGACCCCGGCGACACCGCCCAGCACGATCAGGTCGGCGATCGACACCTTCTTGCCGTTGGTCGAGATGCCGTCGAAATCGGCCTTCACCTGCTCCAGCACGCCGAGCACGCGGGTCAGGTTTTCCGGCTCGTTCACTTCCCAGTTGCGCTGCGGGGCGAAGCGGATGCGCGCCCCGTTCGCGCCGCCGCGCTTGTCCGACCCACGGAAGGTCGAGGCCGAGGCCCAGGCGGTCTTCACCAGATCCTGCACCGACAGGCCGCTGTCGAGCAGCTTGGCCTTCAGCGCGGTGACGTCGGCATCGTCGATCAGCGGATGGTCGACCGCCGGAATCGGATCCTGCCAGATCAGATCCTCCTGCGGCACTTCGCTGCCGAGATAGCGCTGCTTCGGCCCCATGTCGCGGTGCGTCAGCTTGAACCACGCCCGCGCCCAGGCGTCGGCGAAATACGCCGGGTCCGCGCGGAACTTCTCCATGACCGCGCGATATTTCGGGTCGACCTTCAGCGCCATGTCGGCGCTCGACATCATCGTCGGGACCTTCTTGCCCGGCGTATGCGCGGCCGGGGCCAGCGTGTCCTCCGGATTGCCGACCGGCTGGAACTGGTGCGCGCCCGCCGGGCTGCGGACCAGCTCATATTCGTGGTCGAGCAGCATGTCGAAATACGTCATGTCCCAGGTGGTCGGGGTCGGCGTCCACGCGCCTTCCAGACCGGAGGTGATCGTGTGATCGCCCATCCCGCTTTCATGGGTCGAGGCCCAGCCGAGGCCCTGCGCGGCGATGTCCGCACCCTCGGGCTCACGACCGACATGCTTGGGATCGCCCGCGCCATGCGCCTTGCCGAAGGTGTGGCCACCGGCGGTCAGCGCGGCGGTTTCCTCGTCGTTCATGCCCATGCGCGCGAACGTCTCGCGCATGTCGCGTGCCGATCCCATCGGGTTCGGGCAGCCGCCCGGCCCTTCCGGGTTCACGTAGATCAGGCCGTGCTGGATCGCGGCGAGCGGGCTCTCGAGCGCCAGCCCGGCTTCCTCGTCGATGCGGGTCTGGCCGAGCCATTCCTCCTCGGTGCCCCAATAGACGTCCTTCTCCGGCTCGAACACGTCTTCGCGTCCGCCGCTGAAGCCGAAGGTCGGGCCGCCCATCGATTCGATCGCGACGTTGCCGGCCAGGATGAACAGGTCGGCCCAGCTCAGCGCGCGGCCGTACTTCTGCTTGATCGGCCACAACAGGCGGCGCGCCTTGTCGAGGTTGCCGTTATCTGGCCACGAATTGAGCGGGGCGAAGCGCTGCTGCCCCGCCGACGAACCGCCGCGCCCGTCGCCGGTGCGATACGTGCCCGCCGAATGCCACGCCATGCGGATGAAGAACGGGCCGTAATGCCCGTAGTCCGCCGGCCACCACGGCTGGCTGTCGGTCATCAGCGCGGTCAGGTCGGCCTTCACCGCCTTCAGGTCGAGCTTCAGGAACTCGGCCGCGTAATCGAAATCGTCGCCGAACGGATTGCCGCTCTTGCCCTGTTGATGAAGGATGTCGATCGACAGCGACTCCGGCCACCAGTCCTTGGCGGTGCGCCCCAGCAGCGTGCGCATCGCGGCCGGCTGCTTCTTGGGGTCGTTGATCGGGCTGCCTTCGGTAATGGCGTCCATGGCTTCGTCTCCTCTCGCGGGCGTCGGGATCTGGTGCATGACGCTCGACCCCGACATCCTTTCCATCGGTCAATGACGCGGATAGTAATGGAGCGAGAGTGATCGGAAAAACGTGAAATCGCGAACGGTATGATCGATTGCGACGATCAGCCGAAGTCGCTCATTCCTCGATGCCCTCCGGCACCGGCACCGGCGGATGCAACCGCAGACGATTGATCCGCCGCTCGTCGGCATCGGTGACTTCGATCCGCCAGCCGCTGGGATGGTCGATGCACTCGCCCGCCTCCGGCACGCGCCCTGCCAGTACCGCCGTCAGCCCGCCGATCGTGTCGACGTCGCTTTCCGCCTCGGCCAGCCGCGCGTCGACCGTCGCGCCGACGTCCTCCAGTTCGACGCGCGCATCGGCGTCCCACGCCCCGCCGTCGAGCGGGACCAGCAGCACCTCCGGCGCATCGTCATGCTCGTCCTCGATCTCGCCGACGATCTCCTCGATCAGGTCCTCGATCGTCACCAGCCCCTCGGTGCCCGAATATTCGTCCAGCACGATCGCCAGATGGATGCGCGACTGGCGCATGTCGGCGAGCAGATCGAGCGTGCCCCGGCTCATCGGCACATACAGCGGCTGGCGGATCAGCGCCGCGATCGATGTCGGGCGCTCGCCCCCGGCGGCGAGAATCTGGAACACGTCCTTCAGATGGACCATGCCGACAATATGGTCGAGGCTGCCGCGATAGACCGGCAGGCGGCTGACCCCGGCCTCGGCGAAGACATGCACCAGATGGTCGAAGGTCGTCGCCTCCTCCACCGCGATCATGTCGGCGCGCGGCACGCCGACGTCGCCGGCGTCGCGCTCGCTGAAATGCAGCAGGTTGCGCACCATCTGCCGCTCCAGCGGCGTCAGGTCGCCCTTGATGTCGGGGGCGGGATCTTCCTCGTAGCGGTCGATCGCCTTCTCCAGCAATTCGCGCAAGGTGGCCTCGCGCGGTTCGCCGAAGATCATGTTGCGCAGCCCCGTCCAGATGCCGCTCTCATGGTGCTCGCCGCGTTCCGCGGCGCTACTTCGGTCGTCGGCCATGGCCGTTGGGTTCAATCCTCGCGAATCAGGTAGGGGTCGGCGATGCCCAGATCGGCCAGGGCGTCGCGCTCGATCTGCTCCATCGCGTCGCCCTCGTCGTCGGTCATATGGTCATAGCCTAGCAGATGGAGGCAGCCATGCACCACCAGATGCGAGAAATGATCCGCCGCCGGAATGTTCCGCTCCGCCGCCTCACGTTCGCACACGCCATGCGCCAGCACGATATCGCCGAGCAGCACCTCGCCGTCGTCGCTGTTCTGCGTCACGGAATCGATCAGGTCGGCCTGCACCATCGGGAAGGACAGCACGTTGGTCGGCTTGTCCTTGTCGCGATACTGGTGGTTGAGCGTCCGCACCTCCTCATCGGTCGCCAGCCGCACGCTGATCTCGACATGCGCGCGCGTGGTCAACAGATCGCCGTACGGCGTCTTCGCGATCGCCGCGCGCGCGGCGGCCAGCGCGCGCGCGTCCCAGTCGGCGTCGGGCCACGGGTCTTCGCGGGTCAGTTCGATGTGGATCATTCGAGCGTTCCGTCTGTCAGGTCTGTACGGGCGAAATCGTTACCCTTGAAAAGGATGCTCGCCCTGCTCGCTTTGGCACGGGCATAGGCGAAGCAATCCCCCATGTTCAGTGCGGCCGCATGGCGGCCTTTGCCGAACGCCGCATAGGCATCAAGCGCGAGTTCGCCGTGCGTCGCGCCGATCGGCATCACCTCGACGCCCGCATCGCGCAGGAATGTCGCGACCAGATCGCGGGCTTCGATCAGGTCAACGCCGCGCACGCGGACGACCGCGCGGACCGCCTCCCAGATCGCGATCGGCGACGTGTGCTTCGCATCGGAATGACCAAGCCGCTCGGCGAAGGGCACCGCCTCTGGCTCACGCGCGATCATCGCGACGATCGCCGATGCATCCACAAACAGGGTCACGCGCTCATTCGTCGTTCAGCGAGTCGTAGAATGCCTTGTCCGCCTTCAATCCGGTCGGAAGCGGTAGCGGATGCTCACGCCAGAACCGTTGCAACCACTCCGGCGCCGGGCGGCCATTCGCATGGCGCTTGTAATAGTCGCCGATCGCCAGCGCGACGATGTCGTGCATCGCCGTGCCGCGCTCATCCGCGAGGCGGGCGATCATTCTTACCACCGCTTCATCCTCGATCAGGAACGGGTGCGACAACGCCTCTTCCTCGGCGCGGGTCGGCGGGGGCGGGATGGCGTTCATGCCACCCCCTCATACGCCTCCACGATCCGCCCGACAATCGGATGACGCACGACGTCGGCGGCGGTGAAGCGGCAGAGCGAGATGCCCTCCACGCCCTCCAGCCGCGTCGTGGCATCGGCCAGGCCGCTGGCGCCGACACCGCCGGGCAAGTCGGTCTGGTTCGGATCGCCGCAGATCACCATCCGGCTGTTCTGGCCAAAGCGGGTGAGGAACATCTTCATCTGCGCGGGCGTGGTGTTCTGCGCCTCGTCGAGGATCACGAACGCGTCGCCCAGCGTCCGGCCGCGCATGAAGGCGATCGGCGCGATCTCGATCTCGCCCGACGCGATCCGCCGCTCGACCTGCTCGGCGGGCAGGCAGTCGTACAGCGCGTCGTAGAGCGGGCGCAGGTACGGATCGACCTTCTCCTTCATGTCGCCGGGCAGGAAGCCGAGGCGCTCGCCCGCCTCCACCGCCGGGCGCGACAGGATCAGCCGCTGCACGCTGCCCGCGATCAGCTGCGCGACCGCCTGCGCGACCGCGATATAGGTCTTGCCGGTCCCCGCCGGCCCCAGCGCGAAGATCATGTCGTGCGTCGTCAGCTCGCGCATGTAATGCGCCTGCGCGGGCGTGCGCGGGACGATCGTCTTCTTGCGCGTGCGGATCATCACCGATGGCGCGGCGCTGCGCTCGGTCGAGATGATGCCGTCCAGCACCGGCTCCGCCGCCATCGCGATCGAGGCGTCGACCAGACCGGTATCGACCTCCTCGCCGCGCTGGATTCGCGCATACAGGTCGTGGAGCACGTCGCGCGCCAGCGCCACCTGCTCGGCGGTACCCTCCAGCCCGACGCGGTTGCCGCGCGCAGTGATATATACGCCCAGCCGGTTCTCCAGCGCCACCAGATGCTGATCGTATTGCCCGAACAGGCGGCTCAGCAGTTGCGGGCGATCGAAGACGACCTCGGCGCGCGAACGCTCGCCAGCGTGGGCGGGGACGGGTTTACGGCTCATGCGGCTCCTGTGGCGATGGGCAACGCGCGGCGACGATCGCCACAAGGGCGAGATAGGGGCGGCGCGTGACGGCACAATGGCATCGCGGCGAGTGTGGCAGGGGTTGAAGGTGGCGGAAAGGCGAAATCTCGAAAACCTCCCCTGAAAGGGGAGGGGGACCACCCGCAGGGTGGTGGAGGGGTAGTCGCGCGCGGTGACGCTACGAGCCTCAAGACCCCTCCGTCAGCGCTGCGCGCTGCCACCTCCCCTTGCAGGGGAGGTTAAGGGTCACGCCGCCGCCAGCGCCCGTACCTCACCCGTCAGCGACAGCGGCCCGGCCTCCACCAGCGTCACGTCCAGCATGTCGCCGATCGCGTGCGGCCCGACGACATGCACCGATTGCAGCCACGGCGACTTGCCCAGCCATTGCCCGTCGCGCTTGCCCTTGCGCTCGATCAGCACGCGGCAGGTCCGCCCGACCGAGGCGGCATTGAACGCCGCCTGATCGCGCTGGAGCGCGGCCTGCAACCGCTGCAACCGTTCGTCCATCACCTCCGCCGCGACCTGTTCGCCCAGCGTCGCCGCCGGGGTGCCGGGGCGCGGCGAATATTTGAAGCTGTACGCCTGCGCATAGCCGACCGCATCGACCAGGCTCAGCGTCTCGGCGAACTCCGCCTCGGTCTCGCCGGGGAAGCCGACGATGAAATCGCCCGACAGCGCGATATCGGGGCGCGCCGCGCGCATCCGGTCGAGTAGCCGCAGATAGCCGTTGCGCGTGTGCTGGCGGTTCATCGCGCGCAGCACGCGATCGCTTCCGGCCTGCACCGGCAGATGGAGGAACGGCATCAGGCTTTCGACATCGCGATGCGCGTCGATCAACCCCTGCGCCATGTCATTGGGATGGCTGGTCGTATAGCGGATCCGCGCCAGTCCGGGCACGCGGTCCAGCGCGCGGATCAGGTCGTGCAGCCCCCGCCCGTCGCCGTCGCTCCACGCGTTGACGTTCTGCCCCAGCAGCGTGATCTCGCGCGCGCCGGCATCGACCAGCGCCTTCGCCTCGTCGACGATCGCCGCGAACGGGCGGCTGATCTCCGCGCCGCGCGTGTACGGCACCACGCAATAGGTGCAGAACTTGTCGCACCCTTCCTGCACGGTCAGGAACGCGCCCGGCGCGACGTTGCGGCGCGCGGGGAGGGCGCCGAACTTCGACGCCAGCGGCATGTCGGTGTCGAGCGCCGCCTCGCCCTTCGCCGCCGCCGCGACCAGTTTCGGCAGGTTGTGATACGCCTGCGGGCCGACCACCACGTCCACCTTGGCGCGGCGCACGATCTCCTCGCCCTCGGCCTGCGCGACGCAGCCCGCGACCGCGATCATCGGCGCACGCCCTTCCGCGCCCGCCACCTTCCGCACGCGCCCGATGTCCGAATAGACCTTCTCGGTCGCCTTCTCGCGGATGTGGCAGGTGTTGAGCACGACCAGATCGGCGGCATTGGCGTCGTCGGTCGCGACCATCCCCTCGGCAGCCATCAATTCGGCCATCCGCTCACCGTCATAGACGTTCATCTGGCAACCGAACGACTTGACGTGAAAGGTCTTCGGGGGAGTCTTGGGCGCTGCGGACATGCGGGCGCCCTTAGCGGAAACGCGTCACCCTGACCAGCGCAGCCGCATGTCATGGCGGTCCAGCCCCGCGCCGTAACCGTCCGCCACCACCGCCTCGACCACGAAGCCGAACCGCTCGTAGAAGCCGCGCGTATGCTGGCTGGTGTCGAGGCACGCCTGTGTCACCCCCGGCGTCGCGCGCGCCGCGCGCAACCGCGCCTCGGTCAGCACGCTGCCCAGGCCGGTGCGGTGCAGCGCGCGGTCGACCATCCCCCAGCAAAACCCTGCCGTCACGCCGTCGCCAGCGACCTTATGCCCTCGACACGCCACGACGCGCCCGTCGCGCTCTATCACCTGGAACGTCCAGTCGGCGGCGTCGCGGTCGAGAAATGCCGCGAAATCCTCGCGTTCGCTGGCGGCGAAGAAGGTCGGCACGTTCCCGTCGAACAATGCCAGACACGCATCGCGATCGGTCGCGGCATAGGCGCGCACCGCCGTCACGATTGCGTCTTCAGATAGGCGATCAAATCGGCGCGATCGAGCGGATCGCGCACCCCCGGAAAGGCCATGCTGGTACCCGGCACCATGCCACGCGGATCGGCCAGCCAGCGGTCGAGCCGTGCGGCATCCCATGTCCCCGCTTGCGCCTGCAACGCCTCGGTATAGCCGAAGCGCGCGCTGTTCTGCCCGATCTTCGCGCCGTAGACGCCGTGCAGGTTCGGGCCGTTGCGATCCTGCCCGCCCGCCGCGATCGAGTGACACGCCGCGCATTGCCCGAACCGCCGCGCACCCGCCTCGGCATCCGCGACCCGCATCAATTGCGCGAAACCGGGGTTCGGCCCCAGCCGTGCGCGCCGCTCCGCACTGTCGTCGCGCGAACAGCCGGCGGCGAGCAGCGCGGCAAGCACGATCACGCGCCGCATCACGCCGCCTCGATCCGCGCCCGCGCCGTCGCGGCGATCGCCTTGCGGTCGCCGCTCGGCACGAACGGTTCCAGAAAGTGCAGCGTCGCGGTGAAATGGCCAGCGCGGTTCAACACCCGGATGGCGTGTTGCGCGCCCGGCTCGGCCCCCACCCAGGCCAGATCGTCGGTGGCGTCGCCGTAATCGATCCGCACCGGCTGCACGCGCACGCCCGGCGGCGGCGGATCGAGCGCGGCGAGCAGCCCGGCCTTGAAGGGCAGCAGCGTCCGCCCGTCGCCGGTCGTCCCCTCCGGGAAGATCCCCACCGGCTGCGGTCCGGCCAGCTGCGCGCGGAGCGCGGCGACCTGCGCCTCGATCCCCATCCGGTCGCCGCGCTTGACGAACAGGGTGTGGTTCAGCGTACAAAGCCAGCCGACCAGCGGGGCATCGCGCAATTCGGCCTTGGCGACGAACGCCGCGCCGCTCGCCCCCGCCAGCAGCGGGATGTCGATCCAGCTCAGATGATTGGACAGCAGCACCCCGTCGCGGGTCAGCGGCGTGCCGACGATACGCACCCGCGCGCCGACGATCCACGCGACCCAGCCCAGGAAGCGGCGCGGCCACGGCGACCGCGCACGCACCAGCCGCCACGCTCCATGCAGCAGCAGCGCCAGCGCGAGCGCCCCGGCCAAGGCCGCCAGCCGCCCCACCGCGCGGGCGTTCACGGCTCAGTCCTTGCGGAGCGCGACGCCGTACAATTCCATGCGGTGATCGACCAGCCGGAAGCCCAGCCGCTCGGCGATCGCCTTTTGCAGCAGCTCCAGTTCGGGATCGACGAACTCGATCACCTTGCCGGTCTCGACATCGATCAGATGGTCGTGATGCGCCTCGGGCGAGGGTTCGTAGCGCGCGCGTCCGTCGCCGAAATCGTGACGGTCCAGGATGCCCGCCTCCTCGAACAGCCGCACGGTGCGATAGACGGTCGCGATCGAAATGCCCGGATCGATCGCCGAGGCGCGCGCATAGACCTTCTCGACGTCGGGATGATCCTCCGCCTCGGAAAGGACGCGCGCGATCACGCGGCGCTGTTCGGTAATCCGCAGGCCCTTTTCATGGCACAGCGCTTCGAGATCGATCTTGCGAGGCATGGTCGGGGCTGTACCGAATTTAGCTTGTTGCGAAAAGCGCTACCGACTCGCAACACGATGAAGCGTGTCAGGCGCGCAGGTCGCGGGCGTAGGTGTGGGCATCGTGCGTCTGGCCGCCCGTGCCGCGATAATAATCGCGCCGCACGCCCGCGCGAACGAAGCCGTGCGCGGCGTACAGCGCCACCGCCGGATTGTTGGCGCGCACCTCCAGATGCAGCCGCGCGACGCCGCGTCCGTCGCACTCCGCGATCACCCCGCGCAGCAACGCCGCCCCCACGCCGCGTCGCCGCGCCGCCGGATCGACCGCGATCAGCAGCAGTTCGGCCTCGTCCATGATCGCGCGGACCAGCGCGAAGCCGACTACCACATCGTCGACGCGGGCGAGCGTCAGCCAGACGCCCGGCATGGCCAGAATCCCGATGCACTGGCTGCGCGTCCACGCCTCGCCGTACCGCGGGTCGAAGGCGGCGCCCATGATGCGGTCCACCGCCTCGGCATCGGCGGCACCGCCGGGCGCCAGCTCGATCAGCCGCACCCGCGTCGTCATGCGGCGGCAGGCCTCGGGGCGGGCGGCTTCGCATCGGGCGCGCGGCCGTAGAAGGGCACCGGCGGCAAGGCGCGCGCTTCGGGCGGGATCAGCAGGGCGTGGCGCGCATCCGGCAACGCCTCGTCGGTGGCCACGGCGGGGTCGAGCGTCGTCAGCCAGCGCGTCCCCGATCCGACCGCGCGCCGCCCGTCCAGCGCCGCCAGCGCCGCCGCCGGGGTCAGCGAACGGGGTGCGTCGAGCGCGGCGAAGGGAGCGACGAAGCCCTGCATGAAGACCTCACCGTGCCCGCCTTCCATCACCACCGCAAGCGGGCGATCGTCGTCGGCCAGCGCGGCGACCGCGACCAGCGACGGCGCGCCATATCCCGCGATGTCCGCGCCCCAGCCGAAGGCCAGCGCGCGCGCCGCGGCGATCCCGACCCGGATCCCGGTAAAGCTGCCCGGCCCGACATCGACCAGCACGCGCCCGGCCCGCCCGCCATCGGGCAGCGCGGCGATCATCGGCACCAGCCGCTCGGCGTGGCCGCGCCCGACCACGTCATGCGCGTGCGCCACCAGCCGTTCGTCCTCGAACAGCGCGACCGAACAGGCGGCGGTCGCGGTGTCGATCACCAGGGTGCGGGTCATGCCCAAAGCCAGATCAAACGACGCGGTTGAACGTCTCGAACGCCGGACGCGGGTTGCGCGGGTGGAGCGTCGCGGTGTCGCCATAGCCGAGCGTGGCGATGAAGTTCGCGCGCACGTTCGGCGTGTCGGCGAAGAACGCCTTGTCGACCGCTCCGGCGTCGAAGCCCGACATCGGCCCGACATCCACGCCCAGCGCGCGCGCGGCGAGGATCAGATAGCCGCCCTGCAGCGACGAGTTGCGGAACGCCGATGCCTCGCGCAGTTCGCGATTGCCGTCGAACCAGCTTTTTGCGTCGGCGTGCGGGTAGAGCGTCGGCAGGTGTTCGTGGAACTCGACGTCCATGCCCAGCACGACGCTGACCGGCGCCTTCAGTATCTTCGTCGCATTGCTGTCCGATGCGGCGGCGGCCAGCGTCGCCTTGGCCTCGTCCGACACGCACCACACCAGCCGCGCGGGAAGCTGGTTGGCCGAGGTCGGCCCCATCTTCATCAGGTCCCAGATCGCGCGCAGCGTGTCCTCGCCCACCGGCTCGTCGCGATAATGGTTGAAGGTGCGCGCGGTGCGGAACAGCTGGTCCAGCGCGGCGTCGTCGAGCGGGGCGGCCATCGGAAACTCCGTTTGTCGGGGAAGGGCAGGGCGCGCGGTCAGACCGCGCGCACCTCGGTCACTTCGGGCACGTAATAGCGCAGCAGTTGCTCGATGCCGTTCTTCAGCGTCGCGCTCGACGACGGGCAGCCCGCGCACGCGCCCTGCATCCGCAGGTACACCTTGCCCTTGTCGAAGCCGCGATAGACGATGTCGCCGCCGTCGTTCGCCACCGCCGGGCGGACGCGCGTCTCGATCAGGTCCTTGATCTGCGCGACGATGTCGGCGTCGGCGGGATCGTCGGTGAACGCCTCTTCCTCGGCCGGCACGCTGAACCCGGCGCCGCCGGTGCGGAACAGCGGCATCTGCGCGGTGAAATGATCCATCAGGACCGCGAGCACGTCAGGCTTCAGGTCGCGCCATTCCGCGCCCGGCGCGGCGGTGACGGAGACGAAATCGCGCCCGAAGAATACGCCGGTCACGTCGCCCAGCCCGAACAGCGCATCGGCCAGCGGGCTGGCCTCCGCCTCTTCCGGGGTCGCGAAGTCGCGCGTGCCGGCGTCCATGACGACGCGGCCGGGCAGGAACTTGAGCGTCGCCGGGTTCGGCGTGGCTTCGGTCTCGATCAGCATGACGCCCATGTGGCGCGTGGCCGCAAGGGGATCAAGCGCAGGGTGCGAAAGCCTTCGTTTCGCCCGGCATAGCTGCCCGACGCGCGCTTCGTGCCCGGGCGCGGCGGCGCGCTTTCGGCGCGGGGGGCGTTGCCGGGGGCGTGCGCGCACCCTACAATCGCCTGATGCATCCTTATTCGCGCGTGCTCGCGAAGCCGCTCGTCGCCCTCCTGCTCGTCTCCGTCGCGCTGCCGCTTCCCGCGCAGCAGCGTGCGCGTCGCGCGGCGCCGGTCTCCAGAACGTTGCCGCC
Organism: Sphingomonas endophytica; assembly: GCF_001476895.1. Classification (GTDB taxonomy): domain Bacteria; phylum Pseudomonadota; class Alphaproteobacteria; order Sphingomonadales; family Sphingomonadaceae; genus Sphingomonas; species Sphingomonas endophytica_A. Next base: position 30,047 of record NZ_LDTB01000026.1, on the reverse strand, counting down.
GAAGGCGGTGCCGACGCGGGCGACCGCGCCGGTCACGGTCGATACGCGACCGTGGCTGTTCGCCGATTCGGATATCCCGCCCGATCCCAACTGGCATTTCGGCGCATTGCCCAGCGGGCTGCGCTATGCCGTCCGCCGCAACGCGGTGCCGCCGGGGCAGGTGGCGGTGCGGGTGCGGATCGATGCCGGCTCCCTTTATGAAACCGATGCCGAACAGGGCTTCGCGCACCTGATCGAGCATCTGTCGTTCCGCGGCTCCAAATACGTGCCCGATGGTGAGGCGAAGCGCGTGTGGCAGCGGTTCGGCGCGACGTTCGGCAGCGATTCCAACGCCTCCACCACTCCGACCCAGACCGTCTACAAGCTCGACCTGCCCGGCGCGACCGACGTGAAGCTGGACGAAAGCCTGAAGATCTTCTCCGGCATGATGGCCGCGCCCGCGATCACCGACGCCGGGCTGGCGGCGGAGCGGCCGGCGGTGCTGGCCGAACAGCGCGAGGCGCCGGGGCCGCAGGTCCGCTACGGCGATGCGATCCGCGAAACCTTCTTCGCCGGACAGCCGCTCGCCAGCCGCTCGCCGATCGGCACGATCAAGACGCTGGAAGCCGCGACGCCGGCCACCGTGCAGGCGTTCCACGATCGCTGGTATCGTCCGTCGCGCGCGGTGGTCATCATCTCCGGCGACATCGACCCGGATGTCGCGGCGCGGCTGGTCGTGAAGAATTTCGGCGGCTGGCAGGGCAAGGGGGCGAACCCCGCCGATCCGGATTTCGGCACCCCCAAGGCGGGTGAGCCGGTGGCGAGGACGGTCGCCGAACCCTCGCTGCCGGCGGTCGTCGCCACCGCCGTGCTGCGTCCGTGGAAATATCAGAGCGACACGATCGTCTTCAACCAGAAGCGGATGGTCGACATGCTGGCGCTGCGCGTCATCAATCGCCGGCTGGAGACGCGTGCGCGCGCCGGGGGCAGCTTCCTCCAGGCGTCGGTCAGCCTCGACGACGTGTCGCGCTCCGCCAACGGCACGTTCATGAACGTCATCCCGATCGGCAACGACTGGGAGGCGGCGCTCAAGGACGTGCGCGCGGTCGTCGCCGACGCGATGGTCAACCCGCCGACGCAGGGCGAGATCGATCGCGAGCTCGCCGAATACGATGCGGCGATGAAGAACGACGTCGATACCGCGCGGGTCGAGGCGGGGTCGAAACAGGCCGACGACATGGTCAGCGCGCTCGACATCCGCGAAACGGTCGCTGGGCCGCAGACCAGCTACGACATCCTGAAACAGGCGCGCGCGAAGGGCATGTTCACGCCCGCCGCGATCATCGAATCGACCAACCGCCTCTTCAAGGGCGACGCCAGCCGCGCGCTCGTCAACACCCGCACCGCCGATCCGACCGCCGCCGCGCGGCTGGCGGCGGCGATGAAGGCCGACGTGTCGAAGCTGGTCGGCAAGCGCACCGAACAGGCGGCGGTCGATTTCTCGCGCGTGCCGAAGCTGGGGCAGCCGGGCACGGTGCTGGCCAAGACCCGCGTCGGCGACCCGCCGATGGAGCAGGTGACGTTCGCCAACGGGGTGCGCGCGCTGATCTACCCCAACGCCTCGGAGACGGGGCGCGTGTACCTGCGCGTCCGGTTCGGGCGCGGCTATCAGGCGCTACCGTCGGATCGGCCGACCGCGGCTTGGGCGGGCGACAATGCGCTGATCGCCAGCGGGATCGGCAAGCTGGACCAGAGCGACCTCGATCAGCTCACCACCGGGCGGCGCATGGGGCTCGATTTCGACATCGGCGACGATGCGTTCCTGTTCGGGGCGCAGACCACGCCGGGCGACTATGCCGACAATCTGACGCTGATGGCCGCCAAGCTGGCCGCGCCGCGCTGGGACAAGGCGCCGGTGGCGCGCGCGCGCGCGGCGATGCTGGCGGGTTATGCCGGGCTGTCCTCCTCGCCTGACGGCGTGCTGGCGCGCGATCTGGAAGGGCTGCTGCGCGATGGCGATCCGCGCTGGGGCGTGCCGTCGCTGGCCGAGATCGAGAAGCTGGACGCGGGCGCGTTCCGGAAGCTCTGGCAACCGTTGCTCGCGACCGGCCCGATCGAGGTCGACGTGTTCGGCGACGTGAAGCCGGAGGAGGCGATCGCGGCGGTGGCGAAGAGCTTCGGCGCGCTGAACCCCCGCAGGATGGAGCCGCCCCGCTCACCGCAGGTGCGCTTCCCCGCGCATAACGCCACCCCGGTGCTGCGCACGCACGACGGCGACGACAATCAGGCGGCGGCGGTGATCGCCTGGCCGACCGGCGGCGGATCGGCGGACCATGCCGAGCAGCGGCGGCTCGACGTGCTGGCCGCGGTGTTCAACGACCGATTGTTCGATCGCCTGCGCTCGGTCGCGGGGGCCAGCTATTCGCCCAGCGCACAGAGCCAGTGGCCGGTCGGCCAGCCCGGCGGCGGCCGCCTGATCGCGATCGGCAAGGTCGCGCCCGACAAGGTGCCGCTGTTCTTCCAGCTCTCGCGCCAGATCGCGGCGGAACTGGTCTCGACCCCGGTCAGCGAGGACGAACTGCGCCGCACGATCGTCCCGATGCTGCAATATATGGCGCGCGCGTCGTCGGGGAACCAGTTCTGGCTGCTACAGACCAGCGGCGGCACGTTCGACCCGAAGCGGATCGAGGCCAGCCAGTCGCTGGTCGGCGACATGACGCAGATCACGCCGGCGTCGCTGCAGGCGACCGCGGCGAAGTATCTGCGTCCCGACAAGGACTGGACGATGGCGGTGGTACCGAAGGGAAAGTGATCGTCGCCCCTGCTTAGGCAGGGGCCTATCGCTCTCCCGACGCGAGATGCCGCTGATGGCATGGGTCTACATCATGACCAACGCCCCCAGCGGCACGCTCTATATCGGCGTCACCGCGCACCTCGCCGCGCGCATTCAACAACATCGCGAGGGCAGGGGATCGGACTTCTGCAAGGAACATGGCCTGACGCGACTGGTGTACGTGGAATCGCATGACACGATGCTGGAGGCCATCACCCGCGAGAAAGCGCTGAAGAAATGGAAGCGCGCGTGGAAACTGAACCTGATCGGCAGCGTCAATCCCGACTGGCGCGACTTGTGGGCCGACATCAACATGTAGTTCCGTCGCCCCTGCGCAGGCAGGGGCCTATGTCTGCCGCCCCATGCGCTGTCTACGCGGTGGTGCGATCAACCGATCGCACCGCCCTAGGACAGAGCGATAGGCCCCTGCCTGCGCAGGGGCGACGGTGGCGAGCTAAGCTCCCACCCCATAAAGCGCATCCAGCCGCGCCCCATATACCTGCCGCAACACATGCCGCCGGATCTTCAAGCTCGGCGTCAGCTGTTCGTTCTCGATCCCGAACGGTTCGTCCGCCAGTATCCACCGCCGTACCCGCTCGGTCACCGACAGCACCGCATTCGTCCGATCGACCGCCGCTTGTACGGCCGAACGAAACGCCGGGTCTTCCGCCAGCACCGCTCCGCGCTTGCCGTTCGCGGCCGCCCATTCCGCGCTCCACTCGGCATCGGGCACCAGCACCGCGACCATATGCGGCCGCCGGTCGCCCGCGATCATCGCCTGCCCGATCTCGGGCTGGAGCGTCAGAAGCCCCTCCACCTTCTGCGGCGCGACATTCTCGCCCTTGTCGTTGATGATCAGGTCCTTCTTGCGGTCGGTGATCCGTATCCGCCCGCCCGCGTCGATCTCGCCGATGTCGCCGGTGTGCAGCCAGCCATCCTTCAGGACGCGCGCCGTCTCCGCCTCGTTGCGCCAGTAACCCTGCATCACCAGTTCGCCGCGCACCAGGATCTCGCCATCCTCGGCGATCCGCACCTCGGTATCGGCCAGCGGCGGCCCGACCGAATCCATCGTCACGCCGACGCTCGGGCGGTTGCACGAGATGACCGGCGCGGCCTCGGTCTGTCCGTATCCTTGCAGGAAGCAGACGCCGAGCGACTGGAAGAACACGCCCACCTCGGGCGTCAGCGGCGCGCCGCCGGAGATCATCGCCTTCATCCGCCCGCCGAACTTGCGCGCGATCTTGGGCTTGAACAGCGCATCGACCAGCAGCGCCTTGGGCCGGTCGGTCAGCCGCAGCGTTCCCGCATCGCGCTTCGCCCCGATATCCAGCGCGGCGGCGAGCAGCTTCGCCGGCATCCCGCCCTGTTTCGCGATCGCCTTCGAGATGCGGGTGCGCAGCACCTCGAACAGGCGCGGCACGACGAACATGATCGTCGGGCGCACTTCCTCGATATTCGCGGCCAGCTTGTCGAGGCTCTCGGCATAATAGATCTGCCCGCCCATCCCGATCGGGAAATGCTGCCCGCCGGTATGCTCATAGGCGTGGCTGAGCGGCAGGAACGACAGGAACACCTCGTCGCCCCAGCCGAAATCCTCCGCCACCACCGCCGAGCAGCCCGCGACATTGTGCAGGATCGCGCCGTGGTGCTGCATCACCCCGCGCGGCGCGCCGCCGGTGCCGCTGGTGTAGATCAGGCACGCCAGGTCGGTGCGCGCGAAATCGGCCTGCGCCGCGACCGTCGCCGCTTCGGCGGGATGCTGGTCGATCAACGTCTGCCAGTCGAACACGTCGATCGCCGCCTGGCCCAGCCGCATCGGCTCGATCCCGATCAGCATCTGCGGGCGGATCGAATGGAGGATCGCGGGCATCAACGCGCGGGCCAGCTTCGCGGTGGAGACGATCACCGCCTTCGCGCCCGAATTCTCGATGATGTGCGCGTGGTCGCGCTCGGTGTTGGTGGTATAGGTCGGAACGGTCACGCACCCGGCGGCCATGATCGCCAGATCGGCGATGCACCATTCGGGGCGGTTTTCGCTGACCAGCATCACGCGGTCGCCGCGTTCCAGTCCGATCGCGCGCAACCCGGTGGCCAGCCGCGCCACCGTCTCCGCCGCCGCACGCCAGCTTGTCGCCACCCACGCGCCGTCCCGCTTCTGCCACAGGAACGGCGCATCGCCCTTTTCGGCGGCGCGCGCGAAGAACATCGTGACGAGATTGGGAAAATGTTCGAGCCGCCGCATATCCTCTCCCGCGTGCTTCTTTTTATCGTTCTGGCGTAGTGCGTTATTGCTGGAGCGAGTTTCCCGGACTGCGCGGGTCGGCCGCGCCGGCCCACTGCCCGTCCGGCCGCTTCTCGACCGCATTCGCCTTCAGCCCCAGCTTCGCGATCGTGACATGGTGCCCCAGCGTCTCCAGCGGCCCCCGCATCGCGGTCAGCGCGGTGCCGTCTTCCAGCACCAGACCGTCGGCGTTGAAGAATTCCTGCCCCAACGCGATCGACTCCTGCGCCGACAGCCCCCAGTCGAAATGGGCGACCAGCGCCTTCAGCACCTGCATGATGATCGTCTTGCCGCCGGCCGCGCCGATCGCGAAGACGGGCTTGCCGCCGCGGTCGTAGACGATCGTCGGCGACATCGACGACAGCGGGCGCTTGCCCGGCGCGACCGCGTTGGCGACCGGCCGGCCGTCCTTTTCGGGGACGAAGCTGAAATCGGTCAGCTCGTTGTTGAGGATATAGCCGTTGACGGTCAGCTGGCTGCCGAACGCGCTCTCGACGGTGTTGGTCCAGGTCATGACGTCGCCATCGTCGTCGACCGCGACGAAATGCGTCGTGCCTGCCACCTCGCTCGACGGCGCGTGGGTCCGCGCTTCCGCCCCCGGCGGCACGCCCGGTTCGTAGGAGGTACGCGCATGGTCGAGGTCGATCAGCTTCGACCGCGCGCGCAGGTACGCCGGGTCGATCATGCCCCGCAGCGGCACCGTCACGAAGTCGCTGTCGCCCAGATAGCGGTCGCGGTCGGCATAGGCGAGCCGCATCGCCTCGCCGATCACGTGCCAGCTGCGCACATCGTCCTTGCCCCAGCGCGCGATCGGAAAGCGCTCGATCATCCCCAGGATCTGCAGCACCGTCACCCCGCCCGACGACGGCGGTCCCATGCCGCACACCGTCCATGTGCGATACGGGCCGCATACGCCGGGGCGCTGCTTCGCCTGATAGCCGGCCAGGTCGGTCGGGGTCAGCGGCACCGGATTGCGCGGCGCCTCCGTCACCGCCCGCGCCACCGTCGCGGCATTGTCGCCGCTATAGAACGCCTCCGCCCCCTCGGCCGCGACGCGGCGCAGGAACGCCGCCAGCGTCGGGTTGCGGAACGTGTCGCCCTCGCGCAGCGGCCGCCCGTCGATCGCATACAGCGCGCGCAGTTCGGGGAAGTCCTTCCACACCGGCGCGACCTGCTTCAGCGACGACGCCAGCCGTGCGTTCACGACGAAGCCCTGATCCGCCAGCCGGATCGCCGGCTCGAACAGGCGCGGCCACGGCAGCTTGCCCCATTTGCGATGCGCCAGCGCGGCCAGCCGCAGCGTGCCGGGCACCCCGACCGAATAGCCGCCCGGCCATGCCTGTACGAACGGCAGCGGCTTTCCGTCGGGGCCGATGAAGCGATCGGGCCGCGCCGCCGCCGGGGCGGTTTCGCGCCCGTCAAGCGTGTCGAGCACGCCCGTCCTGCCGCCGTGATGCAGCAGCAATCCCCCGCCGCCGACCCCGCTCGATTGCGGCTCGACCACCCCCAGCGCGAGCACCATCGCGATCGCGGCATCGGTGGCGCTACCGCCGCCTTGCAGGATCTCCTGCCCGGCGGCGCTGGCACGCGGATCGGCGGCGGACACGACACCCTGCGCGACGACGCCGACCGGCGCGAACAGCATCAGGACGGCGAAGAAGCGGGCGAACAGCTTGGTCATCGCCCGCGACCCTATCGGCTCGGGCGCGGGAGGCAACCGTCACGTCGTTTGCCGCCGCCACCGTCACCCACCTCTTTCCCGTCACCCCGGCGAAGGCCGGGGTCCAGTTGGAAAGGCCGTTGTAACGGAGCGCGGCGCGTCGTCAGCAAGGTCCCGCAACTGGTCCCCGGCCTTCGCCGGGGTGCCGAAGAGAGAGGCGGGCGACAGGCAGGGCGTCAATCCACCCCGACCGCCTCCCCCACGCTCGCGAACCCATCGCGCGCCAGCAGCGCCGCCAGCTCCGCCACCACGCGACGCGGCAGACCGAATCCCTCGTACACCAGCGCGGAATACAGCTGCACCAGGCTCGCGCCGCCGCGGATCCGCGCATAGGCCTCCGCCCCGCTGTCGATCCCGCCCGCCGCGACCAGCGGCACCCGCCCCCCGGTCGCCGCGCGCACGTCGCGCAGTTTCGCCGCCGCCAGCGACCGGAGCGGCGCGCCCGACAGCCCGCCCGTCTCACCGGCGTGCGCGCTCGACAGCGGCGGCCGCGAGATCGTGGTATTCCCGATCACCAGCGCGTCGACCTTGTGATCGATCACCGCCTTCGCCACCCCGTCGATCCCGGCGGCATCCAGATCGGGGGCGATCTTCAGGAACAGCGGCGTCGTCCCCCGCACCGCGACACATGCCGCCAGCAGGTCGCGCAGCGCGTCGCCCGATTGCAGGTCGCGCAACCCCGGCGTGTTCGGCGAGCTGATGTTGATCGTCACGTAATCGGCGACCGGCGCGGCGGCGCGGACCCCCGCGACATAATCCGCGACGCGGTCGGCGGCATCCTTGTTCGCGCCGACGTTGATGCCCAGCACGCCCCCACGCCGCGTCGCCGCCGCGGCGCGCGCGATTCCCGCCGCGAGTCCGCCGTTGTTGAACCCCATCCGGTTGATGACGGCGCGATCCTCCGCCAGCCGGAACAGGCGCGGCTTCGGGTTGCCCGGCTGCGGACGCGGGGTCAGCGTGCCCACCTCGACCGAGCCGAAGCCGCACGCCATCAACCCGCTCACCGCCCGCGCGTCCTTGTCGAGCCCCGCCGCCAGCCCGACCGGGTTGGGGAAGGTCACCCCCGCCACGCGCGTCTCCAGCCGTGGCATCGCCCCCGCCAGCGGCGCGCCCGCCGCTCCCCAGCCGGCGAGCATCCGGATCGCGAGCACATGTGCGGTTTCGGGGTCGAGCGATCGGGCGAGGCGGGGAAGCAGGGCGGCCATGCGCCCGGCTTTCGCGTCCCGCCGGGCGAAGATCAAGCGCCCGGAAATTGTAAGTTTTGCTGCATCTTCTGTCGGATCCATCCAATCCTTTGATCCGAATCAGTGTCATAGAAGGTCTGCGACCCGAAGGGCTTCCTCACGGAAGTCTCTTTCCTTTAGGCCCGGCAGCGATGCCGGGCCTTTTTTTGTTCCACGCCGCCGCGCGGTTGATTTCGCGCGCGCAAGCGACCATCTGCGCAATCGGAACGATTCGATCCGATTTGAGAGTGGTTCGCAACAGATGCGTCTTTCCAGCCTGACCGATTATGCCGTGGTGCTGCTCAGCGCCGCCGCGCGGCATTGTGGCGGGCTGGCGCGACAGAATGCGACGGTGCTGGCGGAGGAAACCGGCGTGCCGCTGCCGACCGCGCAGAAGCTGGTCAGCAAGCTGTCGGCCGCCGGACTGATCGACAGCGCGCGCGGCACCGGCGGCGGCATCCGCCTGTCGCGCCCGCCCGCCTCGATCACGCTGGCGGACATCGTCGAGGCGGTCGAGGGGCCGATCGCGATGACCTCGTGCGTCGATGCGGCGAACCACGATTGCGCGATCGAGGGCAATTGCCGCGTGAAGCCGCACTGGGGCGCGGTCAACCGCGCGGTGCGCGGCGCGCTGGCGGGGATCACATTGGCGCAACTCGCCGCCGACGCGCCGCTGGCGCAGCAGCAGATGAAGGTTGAGGCATAATCATGGCCACCAAGAACGCCGAGGCGCATGCCGCCGTCGCCAAGAAGTACGAATGGGGCTTCGCGACCGAAATCGAACAGGATTTCGCGCCCAAGGGGCTGAGCGAGGACACCGTCCGCTATATCTCGGCGAAGAAGAACGAGCCGGAATGGATGCTCGACTGGCGGCTGAAGGCGTTCCGGCTGTGGCAGACGCTGGAGGCGCCCGACTGGGCGAAGCTCAACGTGCCCCCGATCGACTATCAGGACGCCTATTACTACGCCGAGCCGAAGCAGAAGAAGACGATCGCTTCGCTCGACGAACTCGATCCCGAAATCCGCCGCACCTATGAGAAGCTCGGCATCCCGATCGCCGAGCAGGAAGTGCTGGCGGGGGTCGAGGGCGCGCGCAAGGTCGCGGTCGACGCGGTGTTCGACAGCGTGTCGGTCGCCACCACCTTTCGCGCCGAGCTGAAGGCGGCGGGGGTCATCTTCCTGTCGATCAGCGAGGCGATCCGCGAATATCCCGATCTGGTCCGCAAGTGGCTGGGCAAGGTCGTGCCGCAGCGCGACAATTACTTTGCGACGCTCAACAGCGCGGTCTTCTCCGACGGCACGTTCGTCTACGTGCCGAAGGGCGTGCGCTGCCCGATGGAATTGAGCACGTATTTCCGCATCAACGCCGAGAACACCGGCCAGTTCGAGCGCACGCTGATCGTCGCCGACGAGGGCGCGTATGTCTCCTACCTCGAAGGCTGCACCGCGCCGATGCGCGACGAGAACCAGCTCCACGCCGCGGTGGTCGAGCTGGTCGCGATGGACGATGCCGAGATCAAATATTCGACCGTCCAGAACTGGTATCCCGGCGACGAGAACGGCGTCGGCGGCATCTACAATTTCGTCACCAAGCGCGCTTTGTGTCAGGGCAGGAACAGCAAGGTGTCGTGGACGCAGGTCGAAACCGGCAGCGCGATCACCTGGAAATATCCGTCGTGCGTGCTGGCGGGCGATGGCTCGGTCGGTGAATTCTACTCGGTGGCGGTGACGAACAACCGTCAGCAGGCCGATACCGGCACGAAGATGATCCACCTCGGCAAGAATACCAAATCGACGATCGTGTCGAAGGGGATCAGCGCCGGCCGCTCCGACAACACCTATCGCGGGCTGGTGCGCGTCGCACCGACCGCCGAGAACGTCCGCAACTTCACGCAATGCGATTCGCTGCTGCTGAGCGACCAGTGCGGCGCGCACACCGTGCCGTATATCGAGGTCAAGAACCCCAGCGCGCAGATCGAGCATGAGGCGACCACCAGCAAGATCAGCGACGACCAATTGTTCTACGCGATGTCGCGCGGGCTGGATGCCGAAGCGGCGGTCGCACTGATCGTCAACGGCTTCGCGCGCGAGGTCTTGCAGCAACTCCCGATGGAGTTTGCGGTCGAGGCGCAGAAGCTGCTGGGAATCAGCCTTGAAGGTTCGGTGGGTTAAATCCTTCCGTCACCCCGGCGAAGGCCGGGGTCCAGTTACACCGGTCGGGACTGGATCCCGGCCTACGCCGGGATGACGATGTTACAGATTGAAAACCTCCACGCCGAAATCGACGGCAAGGAAATCCTCAAGGGCCTCTCGCTCGAGGTGAACGCGGGCGAGATCCACGCGATCATGGGGCCGAACGGCGCGGGCAAGTCGACGCTCGGCTACGTCCTCGGCGGGCGCCCCGGTTACGAAGTGACGGCAGGATCGATCACCTTCAACGGCGAGGATTTGCTGGAGAAGGAACCGCACGAGCGCGCCGCCGCCGGCGTGTTCCTCGGTTTCCAGTACCCGGTCGAAATCCCCGGCGTCTCGAACGTCCAGTTCCTGCGCGAGTCGCTCAACGCCCAGCGCGCGCAGCGTGGCGAAAAGCCGCTGTCGGGCGCCGAGTTCCTGAAGCTCGCGCGCGCGCAGGCCGACGCCCTCGGGCTCCAGCACGACATGCTGAAGCGCCCGGTCAACGTCGGCTTCTCGGGCGGCGAGAAGAAGCGCAACGAGATGGTGCAGATGGGCATCATCGACCCGGCGTTCGCGATCCTCGACGAAACCGATTCGGGCCTCGACATCGACGCGCTGCGGATCGTCGGCGACGGCATCAACCGCATCATGCGCCGCCCGGACAAGGCGGTGCTGCTCATCACCCACTATCAGCGCCTGCTCGACTACGTGCAGCCCGATCGCGTCCACGTCCTCGCCGACGGCCGCATCACCCGCTCGGGTGGGCCGGAATTGGCCTTGCAGCTCGAGCGCGAGGGCTATGTCGGCGTCGGGGCCGAGGTGGCGGCGTGATGGTCACGCGAAGCCGCGACGACGCGAAGATTGTTGTTCGCGCAGAGACGCAGAGGCGCAAAGGCGTTGTGCCCTGCCTCGCCAGCGGCTCTCCCGTTCTGCCGTCTAGATGGAAAACGCGCGCTTCCGCGCGCGATATCTCTCTGCGTCTCTGCGTCTCTGCGTCTCTGCGCGAGATCATCTTCTTCGCGTCGTCGCGTCTTCGCGTGAACCCCAAGGCCTAAAAGCATGACCCTCGACCTCCCCTCCAACCGCGAGGAAGCGTGGCGCTGGGCGGATATCGGCGGGATCGCCGCCGCCGCCGTGCTGGCCCCGATCGCGCGCCCGGACGCGAGCTTCCTCGACCTGCCCGGCGCGAAATTGCTGTTCGTCGACGGCGTCCTCGATGACGCCGCCAGCGACCTCCACCGCGTTCGCGTCGGCGATCTCACCCCCGGCACCCACGCGCTCGGCAAGCGCGCCACCAAAGGCTGGTCGCTCCACCTCGACGAACAGGCGGTCGCGCACCCGGTGCAGGTCGTCCACATCGCCACCGGCGGGGACAACCATGTCGCCGCCGAGATCGTCCTCGCCGCCGACACCTCCGCACAGGTCGTCGAGACGTTCGTCGGCGCCGGCTGGTCGAACCGCAACACCCGCATCACGCTCGGCAAGGCCGCGCGCCTGATGCGCGCCGTCCGCATGACGCAAGGGGGCGGTTTCGTCTCGATCCGCGACGAGGCCGAACTGGGCGAGGGGGCGAGCCTTGTCGCCACGACGCTGGCGGCCGGCGATCAGGGCGTCCGCATCGACGCCGCGATCACGCTGGCGGGCGAGGGCGGCTATGCCGAGTACGGCGGCGCGCTGCTGACTCGCGATCGTCTGAAACAGGAATGCGCGGTTCGCGTCCGCCATGCCGAGCCGAATGGCCAGTCGCACCAGCTCTGGCGCGCGGTCGCCGCCGACCAGTCGCAGGCCAGCCTCGCCGCCGCCGTCGAGGTGGCGCGCCACGCGCAGAAGACCGACGGCGAACAGAGCTTGCGCGGCCTGCTCCTCCACCGCACCGCGACCGTCAACCTCAAGCCGGAACTCGAAATCTTCGCCGACGACGTGAAGTGCGCGCACGGCGCGACGGTCGGCGAACTCGACGCGCGCGCGCTCTTCTACATGGAAAGCCGCGGCATCCCCGCGCCCCGTGCCAAGGCACTGCTGACGGAGGCATTCGTCGCCGACGCGCTCGACCGCATCGCCGACGAGACGGTGCGCGAGGCGTTCGCCGCCGACGCCGATGCGTGGCTGGAGAGCGCGTTGTGATACCCCGCCATCGTCTCAACATTCGCAACATTCGGGCGCGGTCATGACCGTGGCCGTCTCCGATCGCCCGCTTGATCTGGTCGCGGATTTTCCCGCGATCCCGGAGGGTTGGGCCTATCTCGACACCGCCGCGACCGCGCAGAAGCCGCGCGCGGTGATCGACGCGATCACGCGCGGCTACGACACGACCTACGCCACCGTCCATCGCGGCGTGTATCAACGCTCCGCCGACATGACGCTGGCCTATGAAGCCGCACGCGCCAACATCGCCGCCGTGATCGGCGCGACGTCGGACGAGATCGTGTTCGTGCGCGGCGCGACCGAGGCGATCAACCTCGTCGCGCAATCCTGGGCGGCGCAGAACCTGAAGGCCGGCGACCGCATCCTGCTGTCGATGCTGGAGCATCACAGCAATATCGTGCCGTGGCAGATGGTCGCCGAGCGCGTCGGGGCCGCGATTGACGTGATCCCGCTGACCGAGGATCACCGCATCGATCTCGACGCGATGGCGGCGATGATCCGCCCCGAGCACAAACTGGTCGCGCTCGCGCATGTCTCGAACGTGCTCGGCTCGGTCCTCGACGTGGCGAAGGCCAGCGCGATCGCGCATTCGGTGGGTGCGAAGATCCTGATCGACGGCTGTCAGGCGGTTCCGCGCGTGACGGTCGATGTCGCGGCGCTCGGCTGCGACTTCTACGTCTTCTCCGGGCACAAGCTCTACGGCCCGACCGGGATCGGTGTGCTGTGGGCGCGCGCCGAATTGCTCGACGCCATGCCGCCCTATCAGGGCGGCGGGTCGATGATCGACCGCGTGTCGTTCGAGCGCACCACCTATGCCCCCGCGCCGACGCGGTTCGAGGCGGGGACGCCGCATATCGTCGGGGCGCTCGGCCTGTCGGCGGCGGTCGATTACGTCCGTGCGATCGGGCTCGACCGCATCCACGCGCACGAAACCGCGCTGGTGCGCGAGGCGCGCGCGGCGCTGGCGCACGTCAATTCGATCCGCGTGCTGGGGCCGGACGACAGCGCCGGGATCGTCTCCTTCGTGATGGAGGGGGTGCATCCGCACGACATCGGCACCATCTTGGACGAAAGCCGGGTCGCGATCCGCGCCGGGCATCATTGCGCGCAGCCGCTGATGGCGGCGCTGGGCGTGGAGGCGACCGCGCGCGCCAGCTTCGCGGTCTATAACGGCCCCGAGGACGTGGCGGCGCTGGCGGCCGGGATCGAGCGAGTGAAGAGGATTTTCGGATGAGCGATGGGGTCAGGAGCGAAACCGTCGAGGCGGTCGACAAGCCGCCGCGCGCGCAGGTTTCCGACGCGGTGGACACGGGTGCGGAGCGCCAGCGCGATTACCTGTCGGGCTTCCTCGCGCAAAAGCCGACCGGCGAGGCCGCGCACGAACCCGGCGGCGCGCTGTACGAGGCGGTGATCGACGCGCTGAAGGACATCTTCGACCCCGAGATTCCGGTCAACATCTACGACCTGGGGCTGATCTACGGCGTCGACGTGACCGAGGACGGCCATGCCGCCGTCACCATGACGCTGACCACGCCGCATTGCCCGGTTGCCGAATCGATGCCGGGCGAGGTCGAGATGCGCGTCGCCGCGGTGCCGGGGATCGCCTTCGCCGACGTCAACCTCGTCTGGGATCCGCCATGGGATCCGCAGAAGATGTCCGACGACGCGCGGCTCGAACTGGGGATGCTGTGATGGCGACCACGCTCCGCCCGCGCCCCGCACCGCTGCTGCTCACCCCGACCGCCGAGGCGCGGATCGCCGAGCTGATGGCCAAGGCGCCGGAGGGCGCGATCGGCGTCAAGCTGTCGACGCCCCGGCGCGGCTGTTCGGGCCTTGCCTATTCGGTCGATTACGTGACCGAGGCGAAGCCGATGGACGAGCGCATCGACACGCCCGGGGGCACGTTGTTCGTCGACGGCGGGTCGATCCTGTACCTGATCGGCTCGACGATGAACTGGGTCGAGGACGATTTCACCGCTGGCTTCGTCTTCAACAACCCCAATGCCAAGGGCGCGTGCGGCTGCGGCGAGAGCTTCACCGTCTGACGGAACGGGCCGGCCTAACCCAAACTTATCCATCCGCCGGGAGCCTCCGCCGCGCCGCTGCGTTCGGCCCCGTAATGAAGATCGATCTGTCCTCCGCCGACCTGTGGCGTGCGTTCCGACGCGATTGGTGGGGGCAGATGAAGCGCGCCTATGTCGCCTCGAACGACGACAATCTCGGGCTGATCGCGGCGGGCGGCGCCTTCTACATCATCTCCTCGATCGCGCCGATCCTCGCGGTGACGGTGCTGACCTACGGCCTGTTCGCCGATCCGCTGACCGTCCAGGAGGATATCCGCGCGCTGTTCCGGATGCTGCCGGGCGATGTCGCGACGCTGATCGGGCAACAGCTCGATACGGTCACGTCCGGGTCGCAGGGCAAGAAGGGACTGGGCCTGATCGTCGCGCTGCTGATCGCGCTCTACGGCGGCAGCAAGGCGGCGACCTCGATGATGACCGCGCTGAACGTCGCCTATGAGGTGAAGGACCGGCGCAATTTCCTCGTCTGGACGCTCACCTCGTTCGCGATCGTCGTCGGCGGGATCGTGCTGGTGTTCCTGGGCATCGCTGCCAGCGCGGTGGTGGCGTTCGTCGGGGCGCTGATCCCGTGGTTTCCCGGCATCGTGCTCGCCGCGATCCGCCTCGCGACCTATCTGCTGCTGGCGACGATCGTCATTACCGGCGCGTCGCTGCTGTTCCGTTTCGGCCCGTACCGCCCGAACGCGCGGTTGCGCTGGGCGACGCCGGGGACGGTGACGGCGACGGCGGTGTGGCTGATCGCGACGACCGGGTTCAGCATCTATGTCGCCAATTTCGGCAATTACGGCGCGACCTATGGCTCGCTCAGCGCGATCATCGTCGCGCTGACGTGGCTGTGGCTCAGCGTCTATGCGTTCCTGCTGGGCGCCGCGCTCGACGTGCAGGCCTATCGTGCGCGAACACCGCACGAAACCGTTGCTGGCGCCGCGCCGCCCGCCTAGGCTTCGGGCGACAGACTGGGGGGTGAAGGTGAGCGATATCGATTCCGGCCGTCAGCGCGGTGCGCTGGCGCTGAACATCCTCGATACCCTGGTCCATCGCATCGGCAAGGACGAGCAGGCCGCGCTGCCGCACGACTGGTTGGCCGCGACGATCCTGACCGTCCGCAACGAGATCATCGAACGCTGGATGGTGTCCAGCAAGGCCGCCCATGCGGCGGGGGCGAAGCGGGTCTATTACCTCAGCCTCGAATTCCTGATCGGCCGCCTGCTGCGCGACACGCTCGCCAACCTGCAGGCCAGCGCCGAGGTGAAGGCGGCGCTGGCGGAACTGGACGTCGACCTGACCGCGCTGGAGGAGATCGAGCCCGACGCCGCGCTCGGCAACGGCGGGCTCGGGCGGCTGGCGGCCTGCTTCATGGAGAGCCTCGCGACGCTCGACCTGCCCGCCTATGGCTATGGCATCCGCTACGTGAACGGCATGTTCCGGCAACGGATCGACGACGGCTGGCAGGTCGAACTGCCGGAGACGTGGCTGCAATACGGCAACCCGTGGGAATTCCGCCGCCGCGAGAGCGCCTATGTGATCGGCTTCGGCGGAGAGGTGCACGGCGACGAAAACGGCGCGGTGACGTGGAAGCCGGCCGAGATCGTCGAGGCGATGGCGGTCGACACGCCGGTGGTCGGCTGGCGCGCGCGGCGCGTCAACACGCTGCGGCTCTGGACCGCGCGCAGCCTCGATCCGTTCCGCCTCGACGCGTTCAACCGCGGCGATTTCCAGGGCGCGATGGCGGATCAGCTGCGCGCCGAGACGCTGGTGCGCGTCCTGTATCCCAACGATTCGACCGCGGCCGGGCAGGAACTGCGGCTGCGGCAGGAATATTTCTTCTCCTCGGCGTCGATCCAGGACATCGTGCGGCGCCACGTCCAGTATTTCGGCGACATCCGCACGCTTCCGGATCGTGCCGCGATCCAGCTCAACGATACCCATCCGGCGGTGTCCGTGGCGGAGTTGATGCGGCTGCTGATCGATCAATACGGCCTCGACTTCGACGAGGCATGGGAACTGACGCAGAAGACGTTCGGCTATACCAACCACACCCTGCTGCCCGAGGCGCTGGAAAGCTGGCCGCTGCCGCTGTTCGAGCGGCTGCTGCCGCGCCACATGCAATTGGTCTATGCGATCAACGCCAAGCTGCTGCGCGCCGCGCGCAAGGTCGAGGGGATCGATGACCGCTCGATCGCCGCGATCAGCCTGATCGACGAGGGCGGGGAGCGGCGCGTGCGGATGGCGAACCTGGCCTTCGCGGGCGCGCACAGCGTCAACGGCGTCGCCGCGCTCCACACCGGATTGATGAAGACCACCGTCTTCGCCGACCTGCACCGCCTGTATCCGGAGCGGATCAACAACAAGACCAACGGCATCACCCCGCGCCGCTGGCTGCAGGAATGCAACCCCGGCCTGACCGCGCTCATCACCGAAGCGATCGGCGACCGCTTCATGGACGATGCGGAGGCATTGACTGCGCTCGCACCGTTCGCCGGCGATGCGGCGTTCCGGGAACGCTTCGCGGCCGTCAAACACGCCAACAAGGTCGCGCTGTCCAATTACCTGCGCGGCGAGATGGGACTGCGGCTCGATCCGGCCGCGCTGTTCGACGTGCAGATCAAGCGCATCCACGAATACAAGCGCCAGCTGCTCAACATCATCGAGACGGTGGCGCTGTACGACCAGATCCGCAGCCATCCGGAGCGTGACTGGACGCCGCGCGTCAAGCTGTTCGCGGGCAAGGCGGCGTCCAGCTATCACCAGGCCAAGCTCATCATCAAGCTGGCCGGCGACGTCGCGCGGCGCGTCAATGCCGACCCGTCGATCGGCGGACTGCTGAAGGTCGCGTTCGTCCCCAATTACAACGTCAGCCTGGCGGAGCGGATGGTGCCCGCCGCCGACCTGTCCGAACAGATCTCGACCGCCGGCATGGAGGCGTCGGGCACCGGCAACATGAAGTTCGCGCTGAACGGCGCGCTGACGATCGGGACGCTCGACGGGGCGAATGTCGAGATCCGCGATCATGTCGGTGCCGACAATATCGTGATCTTCGGCCTGACCGCCGACGAGGTCGCCGCGCAGCGTGCCGGCGGATACGATCCGCGCGCGGTCATAGAAAATTCGGCGGAACTCGCGCAGGCGGTGAACGCTATCGCCTCTGGGGTGTTCTCCCCTGATGACCCGAACCGCTACCGCGATCTCATGAACGGCCTGTACGACCACGACTGGTTCATGGTCGCCGCCGATTTCGACGCCTATTCGGCGGCGCAGCGCGCGGTGGACGCGCGCTGGAATGATCGCGACGGATGGCAGCGTTCGGCGATCCTCAACGTCGCCAACATGGGATGGTTCTCGTCCGACCGCACGATCGGCGACTATGCGCGTGAGATCTGGGGCGTGAAGTGAGGCCGCCCGCCGCCGCGATCGACGCGCTGCTGGACGGCACCAACGAGGATCCCTTCGCCCTGCTCGGCGCGCATCGCGGGCCCGAGGGCACCTTCGCGCGCGTCTGGATTCCGGGTGCGGAGGCGGTGACGGCGCGCGCGCTGGACGGTGCGCTGCTCGGCACGCTGCCCCGCGTCGACGATCGTGGCCTGTTCGAGGGCGTGATCGCCGGCGACCCGCAGCCGCTGCGCTATGTCGCGCAGGGCGGCGGTGTCGAATGGTGGGTGACGGACCCGTATAGCTTCGGCCCGGTGCTGGGCCCCACCGACGACTTCCTGATGAACGAGGGGACGCATTTCCGGCTGCACGACAAGCTGGGCGCGCATCTGATCGAACATGAGGGCGCCGAAGGCGTACATTTCGCGGTCTGGGCGCCCAACGCGCGCCGCGTCGCGGTCGTCGGCGACTTCAACGACTGGGACGTGCGGCGCCATGGGATGCGTCGCCGCAACGACACCGGCGTATGGGAGATCTTCCTTCCCGATATCGGTGCCGGCCGCGCGTACAAATATGCGATCACCGGCCCGGACGGGGCGCTCCAGCCGCTCAAGGCCGATCCTTATGCCTTTGCGTCGGAACTACGGCCCAAGACCGCCTCGCTGACCACGGCGCCGATGCACCACGAATGGGGCGACGCCGCGCATCGCGAGGCCTGGGCATCGGTCGATCCGCGCCGCGCCCCGATCAGCATCTACGAGGTGCACGCCGGCAGCTGGCAGCGCGACGAAAACGGCTGGTTCCTGTCGTGGGACGAACTGGCCGCGCGGCTGATCCCCTATGCGGTCTCGATGGGGTTCACCCATATCGAGTTCATGCCGATCTCGGAGCATCCCTATGATCCGAGCTGGGGCTATCAGACGACCGGCCTGTACGCCCCCAGCGCGCGGTTCGGCGATCACGAGGGGTTCGCGCGCTTCGTCGACGGCGCGCACCGCGCCGGGCTGGGTGTGCTGCTCGACTGGGTGCCGGCGCATTTCCCGACCGACGCGCACGGCCTCTCGCGCTTCGACGGCACCGCGCTGTACGAGCATGACGATCCCCGGCTCGGCTTCCACCCCGACTGGAACACCGCGATCTACAATTTCGGGCGGCGCGAGGTGTCGGCGTTCCTCGTCAACAACGCGCTGTTCTGGGCCGAATGCTATCATGTCGACGGGCTGCGCGTCGATGCGGTCGCGTCGATGCTGTACCGCGATTACTCGCGCAAGGATGGCGAGTGGATCGCCAATGCCGAGGGCGGGCGCGAGAATTGGGAAGCGGTCGATTTCATGCGCGCCACCAACCGCGCGCTCTACCAGCGTCAGCCCGGCGTGTTCACCGTCGCCGAGGAATCGACGAGCTGGCCCGGTGTGTCCGCCCCCGCGTATGACGAGGCACCGCGCACCGCGCTCGGCTTCGGCTTCAAGTGGAACATGGGCTGGATGCACGACACGCTGAAGTACATGGCGCGTGAGCCGGTCCACCGGAAGCATCACCACGACGCCATCACCTTCGGCCTCGTCTATGCCTTCGACGAGAATTTCGTGCTGCCGCTCAGCCATGACGAGGTGGTACACGGCAAGGGCTCGCTGCTGACCAAGATGCCCGGGGACGATTGGCAGAAGTTCGCCAATCTGCGCGCCTATTATGCGATGATGTGGGGCTATCCGGGCAAGAAGCTGCTGTTCATGGGGCAGGAATTCGCGCAGCGCGAGGAATGGAGCGAGAAGCGCCCGCTCGACTGGGATCTGCTCCACTCATCCGCGCACGACGGGGTGCGCAAGCTGGTGCGCGACCTGAACCGCCTCTATCGCGAGAAGCGCGCGCTTCACGCCCGCGATTGCGAGCCGGACGGATTCCAGTGGCTGGTGCGCGACGATGCCGACAATTCGGTGTTCGTCTGGCTGCGTACCGCGCCGGGCGCGTCGCCGGTCATGGTGATCGTCAACATGACCCCGGTGGCGCGGATGCCCTATCGCGTGCCGGTGCCGCACGACGGCCGCTGGCGCGAGATCCTGAATTCCGACGCCCACGATTATTGGGGATCGGGGCTCGGCAATCTGGGTGGCGTGGTGGCGACCGATGGCCATGCGGACGTCACGCTGCCGCCGCTGGCCACGATCATGCTCGAACTGGAGCCGGCCGCCGCGCCGGATGTCAGATGATGTGCTTCACCGCGACGATGATCGCGCTCCACGCCAGGACGGATGGAACGAGCGCGGTGGCGACGCCGCGAATCAGACCATCGGACGTGCGCTGCATATGAGCCTGGTGCATCGGCAATCCTCTCTAGGTCACGGTTTTCTTTTTGAAACGCACGAACTCGGATCGTCCGGTTGGGCTGTTACCGCCGGATGACGTTATGGTTAACGAGCAATGAACGCATAGTAAAGATGCAGGGAAGGAGAGCCTGACGTGGAGGAACGCAGAGGTCAGCCGCTGGCGCGCGACGCGATGGCCTACGTCCTGGCCGGGGGGCGGGGCAGCCGGTTGAAGGAGCTTACCGATACGCGCGCCAAGCCGGCGGTGTATTTCGGTGGCAAGAGCCGCATCATCGATTTCGCGCTGTCCAACGCGATCAACTCCGGCATCCGGCGGATCGGCGTCGCGACGCAGTACAAGGCGCATTCGCTGATCCGGCACCTGCAACGCGGCTGGAACTTCCTGCGCCCGGAACGCAACGAAAGCTTCGACATCCTGCCGGCGTCGCAGCGCATCAGCGAGTTTCAATGGTATGAGGGCACCGCCGATGCGGTGTACCAGAATATCGACATCATCGCGGAGAGCGCGCCGGAATATATGGTCATCCTGGCGGGCGACCACATCTACAAGATGGATTACGAGATCATGTTGCGCCAGCATTGCGAAAGCGGTGCCGACGTGACGGTGGCGTGCATGGAGGTGCCGCGGATGGAGGCGGTCGCCTTCGGTGTCATGCACGTCGATGCGAACGACCGCATCGTCGACTTCGTCGAGAAGCCCGCCGATCCGCCGTCGATCCCCGGTCAGCCCGATGTCGCGCTGGCCAGCCTCGGTATCTATGTCTTCAATACGAAGCTGCTGATCGAGGAATTGCGCCGCGACGCCTCCACGGAGGGATCGAGCCGCGATTTCGGCAAGGACATCATCCCCTATCTGGTCAGGCACGGTCACGCGCACGCGCATCGCTTCTCCGCTAGCTGCGTCCGCTCGCCCGAGGAACCGGCCGCGTACTGGCGCGATGTCGGCACGGTCGATGCCTATTGGGAAGCCAATATCGACCTGACCGACGTCATTCCCCAGCTCGACCTCTACGATCGCGAATGGCCGCTCTGGACCTATTCGGAGCTGACTCCGCCCGCCAAGTTCGTCCATGACGAAGATGGGCGGCGCGGGCAGGCGGTGTCCAGTCTGGTGGCCGGCGACACGATCATTTCCGGCGCGAACGTCCACCGCAGCCTGGTGTCGACCGGCGTGCGCGCGCACAGCTATTCGTCGCTCGATGAGGCGGTGGTGCTGCCCTATTGCAAGATCGGGCGTCATGCGCGGCTCAGGAAGGTCGTGCTCGATCGCGGCGTCATCATCCCGGAGGGACTGATCGTCGGCGAGGATCCGGTGCTCGATGGGCATCGCTTCCGCCGCACCGACAAGGGCGTATGCCTGATCACCCAGCCGATGATCGACCGGCTGGAGCTATAGGGTGACGATCTCGGTCCTGTCGGTCGCGTCGGAGGCGTATCCGCTGGTCAAGACCGGCGGGCTCGGCGACGTGGTCGGCGCGCTGCCGGCCGCGCTCGCCGCGCACGACGTGAACGTGACGACGCTATTGCCCGGCTATCCCAAGGTGATGGCGGCGGTGGAGGGGGCGGCGGCGCTCCACGACTGGCCCGACCTGATCGGCGCGCCGGCGCGGCTGCTGTCGGGAACGCTCGGCGGACACAAGCTGCTGGTCCTCGACGCCCCGGGCTATTTCGCGCGCGAGGGCGGGCCCTATGGCGATGGCGCGGGCCGGGACTGGGACGACAATTGGCGGCGCTTCGCCGCATTCGGGCGCGCGGCCGCCGATATCGCGTCCGGCGCGGTCAGGGGTTTCCGGTTCGACCTGCTCCACGCGCATGACTGGCAGAGCGGGATGGCGCCGGCCTATCTGCGCTTCGCCCCCGCCGCCGCGCGAAGGGTGCGATCGGTGATGACCATCCACAATATCGCGTTCCAGGGCCGCTACGACCCCGGTATTTTCGCGTCGCTGGCACTGCCCGATCGCGCCTTCGCGGTCGATGGAGTCGAATATTACGGCGGGATCGGCTTCCTGAAGGCGGGGCTGGAGGCGGCCGACGCCATCACCACCGTCAGCCCGACCTATGCCGGAGAGATCCTGCGTCCGGACTTCGGCATGGGACTGGAAGGGCTGATCCGCGCCCGCGCCGGACGCGTCCACGGCATCGTCAACGGCATCGATCCGGCGGTGTGGAACCCCGCGACCGACCCCGCGCTTGCGGAGACGTATGACCGCACCAGTCTCCCGGGGCGCGCCGCCAACAAGCGCGCGCTGGAAGCGGCCTTCGCGCTGGAACCGGATGACGGGCCGCTGTTCTGCGTCGTCAGCCGGCTGACGTGGCAGAAGGGCATGGACGTGCTGGCCGACACGGTCGACGCGCTGGTTGCCGGCGGCGGGCGGCTGGCGCTGCTGGGTTCGGGCGACGCCTGGCTCGAACACGCCTTCCGCCAGGCGGCCGAGCGGCATCCCGGCCGCGTCGGCGTGCGCATCGGCTATGATGAGGCGCTCTCGCACCTGATGCAGGGCGGCGCGGACGCGATTTTGATCCCGTCTCGGTTCGAACCGTGCGGCCTGACTCAGCTCTACGGCTTGGCCTACGGCTGCGTGCCGGTCGTCGCACGCACCGGGGGGCTGGCGGATACCGTGATTCACGCCAATGCCGCCGCGCTCGACGCGCGCGTGGCAACCGGTATCCAGTTCGACGCCGTCACGCACGAGTCACTGGCGTATGCCATTGCGCTTGCGATACAATTGTTTGCCGAACCGGATCGCTGGGCGTCGCTGCAGCGGGCCGGGATGGCGGCGGATTTCTCCTGGGACACCAGCGGGCGCCGCTACGCACAACTCTACCGGGAGCTGCTGTCCGCATGATCCGCACCGTTTCGACCACGCCGTTCACCGACCAGAAGCCCGGCACCTCCGGGCTGCGCAAGAAGGTGAAGGTGTTCCAGCAGCCGAACTATGCCGAGAACTTCATCCAGTCGGTGTTCGATGTGGTGAGCGGCAAGGCCGGTGCGACGCTGGTGATCGGCGGCGACGGGCGCTACCTGAACCGCACCGTCATCCAGACCGCGATCCGCATGGCCGCCGCCGCCGGGTTCGGGCGCGTGGTGGTCGGCCAAGGTGGCATCCTCTCGACCCCGGCCGCCTCGAACGTCATCCGGCAGCGCAACGCGATCGGCGGACTGGTGCTGTCCGCCAGCCACAATCCCGGCGGTCCGGATGAGGATTTCGGGATCAAGTATAACGTCGCCAACGGCGGCCCCGCACCCGAAAAGGTCACCGAGGCGATCCACGCGCGCACGCTGTCGATCGCGGAGTGGCACGCCGCCGACAGCGCCGATGTCGATCTCGACACGCTGGGCGAGGTAACGGTCGAGGGGATGACCGTCGAGGTGATCGATTCCGTCGCCGATTATGCGGCGCTGATGGAAACGCTGTTCGATTTCGACGCGATTCGTGCCGCCGGCCTGACGGTCGCGTTCGACGCGATGAGCGCGGTGACGGGGCCGTACGCGACCGAGATTCTGGAGCGTCGCCTGGGCTTCGCGCCCGGCACGGTCCGCAACGGCACCCCGCTGGAGGATTTCGGCGGGCATCACCCCGATCCGAATCTGGTCCACGCCCGCGCGCTCTACGATACGATGATGGGTGAGGGCGCGCCCGATTTCGGTGCCGCCTCTGACGGGGACGGCGACCGCAACCTCATCATCGGGCGCGGGCGGTTCGTCACCCCGTCCGACAGCCTCGCGATGCTCGCCGCCAATGCGCATCTGGCGCCCGGCTATGCGGGCGGGCTGAAGGGAATCGCCCGCTCGATGCCGACCAGCGCGGCGGCGGACCGGGTGGCGGAGAAGCTGGACATCCCCGCCTTCGAGACGCCGACCGGCTGGAAGTTCTTCGGCAATCTGCTCGACGCCGGCATGGCGACGATCTGCGGCGAGGAGAGCGCGGGCACCGGCAGCGATCACGTCCGCGAGAAGGACGGGCTATGGGCGGTGCTGCTCTGGCTCAACATCCTGGCGGCCACGGGCAAGAGCGTCGACCGGATCGCGCGCGATCACTGGGCGACCTATGGCCGCAACTATTACGCCCGCCACGATTACGAGGGCGTCGACAGCGCGGCGGCCGACACGCTGATGGGCGAGCTGCGCGGGAAGCTGGCGACGCTGCCCGGCACGTCCTTTGGCGCGCTGACCGTCGCGGCGGCGGACGACTTCGCCTATGAGGATCCGACCGACGGCTCGGTCAGCCGCCAGCAGGGTGTGCGCGTGCTGTTCGAGGGCGGCAGCCGTGTCGTCTTCCGCCTGTCGGGCACCGGGACCAGTGGCGCGACTTTGCGCGTGTATCTGGAGCGCTACGAGCCGGTCGGCGGCGATCTGGATGCGGAGACGGCGACGATGCTCGCCGAGATCGTCGCGGCCGCCGATGCGATCGCGGGCATCCGCCAGCACAGCGGCCGCGAGCAGCCCGACGTCATCACGTGAGCGCGCGACCCGGCGCGACCGGTACCGTCTTCGCCGTGCGCGGTCCGCGCGCCGGGGCGGTGTGGCTGTGCCTGTTCGAGGGCGACGTGGAACACCGCGTCGCGATGGTGCGTGACGGCGAATGGTGGCGTGCCGAGGTCGCAGGGGTGGAGGCGGGGGCACGCTACGCCTTCCGCGCCGATGGCCCGGCACCATTCGACTCCGCCAAGCTGCTTGTCGATCCCGAGGCGGTGACGCTCGACCGGCGGTTCGTCTACGATCCCCGGCTGGCCGAACGCGGCGTCGACACCGCCGCGCTGGTGCCACGGGCGATCGTCACCGCGCCGCTGCCGCCGCTCGATCTGCCGCCGGTGTTCCGGCCCGGCGGGTTGATCTACGAGGTCAATGTCCGCGCCTTCTCGATGCGGCACCCCGATGTGCCGGCGGCGCAGCGCGGGACGATCGCCGCACTCGCACACCCGTCGGTGATCGCGCATCTGACGCGGATCGGGGTCGGTGCGGTCGAATTGATGCCGATCGTCGCGTGGATCGACGAACGCCACCTGCCGCCGCTGGGGCTCACCAACGGCTGGGGCTATAACCCGGTCGTGCCGATGGCGCTCGATCCGCGCCTCGCACCGGGCGGTATCGAAGAGGTGCGCGATACGGTCGCGGCGCTCCGCGCTGCCGGGATCGGGACGATCCTCGACATCGTGCTGAATCACACCGGCGAGAGCGACCGGTCCGGCGCGACGCTGGCGTTCAGGGGGCTGGATAACCATGCCTACGCCCATGCGCCGGACGGCACGCTCATCAACGATGCCGGGACCGGCAACACGCTCGACTTCGCCGACCCGGCGGTCCGTGCGCTGGCGCTCGATACGATGCGTCATTTCGTGACCCAAACGGGGGTGGACGGCTTCCGCTTCGACCTGGCGACCGTCATGGCGCGCGGCCCCGGCTTCGACCGCGCCGCGCCGATCTTCGCCGAGATCGCGGCCGATTCGCTGCTGGCCTCGCGCATCCTGATCGCCGAGCCGTGGGACATAGGGCCGGGCGGCTATCAACTGGGTGCGTTCCCGAACGACTGGCTGGAATGGAACGACCGCTACCGCGACGACGTGCGCCGCTTCTGGCGCGGCGATGGCGGGGCAGGGGCGCTCGCCACCCGGCTGATGGGATCGAGCGATATATTCGGGCCGGAGCGGGCACGCGGCGTCAGCTTCGTCGCGGCGCATGACGGCTTCACGCTCGCCGATGCGGTAGCGTTCGCCGATCGCCACAATCATGGCAACGGCGAGGACAATCGCGACGGTCACGCCGGTGAGATCGCGTGGAACAACGGCGCGGAGGGGGAGAGCGGCGACGCCGCCGTCCAGGCGCGCCGCGCGGCCGATCGGCGGGCCTTGCTGGGCACGCTCTATGCCACGCAGGGCACGATCATGCTGACCGCCGGCGACGAATTCGGGCGTACGCAAGCCGGCAACAACAACGCCTATGCGCAGGACCAGTTGCTATGGCTCGACTGGGAGGGGCGCGACCGCGCGCTGGAGGACCATGTCGCCGATCTGGCGCGGCGCCGCGCGGCCTGCGCGTCGCTGGCCGATACCGCCATCGCGCATGACGCGACTTGGTGGCGGCTCGACGGACAGCCGATGCGCGACGCGGACTGGGACCGGGCGGACGGGTTCGTCCTGCGACGCGGCGACGCCACGATCACCGTCGATCGCGTGGCGCGGCGCGTCGATATCGCGCCGGAGTCAGGTCACTCACAGATCGCGTAGGGCGCGGCGTTGGCGGTCGCGTCCACCAGATCGCGCAGTTCCTTGGCGCTCAGCGGTTTCATGAACTCGCAACCGAACACGTTGCCGTCCACCCAGGCGACGCGGGCGTGGCGCTCCGCATTGCCGGGCAGCGACAGCTTCAGCAGCGTGCCCATGACCAGCGGCAGCGTGGTGCGCGCGCGCAATCCGGCCGCGGACGCGTCGAGGATCTCGATCGAGACTGCCAGCCGCGCCAAGCCCCGGCATTCCGCAGGCAGGCGTGGTTCACGACGGTTGTCGATCAGCGGTTTGGATGCCATGGCCCCTTCTTTCTTCTTCTTGCCCGACCGGGGTACGGCGGCAGAAGTAAAGAAGCGGTAACTACCTATGTTATTGTCCTGCCGCGTCCGGGGCGGGGCTGACCCATTTTGGCGAGGTATGGCATGACGATCGGGGGATCCAGCGCGGCGGCGGAACTGGCGGCCCTGCGCCCGTGGAGCGCGCGCGCGCCCGCGATCACGCGCGAAGAGCGCGCCGCGCGGCTGGAACGGGCGCGTGCGCTGACGGCGGAACAGGGCGCCGACGCGCTACTGGTGCAGGCGGGGGCGTCGCTGCAGTATTTCACCGGCGTACCCTGGTCGCCGAGCGAGCGGCTGGTCGCGTTGCTGCTGCCGGTCACGGGCACGCCGAAGCTGGTGTGCCCGGCGTTCGAGCGCGGCACGCTGGAGGCCGAGCTGACGATCGCCGCCGATCTGCTGCTCTGGGAAGAGGATGAGGATCCCGTCGCGCTGGTCGCCGACGCGCTCCCGGCAGGTGCGACGCTGGCGCTTGATCCGCTGCTGTTCTTCGGCTGGGCGCGGCGGATCGCGGCGGCCGGGCTGACCACGGTCGACGGTGCGGGGGCGATCGACGGGTGCCGGATGATCAAATCGCCCGCCGAACTGGCGCTCCTGTCGGAGGCGAAGCAGATGACGCTTGCGGTACAGGCCGCCGCGTCGCGCATCCTGACGCCCGGCATCCGCGAGAGCGAGGTGGTCCGCTTCATCGACGACGCGCATCGCGCGCTCGGCGGCGGCCCCTCCACCTTCTGTATCGTCCAGTTCGGGCAGGCGACCGCCTATCCGCACGGTCTTCCGGGCGACCGCGCGCTGGCGGAAGGCGATATGGTGCTGGTCGATACCGGGTGCCGCGTCCACGGCTATCACAGCGACATCACCCGGACCTACGCCTTCGGGCCGGTCGCCGACGAGGTGCGCGCGATCTGGGACATCGAACATGCCGCGCAGGCCGCCGCCTTCGCCGCGGTCGCGCCGGGCGTTCCGTGCGAGGCGATCGATGCCGCCGCGCGCGACGTGCTGGTGCGCGAGGGGCTGGGGCCGGACTATCGCCTGCCCGGGCTGCCGCATCGCACCGGGCACGGCATCGGCCTGTCGATCCACGAGCCCGCCTATCTGGTGCGCGGCGACACCACGCCGCTCGCACCCGGCATGTGCTTCTCCAACGAGCCGATGATCGTCGTGCCGGGGCGTTTCGGTATCCGGCTGGAGGATCATTTCCACGTCACGGACGCTGGAGCGGCATGGTTCACCCCGCCGCAACCATCCATCGACCGACCTTTCGACTGATCACGGACATGATGCCATGAAAGCCCACGCCGCCCCGCCAGGGATGCGCCCGACCGAGTTCGTCGTCTTCGTTGCGGCGGTGATGGCGGTCAACGCGCTGGGGGTCGACCTGATGCTCCCCGCGCTCGCCAATATCGGGCACGATCTGGGGATCGCGGAGGCCAACCACCGGCAATGGGTTGTGACCGCCTATGTGCTGGGTTTCGGCGTCGGGCAATTGCTCTATGGCCCGCTCGCCGATCGCTATGGGCGCAAGCCGGTGCTGGTGGCGACCTTGCTCGGCTTCGTCGGGGCAAGCGTGTTCGCCGCCGCGTCCGCCACGTTCGGCGCGCTGCTGGGCGCGCGCGTGCTGCAGGGGCTGATGTCGGCCTCGACGCGCGTGATCGCGGTGGCGGTGGTGCGCGACAATGCGTCGGGGCGGCAGATGGCGCGCACGATGTCGGTCGCGCAGATGATCTTCTTCCTCGTCCCGATTCTCGCGCCCACCCTGGGACAGGGACTGCTGGCGATCGGGCCGTGGCGGTTCGTGTTTCACGCGCTGGGCGGGTTCGCGGGGCTGGTGTTGCTCTGGACGCTGTTCCGCCTGCCCGAAACCCTGCCGGTCGAGCGGCGGCGCGCGATCTCGATCGCCAATCTGTCGAGCAGCTACCGCGAAACGCTGACCAACCGTTACTCGCTCGGCTACGCGCTGGCCGCGTCGCTGACCTTCGGCGGGATCATCGCCTTCGTGTCGTCGGCGCAGCAGGTGTTCGTCGACGAATTCGGCGCGGGCGACCGCTTCACCCTGCTGTTCGCGATCTGCGCGGGCGCGATGGGGGTGGCGTCCTTCCTCAACAGCCGGTTGGTCGAACGGCTGGGGACGCGGATGATCTCGCAGACGGCGGTGCTGGCGCTGATCGTCCTGTCGCTGGCGCACCTGTCGGTGGTGTGGATGGGATGGGAGACGCTGACCAGCTACATGGTCTTCCAGTCGCTCAGCATGACCTGCATCGGGTTGTGCGGGTCGAACTTCGGCGCGATGGCGATGGAGCCGGTCGGGGCGATCGCCGGGACCGCCTCATCGGTGCAGGGCTTCATCACCAGCGTCGGCGCGGTGCTGGTCGGATCGGCGATCGGTCAGGCCTATGCCGGCACCACCTTGCCGATGACCCTGGGCTATCTGGGAATCGGCATTGCGGTATTCGCGATCGTCTATGTGGTGGAGGAAGGGCAGTTGTTCCGCGCCCGGCTGGCGCGCGTCACCCAGCCATAGCCGAGCGCGGCGAGCATCGTCAGCCCGGTCAGCGGGAACGCGATGCCCGCCGCCGCCATGATCGCCAGCAATCCGCGCCCGGTGCGCGCGTCGGGCAGCGCGGTGCGACCGCGCGGCCCACGCTTCCACCACATCACCGGCGCGGTGATCGTCAGCAGCGCGAGCGCGAGGCATGCGGCCAGCATCACCAGCCGGTTTGCCTCCCCATATTCCTTCCCTTGATGGACGGCGGCGCTCCATTCGATCGCCTGCGCGGGGCGACCGAAGTCGCCGAAGCGCGCGTCCTGCAACACGCGGCCGTTGCCCGCATCGACATAGACGACATGCGCCGCGCCGGACGGGCCCAGCGTCGCGCTGACCAGATAGGGTGCGCCGGGGGCGCTCGGCCAGGTCATTGTCCAGTCGCGCGCCATCCCGCGCGCCTCCGCCGCCGTCAGCGCCCGATCGGCGGTGATGCGCGGCGCCTGCCCGCTCGGCATCGCATGCTGCTGGAGCGACCATGGCAAATCGTGCCCCGCGTGCGTGTCGCCGACCGGCGCGGCCGGGCGGCCCCAGCCGGCACCCGCCACGCCGGCCTGCACGTTACGCCCCCACACCGCGCTCCACGGCATGCCGCTGATCGCCAGGAACAGGATCAGCGCGCCCGCGAACAGGCCGGTCGTCGCGTGCAGGTCGCGCCAGAACAGCCGTCCCCGCGCCCGCCCGCGCACGCCGACGGTCCCCCCGCGCCCCCACCAGAGGTACAGGCCGCTGACCACCAGCACGATCGACCAGCCCGCCGCGATCTCGATCAGCCAGTTGCCGACCCAGCCCGCCAGCACGAGGCTGTGGAGATG
>NZ_LDTB01000259.1 GCF_001476895.1 Sphingomonas endophytica | reverse complement strand
ACGCTGCCCCTTGCAATTCTGCTCCATGATCGATCGAGATTGATCTTGCTGTGCGTCGCTCCGCTCCGCACAGGCTCGCTCCACTCGCAGATCCCTCCTTCAACAACGATATCAAAAGATGATCCTGGATCGCGATCGCAGTCTCACTCGTTCCGAGTGATTGAATTGCCTCATGCGATCAGACCGGGAGGGACTGCCCTCGGGAAAGTACCTCTCCGGCTGTCATAGAATCTCAGACCGAAGATTCGATTAAAATCGGATTATTTTCCTTTTTTGACAATATATGCATCGAAACTAGCGTGCCCTGAACGTTAAGCACGCCACCGATGAATAGCAGCTTATGCAACTCGCATGGAAAGCAGTGCATCAAAGCCGGGGGAAGCTCACCTGCGGCTCCTGCGGAGTGTTTCAGTATGCCCTGCCCCATTCGACGTCCTTCGACGCGGTTTCATCGGGTCGATTTTGTCGGCCTGGACGCCTTTCAAGACGTACGGGCAGGACCAATTGCGGATGCAATAGGCGAAGCACTACGTCTGCCA
>NZ_LDTB01000258.1 GCF_001476895.1 Sphingomonas endophytica | reverse complement strand
CTCCCAGGCCTTGGCGCGATCCTCCATTTGGATCTCAAGACCATCCTTGGTGTGCTTCGCTCCTCGGTAAAGGACCTTCGCTGGACCAGTCAGCTTCCGGCTATCCATAGCGTGCATGCGGCCAACGCCCTCGCCGAAGCACTCTGGACAATCGGCATTGGGGTCGCGCTTGGCGTCGAAGCCGAGGCCTCCGTGGTCGTCCAACGAGACGATGTGCTCGCGATCCCCCTTGTAGGGCTTCTCAGGTGTCGCCGTAGCCTGAGCCCGCGATTGCTCAGCAGCTGTGAATTGGTAGCGGTGGCCGTCGCCCCAGCAGTACCTGCAGCACCCCCGGCGATACTGGACGACCTCGTTGGGGTCAGCCGTCCCGACCCGATGCCAGAAGCGCAGGACGTCATCGGCGGTGATGTTGGTCCGCTCAGAGCGAGCCTTCTGCGCCGCAGATATCGCTTCTGCAACACTAGCATTTGCTAACAGCCGAGCGCCCTGCTCGTTGGCAGTGGCCTTGCTGTACCCCGCGCGGATCGCGGCCTGCGTAGCGTTCAGGTCAACGAGGTATTCTTCCGCGAACCGGGCTTGCTTATCGGTAAGGGCCATGGCGCCTAGCGCCTTCAGCGCCCGTGCGAGATCTGGACTAAAGCTGATTGAAGGATCAGCCTGAGCGGTGACGACGCGTTAGGCGGAAAGCCAACGCTTCTCGGAACAGC
>NZ_LDTB01000257.1 GCF_001476895.1 Sphingomonas endophytica | reverse complement strand
ACGCTGACCAGTAACGGCATCAGCCTGATCCTGCCGGAGACCGATGCCGCGGCCGCGCTGGTCTCGGGCATCGATCCGACCGCGACCGCGTTCACTTCGCAGCGCGATGCGCTGATCGCCTCGGCCAAGCCCAATCTGCTGGCGACCGGCCAGTTCGACAACCTCTCGACATTGGTGGATCGCCCCGATCAGTCGCGCATCGAGATCGTCACCGGCGGCACCATCGACTTCAGGAACGGCTCGCTGACCATGGCGCAGGGCGGCCAGGTCACGGCCTCCGCCGGTAAGCGGGTGTTCGCCGAAACCGGCTCTGTCATCGACGTCTCCGGCACCACCGGCACCGTGCTGCCGGTGTCGGCCAATGCGATCAAGGTCAATGTCCAGGGCAACGAGCTGCGCGACAGCCCGCAGAACCGCGACAGCGGCACGCTGCTCAACAGCAACATGTGGATCGATGCCCGTGATCTCACTTTGGTGCCGGCCGGCACCGGCGGCTATGCGACCGACCGCTATTACACCGCGGGCGGGCTGCTCGAAGTCTCCGGCTATCTCAACAACACCGGCCACAAGATCGGCGAATGGACCGCGGTCGGCGGCACCATCACGCTGTCGGCGCCGGAAGTGGTGGCGCAGCAAGGCGCGCTCTTCAACATCTCCGGCGGCGCGGTGCAATAT
>NZ_LDTB01000256.1 GCF_001476895.1 Sphingomonas endophytica | reverse complement strand
GCCAGAGACGGGGCCGGGGAGGCGGGCTTCGACATGGGGCGGACCCTTCGGTTGGTGCGGGCCCCGGGCAATCCCGTTCCGCGCCGGACGGATCCCCTGTGGGGGCGGCCGCGCGGGCCCGGCGTGCGGGACCGCACCGCGATCCCGCGTCGCATCATCGGGGGATCGGCGCGGGCCCCGCGGCGGGGGCCCGTCACAGGGCCAGCCGGAGCTGGAGCGGCGCCTCGGGCGCGTCCTGCGCGAAGCCCGACAGCGACACCCCGATCAGCCGCGCGCTGCGCCGCAGGGGGAACAGGCCGGCCAGCAGGTCGAGGCCGATCCGCTCCAGCCCTGCCCGGCCGGCGACGGGGATGGGCAGCGACCGCGCCCGGGTGACCTGGGCGAAATCCGAGAACTTGAGCTTCAGGGTCACGGTCCGGGCGCGCATGCCCTTGGCGTCGGCCGCGGCCCAGACCTTGTCGAACAGCGGCGCCAGCCGGGCGGCCAGGACCTCGAAGGCGGCGGTGTCGTCCGAGAAGGTGGTCTCCGCGCCGATCGACTTGCGCACCCGGTGGGCGCGGACCGGCCGCCCGTCGATCCCGCGGGCGACCGCGTGGTAGTAGGCGCCCGCGGAGCCGAAGGTCTCGCGCAGGCGCTCCGGCGTCCAGGCGCGCAGGTCCGCCCCGGTCTCGATCCCGAGCCGCTTCATCTTCGCCTCGGTGACCGGGCCGACGCCGTGGAACCGGCCGATCGGCAGCGCGGCCACGAAGTCCG
>NZ_LDTB01000255.1 GCF_001476895.1 Sphingomonas endophytica | reverse complement strand
GCCATGGCGAGGCGGCGGGTGTGCACGCTGTCGATGCGGCCCAGCGTGATCAGCTTCTCGACGACCGGACGCAGGTCCTTCGCCTTCGGCAGGGTGGTGATGATCTGCTCGTGCTTGATCAGCGCGGCGGACATGTTGGCGAACATCGCCTTGCGATGCTCGGCGGTGCGGTTGAAACGGCGGCCGCGATAGGCGTGACGCATGGTGCTGGCTTCCTTCTGGTCTCGGCCGCCGTGCCACGGTACGGCCGGGTGCCCCGTTGAGGCTGTTGCTCTCCGCTTGACCCCGCGGCGGGATTTTGCGGGACTTCGCGTCGGCTCGGCGCGGTTCCGGGTCTCGGTCGGCCCTACGAGCGGCGCCGCCTAGCGCCGCCCAGTTCGGCCCGAGGCGGCTGCGCCTCTCAGTAGTGTTCTTCGAAGCGCTTGGCGAGATCCTCGATGTTCTCCGGCGGCCAGCCGGGGATGTCCATGCCGAGGTGCAGACCCATCTGGGCCAGCACTTCCTTGATCTCGTTCAGCGACTTGCGGCCGAAGTTCGGGGTGCGGAGCATTTCCGCTTCCGACTTCTGCACGAGGTCGCCGATGTAGACGATGTTGTCGTTCTTCAGGCAGTTCGCCGAACGCACCGACAGCTCGAGCTCGTCGACCTTCTTGAGGAACGCCGGGTTGAACGCGAGATCGGGGATGATCTCCTGCGTGACTTC
>NZ_LDTB01000254.1 GCF_001476895.1 Sphingomonas endophytica | reverse complement strand
AGACAACAGCCTGGCGCTGGCCGACGAACACCCGGAGGCCAACGTCGTCGCCCTCGGAGCGCTCGGTTTCCTCGACGCGGCCATCGCGCACCTCGACGCCTTGCGAGACGCCGCGCACCGCGATGGCATCGGCGGCGTCGGCGCCCGCACGCCTGGCGGCATCGACCAGACGCTGCGCGAGGTCGCTGAGCGCGGATTGGTCGAACAGATCGGAGGTATCACCGTGTCGCGATGCAGATGGTGAAGAGTTCACGAACGAATTCCTGCGGATTGAGGGGAGCCCGGAACGAGGTCGACAGACCTCACCAGATGTGCCGGATTCACAGGGATTTCAAGCACTTTGCGCCGGCGGGCAACAAAGATTTGAGTGATCGGCGCAAGGCTTCGTCAATCATGCGGGCCAACCTCTTGTCAATCATGGCGCCAGGTGAGGAGCGATTAACCAGGCTTTTTAAGCTGAAACGGCCGTCGCTCGGCTAGGCTCTCACACATCGACCGGGAACATAATTCCGGCGGGGAGACTAGAGCTTTGAGG
>NZ_LDTB01000253.1 GCF_001476895.1 Sphingomonas endophytica | reverse complement strand
ATCCGGCTGATGGTCCCGTCGGGGCGGATGAACACCATGTCGAGCGGCAGGTAGGTTTTCTTCATCCACATGGTCACGGGCTGGTCCTGCTCGAAATCGAACAGCATGCCGTGGTCGGCCGCCATGTGGCGGCGGAACATCAGGCCGCGGGCGCGGGCGGCGTCGTCGCGCATCACCTCGACGTCGAAGCGCTTCGGCCCGGCCTTCGTGACGATCGTCAGCGGCTCCGATCTGGCCGTGGCGGCCCGGGCGGCCACCTGCGCGACGGCGGCGGGGGCCGGCGCGATCGCGGTCAGGGCGAGGCAGGCGATGGCGGCCGCCCGGGCCGTGCGGAAGAGGGATCTCACAGGCTCATGCCTCTCGTGGGATGGCGCGCGGACCGCGGGGTCCGTCGCCCGGTGATAGACCAGGATGCGCGCGAGGGGAATCCGATCCCGGGTTTTCCGAGCCCCACCAAGGAGATAGGAAGCACTGTGCTTGGCGGGAAAACGCGTCCTCAGTGGGACGAGGGCATGGCTCCGTCGATCAGCCGCACCTCGGCCGCCATCACGCCTTTCGAGCCGTCGCCGTAGCGGACCAGTACGGACTCGCCGGGCTTCAGCTCGGCGATACCGTAGCGCCGCAGCGTCTCCATG
>NZ_LDTB01000252.1 GCF_001476895.1 Sphingomonas endophytica | reverse complement strand
ACTTCTGGGATGCTCTCGTCGCCGATTGTCGCGCGATCACTGAGGATCGCTTGCGGAGCGGAGAGATGAATTCGCTCTGGGGGGTCACGCCGATCGTCAATCTGACTTCGGGCGTCGCCGCAGACCGTGCCTTGGGCGTCAATGCGCGCTCGCTCGTGTTTACGACGTACCATACGTCTTCGAATTTCGATTTTGTATGCTCTGAAATTCAAGCGCGCCTCGTGGCCGAGCGGGGCGAGGACTGGTTCCTGTTTCGATGGCTCATGCTGATCTGGGCGATCGCCAACTTCGATTTTTTTCATCTCTACAACGATCGCGGCATCATCGAGCCGGCAGGTGGCTACGGCAGTCCCCGCTTCGGAATTGCGGTGCGCGAGATGGAAATCTATCGGCAGGCCGGGAAACGGCTCTATACCTACGCATATGGCGCAGACCACAGAACGCGCGAAAAAAACATGGCGCTGGGAAAATGGAATTTCTGCTCGGAATGTCCTGATCCGGGCGTCTATTGTGTCTGCGACGATGCCGGTGGCGCTGCCATGCTGCAAGTCATCAGGGAGTACTCAACGGCCGTGGTCGCGCATGGGCTCGCCATGAAGCTCATTCCTGGTGCTCGAAATGTGCCGTACTTGACGGTCGATGTTGACAGGGTATCTCCCGGGCCACCCCGGAGTCG
>NZ_LDTB01000251.1 GCF_001476895.1 Sphingomonas endophytica | reverse complement strand
ACGGCACGCTGGTCGGTCGGCTCATCGTTCCGAGCTTCATCCTGCCGGCGGCAGCGCCGTTGGCCTATGCGATCGTGATCGACCGGTTCGGCGATGCGAGCGCGCTCTATCTCTCGACCGGCCTCGCCCTGACGACTCTTGTCGCGGCAGCCATGCTGAAACTGCTGTTCGGAAGGGTTCCCTGACGCCGGCCGTGCAGGTTATGGTCTACCAAAACGGGAGGAAGAAAAACGTGACGTCGCAGACCAGGACTAACCTCGCCGCCTTGATGCTCGCCACTGGTGTCTTCCTCTTTGGAACCGGACTTGCCGTCGCGGACCCGAATGG
This sequence comes from Sphingomonas endophytica, assembly GCF_001476895.1. GTDB lineage: Bacteria > Pseudomonadota > Alphaproteobacteria > Sphingomonadales > Sphingomonadaceae > Sphingomonas > Sphingomonas endophytica_A. The sequence continues at coordinate 432 of NZ_LDTB01000251.1, read as the reverse complement.
GGACCGGACGGTTGCGTTGCTCAAGAAGCTGATCTCATTCGACACATCGAATGGCCCGGGCGATACGCGGGCGCTCGCCGAGTATCTGAAGTCGCAGTTCGCGCCGCTCGGCGCCGAGGTGGACATCTTCGTCGCCCCGAACGGCAAGGCCGCGCATTTCGTCGCGCGGCTGCGCGGTGACGGCTCGAAGAAGCCGGTGTTGCTCGCCGCGCATGCCGACGTCGTTCCGGTCGAGCGTGAGAAATGGACCGTGGAACCCTTCGCCGGCGTGGAAAAGGACGGTTTCGTCTACGGGCGCGGCGCGATGGACTTCAAGGGCGGGCTCGCTGTGTTCGCCAGCGCGGTGATGCGACTGGCGGAGGAGAAGACGCCGCTGGCGCGCGACGTGATCTTCCTGGCCGAGGCCGACGAGGAGCAGGGGCAATACAGCAC
>NZ_LDTB01000250.1 GCF_001476895.1 Sphingomonas endophytica | reverse complement strand
GCTGCGGACGGGGGCGCCAGATCCGCCATTCTGCTCGTCAACGCAAAGATGATCGGATCAAGCACCATGGCGTCTCGCAGAATGAGCTCCACAGCCTTGGCGAGTCCGACAAGTACGCCGGCGAGCAGCATCGCCTTCATGCCTTCAAGAAATAGCTGGCATGCCTCCGTCGGCCGGATCCGCGCAATCAGGGCGATAGCGGTCGCGAGCCCGATGTAGGCAGCAGCGAGGTCTGCATGTCCCCAATGATGCCACCGCACGCCGTAGACGACGGAAAGGACGAACACTGCAATCGTGAGAAGAATGGCCAAATGCCGGTGCGAAAGCCGCCGAGCCGACGCCTCGCTGATTGGTTGCTGGCCAAGCGTCAGACGCGCCGTCTTATGCAGCACGAAAAGAACACCGACCGACAGGAGAATGACGAACGCCGCCAGTCGAACGCCGAGACCACTGAAGACGGGGACACCGACGGCCGTTTGAGCGACAACCAGGCCGATCGGATTCGTAACCGACGTGAGGTAGCCGATTTTCGCCGGTATGATCACGATTGCGGCAGCGAGCACACGATTGAATCCGAGACGTTCTCCCAACGCAACCGCGACGGGGACGAACGCGATGTATTCCGAAATCAGTCCGACAAAAGATGCGCCGAAGGCGATGGTCAGCATCAGGAGCGGAATGAGCAATCTCACCCTCCCTCCAGTCAACGCAAGCAAACGG
>NZ_LDTB01000025.1 GCF_001476895.1 Sphingomonas endophytica | reverse complement strand
TGCGTCGGGAAACTCAGCTGCTGAGCGTGAGTGCGAGCGAGCTTTTTTTTTTTTTAAGGCAGAGGCGGGCATGCGTGGGTGTGGCCTGTCTCTTGGGCTCGGAGATGGGTATAGGGGACAGGTCGGGGGCGGCGGGATCGGCACGTCGCGATTATAGGGGTCCGGCGGTCCGTTGCGAGGATCGGGGGCGATTTCCGGCGGGCGCCGGCGGGGCGAGGCCGTCGCTGTCGCCGCGCCGGGCGGGTCCGGCGCGAGAAGCCACTTGAGCGGCGGGCCATAATGGCTACGTAGGCGGCAACGGGCATGTTTGCGGCCAGCCCCGCGATCGTGTACCCGCCCCATGACCGGCGCCGGTGCGCCCCCTGCGCGCCGACGACCACCGACGAAGACGAGACGCGCGCATGGCCGAGTTCACGCTCCCGAAGAACAGCAAGATCAAGGGCGGGCAGAAGCATCCGTCGCCGCAACCCGGCGGCACGATGCGCAACTTCAAGATCTATCGCTACGATCCCGATTCGGGCGAAAACCCGCGCTACGACACGTTCGAGGTCAACCTCGACGAATGCGGACCGATGGTCCTGGACGCGCTCATCAAGATCAAGTCGGAGCAGGATTCGTCGCTGACGTTCCGCCGGTCGTGCCGCGAGGGTATATGCGGTTCGTGCTCGATGAACATCGATGGTCGCAACGGCCTGGCCTGCACCACCGCGATCGAGGACGTGAAGGGCGAGATCAAGATCACGCCGCTGCCCGCGATGGACGTCATCAAGGACCTGGTGCCCGACTTCACGCACTTCTACGCGCAATATGCGTCGATCACGCCGTGGTTGCAGACCGTGACCCCGCCGCCCGCCGGCAAGGAGCGGCTGCAGTCGCCGGAAGAGCGCGCGAAGCTGGACGGGCTGTACGAGTGCATCCTGTGCGCGTGCTGCTCGACCTCCTGCCCCAGCTATTGGTGGAATTCCGACAAGTTCCTGGGCCCGGCGATCCTGTTGCAGGCGTATCGCTGGCTGGCCGACAGCCGCGACGAGATGACCGGCGAGCGGCTCGACGCGCTGGAGGATCCGTTCCGCCTGTATCGCTGCCACACGATCATGAACTGCGCGAACACCTGCCCCAAGGGGCTGTCGCCCGCCAAGGCGATCGCGGAGATCAAGAAGATGGAAGTCGAGCGGCTGGTCTGATCGCCGGCGGTTCCTCGCGAATCACATGAAGCGATCCAGCGTTCCGGGAGGGACGCTGGATCGCTTCGTTTTCGGGACCAGTCCGAACGCGGGCGAACGCAGGCGCGGACCCGCGCGGCCGGCATGTCACCCGGCTTGATCCCGCCCGCGCCGTCCCGCAAAGCCACCTTATTGTGCACGGCAACATCGGCGCGCCCGCGCGGCGCCGGAGAAGGAACGACATGGGCAAGGTGCTCGCCGCCTACCAGAAGCTGATCGACGCCGACGAACTGCGTCCCGATCCCGAGCAGGCGGCGGGCGCGGCGCGGCTCGACGCGCTGGCGGCCGAGCTGGAGAAGCCGCGCACCACCGGGCTGTTCCGCCGCAAGGTGATTCCGGCGCGCGGCCTCTATATGTGGGGCGGGGTGGGGCGCGGCAAATCGATGCTGATGGACCTGTTCTTCCAGCATGTCGCGATCGAGCGGAAGCGCCGCGTGCACTTCGCGGAGTTCATGCTGGAGGTCCATGCGCGGATCGCGGCCGAGCGTCGCAAGGAGCAGGGCGACCCGATCCCGCCGGTCGCCGCCGCGCTGGCCGAAGAGGCGCGGCTGCTGGCGTTCGACGAGATGATGGTGACCAACTCGCCTGACGCGATGATCCTGTCGCGGTTGTTCACCGCGCTGATCGAGGCCGGGGTGACCGTGGTGACGACCAGCAACCGCGCGCCTGCCGATCTCTATAAGAACGGCCTCAACCGCGAGCATTTCCTGGGCTTCATCGCGCTGATCGAGGAGCGGCTGGACGTAATCGCGCTCAACGGCCCGGTCGATTATCGCCGCGACCGGCTGGGCTCGCAGAAGACGTGGTGCGTGCCGAACGGCGAGCAGGCGACCGCCGATCTGTCGGCGGCCTTCTTCCGCCTGACCGATTACCCGCCCGAGGACCGGCAGCATGTGCCGGCCGAGGAACTGGTCGTGCAGGGCCGGACACTGCGCGTCCCCAAGACGCTGAAGGGTGTCGCGGTCTTCGCGTTCAAGAAGCTGTGCGGGGAGGCGCGCGGCGCGGCCGACTATCTTGCGATCGCACGGCGCTATCATACCGTCATCCTCGTCGGCATCCCGGTGCTGGGGCCGGACAACCGCAACGAGGCGGCGCGCTTCGTGCAGCTGATCGACGCGCTGTACGAGCACAAGGTCAAGCTGCTCGCCTCCGCCGACGCCGAGCCGGACCAGCTTTATCCGCGCGGCGATGGCGCGTTCGAGTTCCAGCGGACGGTCAGCCGGCTGGAGGAAATGCGGTCCGAAAGCTACCTCGCCGAGGGGCACGGGGCGGGTTAACGAAGCTTAATGCACCTGCGAACCATGTGCAATTAAACTTTTATCGCGCGCGCTTTACGGGTTGCCCCCCGCGCCCGAAGGGCGTAGGCGGCATGACCATTCACACGTCAACGACGGAAGGGATGGGATGGCCCGCAAGAAGATCGCGCTGATCGGCGCCGGCAATATCGGCGGCACGCTCGCGCACCTCGCAGCACTCAAGGGTCTGGGCGACATCGTCCTGTTCGACGTGGTCGAGGGCGTGCCGCAGGGCAAGGCGCTGGACCTGTCGCAGTGCGGGCCGGTCGAGGGCTTCGACGCCTCGATCAAGGGTTCGAACGATTACGCCGACATCGCCGGCGCCGACGTCATCATCGTCACCGCCGGTGTCGCGCGCAAGCCCGGCATGAGCCGCGACGACCTGCTCGGCATCAACCTGAAGGTGATGAAGGCGGTCGGCGAGGGCATCCGCGACAACGCGCCGGACGCGTTCGTGATCTGCATCACCAACCCGCTGGACGCGATGGTCTGGGCGCTGCGCGAATTCTCCGGCCTGCCGCACAACAAGGTCGTCGGCATGGCGGGCGTGCTCGATTCGGCGCGCTTCTCGCACTTCCTCGCCGAGGAGTTCGGCGTGTCGGTGAAGGACGTGAACACGTTCGTGCTCGGCGGCCACGGCGACACGATGGTGCCGGTCCTCGAATATTCGACCGTCAGCGGCATCCCGGTCGCCGACCTGATCGAGATGGGCTTCTCCACCAAGGAGAAGGTCGATGAGATCATCAAGCGCACGCGCGGCGGCGGCGGCGAGATCGTCGCGCTGCTGAAGACCGGCTCGGCCTATTACGCGCCCGCCACCAGCGGCATCGCGATGGCCGAGGCGTATCTCTACGACCAGAAGCGCATCCTGCCCGCCGCGGCGCACCTGTCGGGCCAGTACGGGGTCGATGATCTGTACGTCGGCGTGCCGGTCGTGATCGGCGCCGGCGGCGTCGAGAAGGTCGTCGAGGTCAAGCTGTCCGACGAGGCGAAGGCGAACCTTCAGGTCTCGGTCGACGCGGTCAAGGAACTGCTCGTCGCCTGCAAGGGCATCGACGGATCGCTGGAGAAGTAAGGAGCGGAACACCGCCCCGGCGGACGCCGGGGCCCAGTTGGGGTGTCCCCTGCGATGATCGGCGCGGCCTATGTCTATCTCATGGCCAGCCGCCGCAACGGGACGCTCTATATGGGATCGACGACCGACCTGCCCCGCCGTGTGTGGGAGCATCGCAATGCGGTCGTCGAGGGGTTCACAAAGACACACGGCTGTCATCTGCTCGTCTGGTACGAGGCGCATGAAAGCTGGGAAGCGGCACGGCAGCGCGAGCTGCGGATGAAGGAGTGGAGGCGGAGCTGGAAGCTGCAGGAGATCGAAGGGCTCAATCCCGACTGGGACGACCTGTACGATCGGATCGCGCTGCCATGACCGCCTTCCCAACTGGGCCCCGGCGTTCGTCGGGGCGGTAAGGACGGATACGCGAATGAGCATCCTCGTCGACAAGAACACCAAGGTCATCACGCAAGGGATGACCGGCAAGACCGGCACCTTCCACACCAGGGCGGCGCTGGATTACGGCACGCAGATGGTCGGCGGCGTGACGCCGGGCAAGGGCGGCACGACCCATGAGGAACTGGGGCTGCCGAACTTCGACACCGTCGCGGAGGCGGTCGCCAAGACCGGCGCGAACGCCAGCGTCATCTACGTCCCGCCGCCCTTCGCGGCCGATTCGATCCTGGAGGCGATCGACGCCGAGGTGTCGCTGATCGTCGCGATCACGGAGGGCATTCCGGTGCTCGACATGGTCCGTGTGAAGCGCGCGCTGGCGGGCAGCAAGTCGCGGCTGATCGGCCCGAACTGCCCGGGCGTGCTGACGCCGGGCGAGTGCAAGATCGGCATCATGCCGGGCAATATCTTCAAGAAGGGCTCGGTCGGCGTCGTCTCGCGCTCGGGCACGCTCACTTATGAGGCGGTGTTCCAGACCTCGAACGCCGGCCTGGGCCAGACCACCGCGGTCGGCATCGGCGGGGATCCGGTCAACGGCACCAACTTCATCGACGTGCTGGAGCTGTTCCTCGCCGACGAGGAAACGCAGTCGATCATCATGATCGGCGAGATCGGCGGCGACGCCGAGGAGCAGGCCGCGCAGTTCCTGATCGACGAGGCCAAGCGTGGCCGCAAGAAGCCGATGGCCGGCTTCATCGCGGGCCGCACCGCGCCGCCGGGCCGTCGCATGGGCCATGCCGGGGCGATCGTCTCGGGCGGCAAGGGCGATGCCGAGAGCAAGATCGCGGCGATGGAAGCGGCCGGCATCAAGGTCGCGGCGAGCCCCTCGGAGCTCGGCTCGACGCTGCTGAGCGTGCTGAACAAGTAAGCGTATCGGCGCGCCGCCCGGCCATTTGCGGGGCGGCGCGCCACACTATCCCGGCGGGCGGTCGGGACGACGAAGGTAGGATCGTCATGGGCTACGAAGGCCAGGATTTCAGCGACATCGCCGGAGGCGTCAGCCCCCAGTTCATCGACGCGCTTTACGCCCGATTCAAGGAGTCGCCCGATTCGGTCGACACCGGCTGGCGGTCGTTCTTCGAGGGGCTGGAAGGCTCGATCGGCGCGCCGTCGTGGACCAACAAGCGCTGGCCGCTGACCACCACCGACGATCTGACCGCCGGGCTGGACCCGACGCAGATGGAGCCGGCGCCGAAGCCCGCGAAGGGCGGCAAGCCCGCACCGGCGGCTTCGGCCCCCGCGCCGTCGCAGGACGCGATCGTCAAGGCGGCGGCGGACTCGATCCGCGCGCAGCTGCTGATCCGCACCTACCGCGTGCGCGGGCACCTGGCCGCCAACCTCGATCCGCTGGGTCTGTCGGGGTTGCGTGAACTGCCTGCCGACCTGACCACCGAATATCATGGCTTCTCCGACAGCGACATCGACCGCCCGGTCTATCTCGGCGGCTCGCTGGGGATGCAATGGGCGACGATCCGCGAGCTGGTCGATACGCTGCGCGCCAATTACTGCGGCAACGTCGGCCTCGAATATATGCACATCGCCGATGTCGAGGAGCGCAAGTTCCTCCAGGAGCGTATGGAGGGCAAGGACAAGGGTGTCGAGTTCACCGCTCAGGGCAAGAAGGCGATCCTGAACAAGGTGATCGAAGCCGAGCAGTGGGAGAAGTTCCTCGGCCGCAAATATGTCGGCACGAAGCGCTTCGGCCTCGACGGCGGCGAGAGCATGATCCCCGCGCTGGAAAGCGTCATCAAGTACGGCGGCGCGGCGGGCGTCAACGAGATCGTGTTCGGCATGGCGCATCGCGGCCGCCTGAACGTGCTCGCCAACGTCATGGGCAAGCCTACGCGCGTGATCTTCCACGAATTCGCGGGCGGCTCCGCCAACCCCGACGATATCGGCGGGTCGGGCGACGTGAAGTACCACCTGGGCACGTCCACCGATCGCGAGTTCGACGGCCACAAGGTCCATATGTCGCTGGTCGCCAACCCCTCGCACCTTGAGGCGGCCGACCCCGTCGTGCTGGGCAAGACCCGTGCGATCCAGACGATCGCCAAGGACCTCGACACGCATTCGGCGTCGCTGCCGGTGCTGATCCACGGCGACGCGGCGTTCGCGGGTCAGGGCATCGTCTGGGAATGCTTGGGTTTCTCCGGCATCCGCGGCTACAATACCGGCGGCTGCGTCCATTTCGTCATCAACAACCAGATCGGCTTCACGACCAGCCCGCAGTTCGCGCGCTCGTCGCCCTATCCGTCGGATGTCGCGAAGGGCGTGCAGGCGCCGATCTTCCACGTCAACGGTGACGATCCCGAGGCGGTGACCTTCGCGACCAAGATCGCGATCGAGTATCGCCAGAAGTTCCACCGCGACGTCGTGGTCGACATGTGGTGCTATCGCCGCTTCGGCCATAACGAGGGCGACGAGCCGGGCTTCACCCAGCCGCTGATGTACAAGGCGATCCGCGAGCATCCGCCGGTCAGCGACATCTACAGCAAGCGCCTGATCGCTGAGGGCGTGATCGACCAGACGTGGGTGGACGACAACGTCAAGCAGTACGTCACGCTGCTGGAAGGCGAATTCGAGGCGGGCGCCGCCTACAAGCCGAACAAGGCCGACTGGTTCGCGGGCCGCTGGTCGGGGCTGCATGCCCCCGCCGATGCGGAGAGCGCGCGCCGCAGCGTCGATACCGGCATCGAGCAGAAGCTGTTCGATTCGATCGGCCGCACGCTGACCACCGTTCCGGACAGCATCACGATCCACAAGACGCTGGCGCGTGTGCTGGACGCCAAGCGGCAGATGTTCGCGACCGGCGAGAATTTCGACTGGGCGACCGGCGAGGCGCTGGCGTTCGGCTCGCTGCTGCACGAGGGCTATGGCGTCCGCCTGTCGGGTCAGGATTCAGGCCGCGGCACCTTCTCGCAGCGGCATGCGGTGTGGGTCGACCAGACCGACGAGCACAAGTTCGTGCCGCTCTGGACGATCCCGCATGGCAGCTTCGAGGTGCTCGACAGCCCGCTGTCCGAATATGGCGTGCTCGGCTTCGAATATGGCTATGCGCTGGCGGACCCCAAGACGCTGGTGATGTGGGAGGCGCAGTTCGGCGATTTCGTCAACGGCGCGCAGATCATGATCGACCAGTTCATCGCGTCGGGCGAGGCCAAGTGGCTGCGCGCCAACGGCCTGGTGATGCTGTTGCCGCACGGCTACGAAGGTCAGGGGCCGGAGCATAGCTCGGCACGCCCCGAGCGCTTCCTGCAACTGTGCGCGGGCGACAATATGCAGGTCGCCAATTGCACGACCCCGGCGAACTATTATCACCTGCTGCGGCGGCAGATGCACCGCAACTTCCGCAAGCCGTTGATCGTGTTCACGCCGAAGTCGCTACTCCGGCACAAGCTGGCGGTCAGCAGCGCGGCGGACTTCCTGGGCGACTCGCACTTCCGCCGTATCCTGTCCGATCCGTCGGCGCCGGCGGATACCGAGACGAAGCGGCTGGTGCTGTGCACCGGCAAGGTCGCCTACGACCTGATGGAAGCGCGCGACGCGGCGGGCGACAAGAATACGCAGATCGTCCGGATCGAACAGCTCTATCCGTTCCCGACCGAGGCGCTGGCCAGGCGGATCGAGCGGATGACCAACCTGGAGGAGGTCATCTGGGCGCAGGAGGAGCCGAAGAACAACGGTTACTGGTTCTTCGTCGAGCCGTTCATCGAGGAGGCGCTGGGCGCGGCCAAGGCACGCGTGGCGCGTGCCCGCTACGCCGGGCGCACCGCGGCGGCCTCGCCCGCCACCGGCCTGATGAAGCGTCACCAGGCCGAGCAGGGCGCGCTGATCGCCGACGCGCTGGGCCATAACGTCCGCGAGGAAATCCGCCGGACGCGCGAGGCCGAGACGACCAAGAAGGCCGGGAAGGCCGCCAGCTGATGCCGATGGTCGCGATCATCGCCGGTGCGCTGTCGATCGTGGCGGGGCCTGCCCCCGTCGCGGCGGGCGTTCCGGCGTTGCGCGACTTCACCTGGCATCCGCTGCTGCCCGCGCCGGATGGCAGCGCATTGGGTACGCACGGTCCGCGCGCCGCGCGGACCGTCGCGCTGCTGCAGATGGGCATTCCGGGCGATGCGCCGCGACACCTGACCGTCTTTCAGGTCGATTGCGTCGCGGATCGCGTGACGTCGATCCGCGGCTATGCGGTCGATAGCACGCTGACCCGCATCACCGGCGACGCCGCCCCCTATGGCATGGAGCCGCAGGCGGCGGCGCTGGCAAAGGGGCGTCCAATGTCGCTCGCCATGGTGGCCGAGGCGCCCGCGGGCGCGCTGGCGCAACTGGCCTGCGACGATACCCGAATGAACACCGTACCTACCGCGCCGTTGTCCGCGATGATCGGCGGCGCCTCTCATATCGACGATGAACAGGACAGGAAGTAACATGGCAACCGAGGTTCTCGTCCCGACGCTGGGCGAATCGATCACCGAAGCGACGGTCGGCGAATGGCTGAAGCAGCCCGGCGATGCGGTCGCCGCCGACGAACCCATTGCCAGCCTGGAGACCGACAAGGTCTCGGTCGAGGTTCCCTCGCCCGTCGCGGGCGTGATGGGCCAGCATGCGGTCAAGGTCGGCGACACGGTCGAGGTGGGCGCGCTGATCACGACGATCGAGAGCGGTGACGGTGCGCCGGCCAAGAGCGCCGCGCCGCAGCCCGCCGTCACCGAGGCGCCCGCCGCCCCGGCCCCGGCCGCATCGGGTGACGCCGCCGCGCTGTCCCCGTCGGTCCGCCGCGCGGTGCTGGAGCACGGCGTCGATCCGTCGACCGTGAAGGGCACCGGCAAGGACGGCCGCCTGACCAAGGAAGACGTCGCCGCCGCCGCCTCGTCGAAGCCCGCCGCACCGGCCGCCGCGCCCGCTCCGGCCCCGACCGCCGCGACCTCGGGCGGGCGCAAGGAAGAGCGCGTGAAGATGACGCGCCTGCGCCAGACGATCGCCAAGCGCCTGAAGGAAGCGCAGAACACCGCCGCGATGCTGACGACGTTCAACGACGTCGACATGACCGCGGTGATCGAGGCGCGCGCCAAGTACAAGGACCTGTTCGAGAAGAAGCACGGCGTCCGCCTGGGCTTCATGGGCTTCTTCGTGAAGGCCGCGACGATGGCGCTGAAGGACATTCCGGCCGTCAACGCCTCGATCGAGGGCGACGAGATCGTCTATCACGATTACGCCGACATCTCGGTCGCGGTCAGCGCGCCGAACGGGCTGGTCGTGCCGGTCATCCGCGATGCGCAGGACCTGTCGGTCGCCGGCATCGAGAAGACGATCGGCGACTTCGGCAAGCGCGCCAAGGACGGCACGCTGAAGATGGACGAGATGAAGGGCGGCACCTTCACGATCTCGAACGGCGGCGTGTTCGGTTCGCTGATGTCGACCCCGATCATCAACCCGCCGCAGTCGGCGGTGCTGGGCCTGCACCGTATCGAGGAGCGCCCGGTGGTCCGTGACGGTCAGGTCGTCGTTCGCCCGATGATGTATCTGGCGCTCAGCTACGACCACCGCCTGATCGACGGTCGCGAGGCGGTGACCTTCCTCGTCGCGCTGAAGAACGCGATCGAGGACCCGACCCGCATCCTGATCGACCTTTAAGATACGGCCCAACGTACCGCCCCGGCGAACGCCGGGGCCCAGTTGGGAAGGCAGATGTAACCGGGCGCGGCGTTCCCCATCTCCGGCCCGTAACTGGACCCCGGCGTCCGCCGGGGTGGAGGCATGGAAATGGCTGACGAACAGCAGTACGACTATGACGTCCTCGTGATCGGTGCCGGCCCCGGCGGCTATGTCGCGGCGATCCGCGCCGCGCAGCTGGGGCTGAAGACCGCCTGCGCCGAAAGCCGCGAGACGCTGGGCGGCACCTGCCTCAACGTCGGCTGCATTCCGTCGAAGGCGCTGCTGCACGCGTCCGAGCTGTACGACCACGCCGCCAATGGCGCGATGGCGAAGCTGGGCATCAAGACGACCGTCGAGCTCGACCTCGACACGATGCACGGCCAGCGCCGCGACGCGGTGAAGCAGCTGACCGGCGGGATCGAATATCTGTTCAAGAAGAACAAGGTAACGTGGCTGAAGGGCCGCGCCGCGTTCAAGGACGCGCACAGCGTCGACGTCGCCGGGCAGACCGTGACCGCGAAGAACATCGTGATCGCGACCGGCTCCAGCGTCACGCCGCTGCCGGGGGTCGAGATCGACCAGAAGATCATCGTCGATTCGACCGGCGCGCTCGATCTGCCGAAGGTGCCGGAGCATCTCGTCGTGATCGGCGGCGGCGTGATCGGACTGGAGCTGGGCAGCGTGTGGCGCCGCCTGGGCGCGAAGGTGACGTGCGTCGAATATCTCGACCAGATCCTGCCCGGCTTCGACGGCGATATCCGCAAGGAATCGAACAAGATCTTCAAGAAGCAGGGGATCGAGTTCCAGCTGTCGACCAAGGTCACGGGGATCAAGGTCGAGGGTGACAAGGCGATCCTGACCGTCGAGCCCGCCGCCGGTGGCGAGGCGACGACGATCGAGGCCAGCCATGTGCTGGTGTCGATCGGGCGGCGTCCGAACACCAACGGGCTGAATCTGGAGGCCGCCGGGCTGTCGACCAACCCGCGTGGGCAGATCGAGATCGATCACGACTTCCGCACCAAGGCGGACGGCGTGTGGGCGATCGGTGACGTGGTGCCGGGTCCGATGCTGGCGCACAAGGCCGAGGACGAAGGCATCGCTGTCGCGGAGAATATCGCCGGCCGCCACGGCATCGTGAACCACGCGGTGATTCCGTCGGTCGTCTATACCTGGCCGGAAGTCGCCGGCGTCGGGCTGACCGAGGAAGCCGCGCGCGAGCAGGGTGAGGTCAAGGTCGGCAAGTTCCCGATGATGGCCAACAGCCGCGCCAAGACCAACCACGAGCCGGACGGGCTGGTGAAGGTGATCGCCGACGCCAAGACCGACCGCGTGCTGGGCGTGTGGTGCATCGCCAGCGTCGCGGGCACGATGATCGCACAGGCCGCGCAGGCGATGGAGTTCGGCGCGACCAGCGAGGACATCGCCTATACCTGCCACGCGCACCCGACGCATTCGGAAGCGGTGAAGGAAGCCGCGATGGCCGTGCTCGGCAAGCCCATTCACATCTAAGCCCAGCTTGGATGTGAATACCCGAGGACTTGCCCGGCCGGCGGCGCGCCACCGCGCGCCGTCCGACGACGCGCCTTCGCCGCGGCGGGCGTTGACGGCATGACGAGCGGGGGCCGCAAGAGCGGCCCCCTTTTCTGTTTCGGTCCGAGCGGAAGTGAATCCGGTGAGCCGGGGCGGCGGCCATCGTGCGGCAGGCCGACGGCGATCAACGCGGCGTCATGCGACGATGACCGGTCGAAACCGGCGACGCGGGCGCGCGTTGAGCAACCAGTCCTCCCGCCCGACCCGGCACGAGCGACGCGCACGGCGGGTTGACGCGGGCGCGCCGTGTTCGCACTGAGTTGGGCAACACCAGCAAGACGGCGTATCGCATGACCGACATCCCGAACACGCAGCCCGACAGCCGCGAGACCACGATCCTCGACGCGCCCGACAAGATGGTGAAGGTGCGCGACCTGTTCGGGATCGATTCGGACATGGAGGTGCCCGCCTTCTCGGTCGCGGACGAGCGCGTGCCCGATCTCGACCCGGCCTATGTCTTCGATCCGGACACCACGCTGGCGATCGTCGCGGGCTTCGCGCACAACCGCCGCGTGATGGTGCAGGGCTATCACGGCACCGGCAAGTCGAGCCATATCGAGCAGGTGGCGGCGCGGCTGAAGTGGCCGTGCATCCGCATCAACCTGGACGCGCACATCAGCCGCATCGACCTGGTCGGGCGCGACGCGATCGTGCTGCGCGACGGGCAGCAGGTGACCGAGTTCCGCGAGGGGTTGCTGCCCTGGGCGCTGCAGACGCCGACCGCGCTGGTGTTCGACGAATATGATGCGGGGCGTCCCGACGTGATGTTCGTGATCCAGCGCGTGCTGGAGACCGAGGGCAAGCTGACCTTGCTCGACCAGAATCGCGTGATCCGCCCGAACCCTCATTTCCGGCTGTTCGCGACCGCCAACACGGTCGGGCTGGGCGATACCAGCGGGCTGTACCACGGCACGCAGCAGATCAATCAGGGGCAGATGGACCGCTGGAACGTGGTCGTGACGCTCAATTACCTGCCCGCCGTCACCGAGGCGCAGATCGTGCTCGCCAAGTCGGGCGAGTATGACAAGCCCGAGGGCAAGAAGCTGGTCGAGAACATGGTTCGTGTCGCCGACCTGACGCGCAAGGGCTTCATCAACGGCGACATCTCGACCGTGATGAGCCCGCGCACCGTCATCACCTGGGCGCAGAACAGCCTGATCTTCAACGACGTCGGCTTCGCATTCCGCCTGTCGTTCCTCAACAAGTGCGACGAGACCGAGCGGGCATTGGTGGCGGAATATTATCAGCGCGTGTTCGGCAAGGATCTGCCCGAAAGCGTGGTGGGGACGGCGTGAGGCGACGTCGGGCCTGATGGCGCAGGAAACCCCCCTCGATCGCTTCAAGGCCGTGCTGGGCGGGACCGCGCGTGCGCTGTCCGACGAGGCAGAGCTGGAGCTGGCCTATACCGCAGATGCGCCCGCTCAGTCGGGGAAGCACCTGCGCGTGCCCATGCCGGCGCGCACGCTTCCGGCGGATCAGGTCGCGGAGGCGCGCGGGTTCGCGGACGGTTTCGCGTTGCGGCTGCGTCACCATGATGTCGCGATGCACGCGCGCGGGGCGCCGGCCGAGGCGACGGCGCGCGCCGTCTATGACGCGATCGAGGACGCGCGGGTCGAGGCGCTCGGCAGCCGCGGGTATCAGGGGATCGCGGACAATCTGGCCCATGCGCTGGACGTGCGGCTGCGGACCGACCCGATCACGCGCGCGCGCAACAAGAGCGAGGTGCCGCTGGCCTCCGCGCTGGGGCTGATGGTGCGCGAGGCGCTGACCGGGCGGGTGCCGCCGGTCGAGGCCGAGCCGGGGTTGGCACTGGTCCGCGACTGGATCGGGGAGAAGACCGATCTGGGCGCGCTGGCGCTGGCGCTGGACGATCAGCAAAGCTTTCAGGCTCTGGCCCGCAAGGTGCTGGAACAGCTCGAACTGGTCGAGGGCGAGCAGGAGCCGCAGGACAGCGACGAGGGCGGCGAGGACCAGGAAGGCGAGGAGGGGCAGGACACCGATGCCCCCGATGAGGGGGATACGGAGGGCTCCGACGGTGAATCCGAGGTCGAGGCGCGTGGGCAGCAGCGCGACGACCAGTCGCAGGAGGGCGAGAGCGAGCAGCTTGAGGGCGACGACATCGACGACGCCGAGGGCGAGCCCGGTGACGAAGGCGAGGAAGGGATGCAGCCGGTGCGCCCCAATCGCCCGGTCGCCGACCCGCACGCGCAGTTCGACTATAAGGTCTGGACCGAGCGGTTCGACGAAGTGGTCGCCGCAACCGACCTGTGCGAGCCCGAGGAGCTGGTGCGGCTGCGCGGCTATCTGGACCAGCAGCTCGTCCACCTGCAATCGGCGGTGTCGAAACTGGCCAACCGGCTCCAGCGGCGGTTGATGGCGCAGCAGTCGCGGTCGTGGGACTTCGATCAGGAGGAGGGGCTGCTCGATGCGGCGCGGCTGGCGCGCGTGGTGGTGAACCCGACGCAGTCGCTGAGCTACAAGATCGAGCGCGACACCGAATTCCGCGACACGGTGGTGACGCTGCTGATCGACAATTCGGGGTCGATGCGCGGGCGCCCGATCTCGATCGCGGCGATCAGCGCCGACATCCTTGCGCGCACGCTGGAGCGCTGCGGGGTGAAGACCGAGATCCTGGGCTTCACGACCCGCGCATGGAAGGGCGGGCAGAGCCGCGAGACGTGGCTGGCCGCCGGTCGCCCGCCGCAGCCGGGGCGCCTCAACGACGTGCGTCACATCGTCTACAAGCGCGCGGACGAGCCGTGGCGGCGCGCGCGCACCGCGCTAGGGCTGATGATGCGCGAGGGGTTGCTGAAGGAGAATATCGACGGCGAGGCGCTGATGTGGGCGCACAACCGGATGATCGCGCGGCCCGAGGAGCGGCGCATCCTGATGGTCATTTCCGATGGTGCGCCGGTCGACGATTCGACGCTGAGCGTCAATTCGGGCTCGTATCTCGAACGGCATCTGCGGCAGGTGATCGCGTGGATCGAGAAGCGTTCGCCGGTCGAACTGGTCGCGATCGGTATCGGGCACGACGTGACCCGATATTACAGTCGCGCGGTGACGATCATGGATGCCGAGCAACTGGGAGGGACGATCATCGAACAGCTCGCCGCGCTGTTCGATGCGGAGTGAGGACCGCCGCCGACGTTGCGGTCCTTTCCGCCGCTTCTGCCGTCACCCCGGCGCAGGCCGGGGTCCGGTCACTTGAGAGGATGACGACGCGCGTCGCCCGGTTGCGTCAGCCTTGCCGATGGGGCCCCGGCCTGCGGCGGGAGGACGGTGGGGGAACGCGCGAATGCTGACGCCACCGCCCGGCGGCTTCATCGGCCCGGTCAAGCGATCGGTCACGATTGCCGGCCACGCCACCTCGGTCAGTCTCGAACCGGTATTCTGGACCGCGCTGGAACGCGCCGCCGCGGTTCACCTCCTGCCGCTGTCGGCGCTGGTCGCGCAGATCGATGCGCTGCGGATCGCGCAGGATGATCCGCCCAACCTGGCCAGCGCGATCCGGTCGTGGCTGACGACCAACCCGGACATGTTCCGCGACATTGATGCGAGCCCCTCGCATTAGCGTTGACTCTGAAAGTAACTCGCAATAGCTGCTGCCTCAACAAAAAGGGGAAGCAGTCATGTCGTCGTCCACCGCCTCGTTTCTGGCGCTGTCGTGCATCGGGTTCATCGCCACGGCGCCGGCGATGGCCGAAGCGCCCGCGCGCGATGCGGCGGCGGTGCAGGACGGTCGCGCGCGGATCGACCGCGACGAGGTGATCGTGACCGGCGCGCGGGAGCGGGCCCCCGATCAGCTCGAAAGCCCGAAGGCGACCTCGATGCTGCTCGACCTGCCGCAGACGGTGACGGTCATTTCCGACCAGACGCTGCGCAAGCAGAACCTGCTGACGCTGCGCGACGCGCTCCAGACGCTGCCGGGCATCACCTTCGGGGCGGGCGAGGGCGGCGGTGGATATGGCGACAGCATCAACCTGCGCGGCTATTCCGCAAACAACGACATCACGATCGACGGCATCCGCGACAGCGCGCAATACAGCCGCACTGATCCGTTCAACCTGCAACAGATCGAGGTGTACAACGGCGCCAATTCGGTCTTCAACGGCTCTGGCTCGGTCGGCGGCACCATCAACCTGGTCAGCAAGGAGCCGCGTTCCGAAGACCTGACGATCGCGCAGGCGGCGATCGGCACCGACGCCTATTATCGCGCCGCGATCGACGCGAACGAGCGCCTCTCCGACCTGATCGGGGTCCGGCTGAACGCGGTCTATCACCACAATGACGTGCCGGGCCGCGACGTCGAGAAGTACGAGCGCTGGGGCGTCGCGCCGGCGGTGACGATCGGGATGGACGGACCGACCAGCCTGACGCTCGCCTATGTCCACCAGCAGGACCGCAACACGCCGCTGTACGGCATCCCCTATTTCAACAACGACCTCGTCGGCGGGCTGATTCCGGGATCGGACCGCAGCGATTATTACGGCTACAGCAACCTCGACCGGCAGGATGTGGATGTCGACCGGCTGACCGCGACCTTCCGTCACGCGGTGAACGATCACCTGTCGGTCCGCAACCTGACCCGCTGGCAGCGCGTCGGCCAGTATAGCGTCACGAGCGCGCCGCAGGGTACCTTCTGCCTGTCGAGCGGCACGCAGCCGGTGCAGGTGGCGGGCGGTACGGCCGGTGCGGCCTGCCCCTCGACGCTGCGCCCGGGCCAGTGGCTGCCGTCCGGTCCGCGCGGGCTGGTGCGCGATCAGGTGAACCAGCTGTTCGCGAACCAGACCGATATCCGGCTCGAGCACGGGCAGAAGGGCGGCATCCGCAACGTCGCGAACATCGGCGTGTCGTGGATGTTGGAGGATTATGCGATCCGCGCCGGATCGCTGTTGCGGAACGCCGATGGCTCCGTCACCACGCCGCTTCCGGCGCTGTCGATCGGCGCCCCCGACACCGTGTATCGCGGGTCGATCAACGATGTCACCACCGGGCGGTCCCGATCGTCCACCCGCAACATCGCGGTCTATGCCTTCGACACGCTGGAGCTGGGGCGGCATGTCGAGCTGAACGGCGGCATCCGCTGGGAACAGCAGCATGCGGAGTTCGACCAGCTGCCGGTGCCGGTCGCGCCCGGGGTGACACAACCGCTGCCCGAACAGCTGCGCCAGCCGAACCGCGAGCGGCTGTTCTCCTATCGCGCCGGCGTGGTCTATCATCCGGTGCAGGACGTCAGCCTCTATGCCAGCTACGGCAATGCGAAGACGCCGTCGTCGGCGACGGTGCGGCTGGGATGCGTCAGCGTGTCCAATTCTGTCGTCGCCAACAGCTGCGCCGTCGCGCCGGAAACCGCGAAGAATTACGAGGTGGGCGTGAAGGCCGGGCTGTTCGGGCGGCGCCTGGAACTGACCGCCGCGGCGTTCCGCAACGAACGCAGCAGCTATCGCGTGCCGTCCAACGACCCCGCGCTGCCGATGGTGCAGGTCGTCGACGGGCGCAGCCGCGTGGACGGCATCGCGCTGGGCGCATCGGGCAACATCACCCGCAACTGGTCGATCTTCGCCAATTACACCTATCTCGATAGCGAGGTGCTGCAATCGGTGTCCGACTTCTGCCTCAAGCGGCCCGGCACCACCGGGTGCGGGAACAGTGTCGCCAATCCCGATCCGCAACGCGGCAGCCCGCTGGTGCAGACCCCGGCGCATTCGGGCAGCCTGTTCACCACCTACAAGCTGCCGTTCGGGCTGGAGGTCGGCTATGGCCTGACCTATCAGGGCGCGTTCACCACCTATGTCCCGACGCTGGCCAATGCCGCGCTGCTGAAGACCGACGATTACCTGATCCACCGCGCGTATCTGGCATACAGTTTCCGCGAGGGGCTGACGCTGCAGCTCAACGTGCAGAACGTCACGGACGCGAAGTATCTGACCAACGTCCGCAACAACGTGAACGCCACGACCGGCGTCGTCACCGGCGGGTGGGCGATGCCCGGCGAGCGGCGGCAGGCGGTGCTGAGCCTGTTCTACAGCTTCTGACGGGGGTAGGACCGGGTCATGCTGATCGCGATCCCCGACGTCCTCGATGCCGCCGCGCTGGCGGAGGTTCGCCGCGTCCTCGATGCCGCCGAGTGGATTGACGGCAACGAGACCTCCGGCCGCCAAGCGGCGCTCGCCAAGCGTAACCGGCAGTTGCCGGAGGATGGCGCGGCGGCGCGGGCGGCGGGGGGCGTGATCCTCGACGCGCTGGGGCGCACGCCGCTGTTCGTGGCGGCGGCGCTGCCCGCGAAGGTCTTTCCGCCGCTCTTCAACCGTTATGAGGGCGGGCAGGATTTCGGGCTGCACGTCGACAATGCGGTTCGCATGAAGCGCGGCAGCGACTTTCGGCTGCGCAGCGATCTGTCGGCGACGTTGTTCCTCGAAGATCCGGCCGCCTATGATGGCGGCGAATTGCTGATCGAGGATCAGTTCGGGACGCAGACCGTCAAGCTGCCGGCCGGGCACATGGTCCTGTACCCCGCCTCCAGCCTGCACCGTGTCACGCCCGTCACGCGCGGGGTGCGGCTGGCGAGCTTCTTCTGGATCCAGTCGATGGTCCGCGACGACGGCGCGCGGCGCATCCTGTTCGAGCTGGACCAAGGGGTGCAGGCGGTCGCGGCGGTGCAGGGGCAGGGGGCCGCCGCGACGGTGAAACTCACCGGCGTGTACCACAACCTGCTGCGCCGCTGGGCGGAGGTGTAGCCACCCCCGCCCGGGCGTAACGTCAGCCGATCTGCTGGTCCTGCGCGCCGCTGTCGGGTCGCGCCGGGCCGAGGATCGGTTCCTCGCCGAGCGGCTTGTTCTGGAAGACGGTGAACTCGCCGTGGCCGTCGACGGTCGGCCCGTCGGTCCAGCGGCCTTCCGGGAAGGTGCCGTCGACCGAGGTGGCGTAGAAATTATAGTTGTTCGCCTGATCCTCCATTTCCTGCGGGAAGGAATTGGGGATCGGCAGGTTCGCCGACGGTCCACCCAGTTCCTCCAGCACCGCCAGCCATTGCTGCTGGTGCATCGTGTCGCGCGCGATCATATAGTGGAGCATCTTCCTCATCCCCTCGTCATGCGCGGCGTTGAAGAGGCGTACCGCCAGCACGCGGCCGGTGCTTTCGGCCGCGACGTTGCAATACATGTCGGCGGCGACGTTCCCGCTGGCATAGATGTGGCTCATGTTGAACGGCACGCCGTCCGAATCCATCGGCATCGCCGCCAGCCCGCCGGACAGCAGGTTCTTGTGGATCAGCCCCTCGATCTCGTGCCGGGCGTTGCCGCCGCCCATCACCGCGCCGACGATGCCGTCGCCGGCGCCCTCCTCCTGCAACGACGCCGGGGCGGTTTCGAGGTTCAGCGCGACCGCCGTCGCCAGCATCTCGATATGGCCGATCTCCTCGGTCGCGGTGTGGAGCAGCATGTCGCGGTACTTGGGCGTCGGCGCGCGATTTCCCCAGGCCTGGAAGAAATATTGCATGCAGACGCGGATCTCGCCCTCGACCCCGCCGATCGCCTGCTGGAGCATCCGTGCGAAGGCCGGATCGGGCTTCTCGACGGTCACGGGATACTGAAGACGCCTGTCGTGATAATACATCGTGCTTCTCCGTTGGGGGACGGGGAGGCAATGCACGAGCGTGTGATAAGTCGTTGAGCCGCCGATACAAAAACGGCAGTTTTTCAATGATTTAGATCAGCGACGCTATCGCGAATGTTGCGAATGTTGAGACGCTGGCGGGTTTTCGCGCGAATGTTGAGGCGGGCGGATGAGAGCGGCAGGCGGCGGTGTCAAAGAGCGGCGTCATGCGCCCCCGGAGTAGGCGAAACCCTTGCGAACGTCGGTCCGTCATGCCGGACCTGTTCCGGCATCCACCGTACCGCAAGCGCCTAAGTCGTTGTTCTTGCGGTGCGGTGGACCCCGGAACAAGTCCGGGGTGACGATCGAAGGACAGCAATGACGGATTGGGCGCGTGTAGGACAGCCTTATCGACCGAGCAGTACGCGCGCCTGACCCGCGATCTGCGCCAGCATCGCCGCGTTGGGCGTCTGGGCGTTGCGGGCGCGGTCGATCACGGCGCGGAACTGGCCGACGCGCGCGGCATTGCGGGCCAGCCAGTCGTCGACCAGCGCAACCGGATCGCCCGCGCCACCGCGCCCGAGGAAGTCGAGCCGCAACTGCTGGAAGTCGCGCGCCAGCCCTGCGATCAGCAGGCGTTCCCACGGATCGCTGGGGTTGATGCGCGTCGCGGTCCCCTGCGCCCAGTCGAGGCCGAGCCCTTCGCCCAGTCGGGTGAAGGCGCGCGCCAGCTGCGTCTCGTCCACGCCCGAGCGCTCGCCGAGATCGGCGAGACCGACCGCGCCGTCCATCTCGAACAGCCGCACGACGCGGATCGCCAGGTCGTGCGGCGCGCCGGCCGCCTCCAGCGTGTCGGCAATGCGCGACGAATGCGCGCGCGCCTCGTCGAGCAGCAGTTCGGCGGTGGCATCGCTCAAGCGACCGATCCCGCCCGACAGCCGCGCGAGGACCGCCGACGGCATCGTGCCGGGCGCAGTGGCGCGCAGCAGGTCGGCGATCTGCGAGCGGACCGCGACCGCGACCTCGTCGAACAGCGCCAGACGACCGCTTTCGGGCATCGCGGTCGTCTCGATATCGCGCCACAGGGTCGCGAGGTCGAACTGCCGCTCCGCCACGACGAACATCGCGGCGATGTCGGCCAGCGTGGCGCCTTCCTCCTCGGCCAGCTCGAAGGGATGGAGGATGCCGATGCGGTTGATGATGCGGTTGGCGAGCTTGGTGGCGATGATCTCGCCCCGCAGCCGGTGCGCGTCGATCGCGGCGGCGAACCGCTCCCGCATCGCCGTCGGGAAGGCGGCGTGGAGGTCGGGAAGCATCGCGTCGTCGTCGCCGAGCGGCGACTGTTCGATCGCGTCCTGCAACGACAGCTTCGCGGTCGCCAGCAGCACCGCGAGTTCGGGCCGGGTCAGCCCGCGCCCTTCGCCGCCGCGCCGCAGCAGGTCGGTGTTGTTCGCCAGCCCCTCGACCTGCCGGTCGAGCCGTCCCGCTTCCTCGAACACCTCGATCAGCCGGACATAGCTGGGCAGCGCCTGCGCACCGCCGCCCTCGGCGATCGACAGGCCGAGCGTCTGGAGGCGGTTGTCCTCCAGCACCAGCTGCGCGACGTCGTCGGTCATACTGCCGAGCAGCGTGTTGCGATCCTCGAACGACAGGCGGCCCTCGATCATCTCGCGGTTGAGCGCGATCTTGATATTGACCTCGTTGTCCGAGCAGTCGACGCCCGCCGAATTGTCGATGAAGTCGGTGTTGATGCGGCCACCGCGCGCGGCGAAGGCGATGCGCGCCGCCTGCGTGACGCCCAGGTTCGCGCCTTCGCCGATCGCGATCGCGCGCAATTCCTCGGCATCGACGCGCAGGCGGTCGTTGGCGGGATCGCCGACGGTGGCGTTGTTTTCCGCCGCCGCCTTCACATAGGTGCCGATACCGCCGAACCAGATCAGGTCGGCGGGGCTCTTCAGGATCGCCGAGATCAGCGCGGTCGGCTCCATCCGGTCGGCGGCGATGCCGAGCGCGGCCTGCACCTGCGGGCTGAGCGGAATCGATTTCATGTCGCGCGCGAACACGCCGCCACCCGCCGAGATCAGCGCGGTGTCGTAATCGGCCCAGCTGGAGCGCGGCAGCGCGAACATGCGCGCGCGCTCGTCCCAGCTTTTCGCCGGATCGGGATCGGGATCGAGGAAGATGTGGCGGTGGTCGAAGGCGGCGACCAGCTTGATCGCCTTCGATAGCAGCATCCCGTTGCCGAACACGTCGCCCGACATGTCGCCGCAGCCGACGACGCGGATCGGCTCGCTCTGCACGTCGAGCCCACGCTCGGCGAAGTGGCGCTGGACCGAGACCCACGCGCCCTTGGCGGTGATGCCCATCGCCTTGTGGTCGTACCCTTGCGACCCGCCGCTGGCGAAGGCGTCGCCCAGCCAGAAATCGCGGTCGAGCGCGATCCTGTTGGCGACGTCGCTGAAGGTTGCGGTGCCCTTGTCGGCGGCGACGACGAAATAGGGGTCCTCGCCGTCGAGGATCGTCACGCCCGCCGGATGGACGACCTTGCCGCCCTCGATATTGTCGGTGATCGACAGGAGCGTGCGGATGAAGATGCGATAGGCCTCGGTCCCCTCCGCCAGCCACGCGTCGCGGTTGGAGGGGGCGGGGAGTTGCTTGGCGTAGAAGCCGCCCTTCGCGCCGGTGGGTACGATGACCGCGTTCTTGACGCGCTGCGCCTTCATCAGCCCGAGGATCTCGGTGCGGAAATCGTCGCGGCGGTCGGACCAGCGCAGGCCGCCACGCGCCACCGGACCGGCGCGCAGATGGATGCCCTCGACGCGGGGGGAATAGACCCAGACCTCGCGCCACGGCAGCGGGGCGGGGAGGCCGGGGATCTTCGCGCTGTCGAGCTTGAAGGCGAGCGCTTCCTTCGCCGCCTCGGTGAAGGCGTTGGTGCGCAGCGTCGCGTCGATCACCGCGCGGAAGGCGCGCAGGATGCGGTCGTCGTCGATGCCGGTCACGGCGTCGAGCCCGGCGTCGATCACCTGCTGCGCTTCAGCGGCGTCGATCGTCGCCTTCGGATCGTGCACGGCGGTGAAGCGGTCGACCAGCGCCTTGGTCACTGGCCGGACGCGGGTCAGCGTGTCGACGACGTTGGCGGGGCCATAGCTCATCCCCGCCTGTCGCAAGTAACGATACCAGGCGCGGAACAGCACGACGTCGGAGGGCGACAGCCCGGCCTCCAGCATCAGCCGGTTGAAGCCGTCATCCTCGGCGCCGCCCTCCAGCACCTGCGCCAGTGCTTCCTGCAGCGTCTCGGCGCTGGCGAGGACGGCGGGGATGTCGGCCTTCGTCTCCAGCGTGAAATCGTGGATCGAGCTGCGTTCCTCGTCGGTCAGCGCGGTCGGCATCTCCTCGATCACGCGGAAGCCGAAATGCTCCAGCGCCGGGACCGCGTCGGACAGCGCCAGCGGCCCGCCCTGACGATAGACCTTCAGGTGGAGCATCCCGTCGCCGCCGGCCGTGAAGCGGACCTCGCGATCGGCATCGTCGATCAGATTGGCGATCGACACGATGTCGCGCGCGGCCTCCTCGGCGGTCGCGCCGGTGCGGTAGCGCGCCGGGAAGGCCGAGGCGTGGCGCAGCGCGAGGCGCGCGGCGCGCGCCGGGCCGACCTCATCCGCCAGCGCGGCCTCGATCGACGGCGCCCAGCCGCGCACCATCTTTTCGAGCTGCGCGTCGAGCATCATCGCATCGGGCAGCACGCCCGCGCCGCGCAGGTCGATCGTGTAGCGGAGCAGCGCGACACGCCCGTCCTCGACACTGGTCGACCAGTTGAGCACCTGACCGTTGGCGGCCTCCGCCAGCATCTCGCCGATCGCGACGCGGCGCGCGGTCGTCATCTCGTCACGCGGGAGCCAGACGAAGGCGTACAGGTGCCGGCCGAGCGGGGAGGGGGTCAGCACCAGCTTCGGTCGCGGACGGTCCGCCAGGCTCATCGCGGTGAGCGCCAGTTCCTCCATCGACGCCGCGCTGACCGCGATCATCAGGTCGTGCGGCAGCGTGGCGATGGCGTGGGTCAGCGCCTTGCCGGTGTGGCCGGCGGGGTCGAAGCCGAACTTCGCCTCGCTGGCCGCCAGCCGCTGCCGCAGGACCGGCACGCTGCGCGGGGGGGCGTTGAGCGCGGCGGAGGTCCAGAGCCCGGCGTGGATCGACAGGCCGGTGACGCGCCCGCCGGTGTGGATCGGCACGACCAGCAGGTCGAGCGGCACACGGCGGTGGACCGGTGAGATCAGGCTGGACTTGAGCAGCAGCGGCGCGGAATTGCCGGCGGTGAAATAGTCCATCGCCAGCCGCCGCGAACGGTCGGCGAGGATCGGCACCTCATGGTCGTTGGCGACGATGCCGAGCGGCGCGGCGGCATCCTTGTGCCCGTCGGCGTGCCAGCGCTCATGCCCCAGGAGCGTGAAGTGGCGGTCGAGGAACCAGCGCAGCAGCGCCGCGCCCTCCGGATCGCCGCCCACGTCGTCGATGACGCCCGCGTCCGCCGCGAGCGTGCCCTGCATCGCGCGCCAGTCGCGCACCGCGACACGCACGTCGGCGAGCAGCCGCTCGATCTCGTCGGTCAGCGCCCGGCGGTCGCGCGCGTCGACGCGCTCCAGCTCAATATAGATCATCGATTCGGGGCGGCCGTCCTCGGCCTCGATATCGGTGAGTTCGCCGTCGGCATCGCGCGAGACGCGGATGACGGGGTGGATGACGCGATCGACCGCGATGTCGCGGTCGCCGATCGCGGCCGCGACCGAATCGACCAGGAACGGCATGTCGTCGTTGACGATCGCCAGCCGCATCCGCCGCCGCGCGCCGTCGCCGGGCAGCTGTTCCAGCGCGAGGATCGGCGTCCCCGCGGCGCGGGTCGCCGCCGTCTGCGCGAGGAAGGCCGCGGCCTCCGCCTGCTTCTCCTCGCCGAACCCGGCAAGCTCGCCCGGAAGGGCACGATAGGTGAGCCGCGCCGCCAGCGCCGCAGACAGTATCTGGAGAGACTTTTTCGGCATGTCTGCCGCTATGCGCCCCTCTGCCGCCCAGCTCAAGGCTTGCCGCACTGCATCATGGATCGGGTCACGACAGGCGCCTGAGCACCTGCTGCGTCAGCTTCGCATCGTCGCCGATCGTGCCGACCACGACGATACCGCTGGCGGTGGCGCGGCCGAGCAGCACGACGGGAGCGCCTTCATCAAGGCCGCTGTCCAGCGCGATCTCCGCCAGCGGCGCGCGCTCCGCCAGCGGACGCGGGCCGGCTTCCGGTACGGGATCGGGGCGCCGCAGGGCGCGTTCCTCCGCGACCAGGCCCTTGATACCGCCTTCGACCCGCTCCAGCGCGTGCGACAGCGCGCCGTCGCCGATCCCGTGGCGCTGCGCCCAGGCGAGCACCGTCGCCACCTCGGTCAGGCGAGTCTTGTCGTGGTCGGTGCCGAAGACCAGCTTGGCGATCGCGGTCATCGGTGCGCGCGCCTGGGCGACGATCCCGGCTTCGGCCAGCAGCGTCGCCAACCGGTCCGGATCGCGGATCGCGGCGAGCGCCACGTCATGCGCGCGTCCCAGGGCGCGGTACAGCGCGGCGTGGCTGCGGAGATGCGCCGCGCGCGCGGCGGCGGCGCTGTCCCGCGCGGCGGCGAGGCGATCGTCGAGCGTGGTCGGCGCCGGGCCGTCCTCATCGTCCGCTTCGCGCGCCGCCGCACCGGGCCCGTCGGCCCAGACCGCGCCGGGGACCGGATCGTGGCGCGGCCCGCGCAGGGCGGCGGACAATTCCGCGTCCAGTGCCGCCTGGTGGTCGACCGCCGCGAGCTCCTTCCAGTTGATGACGCCGTAGATGAAGTCGATCGTCTGCGAATCGGAGGAGAACGGCATCAGGATGCCGCGGTACAGCGTCGCGTGACCGCGCGTGCCGACGAACTCCGCCTCGAACCCGATCGGCGAGCGCCCGGCGATGATCTGGTGATAATGATCGGTCAGCCGCGACAGCAGCGAGCGCGACGGCACGTCGGCGATGCGCACGACCGACTGGTCCATCCCGCATTCGTCGCGCAGCGCGCGGCCGATGAACTGGATCGCGGGATCCTCGACCCCGGCCGAGAAGTCCAGCAGCACGCTGTGCGGCCCGAAATCGGCGATACTCTCGGGCTCGAGATCCTCGATCGCGGGATAGGCGCGGCCGCGCAGCAGCGACACCCAATGGTTGTAGGCGCGGACGTGCATCCGGCGCTCGTCCTGGTCGATCGGCGTCTGGCATTCGCCCACGCCGCCAGCGGTCGGATCGCGGTCCTCACGAAGATCGTCGTAGCCGTGCGCGCTGTCCATGCTCATCGTCCCGGCGAGCGGCCTGTCATTCGGCCGGAGTCGCGGACCTCTTGTGCACGGTGGATGGTAAACGCCCGGTAAAACCGCAAGGCGCTTGTCATCCATCCGAACCCCTGCTAAGCGCCGCCTCCACGACGCGTCCGATGGACGCGACGTTGGCCGCTTTAGCTCAGCTGGTAGAGCATCGCATTCGTAATGCGGGGGTCACAGGTTCGAGTCCTGTAAGCGGCACCACCGAATAGCTATTTTATCCGGGCATTTGGACCTCCCTCACATGCGGGAGCGATCGACTGGCTCCGGTGTCAGTCCGGTGCAGGGTGCCCGGAGCCAGTCGATGAAGCTCGGCGATGATGCCGGTCAAAGCCGCCACCACCGTAGGAAATTCGCCGATCGCGTAGGTTTCGGTCTGGCTTGGGGCGCGGTGCCCCATGAAGCCTTCCAGATCCCAGCGCGTCGCGCCGCGATTGCGGGCCAGCGTCGCGAGGCTGTGTCGCAGGAGATACGGTCGCCATTCGCGGCCGGTCGGCATCTTCAGCTCGGTCAGCATCGCCGCCCACGCCGAATCGACGTCCTTCACCGCGCGCCCGTAATAGTTGACGAGGTATCCGCGTCCCGCGCGCCTCTCCGGCGGCAGCATCAGGTACTCGTCCAGTTCAGCCTGAAGCCACTCGGCGAGGATCGGCAGCACGGGGAGGACCGGGCGCCGCTTCTTGTTCTGCGTCCGCCCGTGAGGGTTCAGATCGATCGTTTCCGAACCCGGCGCCCATTGCTGGCGATCGGGCGCGACCGAGATGTCGCAGACCGCCCCCGGCCGCGCGATCGTACTGATCGACCCGATGAGGAAGCGGTGCAGCGACCCACGGCGCTTTCCGGGTTCGGCCGCATAGCGAAGCATCTTCGCCAGTTCCTCGACGCCGACGCGGGTTCGGCGAGTGCGTTGGACCTGCCCCGCCGGGAGGGGGCGATATGCCGGACGCTTGTCCGAGCGGGGTGGCTCCGCATTCGCCGCGTGGTTGAGCGCGGCTATCAACTGGGCGACGGACGCCTCGGTCGATGCGGGCGAGCGCGGCCTCTCGATCGTCACGACGTTCTTGCCGTTGCGCCAGCGCACCGGCTCCAGCCGGGACCAGGCGCGGAAGGCCGTGACGAAGGCTGACGACGATGCTGTCGCGCAATTCGTCGTGATTCCGAACGCACCTCCAGCCGCCTCCTGCGCGTCGAGGAAGTCGACGACGTGTAGCAAGCGCGTCTTGATCGTGTCGGCCGAGGCGCGCTTATCGCCCCATTCAAGGCGATAGTCTGCGATCGCGTCGGTCAACAGGTACGCGCTGGCCTGCGCGATCGGCTGGCCGCACGTCTCGCAGAATGCAGCAGCCTCGCCGGCATCGGCGAGATAGCGACGGTCGAGCGCTTTGATGGCCTCGGCCTCTATTGCCGAGCGCGTTGACGCGCTGCGGATGCGTCGCGAGTCGGGGTCGTACCAGAAGATGGTGAGGCAGGGGGATCGCAGCGTTCCGTCGCGCTTTCGATCCCAATCAAGCCAGTATTTCCCACGCCGATAGATCGGCGTCGCATGTCCCGACACTTCGACTGCTCCACTAGATATTTGGCACTGGCATTGTGGATGACGGGCATCACCCCATGCGTCACCAGCAGATCGACGTCAGCGGCCTCCAGACGCATGCCCTTGCCCGCCTCAACCGCCTTGGTGAAACGCCGGGACAGCGCGGCGATGGAAGGAACATTCATCCGCCTCGCTCCCTCGCGCGTAGTTCGGCGAGCGTCCGGGCGAGCGCTACTGCTTTCGCGTCGCTGAGTTGGGACAACGTGCCGTCGTACATGTGGTTGAAGATCCGGATGGCGTCCGCCTCGGTCGATCGCTGCGCCACCAGGTTCGCCATGGTGGCCGCCGAGCTGGCGACGATCATCAAGCTGGCCTCCAGCAGCATCGCCCCCATGTCAGCCGGATCTAACGCGATCTGAAATAGCTGGAGGTTCCGTTGCAACACCTCCGCAAGATCACGTTGCAACTTCATGCTGAGGTCTTTCTGCACGCCGCTCATTCGACTGCCTCCCTCGTGCTGGCGGGTGAAACGACCGGACCGGAGAAGCGGAGCAGGGGTGGCACCCACGTCTCGCCCTTGCCGCCGGCGCGGGTGACGGCGGTCAGGACGGCGGTGGTCAGCGGCCCGGAGGCGAGCTTCCCCCAGCTCGCGTATGTCGCGCGATCGACCAGACCCTCCGCCAGCGCGCGGCGCGGCGATTTCGGGAACAGGTCGAGCAGGTCGCCGGTCGGCGTCCAATAGGCGCGGCGGACCTCGTCGTCGCGATCGACGCCGATCGCGCGCGCCACCTCGTCGTGAAGCGCGATGGCATAGCCATCGGCGGCGAGGCTGCGCTCCAGCGCCATCCCTGCGACCAGCGCGGCGGCCAGGCGCTTCGTGACAAGGTCGGCGGCGATGAATGCGCCGAACGCCTGCGCCAGATCCGGCTCGGTGAAGAAGCGCTCGCCGCGCAGGCGGCGCAGCGCATCGCCGGTGATGCGCGACGCCGGCGCGTTTGCGACGTGACGTTGCGCGAGCGCGAAACCCTCGGTCGAGACCCTCTCCATGCCGTCACTCTGGATCGTCCGCATTCCCAGCCCGGCCGGGCGGCGATCGTCGAGCAGCGCGCGCGCCTGGACGAAGACGAGATAGTCCAGACCCGTTTCGCCGCCCCCGTCGGCATCGTCGACCAGCGCCGCGCGGAGGATCGCCTTGCGCACCGCGCCGAGCGCGAACATCGCGTCGGCGCTCAGCCGCTCCTCGCGCGGGATCGCGGCGCCCGGCCGGGCGGGTGTCGCATCGACGGGCGCGGTGACCGGGGCGAAGCTGGCACCGGGCTGCTCATCCTTGCGACCACCATGCTTGGCCGAGCGGCTGGCCCACCAATAGCTGACCAGCGCTTCGCCGGTCGCGTCGATCTCGACGTGCGCGACGACGTCGCCGGCGGGGAGCTTCAGGCGATCACCGTCCCGCCTCGGCGTGATCGCAAGTTGATGATCGGTGCGCCCGTCGGTTTGCGGCGGCGCGGGCACGAAGCGTAGCGTCGGATCTCCGGTGGTTGCGCGGATCTGTTCGCGCACCGTCGCCATTTTCTCCTCGACCAGCTTGAGCAGCAGGCCGGCGTCTTCAATGCGGCCGCGATCCTCGGTCATGTCGGCGAACAGGTCGAGTTCGTAGCGCCCGCCGGCGGCGCGGTAAGTCAGCTCGCCGACGAACGCGAGCTGGCGGCGCTCGAGCGCGTCGCCGATCTTCATTGCCTCGCGGATCGTGCGGGGCGAGGCGTGGCGGCTGAGGCGCGCGAAGATCTGTTCCTGCAACTCGCGATTGGCGGTCGCGCCGTAGGCGACCGCCTGCTCCTTGCTGATCAGCCCGTCGACGAAGGCGGCGAACACCGGCGGGGCGAGCTGGCCGAGGCGCAGCCATCGTTCGACCAGACGGACGTCGTTCTGCCCCAGCGCGGCAGCAATCTGCGCGGCGGTGTGCCCCCTCGCGGCCGCCATCGCTACGCCGGCATACAGCTCGTGAGCCTCCATGTCGGTGCGTAGCAGGTTCTCGGTGATCGACATCTCGATCAGCTCGGCCTCGCTCACGTCGTGGATCTTGTGTGCGATCGGCCAGTTCGCCGGCAGCGCGCCGCGTTCGACCAGCCGCTTGATCGCAAAGTAGCGGCGACGGCCGGCGAACGCGCCGAATTTCGTCTTCGACCCGCGCATCCGGTGGAGGTCGATCGGGACGCGCAGCCCCTCGACCAGGATCGATGCCTCCAGCGTCGCGGTATCCTCCGCCGAGGGGATGCGCTTGCGGACGTTGAAGGGCGACAGGCAGATCTGGTCGATCGTCAGGATCGTGCTACTCACGGTGGGTCTCCGGCAGGCGTGAAAGCGCCCCGGCGGTTGCACCCGCCGGCTTGCTGGGTACGGGGACGGGAGTCGCATCCGGTCGGCTCCCCGAACCGGCCGGGGGTTGATTCGATGGCACGCGCGAGGTGGACCGGCGCACCGCTTCCCCGTCGTCGCGGCAGAAGCTGACGTGGCGCGCCAGCGTTTCGGGCAGGCACATCAATTGGCAATGCGGACAGGGAACCCGCCGCCCGTTGTCGGCGCGGATCGCGGTCAAGGCTCGTCGCGCGACCTTCGGGGGATTGACCTCGAGATCGACAGCAACCGCCTCACCATTGGCGATCATGCTGGCCGCATCCGCCCACATCTGATCGCGGATCGGCGATTGCCCGACCTCCAACGCCAGACAGGCGCGCACTTTTGCGCTGAGCGACGACCAGTGCCGCGGGCACATGCGCGAGTTTGCGCCGCGCTGCTGATCGCATCCGGGAACGACGCAGCCTGCCATCAGCCGAACGCCTCCCGGACCAGGCGCGGAACGCTGATCTGCTTTCGCGTGCCGTCGCGGTAGAGCGTGACGATCGGCGAGTTCTTGTTCGGCTGGGCCTTCAGAATGAGGTTCTGGAGCTGGCGCTGGTAAGGCCGGTCGAAGGCCGTCGTCTCGACGCGTTGTTCCCGACGCAGCCGTTTAACGCGGCCCTGGTCGGACACCTCGTACAGACCTTCGTAGCCGACCACCGGCTTCCAGCGCTCGCCGCTCATCAGCCGAGACCGCCGACAATCACGTTCACGCTGTCCCAGCCGAAGAGCCAATGTCCGATCTGGATGAACGGGAGTGGGAGGAAGAACCCGGCGACGCTCCACATCGAGATGCGGTGGAGATGGTGGAAGCGACGCGCGCGGCGGAGGCGCTGCGCGCTGATCGTCGGGCGAGGAAGCGCGATCGTCGTCACCGCGTGGCGGCGGTGGCGGGGCGGTGCACGATGCATCAGCGGTCTCCGGAGATCAGCTCGCTCAGGATCGCGAGCGTGATGACGAGGGCGAGGATGACGACGGTCAGCGCGATGCGCGGGTGGCCGAGGAACAGCGCGAGCGCGGCGGAACCGGCAAGGAGGGCCGCGACGATCAGCGGGAGCACGAGGTGCGGGCGCTGGCGCGGGATCATGCGCGGCCACCACGAGATCGGCGGGCATAGCCGTTGATGCCGGTGTTGATAGCCTGACTGAGCAGCGGCAGCGCCACCATCGCCTTCACCGACGTCGCGGGGACCGTGATGATCCGATCGCGGAGCCACATTTCCTGCAGGACCAAATGCTGCAGGATCTCCGGCACCATCCGTGCGCCCTGCAGATCGTAGGGCGTCGTCGACGTTTCAGGCTCGCCCAGCACATGGGCAGCGGTCATCAGGTGGACCAGCGGTTCGGCGAAGTCGCCGGCGACATTGAAGGGGGTCAGCGCACCGTGAATGGCAAGGATGGCGGTGCGAATCTCATCGAGCGTCACGGGCAGGCTTTCGGGCAGCAGAAAACCGTCCTCGAAAGCACGTGGTGCGATCGGGGCCGGCGGGAGCAGTCGGTGTGATAGAGGCGGGGAGCCTAGCCGCTGTCGGGCGGCGCGCGAGGCGTCATGGCGGCTGCGCCAGGCGCAGGATCGCAGCGACGTGGGTTGCCTTGCTGGTGGCGATCGCGATGACGCGAGGCCGCTCCTCGTCGTCGACGATACCGTCGACCAGGATCGCCGCCATCTCAGCCGTATGGCCGGCCATGGTCGCGACGATCTCCCCGGGGCGCGGTGCAATGTCCGGCGTGATGTCGAATGCGCCCTGTTGCGCAACCGCCAGCACCGGGCTGGTGAAGTCGGCGCCGAGGACCGCGGCGATCGACAGCAGCCATTCGGCCTTGTGGATCGGACGCCAGTGTTCCGAGGCAACGTCGTACTTCGCGCACTCGATCGCCTTGTCGGGGACGCCGCTGGCGTTCGCCAGCCGCTTCACTGTCCAGCCCTTGCGCCGCAAGTGACGGCGCAGCGACGCGCCGATCGCGCGGTGCGCGTCTTCGCGGGAAACACGGGGGGTCAATCCCGCAGATGCGCGACGCGCGGTCATGCGACTGTCGCCCGGGTCGGTGCCGGACCGGACAGGCGTCCGGCACCGAGGGTCACAGGGTGGCAGGCTGCTTCACCGCTCGGGATGCGCGGCGATCGACCGGCCTGCCAGCGGGCGATGGGGGTGATGGATGACGGGCCTTCGGGGGACAGGCATACGGACACGGCTACAACGCCTCGCATGGTCTTCGCCTGTCCCCGTCCGGCCCGCACGTCTCGGGGGGCCGGGGCGCGGAGGGAGTGGCCTTCAGGGGAGCGGCTCGTGCACGCTCCCGGTCCGGCGCCCGAAGCGGGCTGTCGCCCGCCAGGGAGAGAAATGTCGCCCGGACGCGGGGTCATCGGCGCGGCTCCAGGTCCACGGTTGCGCCTTCGGCCTTGATGCCGAGCGCGACGGCGATCTTGTGCGACTTGCCGAACCGACAGCTGCGACCGCCGCTCAGAACGTTGTGTACCAAGCTGACGGTAAACCCATGAACACGCGCCCATTCCGAGATATTCACGCCTTCTGCGACGAGCTCACCGCGACGCGCGATGGCCCGTTGCCGGAGACTGTCATCGGTTGTTGTGACTCGGGTGGACATCGGGAATGTGCCAAGATGTGTAAAGCAGTGCCACCGTGCACAAAAAAGTGACCATCGTCAACGGGAGTGCGCAAAATTCTGTTTGTTGTGGCTGGATGGGGCGCTCGGTTGCGCGAGGAGCGTGAGCGCGCTTCGTGCACTCAGGACGCGTTCACCAGCCGGAACACTCAGCGGGCGTATGAGCAGGAAAAAAACGCTCCAGATATCCGTTACTTGTCAGCGCTTGAGGGAAGCGGGTTGGACGTCGCATACATAGTCACTGGTCGCCGGAGCGCGGTTGCCGAGGAACAGGATGTTGATCGCGTGCTGTCGATGCTTTGGCCATCCGCAAGCGCAGAGTCCCTCGCCGCACTTGCTTTGATTGGACGGGAGCTTGCTCAAAAATCTGCGCTTGGGCGCGAATCGCCCTAACCGCTGATTCGGTGACAACGGATGCAATGTGTCGCGCGACACTTGACGCTCCGCCTGGCATGTTATAAACAGGGGGCATGCTGATTGAGAGCATCCGTCACAAAGCCCTTCGCCGCTTCGCCGAAACCGGCAATGCCAAGGGGCTGCCGTCCGAGGTGGTGACCCGTCTTCGCATGATGCTGGTGTTCCTCGACGCGGCGACGTCGACCGACGCGTTGCTGGCACCGCCGAATTTCGGCGCGCACCAGTTGACGGGTGATCGGGCCGGAACGTGGGCGCTGACGGTCACGCGCAACTGGCGGATGACCTTCTCGATCGATGCCGAGGGGGCGATCGTCGACCTTGATCTGGAGGATTATCACTGATGGCTATCACCCTTCACCCGAGCCTCCACGTCCATCCGGGCCAATGGCTGGCCAGCGAGATCGTGGCGGCGCACAAGCTGAACGTCACGGAAACCGCCGCGCTGCTGCGCGTGTCGCGCCAGGCGCTCAGCACGCTGCTGAACGGGCGCGCGGATCTGTCGCCGGAGATGGCGCTGCGGTTCGAGAAGGTGTTCGGCATCGACGCGGAGACGATGCTGCGCATGCAGCTCGCCTGGGACGTGCGCGAGATGCGCGAGCACGCCGACGAGATCGTAGTGGAGCGGTCGCTGGTAGCGGCGTGAGGACCGGATGATCGGGGTATCGGCGGGGTAATTGCCCTGAACAATGCCCCCAATCGCCAGCATTTCCGCGCCCTTGCTGCGAGTGAGGCGGAGGGTGTCTCCGCCTCACTCGGCCACTTGAATCAAAACCTGCCGAGGGCTGCGCTCTCGCCGTCAGCCGAAAGGTGTACGCGTGGCACTGAGCAACTGCTCGTGGACAATCGATAATTTTCTTGCAAACGTGGCTGAATGACGCCGCAACCTGCGAAATCGAGCACCCATCGTCGTTATTTGCATGTTGCAGTATGTGCTGTGACTGCGCTGTTCGTTTTGTACTGCTTCGTCCATCTGGCCTTTGACGTCGGCAGGGCCACCGAACGTGATGCCTACGAACGTCTCAGACGCTTTTCTGAAGCGGAGGGGCGTAAGGGTTGCCTACAGGTCGCATCTTCGTCCCGTCGCTCCTGCGAAGCAGACCAGCTTGAAAAGCAGCGGGAAGCGAGGCTGCGCAGCGAAGAGGTCACCGCTCAGGTCGCCGCCTCATCGTGGAGCTTTTGGGCGGCTGTCATTGCAGCAGCACAACTTCCCGTAAGCGCCTTGGGGCTGTTCGCTCTTTTACGCTCGTTAGGCCATTCGAGACGCGCGCTTGACATAGCGGCAGAGGCGAACAGGTTGAATAACGACACTGCTCGTAGGCAGATGCGTGCTTATGTTGGAATTGACCGTATTGAGACGGTTAGGAATGTAAATGAGGCAGGAGAGGTATATTCATACGACGTTTTCGTAATCTGGAAAAATTACGGAGCAACTCCTGCTACCGGCGTCGACATGTTCATTCATGGATTAAGCTGGCACGCTCCTTCCTTCCCTCCATGGTTTCCATATCCTCGGCTGCCATCACTTTGGCAAACGTTCACTCGCCCAGAGTCCACGATCCAGCCTAAAAGTGAGCTTCGGTGGTGTGCCGTATCTATTGATGCTGATGACTTGCACGCACATCGAGAGGGCTGGATGAAATTGTACTGGTGGGGCGAGCTAAGCTACGGTGATGTCTACGGTAATTCTTATCGACAGAGATACAGGCGGCGATCACGGGGCTACCTCTTTAAGGAAGACCGGACGCTGGAGAGAGTTGATTTTGGTTACGTGGCGAACGACTCCGGGGGAAATGAGGAAATTGACGCATTAAGCGAAGATTTGGCCGATCTGCCGGCCGAGGTGGAGACTTATGTCTCGCAGCGCGGGTGGCACGTTTGGTTGCAGAGCCAGTTGCCCGCTAATTGGGAGATTTCGCCCGATGGCACTCCCCATGAGCAAAATGAAGAGGCATATCGCTTGAAGCCAAGCGCTATGTGGATCGGGAATTCGTACTAGGAAACGGCCCTTCCATCGAATGCGTGCCATTCTGCGAGCGCCGTCTTACGGCGCTATCCCCGACATCAGAAGTTCGTTATAACTCCGTCATGCAGGGGAACCGCCCGGCCGCTCCTCGCCGGGTGCAGGTGCTGGCCATCATCGTCGAGCGGATCGCGCGATCGGGCGTGAGTCCCTGCTATGAGGAGATCGGGCGCTTGATGGTGCCCCCGATCAGCAAAACCCGTGTGAAGCAGCACGTCGACAAGCTGGTCTACTTCGACCGCGTCCTCGATCGCGAGGCCGGCGCGCAGCGCGCCAGCCGCATCCGCGATCTCGATCGCTGCCGCGAGATGATTGAGAACGAGCTGGGCGAGCGCGGGTGGTTTCATGCGCGGCCACTTGGCCCGCTGATCGCTCCCGCCCCCTGCACGATTGAGCAGCTGCCGGTCATCCCTCCGTTCGAGCATCTTCCCGGCCCAGACTGAGCCGGAGCGTCCATGAAACTCGCCACGACCGAGCGCGAAAAGCAGCGCGTCGACCATCTCGTCCTCGGTCGGCCGCGCCCGGCGCCGGTGATCGGCAAAAAGCCGGAGGGCATGTCGAAGATCGAGTGGAAGGCGGCGAAGGCGGCGATGCGCGCGCGCGGCGCCGAGCTGGCGGACGGGATCGAGCAGCGCGTCGTCCTGGTCGAGCAGTTCGGGGGCAGGAACGGAACGCCGGAGACGATCGCCCACCTCGACGCGCGCGAACGCCGCGCCGGCGCCATCGCGCGGCTGTATATGTCGGGCGCGATCGACGCCGATCAGCTCGCCGCGGCCGACAAGATCGCGGCGACCTATCGCGCGGTGATGGCGGACACACCGCTGAAGACGGCGAGTTGGGAGACGCGGACGGGCGGCGGTGGCGTGGGCGGCGACGGCGTGGAGCTGACAACGATCGAGATCGCTTACGGGCGTTACGCGCTGGAATGGTGGCTGCGATCGATCACGCAACCCGCCGCGATGCTGGCGATCGTCGCGGAGGACGTGGCGCTGACGAACGCCGCGCGCCTGTTCGCACTCAGCGTGCCGCGCACGCGCACGCTGCTGTGCGAGGCGCTGACGACGTGGTGGGCGCGCTATGGCCGCGGCGAGGTGGTGGCGTCGTGACCCCCCTGCACATTGGTACACTGCACCAAGGTGCAGCGCCTCAAATCGTCACGTAACGGCCAAATCCGACCCCGCGACAATTGCGCCCGACGCGCCCCCGGCGGCCATCAGAGCCGGGCACGCCTCCCGCGTATCAGGAGATCGCGCCGATGAGCAATGCGCGCCGTAGCACACACGCCGGTCCGCACGCTCGCGCCGCTGCGGCTTCCTCGGGAGCGCAGCGGCGCACCCCCGCCGACCATCTGGATCTTGCGGTTCGCGACGCCGAGGTCCTGGCGCGCGACTTTCGGCGTGGCGCGCGCGATGCGCGTCATTTCCACGAGCTTGAAGAGCGCGCGCATGCGGTCGCGCGCGACATCCTCGCCCCCTTTCGCGGTGCCGGCGCACGGCCCGTCAACCCGCCCCTCCACGTCAGCGCGGACGGGCGTTCAGCCGCATGGTGAGCCGATGATGATCAACATCCCGCGGGCGCGCCTGGCGCTGGAAGCCTGCCAGAGCGCCCGGGTCGCCATCGATCGCGAACAGCTCGAGCGACTGTACGATGCGGTGGAGCAGGGTCAGCAAGCCCAGAAGGCACTCGCTGCCGTGGCCCAGACGGCGGTCGCCGCAACCGCGGCGGGGATGCTGGCGTGACGGAGGCTGTCCGCCCCGGCGCCATCGATGTCGGCGGCAAACCCTACCTGCGCGACGCCAAGGGCGCGCTGGTGCCGCTGGAGGCGATCAAGGCCGTCGACCTGCTGATGGACGAAACGGTGCGCGACATCATCGCCCGGGCGACCGAGGTGTCGGCCGCGATCGCCGCGTTCAAGGTGGAGGCATTCGCCGCCGTTGGTGGCTTCCAGGCGCTGCTCGCCCAGGAATATGGCACGACGATCGGCGGCCCGAAAGGCAACGTCACGCTGACCAGCTTCGACGGCTGCCTGAAGGTGCAGGTGCAGGCCGCGGACCTCCTCGAGCTTGGCCCCGAGCTTCAGACGGCCAAGACGCTGATCGACGGTTGTTTGTCGGAATGGGCGGCGGGCAGCGGCGCCGAGTTGCGCGCCCTGGTCAACCAGGTGTTCTCGGTCGACAAGGAAGGCCAGATCAACCGCGCGGCGCTGTTCATGCTGCTGCGGGTGGAGAGCCCCGACGAGCGCTGGCAGCGGGCGATGGAAGCCATCCGCAACAGCATCCGCGTCATCGGGTCGCGGAGCTACGTCCGCTTCTACAATCGCGCCGCGCCCGACGCGGCATGGCAGGGCATCCCGCTCGACATCGCCGTCGCCTGATGCCGTGGCAGCCGCCCGTGCTAGGCGGCGTGCCTGCCAAGCGCAGGAAATGGGCGCCGCCGATCGGCCAGCCCGACCGCCGTAAGCGTGGTCGTGCCGGTCAACGTGACCGGGCGCAGGTGCTCGCCGAGGAGCCGCTATGCCGCCTCTGCCTGGCACGCGGTGACGAGAGCCCGACCGAGGAGGTCGATCACATCAAGCCTCTCAGTCGGGGCGGCCGCGACGATCGCGCCAACAAGCAGGGCCTCTGCATACCGTGCCACCGCGCCAAGACGCGGGCCGAGGACGCCCAGCGCCGCGCGGCCGACCCCGACATCTGACCCCGCCGCCCCGGGCGGCCCCGACCGGGAGGGGGTGGGTCGATCCCTCGCAGCCGCTCTGGCCGGACACCGCAGCCCAACTGGATTTTCGTGCGGGCGAATTCAAAACCAAAATGATCCCGTCGGAGGCACCCTATGGCGAGCGGTGGTGCCCGCCCCGGGGCGGGGAGGAAGCGTAACGACCCGGCGCTGAAGATGACCGCTGCCGAGCGCGCGCGCGTGCCGCCGGCGATCGGCGCGGGTGAGGCGATGGTGCCGCCCATCCACCTGTCCGACCTTGGGCGCTTGATGTTCAATCAGATCGCGGACCTGCTCGCGGTGCAGGGTCGGGCCGAGGCCCAGTTCGTGCAGATCGTCGCGCTGCTGGCAATGCGGCTCGAGCAGATCCAGCGCTTCCAGGCGGTGCTGGAGATGACCGGCGACACCTGCACCAGCACGACCGTGCGGAAAGTCGACGGCCAACAGGTGGTGACCGAGATGATCCGCGCGCGGCCGGAAGTGGCGATGCTGTCCGATGCCATGCGCCAGGCGCAATCGCTCCTGGGCGAGCTCATGCTCAGCCCGTCCGCCGCCATGAAACTCGCCAGCGGCAAGAAGGACGCGCCGGGCGACTTCGACGACTTCTGATCGGTGGCCACCGCCCCGGGGCTACCCGATCGTGATTACGTGGCGATCGCGCGGCAATATGCCGGCGACGTCGTCTCGGGCAAGATTCCGGCCGGCAAGCAGATCCGGCTGCAATGCGAGCGCTTCATCACCGAACTGGTGCGGAGTGCCGGTGACGACTTCCCCTATCGCTTCGACGAGGCGAAGGCGGCGCGGCCGTGCAAATTCATTGAGCG
Source organism: Sphingomonas endophytica (assembly GCF_001476895.1). Classification (GTDB taxonomy): domain Bacteria; phylum Pseudomonadota; class Alphaproteobacteria; order Sphingomonadales; family Sphingomonadaceae; genus Sphingomonas; species Sphingomonas endophytica_A. Next base: position 32,005 of record NZ_LDTB01000025.1, on the reverse strand, counting down.
GCTGCCGCATACCAAGGGGCCGTGGGCGAAGCAGAAGAAGCGGCTGACGCTCGAGCCGTGGCAGATCTGGAATTTGTGCGTCGTCTTCGGCTGGCTGCACAAGGCCGGCACGCAGGAGGGCACGCGGCGGTTTCGGCGCTGGCTGCTGGTCGTGCCGCGCAAGAACGGAAAGTCGGCGATCGCGTCCGGCCTGGCGTTGTTCATGCTGTGCGCCGACGGCGAGTATGGCGCGGAAGTCTATTCGGGCGCGACCAACGAAAAGCAGGCGTGGGAGGTTTTCCGGCCCGCGCGCCTGATGGTTCAGAAGCTGCCGGCGCTGAAGGCGAAATTCGGGATCGAGCTGCTCGCCAAGCAGCTTCACCGCCCGGACGACGGCAGCCGGATGGAGACGATCATCGGCGATCCCGGCGACGGGCAATCGCCGAGCTGCTCGATCCACGACGAGTATCACGAGCACGTCGACGACGCGCAGGTGGACACGATGATCACCGGCATGGGTGCCCGGGATCAGCCATTGCAGTTGCTGATCACCACCGCCGGGGAAAATCTGGCGGGTCCGTGCTACGCGATGATCCTGGAGCAGCGCGAGCGCCTAGCCGGGATCGGGCACAACGGCGGCCCGCCGCTCGACGACGATACGTTCTTCGCCGAATATACGATCGACGAGGAGGACGACTGGCGGACGGAGGCGGCGCTCCGCAAGGCCAACCCGAACATTGGGGTATCGGTCGGTCTGGAATATCTGCTCGCCCGGCAACGCGACGCCATCGCGACGCCACGCAAGCGGGCGATCTTCAAGACCAAGCACCTCAATCTGTGGGTCGCGGCGAAAGCAGCCTATTTCGACATCGAGGCGTGGCGGCGCTGCACCGACCCGCGCATCCCGGTCCTGTTTGCCGAGGCGGTGGCGCTGGAATGGCTGCGCGGCCGGCGCGCGGTGCTGAGCCTCGATCTGGCATCGAAGGTCGATATCGCCGCGCTGGAGATCCTGATCCTGCCGCTCGGCGACCGGCCGACGAAGGCCGATCCCTATATCCGGCTGGGCCGGTACTTCCTGCCGACGAAGGCGGTCGAGGACGTGAACGCGTACCAGGGCTGGGACGCGCAGGGCCTGCTCGACGTCAACGAAGGCAATATCACCGACTTCGAAGAGATCGAGATCGCGATCGCCGATCTGCGCGGGATCTTCGAGGTCGAGACCGTCGCCTACGATCCCGCCCAGGCGACGATGCTCATCAATCGCCTGGTCAAGGAGGGCGTGCCCGTCGTCGAGGTGCGTCCGACGGTCGTGAATTTCTCCGACCCGATGAAAGAGCTCGACGCGCTGATGAAGGCCGAGCTGATCCGGCACGCCGGATGCCCGGTCATGGAGTGGCAGGTCGCCAACGTCGTCGCGCAGCAGGACGCCAAGGACAACGTCTATCCGCGCAAGCCGCGGATGGAGGCGAAGATCGACAATCCGGTCGCGCTGATCGCGGCGATCGCCGCCGCACTGAAACGGGAGGACGAACCCATGCCCACCTCCCCGTTCGATGACCCGGATTACGACATGGTGGGTCAGGCATGAGGTTGTGGCCCTTCGGCGGCGGTCGCGAGCAGCGATCGATGGAGCGTCCGGACAGCGTCACCTCGGTATCGAGCTGGGAGGATTGGTCCGCCGTCCTCGGCATCGCCAATGGCGCGGTGCAGCTGCCGCACGTCACCGTCGAATCGGCGCTGGAGGTGCCGGCGGTGTTCGACGCGGTCAGTTTCCTCGAACGGACGATGGCGACGCTGCCGCTGCACAGCTATCGCGAGGTCGACGGCAAGTCGACGCGCGACAAGGGCGACATCACGCTCCTGCTCAACGAAGCGCCGAACCCGGAGTGGACCGCCGCCAATTGGCGCAGGTACATGTGGCACGGCGTGTTCACCGGCGGTCGCGGTGTGAGCTGGATCGAGCGCGCCGGCGTCCGTCCGGTCGCGATCTGGCCGATGGACCCGAACGAGACGACGGTGGTCCGCCGTAACGGGCGGCGTTATTACCGTTGCGGCGCGAACGAATATCCGGCGGCCGACGTCATCGACGTCTCCTTCGGCATCCGTCCCGACCAGCTGGGCGCCTTCGGGCCGATCCACAAGGGCCGCAAGGCGATCGCGCTGGCGATCGCGATGAACGAATTCGCGGCGGGTTTCTTCGCGGGCGGCGGTATTCCGCCGATGGCGCTGGAGGGGCCGCTGCCGAACGGGCCGGACGCGATGCGCCGCGCGACCGAGCAGATCCAGCGTGCCATCGAGCTGGCGCGCAAGGCCGGGCGCGCGTTCTTCGGCCTGCCCCCCGGGCACGCGCTGAAGCCGGTCGGCATCGATCCCGACAAGGGTCAGATGACCGAGGCGCGGCTGTTCCAGATCCAGGAGATCGCGCGCCTGTACGGCCTGCCGCCGGCTTTCCTGCAAGACCTGTCGAAGGGTACGTTCAGCAATACCGAGCAGCAGGATTTGCAGCTCGTGAAGCATGTCATCCTGCATTGGGCGGTGATCTTCGAGCAGGAGCTGAACCTGAAGCTGTTCGGCCAGCGCCGGCGCGCGCGCGAGGTCAAGCACAATCTGGACGGCTTGCAGCGCGCCGACTTCCGGAGCCGGATCGAGGCGATCGCCCGCGCGATCCAGACCAGCCAGATCACGCCCGACGAGGCGCGCGAGCTGGACAACCGCGCTGCCTATCCGGGCGGCGTCGGGGCGAAGCCGTACATTCAGGGCGCGACGGTGCCGCTCGGCACCACGGCCGCGCCGATCGGCCACAACGGCGGGCCGGCGCTGGACGACGATCCCGCCGGCGACGACCAGAAGAAGGACGACAGCGATGCCCGCACCGATGATTGATGGGCGCGAGCTGCGCGCGATCGTCACCCCTCTGGAGCTGCGTTCGGCAGAGGGCGCCGGCCGCACCGCGACCGGCTATGCCGCGCTGTTCGACACCTGGACCGATATCGGCGGCATGTGGCGCGAGAAGATCGCGCCGGGCGCGTTTGCCAAGTCGCTCCAGGAGCGTGATGTGCTGGCGCTGCACAGCCATGACAGCGGCCGGGTCGTCGGCCGCAAGGGTGCCGGCACGCTGATCCTGCGCGAAGATGCGCGCGGCCTGGCGTTTGAAAACCCGCTGCCCGACACGTCGGATGGTCGCGACCTGATCGTCCAGCTTGAGCGCGGTGACATCGCGGGCATGTCCTTCGGCTTCGTGTCGATCCGCTCGGAATGGGACGAGACGAAGGACCTGACCGAGCGCACCATCCTCGAGGCCGCGCTCTACGAGATCACCTATACCGCCTATCCGCAGTACCGCGACACCGAGGTGGCGCTGCGGAGCCTCGAGAAGATCCGCGACGAACGCCGCGACCATGATCGCGCCGGCGCCGCCGCGCGGATGGCGGCGCGTCGCGCGCGCCAGGCGCAGGCCGAACGCGGCATCTAGTCACCGGGCCCGGCCCGAGGCGCGCGTCGGCGCTTCCCCCCGACGTCATCCCCACTGGAGAAGCACATGGCATCCCTGACCGAGCTGCACGAGCAGCGCGGCCGCCTGGTCACGCAGGCCCGCGACGCGCTGAATGAGATCGACGGCAACACCGACGCGGCGCGTACCGCCGAGCTGGAGCAGCGTCACGACACGATCATGGCCGAGCTGGACACGCTCGACCGCAACATCGAACGCGAGCGCCGCACCGCCGAGGCCGAGCGCGTCGAGGTCGAGCGCCGCGAGCGCCAGCGCCCGAATGGCGGCGATCGCGAGGTCCGCAGCCACGACGGCGACGAAGGCCGCGGCGGTGGCGACGAGACGGGCGAGCGTTCCCAACTCGAGTATCGCGACGCCTTCTACGCGATGCTGGCCGAAGGTGGCGACGTGTCGGGCCTGGAACGCGAGCAGCGTGCCGCGCTGCGGCGCGGTTATGTCGAGAACCGCACCCAGACCGCCGGTACGCCGGCGGCCGGCGGTTTCACCGTGCCGCGCACGCTGGCCAACCGCATCATCGAGGTGATGCGTGTGTGGGGACCGATGTACGACCCCGGCATCACCGACGAGATGGTGACCAGCTCCGGCAACCCCTACGACATCCCGACCAACGACGACACGACCAAGACCTCGGCACCGCTCGCCGAGGGCGCGGACGTCGTCGACGACGGCTCGGGCGACCTGGTCTTCGGGAACGCGACGCTGAGCGCCTATGTGTTCGCCACGCCGTGGGTGAAGATCAGCTTCGAGTTGCTCCAGGACTCGGCGTTCAACGTTGAGCAGTTCCTGGCGCGCAAGCTCGGCGAACGCATGGGCCGCGGCGCGAACGGCAAGCTGACGATCGGCACAGGTGTCAACGAGCCCAAGGGCATCGTCGTCGCGTCCGCCCGGGGCAAGCTCGCCGCATCGGCGGCCGCTATCGCGGCGGAGGAGCTGATCGATCTCCAGCACTCGGTCAACCAGGCGTACCGCCGGTCGCCTTATTGCCGGTGGCAGTTCGCCGACACCACGCTCGCGGTGATCCGCAAGCTGAAGGACGGCAACGGCAACTTCCTCTGGCAGATGGGTGACATCAAGGCCAACGCGCCCGACGTCATCCTGGGCAAGGCCTATAGCGTCAACGACGACGTGCCCGAGATCGGCGCGGGCAAGCGCTCGGTGCTATTCGGCGATCACAGCGCCTATACCGTCCGCAAGGTCGGTTCGCCGCTGATCGGGACGGTGCGCGAGCGCTTCTGGCCGAAGGTCGGGATGGCCGGCCTCATCCGCTACGACGGCAATCTGCTCGACGCCAACGCCGTCAAGCACCTCCAGCACGCCTGACCTGTCGGGGCGGGCCATCGGCTCGCCCCGTCACCCTTGCCCGGAGATCCCGATGGACAAGATCAAGATGCTCGTCGGGCAGGAAGGCCCGGGGCTGTCCCGTCTGCCGGGGCAGACGCTGACGGTCGGCGTCGACGTCGGCGCGGACGAGGCGCAGCGCCTGGTCGACGGCGACTTGGCGATCGACGTCAGCGAAGCCGCGCCCGCCGCCCCGGCGACCGTACAGCCTGCCCCGGCGAAGCCTGCCCGCTCCAAGGCCGTGAAAGCGGTGCAGGGCGCGGCCTGACATGCTGAGCGAGGCGGTCACCGTCGCCGCCGCGGTGGCCGAGCCGATCGCGCGCGCCGACGTGAAGCGCTTTCTCCGGATCGATGGCGACAGCCTCGACCTTGATGTCGACATGCTGATCGCCGCTGCGCGCAGCGACGTCGAACAGGCTACCGGGCTGCGACTGGTCGAACAGACCGTCGAGATCCAGGCCGATACCTTCGGCGACCTTGACTTCCTGCCGATCGGGCCGGTGCAGAGCATCGCGGAGATCCGCTATCGAGACCTGAGCGGCGCGTGGGCGACCCTGTCGCCGGCAAGTTACGACCTGGTCGGGGCCGGGCTGGAGCGTGGGATCGCCCCCGCGCGCGGTGTAGTGCTGCCGCCGACGCTGGCGGGTCGCGGCGTGATCACCGCGCGCCTGGTCGTCGGCTATGGGGGCGTTGTTGGTCCGATGCCAGTATCGTTGCGCTGGGCAATGCTGGCGCTCGCGCGCGGCAAATTCGAGGATAGGGCCGTCGACATCTTCCCGCTGATCAGCGGGACGCGGATCGGCGCATGACCGCTTTGTCGTCGACGCGCCTGAAGCATCAGGTGACACTGCTCGCTCCCGACGACATCGACAATGGCCGCGGCGGGCGCAAGCCCAACCCTGCAACCGGCGGCTGGAAGGCCTATGCCAAACCCTGGGCGGAGGTGATCGCTCTGCGCGGGGACGAAGCGGTCCGGCAAAGCGTGGAGCGCTCCGCCCAGCTATGGCGTGTCGAGATACGAATTCGTGACGACGTGACTCCGTCTCATCGCGTCCGGTGGGGCACGATCGTCATGCAGGTAAAAGCGGCAGCGCCGAATTCCGCAGGCGATGGCCTGGTCATGACCTGCCTCAGCGAGCGCACCGCATGACCTTCCGCCGACACGTCGTGCGCGGTTCCGGGCGGGTGCGCAAATTGCTTCGCCGCCTGCCCGAGGCCGTGCGGCACGAGATCATCGTTGAGCTGAGCGTTACGGGCCGGCGGATCCTCGCGGCGGTACGTGCGCGCGCGCCGCGCAAGAGTGGGCGGCTGATCGCCGGGCTGACGCAGAAGATACTGACGACGACGTTGCGGCTGCAGGTCGGGCTGATCGGTTCGCCGCGCGGTCGGGCAAAGTTATTCTACGGTCGAATTCAGGACTTGGGGCGTACGGAGCAGATCGTGCGGGTCACCCGCCATATCAAAGCCCGCACGCTTGTTGGGAATAATCGGAACGGCGGCATCCGGCGGACAGTATTCCACATTTCCGATGACCGGTTGCGGCGGCGTGGCCCGAACAAGGGAACGCCGATCGGCAGCCCCTACCAGATGCGAGTTCGCGCAATGGAGGGGAAGCGCTTCGTGACCGGACGCTACCGCGATCTCCGTGCCGAGCTGAGCGCGAACCTGCGCGGGATCTATGCTCGCGCACTGCAAACGATCGGAGGCCGCGATGGCGACTAGCGCCAAGGAAGCCGTTGAGGCCGCGATCTACGAAGCGCTGTCGTCGTCGGTCACCGTCGCGCGTGTCTATCAGGACGTGCCCGAGGATGCGCCATATCCGCTGGTCATCATCGGCGACATGAGCAGCGCGCGGCTGCCCGGCAAGGAACCAAGTCGCGACCGCATCGTCACGGTTCACATCATCACCCTTGTCGAGGCCAGCGAGCGCGCGCCGCTGCTGGCGTTGCTCGCCCAGGTCGACGCGGCACTCGATGGCGAAACGCTGCACCAGCCCGGCTGGACGATCGTCGGCGCCTTCGAGAACGATGACGCGGTGCTCGGCGACGACGGTGACTATTCCGGCGTCAGCATCTTCAGCTTCGTCGCCCTCGAGGGCTGACCCGCCTCCTCCACCACCCCCGCCGCGCTACGCCAGCGTGGCCTTTCGCATGGGAGAAACCGCATGGCGAAGAAGCTCGGCAACAATTACCGCCTGTTCCTGCGCGGTGCCGATGGCACCACGTTTTCGCAGCCCGCCGGTCAGGGCAATCTGACCCGCAACGGCGGCAAGAATTTCTCGTCGAACGCGACGAAGGATACCGAGGGTTACGACACCCAGCAGCCCGGTCTCCGGTCGTTGACGCTGTCGCAGCAGATGATCCCGGACCTGCCCGACCCCACTGGCTACACCCGGATGGAGACGCTCGACAAATCCGACGCGACCGAGGTCTACCAGATCCGCAAGAAGCCGTTCGCGACCGGCGACGTGGTGTTCGAAGCGCTGATGTACACCGGCCTCGACAACCAGTCGTTCGAGCAGGGTTCCAGCGTCACCGTCGGCGTGACGCTGACGCTCGCCGCCGCCCCCACCGTCGACACCCTCTCGTAAGGAGCCTCCGGCCATGAACCTGACCCTTGCTGGCCGGGACGTGAAGATCACGCCCCCGTCCAATCTCGACCAGCAGCTGATCGCCGCGACCGGCTGTTCCGCGCGCGAGATCGACACGATCCTGTCCGCGGGCGCCGATCGCGCGGCAGCCGCGCTTCGGCCATTCCTTGACAGGAACGAGCTGCCCGGGATCGAGCTGGCACGCGCGATCGCCAGTGATCCGGAGGCGCTGCCGGGCATCCGACGCATCTACGCCGAGCTGCCCGATCCCGCCGTGCCCGAGGTCGCTGCGACCAAGGCGGTGACGAAGTGAGCGACGTGTCCCGATCGGCGGTCGAGGATCGCGGCGAGTTGTCGTTGACGCTCGCCGGTGTGGAGATGGGCCTGCGCCCGTCCTACGAGGCGATCGACGCAACCGAGAAGGCACTCGGCCGCGGGCTGGTCGACATCGCGCGATCGGCGCTGAACGCCACGCTGACGCTGGGTGAAACCGCGCAGATCGCGACCGAGGCGATCAGGGCCTGGGGCCGCGACGCGGACAGCCGGGATGCGGCCGGTGCGACCGCGCCGCGGATCGGCCGACTGATCCTGGACAGCGATCAGGGCTTCCACGGCTGCCTGAAGACCATCGCCGCCATGCTCTCGCTGGCCGTGACGGGCGGATATGACAGCGCGGGAAATCTGAAGCCGACGGCGACGACGAAGACGACGGACGAAGCCCCCGTCGTCGGCTGATGGGCTTCGCGGTCGCGGCCCTTGGGTGGCGGCCGCGCGAGTTCTGGACCGCCACCCCGGTCGAATATTGGGATGCGGTCAGTGCCTGGGAGCGGATGCAACCGCCCCCGCCGCCTGACGACGGCAGCTGACAGGAGGCGCGCATGGCGGAGACCACCGAACGTCTGCTGCTGCAGGTCGATGCCGCGACCGAGCTGCTCCGCCGTCACCTCGCCGAAGGCGAGCAGCCGATCGATCGCTTCGAGCGTCGTGCCGATCGCATGGCGCGCAACGTCGAGCAGTCGATCGGCGAGATGGGGAAGCGCTTTGGCAGCTTCGCCGCGCTCGCCGACGATGCCGCCACGCGCGCGGAGAAGTCGTTCGAGGCCAGCTTCTCGCAGGTTCAGCGGATCGCCGCGCAGGCGATCAAGGGGCCGACGATCGACGGCCGGGTCAACCTTGGCGCGGACGACATCCGCGCCGGGGCCGCGGCGGCGCAGGATCAGGCGCGCGCGTTCGAGCTTATCGGGGAAGCCGCGCAACGCACTGCCGCGCGGGTCGGCGACACCAGCGAGGCGACACGCCTGTTTATCCAGGCCACCCGCGCATCGCAGCAGGAAGCCGAGCGGAAAGCCGCCGCGCTGCTGGCCGAGGCCGGCGCGCTGGAGCGCGTCGAGATCGAGCTGCTGAAGAGCGGCGAGGCGACCGAGCTGTTCGTCACCAAGCACCAGCGCATCGCACAATCGGCCGCGCAGGCCGAGCAGCTTGCCCTCAACGAACGGCAGGCGGCGGTCGAGACGCGCGCATTGGCGGCAGCGGCGGATATGCTACGGGCCGAGATCGACCCGATGTATCTCGCGCAGCAGCGCTTCAACGCCGAGATGGACCGGGCCGACGCGCTGCTGAAGGCCGGGATCATCACCCAGCGCGAATATGGCATGGCGACCGACGTCTCGCGGGGGCGGCTTCGCGCACATGCCGAAGCGGTGACCGGCGCGATCGGGCCGTCGAACCAGCTCGTCGCGACGACGGGGGCGGTTCGTGCGGCCATGCAGGGCGCGTCGTACCAGGTCCAGGACACGTTTACGCAGCTGTCGATGGGTGCGAACATCTTCCAGGTGGTCGCCATTCAGGGCGGCCAGCTGGCCGGGCAGTTCTCGATGATCGAGGGCAAGGCCGGCAGTTTCGCCCGTTTCATGATCGGCCCATGGGGGCTGGCGATCACCGGCGCGATGCTGGTGGTCGGCGCGCTGACGAAGGATATCGACCTGCTCGGCAGCGAGCTGGACGACGAGGTCGACAAACTTGGCGAGAATGCCAAGAAGACGGCGACCGCCGAGGCGGCGAAGAAGCTGTTCGCGAGGACCGAGCGCGGTCTGATCGAGGACGTGCGGGCGCTGACCGACGAGCTTCAGAAGCAGAACGACGCGCTGAAGACCAATGCCGAACGGCAGAACATCCGCGCGAAGAACGACCTGGCCGGATTGCAGAAGACCCGCGCGGATCTCGCGGCCGAGCTGGAGAAGGCACGGGCCGAAGAAGAGCGCGCCAATGCAGCACCAGCCGATCCGGAGGGCGGCATCGCGGTCGGACGGGTGGCGGCGCAGCAGCAGGTGACCGATCTGGAGCGCCGCCTCGCGACTGTCGACAGATCGATCAAGGCTGCGAATGCGACCCTGCTCGAGACCCGCAAGAACCTCGTGGCGGAGCGTGCCGACCTCGCCATCGATCCGATCGCGGCCATAAAGGATCGGTACGAGGGCGATGGTGGTCTGATTGACGTCGCCAAGCGGAAGGCGACCGCCGAGGAAACGATCAATGGCGTGCTGAAGCGGCGTCTTGTCCTGTTGAAGCAACAGGAGCAGGCAGAGATCGGCAACGCGCAGCGCGCGCAGCGTAGCGCCAGCCGCCTCGGCAACGACAACCAGATCGGCCGGACGATCGACGTGGCGGAGGCGACCCGCATCGCCGCCAGTATCGGCGGCCGCGTGACCAGCGGCCTGCGTACGCGCGAACGGCAGGAGCAGCTCTACGCCGACAAGCTGGCAGGTCGGCATAACGGTCCCGTCGCGAAGCCCGGCACCAGCGATCATGAACGCGGGCAGGCGATCGACATCGGCTTTGCGCCCGGTCTGACCGTCAGCAAGATCCGCGATGCCTTCGCCAAGGAAGGCGTCGCGATCCGGCAGCTGTTGGTCGAGCGCGACCAGAAGGTGTTCCATGTCGCTTTCGGCAAGGCCGCGCCGCGCGGGCCGTCACAGGCCACGCTCGACCGGCGAGCCGAAACGGCGCGCAAGGCGGTCCTGCACGACGACAGCGAATATACGGATCAGGAGCGCGCTGCCCGGCAACGGCTTCTCGATGCCACGCGGCGCACCGCCGGCAGTGAGGAGCAACGCGACCAGCTGCTGCGCGAAAGCATCGACGCGGAAGCCGCCGCGACCGAGAAGAAGATCGCGAATGAGTTCGAGGCGGGTGAGATCACGCTCGCCCAGGCGGCGCATCTGCAGTCAATCAACGAAGCGACCCGCGTCCAGCGCGTGCAGAACATCAAGGTCGCGGCGGCGACGCGCACGATCGAGCGGCGCTACACCGCCGAGGAAGACGATCTGCAATCGCGCCTGGCGCAGCTCCGGATCAGCGAGGATCTGGCTGTTACCCAGGCGGAGCGGCGCAAGATCGCGCGCGACATTCTGGAGGCCGAGCAGCAGCTACGCCGGAAGGCGCTGGAGAGGGTTCGCGATACCTCGCAGGATCCCGTCGAAGTGCAGCGCGCTGCCGAGCAGCTCGGCGGGCTGTCGCGTATCGAGCGGGCCGAGCGGGCGCGATCGGATCGCGACAATGCGTCACCGCTCGATCAGTACCGGGACCGGTTGCAGAAGGTCACCGGCGATACGCGCAGCGCGTTCGAGGAGGCGGCGGTGCGCGGCTTCCAGTCGCTGGAGGACGCCGGGTCGCGCGCGACCGCCAGCGCCGTCACCAATCTGCTCAAGCTCAAGGGCGTCGCGGGGGAGGTCGTCGGGAGTATCATCGCCGATCTGGCACGGCTGGCGATCCAGAAGGCGATCGTCGCCGCCATCGGCGGGGCGACCCCGGGAATGGCGGATGGCGGTGCGATCGGCGAGCTGCCGGGCTTCGCGGACGGCGGCACGCCGGGTGGCCGGATCGTCGGGCCGGGAACCGGTCGTTCCGACAGCATTCTGGCGATCCTGCGTAACGGAAAGGGGGCAATCCGCGTCAGCAACGGCGAATTCATCGTCAACGAGCGGGCGACCCGTGAGAACCTGCCGCTGCTCCACGCGATCAACGACAATCGCCTGCCGCGCTTCGCGAATGGCGGTTCGATCGCGAACCTGCGCGCACCGACGCTCCCGCTATCGGCGCGGGGCGGGCTTCAGCCGGGCCGCAACATGACGTTGCGGGTCGCGCTCAGCGACGACCTGCACGCGACGATCGACAAGCGCGCGGTCGGGGTCGCGGTGGAGGTGGTCCGGGCCACCGCGCCCGAGATCATCGACGCCGCCTCCGCGCAGACCATCGCCGCCTACGGCCGCCCGCGCATCTGAGAGATCCAGCATGGCCATTATCCAACCACCCGCGCGGCTCCCGCTGCGCGGCATCAAATGGCGGTGCGCGGAGCCCGCGACCGTCAATCGCTCCGGCTGGACCAACACCAGCAAGCTGGTCGGCCTGCCCGGCGCGGGGCTGTGGAGCGCGACCGGCACCTTTGTGACTATTATCGGGGAGCGGGCGGCGCTCCGCTGGCGCGGTTTCTTCACCGCGCTGCGCGGTCAGCGCCACGTCTTCCCGCTGGTCGCGATCGAGCGCCAGCGCCAGACGACGATCGCCAATCCGCGCGTCGCCAGCGGGGCGACGGGTGGCGACACGTTGCCGCTGAAGGGCCTGCCGGCGTCGACCGCGGTGCTGCTGTGCGGTGAGCTCATGACCGTGCCGCTGCCGAGCGGGCATCAGCGGCTCGTCTGCCTCACCCGCGATCTCGTCAGCGACGGCGCGGGTACCGCGATCGCCGCTTTCGGTCCCGAGCTGGGCGAGGCCCCGGCGGCGGATGCGCTGGTCGAGATCGGCGAGCCCTTCGCCTTGGTGCGGCAGACGAGCGAGCCGCCGGGCTGGGACGTCGACGTCGGTCAGACGTACACCTTCCCGCTCGCCATCGAGGAGGCGCGATGAGCCGCCCCGACGCCGCGGCATCGGCCGCGCTCGACCTTCAGGTCATCCGCCCGGTCTTCTTCGCTTACCTCGACATCCTGGGCGACCCGCTGCGCGCCTGCACCGCCGGACGGTCGCTCGTCGTGCAGGGCACGGGTGACTCCGAGCTCGACGGCTTCACCTTCGACGGGATCGATCCGACCGTGGTCGATATCGGCCCCGTCCGCGCCAAGGACGGCGGCTCGGAGGCGGTGACGGCCAAGCTGTCGGGCATCCTGACGCTCGACGCGGGTCTGCTCGCGCTGATCGGGGACGGCGCGACGTGGCAGGGGCGCACCGCGCGCCTGTGGCGCATGATCCGCGACGAGGACGGCGTCCAGCGCGGTGCGATCCAGTCTTACTACACCGGCTGGATGACCGCATTGTCGATCACCGGCGATCCGGTCGGCGGCCAGACGATCAATCTGACGATCGAGGCGTATCTCGCCGCCTATAGCCAGGCCTCCAACCGGTCCTACCAGGACCAGGAGTTGTTCGACCCGGGCGACCTGTCGGCGCGCGCGGCGATCGCTATCGCGAACGGCAACAGCGGCAGCCCCCTGATCGATAACACCAGGGTCAGCTTCGACAGCCCGCGCGCCATGAGCGCCCACGCGATCCGTTCTCTTTTCTGAAAGCGATGCCGATGATCGAGCGTCTGCCCGACTGGGAGCAGCGGCTGCACGACTATGTCGCGTCCCTGGAAGGCTCATCCTTTCGATGGGGCGAGCTGGACTGCGCGTTGTTCGCCGCCGGCGCCGTGCTGGCGCAGACCGGCGTCGATCTCGCCGCCGCCTATCGCGGCCGCTACACGACGGCGCGCGGCAGCGTCCGTGCGTTGCGGCGCCTCGGGGCAGGCACGCTGGAGGCGACGATCGCCGCGGCACTGCCAGCGGTCGCGCCGGCGTTCGCGAGGCGTGGGGACGTCGTCATGTCGGACGGCATCGCCGGCGTGTGCCTTGGCCCGCGCGCAATCTTCGTCGGAGAGGTCGACGGTACGCCCGGCTGGGTGACGGTCGAGCGCGCGAGCTGGGTCAACGCCTGGAGCGTCGGCTGATGGCGAAAGCACTGCGCCATGTCTACGGCCCGATCGGTGGCCTGATCATCGATGGCCCGAAGGGGCTGCTGCGCGGCACCCTCAATTTCGTGGCGGTCGCGGTCGGCGGTCCCGTGGTCGCGGCGATGCAGGTCGTGGCGGCGGGCGCGTCGCTGCTGGAGCCGAAACCGAAGGCGCCGGCGACGCTGGCGTCGTCAGGCGACCGTCTTACCGTATCGATCAATGTCCGCGAGCCGCGCAAGATCGTGCTGGGATCGACCGCGATGGCGACCGACCTGCGCGATCAGGAATGGTCGTCAGACCAGAAGTTTCTGCATCGCTTCATCGTCACCGCCTCGCACCGCGTCCAGGCCATTCGCGAGATCTGGTTTGACGACAAGCTGGTGTGGACCGCAGCCGGCGGCGTCCTGGGCGACATGGCGAAGTGGCTGCAGGTTGCAACGGTCTTGGAAGGTTCGCCGGCAAACGCGATCAACATCGGTCCGCGTATGGGATTATCCCGCCGCTACACCGGCTGCGCCTACGTCCACCTGCGTTACCAGATCGGGCGGAACGCGAAGAAGGTCGACAGCCCCTTCGCGCAGTCGATCCCGAGCCGCGTCACGATCATCGGCGACGGCGCGCCCGTGTACGATCCCCGCCGCGACAGCACGGTCCCCGGCGGGTCGGGGCCGCAGCGGGCGAATGACCAGTCGACCTGGGAATGGAATGAAAGCGCCGGGCGCAATCCCGCGCTGGCGATGCTGTTCTACCTGCTCGGATGGCGGATCAACGGGCGGCTGGCGGTCGGCAAGGGCCTGCCGCCCGCACGCATCAATCTAACCAGCTTTATCGACGCAGCGAACCTCTGCGATGAGCCGGTGGCCAAGGCCAGCGGCGGCACCGAGCCCCGCTACCGCTGCGACGGCGTGCTGAGCGAGGGTGATGCCACCGAAGCGGTGCTCGACAATCTGAAGTCGACGATGAACGCCGTCCTCGACGACGTCGACGGCCGGCTTCGCGTCACCGTGCTGCATAACGATCTGGCCGCGCCGATCGGCGAGCTGGGCACGGCCGATGTCCTGGGGGCCTTCACCTGGCAGCAGACGCTTCCGCTCGACGACAGCGTCAGCGTGATCCGCGGCAGCTTCGTCGATCCGTCGCCGGCATCGCTGTACCAGCAACCCGACTATCCCGAGGTGGCGATCGCCAGCCGCGACGGGATCGAGCGGTCGCAGACCGTCAATTATCCGCTCGTGCAATCCGCCAGCCAGGCTCAGCGGCTGTCGAAGCAGCGGCTGCAGCGGATGCTGTACGGCGGCACGTTCACCGCCACGTTCCAGAGCACCGCTTGGAAGTTCCAGAAGGGCGATGTGGTGCGGTTCAGCTTCGCGCCGCTGGGTTGGTATCAGAAGCTCTTCCGGATTGCCGACATGGCAACGCAGGTCGACGGTAAAGTGCCGATGATGCTGCGCGAGGAGAATGCAGCAATTTACGCCTGGGACGCCAGCGATGCCGCGCCGGTTACCGGCGTGGCTCCGACGTCCTACGATCCCATGCTCTGGCCGATCATCGCCGGGATCGCGGACGTAGATGCGCGGCTAGGCCTTGTCTTCAACGACAATGTGATCACCTCCGGCCGCGAGAAGCGCGATTTCGCGCGGGAGTGGCGCGGGTTGGAGGCGCAGTTCCTCGCGCTTGATGCGCGCTACCAGGTGCTGGGATCTCCGGCAGACCTGTACGGCGCGCGTACTGACGCGCACGACGGCTATCAGGCGCTTGCGGCGGTGCTGGCCGGGATGAACCCCGCGTGGGATGATACGACGCTGGATACGAACGTCGATGGCGCCGCGCTCAATCAGCGCTGGATCGCGACGCGCCAGCAGATCGAGGCGTTCGCGGCGGCGATTACCGGGCGGAAGGGCGAACGCGGGGCCGACGGCGCGTCGGCGTTCACGCTGGTCGACGTCGCCTGGACCAATTTCCCCAAGCCGAACGAGGTCTACAAGAATGGGGGCGGCGATGACTGGACCGGAAAGGCGCGCACCGGCGAGTTCTACAACGGGGCCGCCTCCGTTGCCGGGACCATGGATCCCGGCTGCTTCATCGGGCTGACCACCGATCCAACCGCCAACGCGTCTTACGACACCATCGACTATGGCCTGCACTATTCGAGCAACGGCTCCTATTACGCGGATCGCAACGGCATTCCGTTTTGGGAGGGCGCTGCTGGCGCAGGGCCGCGACGGGGCCAGGTAGTCAGCGACGGCAAGGTCGTCCGGTACATCATCGACGGTTACGGCACGGTCTGCTCGCACCCGGTAAATGCCCGCGACGAGCAGCTCTACGGCGTTTTCGCAGTCGCGCCGGTGGGCAACAGCATCCGGGGCATCACCTTTTCCGGGGGTGGTGCCGTTGGGTCGCCGGGGGCGAGCGCACCGCTGGTCCTGACGCAATGGTCGATCAACGGCGTCGATGGCTGGCACGACAATTATTTCGGGGCCGACGCATATTTCCGCCAATCGAACGACAACCGAGCGACGTGGGGACCGGCGGTTCGCGGCGTCGGCGAGAACGGCACGATCGGGGCCGATGGCAGCACCGAATCGATCATCTTCCTGCGTTCTGCGGTCGTACCGGCGACGCCGGCGCGGGACGGCGGTGATCCGCCCCCCGGCTGGTCTGACAGCCCCGGCAACGG
This sequence comes from Sphingomonas endophytica, assembly GCF_001476895.1. Classification (GTDB taxonomy): domain Bacteria; phylum Pseudomonadota; class Alphaproteobacteria; order Sphingomonadales; family Sphingomonadaceae; genus Sphingomonas; species Sphingomonas endophytica_A. The sequence continues at coordinate 15,930 of NZ_LDTB01000025.1, read as the reverse complement.
CACCGACTTCATCTGGATGTCGAAGTCGACCTTCAAGGCCGGCGTCCAGCAGAAGGACTGGTCCGCCCCCCAGCGCGTCTCCGCGAAGGATGGTGAGAACGGCGCGGACGGCTTCACCGTAGAGGTGTCGGTCGCCTCGCTGTCGGTCAGCTGCGACTATCTGGGCCAGCCAAAGGACGGAGCACTGCCGATCCCGTTCACGGTCAAGGTTCTGCGCGGAACGACCGACGTCACGTCGTCGGTGTCGTTCGGCACTCAGTCCAGTTCGTCGGGTGTCACCGTCGGCACGATCGACGCCGCCGGCGGACGCTTCCAGCTGGAGGCGATCGGAGGCGACGGCGGCTTCGTGCTCATGTCGATGTCGATCGGAGGCGTGGCGTTGCCGAGCAAGCGCATCCCGATCATGAAGAACAGCGACCAGCCGCCGCCCAGCAACATCACGGGGGTATCGCGCTCTTTCGGCGCGCGGGTAGGCAGCACGGTGTATGAGGACGCCAACGCCAGTCCGGAGGCGGCGGTCCTGACCGCATCAGCCAGCGGCACGATCAAATTTGCCGCCAGCGGTTCCTATGCGGCGGCCACGAGCGGCAATCAGTATCGCTACATCGATATCGAGGGGAAGGTGCAGATCCGCTCCAGCGGTTCGTCGTCCTGGTCGGACGCGTCAGGTCCGGTCGCGGGGACGCGGGCCTCCTATTATCCCAATGACGGGCCGGACCCTGGTGACATCGTGATTGAAGGTCAGATCGGTGGCCTGACGAAGGATGCCAATTACGAGTTCCGCTTCATCGGTCGCGTCACCGCCGGCAGCACCACCGTGACCCGCATCTATGGCGGCATCATCAACGTGAGCGTCTGACATGCAGATGTGGACCATCACCAGTCTCGACGGATCGGCGGTCATCGCACCCGTCGTCATCACCGCCGACGAAAGCGTGTCGCCCAAGGCGGGCGGCTTTCCGTGGGACGCGGCCACCATGCGCGCGTGGCGACTGACGGCCCGCCCGCCGGAAGGGAGCGTGTTCGTGGCCGGAACGTGGGTCGCCGATCTGGCGGTGCTGCGCGCGGCGCGATGGAAGGCGGTGCGGGCAGCGCGGGAGCAGGCGCAGGAGGCAGGATGCGCTTCGCCGCTCGGCCGCGTGGACACGGATCCGGCGAGCCAGCTCAAGATTGCGGGAGCGGTCCAGATGGCCATGGTCGCCCAGGCGGCGGGACAGCCGTTCGCGATCGACTGGACGATGCAGGACAACGGCAACGTCATTCATGACGCGGTCCAGATGATCGCGATGGGGCTGGCTGTCGGCCAGCATATCGCCGCCTGTCATGAGGTCGCACTCACGCGCCGCGCGGCGATCGAGGCAGCGCAGGACGAGGCGGCGATCGCCGCTGTGGAGGTGGACGATGGCTGGCCCGCTTGAACGGCTGCGCGCGGTGGCGCGTCAGCTTCTCGTCTCGATCGACCAGTTCGCGCAGGTCGTGCTGGTCGGCGTCCTATATGTCGTCGGGCTGACCCGCGTCTGCCCCTCCGCCGATGAGACGATCAGCAGCTATGTCGGTCGCGGCCAAATGCGCGGCGCATGCTGGGCGCGCCCGGCTGCCGCGATCATCGACGCGCTGTTCGTGCTCCTGGGTGAAGCGCCGGGCCACTGTCGCCGCAACGTCGAAACTGCCTTCCTCTCGCTTCCCCCGACCCCGTAGCGCTGGCCGAGCGCGGAGATCCGATATGACCGACCTCATCCCACGACTTCGCGACTGGATCCCGCATGCGGTCACCGCGCTGGGTGTGGTCTACGCGAGTGGCCAATCGACCAGCCGGCAGCAGGAGACGGCGCGCCAAGTGGAGAAGCTCGAAGAACGCGCAGATCGCAATGATGAGCGCGCGGTCGAGTTCGTGCGTCTGGCCGAGCGTATCGACGGCAAGGTCGAACGCGTCGACGGCAAGCTGACCATGCTGATCGAGCGGACCACCGCCCACCCCTGATCGCGTCCCCAGCGCCGGCGGACTGTTCGCCGCCCTCCTGATCTGACCATACCGAAAGGAAAGCTGATGACGCTCCTCGACCGGGCGCGCGCCTTCGTGCGCGCCCGCTACAGCCACGCGGCTGCCACTCTGGCCGCGATCACCGGCGCGCTGATGGCGATCGACCCGGGCGCGTTGCAGGCCGGCTGGCTGACCATGCCCGGCGAGCTGCGCGCGCTGATCCCGGCGAAGATCGCATCGTGGATCTCGCTGGCGCTGCTCAGCGCGGTCTGGCTGTTCGGCGCCGTGCGGCGCGCGGTGATCCCGCCCCGGCTGGGCCTGATGAGCGCGGTTGCCGCGCGCATCGAGGTCGGCCCGCTGGCGATCGCGCTGATGCACCATTTCGAGCGCTGCGCGCTCGTCGCGTACCGCTGCCCGGCCGGGAAATGGACGATCGGCTGGGGGATGACCTACTATCCGGACGGCCGGAAGGTGAAGGCGGGCGACCGCATCACGCAGGCGGAGGCGGACGCGATGTTCGTCATCCTCCTGGAGCGCGACTTCGTGCCGGCGGTACGCAAGGCGATCGGCGCGGCCGCGACGACGCCGGCGCAGTTCGGCGCGATGGTGGCGCTGGCGTACAATATCGGCACCTTCAGGTTCGCCTGGTCGACGGTGGCGCGTCGTCACCGCGCCGGCGATGCCGTCGGTGCGTCGGCCGCATTCCTGCTCTGGAACAAGGTCAGGGGCGCGGTGTCGAGCGGGCTGATGCGCCGGCGGCGCGCCGAGGCGGCGCTGTACCTCGGCAATTTCGTCGAGCTGAAGGCGCTGACCTTCGGCAAGGTCGCCGCGTGACCGGCGTGCTGGCGCTGCTCGGTCGTGAGTGGAAGCTGGCGATCGCCGCGCTGTTCGCGGCCGGCTTCTTCTTCGTGCTGAGCCAGCGCGACGTCGCCCGCGCACGGGCGGACGTGTCGAGCCAAGCGCTGAAGGCCGAGCAGGCGGGGCGTTCGGCCGATCGCGAACGCGCCGATCGCCAGCGCGCCGATCAGGAACGCGGCTTCGCGCAGCAGCTCGCCGGCGCGACGTCGACCTTCGCCGACCGGCTGGCCGCGCGCGAGCCGATCATCGTCCACTCCCGCGACACGGTGAGAGAATATGCTGAGACTGCTGCTGGCCGCGTCGTGTGTCGCGGCGCTGACCGCGTGCGCGCCATCGATGCGCTCGATGCCGCCCTCGCCGGTGAGGATACCGCCGCCGCCCCGCGCGGCGCTGACGCCGTGCTCCCCGACTCCGCAGCACCGCCAGCCGGACGGTAGCGCGACGGCGGCCGACGACGACGCCACGATCCGCGACGGCCGGATCGACCTGAGCCGCTGCGACGACAAGCGTCGCCTGCTGCTCGACGCCTGGCCGCGCTGACCGGCCACCCATCTGCACGAGGAGACCAGAATGAAGAGGTTCACCCGCTGGGTGGGCGCGATCGCGCTCGCCCTGATCGCGCTGCCGGCGGCCGCGCAGATCGATCCCACGATCACCGGCCTGTCGGCCGCGTCGGCGCCGACCGGCGGCGAGCTGGTCGATGTGCGGCAGAACGGCCAGAAGAAGGCCGCGACCGTCGCGCAGCTCACCAATACGGTGCAGCAGCGGCTGAAGCGCGCGGCGGCGCGCGCGGCCGCGCTCAACCCCGAGGACGCGCCCGAGAATAGCGACGCCACGCTGACGATGGCGACCAGCGCCGATGCGTCGCTGACCCGCATCTATTCGGGCGTGGCGGGCGGCAACGCGCTGACGGCGATGACGCTGACCAGCGTGTCGCGCTTCAGCGGCGGACGCGTCACGCTCGACGCCACGAATCGCTTCGTCCTCCCCGTCGCGTCGGCCGCGCCCGCGACGAACGGCAACGTCGCGTCGCTGCTGCCGGCCACCCCGTCCTATCAAGCATGGGGCTGGGAGAACGAATTCGGGACCGAGGCGACGCGGGTGCAGATCCGCATGGCCGGTTTCACCAGCCACGCCGTCCGCGTGCTGGTCGACGGGCGCTACGTCAGCAAGACCCCGCTCGCCTTCGCCGCGAACAGCAGCGGCAATTACCTGACGATCGACTTCGGCGCGCGCAAACCGCGCTCGATCCGGATCGAGGGGATGCAGAACGACCAGATCGTGTCGGTCGCGGTCGCGCCGACGTCCTCGATCTGGCGGATGGCGGGGCCGCAGGACCGGATCACCGCCTTCGTCACCGGCGACAGCTATGCCGAGGGGACCGGCGCGACCTACCCGGGCCTGTACGCGTGGCCGAAAGCCACCGGTCGATATCTGGGCTGGTACGACACCCGTCAGGTGGCGGTCGGGCAAACCGGCTACCTGTCGACCGGGGGCGGGACGCGCTCGACGATCCGGCAGCAGGTCGCGAGCTGGTTCACGGTCAACTCGGACCTGACCGGCGCCGACGTCGACGTCGTCGTCATCGCCGGCGGCTACAACGACTATGTCTCCACGCCGGCGCTGGTCCAGCCCGAGGCGCTGCTGACCTTCCAGACGATCCGGGCGGCCTGTCCGAACGCGATCATCTTCGTGATGGGGTCGCATGCCGGCGCGCGCGGGCCCGACGCGCAGACGCTGGCGATCGATGGGGCCGTCCAGTCGGCGTTCGCGCAGTGGGCGGATCCGCGCAGCGTGTTCGTCCCCGTCGCCTCCGACGTGTCGCCCTGGACCTTCGGCACCGGTTATGTCGGCGCGACCAACGGGAGCGGCAACTCGGACGTGGCGATCGCGGCCGATGGCTCGCACCCCAGCGACCTGGGCCACATGATCTACACCCTGCGCCTGGTCACCGCGCTGCGCCTCGCGATCGGGCGGATGTAAATTCGGATTGCGCAACCGATCCAACAATTTGCAACCATGGTCATGACCACGACCGAACCGCATCCATGAGCGCGAATTTCCGCCTCGAAACGCTCATGGACCTTTCAGGGCGAGGTAACGCCGCCGTCGTCTGTCGATGCGGACACGCCGGGGTCATCGACGGGAAGAAGCTGTGGCGGTACTTCCTCGCCCACGCGTGGGACACCCGCCTGCACATGGCCGGCGATCACCTGCGCTGCACCAGGTGCCGCGCGCGGCAGCCGCGAATCCGCCTCACATCGCAGAAGCCGACGACCGACTTTGGCCCGCGCGACGATCGCGAGTGGAAGGAGCTGGTCCGTCGTCTGCGCGGCTAGGCAACGGCGTGCCGCGATGGCATAGCCGCAGCGCTGGTCCGATCGTAGCCGTGAGGTCCAGCCCGCGCGCGCGGAAATCAGGGTCACCGGTTCGCCGGGTGGCCCGCTAATACAAGACCCTTCGGGGGAATACGCGGGGCGTGGTTCCCTGGTTCTACGCGGCTAACCACCCGGTTCGGGCGGTTGGCCGCGTAGCAATCCTCAGACCGGAGGGGCCGCCAGCCGCTCGATCGTCGCCTTGTATGCCTCCCGCTTGTCGCGCTCCTTGGCAAGGTCGAACGCGTGCTGATAGGCGATCAACAGGTCGGCCACCTCGTCACGGGTGAGCGCACCCAGCTTGTACGCCAGATCGCGCGACACATCATATTTCCCGGTCAGAACGCCGTTGAACCCGGCACGATCGACGCCGATCCGGCGGGCCGTCTCCGCGACCGAGAGGCTGTATTCCGGCAGCAGCACCTCCTTGATGAAGGTGCCCGGATGCCGGTCGACGGGCGGCACCGCGCTCACGATCATCTCGGATGCCTTCGCAATCTTGTATTGGGCGTCGTCGCGCTTCGCCATCTGTCGCTTCTCCTCACTAGAAGATATAGAGCGACACTCTACACTTTGCAACGGAAATCGTAGAGTGAGTCTCTACAGCTTGGGGGGCTTCCGCCCCCCGCCGCGCCTTAGTGATAATCTTCGTAGTCGAGGACCGAGACGGTCTGCGCCGCCAGATCGACCATGAAGGTCAGGCGATAGTTGCGGGTCACCGTAAGGCTCCACTTGCCGGGCTGACCGGGGTTCAGTTCGTGGGCCTTCCACGAGGGCACCGCGAGCAGCTGGAGCGGGTTGGTCATGACCGTGATGGCGGTAATCATCTCCGCGATCTTGCGGGTTTCCAGCGCATCGAGTCCCTTCACCGACGTGCGATTGGGGTCCTCGACCAGAGCCTTGATCCGCTTGTCCCGAACCGAAACGATCTTCATTGCGTCCTCCGTTGCTGATGAGTGATACTCTACACTTCCGGGCCGCGCCGTCAACAGAAATGTAGAGTATCGCTCTACATTTCTCGCTTGCATGATGTAGAGTGGCGCTCTACATATTGGGCAGCGGAAACGGAGACGAACGATGATCCTGCTGAAGATCACCAGCCCTGACGGCAACACCACCACCGAGGAATTCACCCCCGCCGAGATGGTCAACTGGTTCACCACCGCGCAGCGGACCGAGCTGGAGACGACGGGCAGGCTGAAGATGAAGGCAGGGTACGGGACGCGCCTGATCGAAATGGTGCAGTGCCCGGCGCCGGTGCTGACCGACGCCGCCTCGCGGATCAACGGCGTCCACTACCTGATGGTCACCGAGCCGGGCGGCATCGAATATGTGATGCGCTACGGCGAGGCGGAGATGGCGGAAGTCTTCACCCCGGGGCAGCGCCGCCACCTGACGACCGGCAAGGGCGTGATGATCGGCCGCTGCCGCTTCGTCGACATGGTCATGGCCGCCCGGGCCATCGCCGCCTGACCTTCCGGCGGGGCCGCCACGGCCCCGCCTCCCGATCCTGTCCCCCAGGCAGGCCGCGCCGATCGCGCCGATCGGCATCCCCGCGCGCGTAGCCGAGCGCTCTTCCAGCAAGGACCGAGCATCGCATGACCGCGACCATCACCGCCAAGCCGCCCGCGCCCTATCTCGGCGGCAAGCGCAACCTGGCGCGCCGCCTCTGCGCGCTGATCGAGGCGACGCCGCACCGCGCCTACATCGAGCCCTTCATCGGCATGGGCGGTGTCTTCCTGCGCCGATCGACGCCAGCGCCGGTCGAGGTGATCAACGACTTCTCGGGCGACGTCGCGAATCTGTTTCGCGTCATCCGCCGCCACTATGAGCCGTTCGTCGACGAGCTGCGCTGGCTGATCGCCGGGCGCGAGGAATTCGAGCGGCAGCGCGCGCTCGACCCGCGCCTGCTGACCGATATCGAGCGTGCCGTGCGCTTCCTGTACCTCCAGCGCCTCGCCTTCGGCGGCAAGGTGGCGGGTCGGACGTTCGGCGTCCGGCGCGACCAGGACAGCCGCTTTCACCTCGCGCGGCTGCGCGCCGATCTGAAGGCGCTGCGCGATCGCCTCGCGTCGGTCACGATCGAGCACCTCGACTATGCCGACGTCATCCGCCGCTATGACGGCCCTCGCTCGCTGTTCTTCCTCGATCCGCCCTACCACCAGACCGAGGGGTACGGGATCGACTTCGGCGAGGCGCATTACACCGCGATGGCCGAGCAGTTGGCGGCGATCGGCGGGCAGTTCATCATGTCGATCAACGACACGCCGTTCATCCGATCGACCTTCGCGCGCTTCCGGATCGACGAGGTGCAGACCACCTGGACCGTGTCCTCGGCCGCTACCTCGCGCGCGATGAAGGTGACCGAGCTGATCGTCCGCAGCCCGGCACGCTAATCGCCGCTTAACCATCCGCTCCTACGCGCGTCGGCCCGCCCGTCGATCCTGACGGGTGCTCACCCCGCGCGCGTAGCCGACGTGCACCGCGATCGCCCTTGGCGATCCTGTGGAGCGGATTTCCTTGTGGACCTACGTACCGAATACTCCCCCGAACCCGACGACTTCCGGGGCATCTCTCTCTGCGCCGGATATGGAGGCCTCGACCTCGGCCTGCACATCGCCGAACCCAGTTATCGGACTGTGGCTTTCGTCGAAAGGGACAGCCACGCAGCGGCCACTCTCGTGGCCCGGATGGCGGACGCGGCCCTGGGTCAGGCTCCTGTCTGGGACGACCTGCGAACCTTCGACGCGCGACCGTTCCGCGGCCGAATTCATATCGTCTCTGCCGGTTATCCCTGCCAGCCCTTCAGCTACGCCGGTCGGCGAGGTGGCGACGCGGATCCGCGTCATCTCTGGCCCGACGTCGCCCGCATCGTCGGCGAGGCCCGGCCCGAGTGGGTCTGGTGCGAAAACGTCGAAGGTCACCTGTCGCTGGGATGTGCCGACGTCGCCGGCGACCTTCGCCGACTGGGCTATCGCACAAAAGCGGGCCTGTTCACGGCGCGAGAAGTCGGCGCTCGTCATCGCCGGCGACGGCTCTTCCTCCTGGCCCACGCCGACGGCGTCGGACGCGGGGTACATGCCGGACCTGATCATCGAGAACGGCACGGCGCGGGTGGTGAAGCCGATCGACGTCGCGCGCGAGAGCGGTGGGCAGTTCTCGATGTCCAACGCGACGAGGACCTGGACCGCCTTGTGGCTGACGCTGCGCGGGATGGGGTGGAGAGCGGTGGCGGCGACGTCCCCCTGTTTGCCCCCGGCCCGGGTGAGCTTCACGCTTGGCAAAGGCTCCTTGATGAGCACCCTGATACCCAACCCGCGATTTTACGAGCTGGCGATGGGTTGGCCGATCGGATGGAGCGCACCCGGGGCGCCGGTAACGGCGTATGCAGCCTGGCTGCGGCGTGCGCGTGGGCAGTTCTCAAGACTGCTCACCGACTGGACGCCTGACGACGAGGGGCGGATTTGATGGGGCATCGGCCGGGGTAGCGCCCCCCGCCGGGCCGTATCCAAACGCGCGGATTTGCGCGTCTTCGGTGACGAGCGAGGCGGAGCATTCCTCCGCCTCAATCGATGCCTTTTCCGCCCGAAGACACGAACGGACGACTCAACTGCCGATAAAAAATTCGGGGATATGGATCAGATTCGGAGCAAGTGGCGGCATCGGCTCACCCGCGATTAAAGGACCTTGGGGGACAAGGTGCAGCCAAAAACAATCTCGCATCTCGTGCAGTTCACCTCGTATTGGGTCACGGTAGTTTGCTCTCGCCACAATGAGTATTTGCTTGCGCCCGGCGATATAATCGAGAATATCGGCTAAGCCGATCGGACCTGCCGTCCCGATGACTGATCGATTATGAACAACCGACCGCCCCCTATCAATCGGTAAATATTTCAGAGATAGAAGTGCTTCCGCAATGTCCGGTGATGACGTTGACGGCAAAACCCGATGGGAGACCATGACGCCGGTCTTCTCAGCTGGTGTTTGTCCGTAATTGTGGAATTTTAGCTTCCCGATATAGGCTCGCTCGTTGGGCATGCCGTCGGGTACTTGATACCAGCTCGTGTCGCCCACGAAGAGATATGGCCTTAGCCTCAGGTAAGCTTCATCACCTGCCTGCCTAATCCTTGTTTCGGCGGCATCTGCATTACGTCTAGCGATTAGCAACGCTTCACTAGTTTCTGCTGAAGCGGCGATGGCTTGCCGAGTGGCGCGCGCGCTCTCTTTCATTGCAAGACGATTTGCCGTCTTTGCGATCTTGAGCGACCTTCGAGTCTGCCATAGCGTGGCGACTAGGCCGACGAATCCCAGAAGACTGAACAGCGCGCCCCACTGGGCTACCTGCGTGGCCCGGCGAGCCTCCGTAACCGCGTTCTCACCTGCTACCGCCGAACGCCACTGAGCGCACAGTGCTGAAGTCTCGGCACTGCGATCTTGGTAGCAACCTCTGTCCCGAAAATCCCGTCTCACCGGCGCAATCTTCTGGTCGAAATGTTCGACGAAGACGGCGGCTTTGGCCTGCGAGCAGCCGAACGTCATGCAATGAAACATGACCACGCCCGCCCAAAGATGCAGGGGCGATCTCGCCAGCGATATCGATGCTTGCTTACCTATTCTCATCCCGGGTTCTCACGTCTGGCCGCTTCAGGAATTCGTTATGCTTAGTAACGCTGCCGTCAAGGCGGCGCGCACGCGCGCGTCCCTGTACAAGATCTATGACGAGCGCGGCCTGCACCTCGTCATCACCCGCGTCGGCTGCAAATCCTTCCGCTTGAAGTTCAGGTGGGAGGGGCGCGAGCAGTCGCTGACGCTCGGCCAGTGGCCGGAGCTGTCGCTCGATGCCGCGCGACTTCGCGCGGAGGCAGCGCGTGCGATGATCGCGCGCGGGGTCGATCCGCGCACCGCGCCCATGACCATGACCTTCGAGCGCGCGGCCCGGCAGTGGCATGCGGGGCGGCGCTCAGGATGGACCGAGGTGCACGCGGCCGACGTGATGGCCAGCCTCGAGCGGCACGTCTTCCCCGCGATCGGCGCCGACGAGCTGGACGATATCGACGCGCCGGCCGTCCTGCGCGTGATCCGTGCAATCGAGGCGCCGGACGCCAGCGACAGGCCCGGCGCGATCGCCACGGCGAAGCGCGTGCGCCAACGGATTTCCGACGTCTTCGCCCTGGCGGTAAGCGAGGGGTGGGCGAAGGCGGACCCGGCCGCGATCGTCGGGCGCGCGCTCGCGCCGGCGCCGGCGGTGCGGCACCACCGCGCGCTGCGAACGATCGACGACGCGCACGCGCTGCTGGCCGCGGCCGAGCGCGCGACCGGCGGCGCGGCGACCAAGCTGGCGTCGCGCTTTCTCGCGCTCACCACGGTGCGCCTGGCGGCGGTGCGCGGCGCGCGATGGTGCGAGATCGAGGATCTCGATGGCGCCGCGCCGCTCTGGCGCGTGCCGGCGGCGCGGATGAAGCTGAAGGTCGCGAAGAAGGCCGATGCGGCGAACGACCATCTCGTCCCGCTCGCCCCGGCCGCGGTTGCGGTGTTGCGCGCTGCGCGGGCGGAGCTGGGCGGCGACAATGCAGATTTGCACGATCCCGACGCGCTGATCTTCCCCGGCCGCGATCGTCGATCGCCGATCGCGGAGGGCGCGATCGGGGCGCTGTACGACCGCGCCGGCTTTGGCGATCGTCACGTTCCGCACGGTTGGCGCGCCACCTTCTCGACGGTGATGAACGAGCGCCGCCCGGAGGCGCGCCAGACCATCGACCGGACGCTCGGTCACGCGCTGAAGGACGAGGACGGCAAGGTCGCCAAGGTCGAAGGCGCGTACAACCGATCGGAGCTGGTCGACGCGCGCCGGGCGATCCTCGACGAGTGGGCGGCGATCCTCACCGCCTGACCGTGCCGCGAGCGATCCGGCCGGAGGCGGTTGGCCCGGTTCGTGCTCTCGCCCCCCAGGCAGCCTCGGGGCGGCGCAAGCCGCCACGCTCGACCGCCGGGCCTTGGCGATCGATGGAAAGGGGTGGAGCCTCTCGGCCACAAGGGGGGCGAACATGCGCACGCCGAAGGCGTTCCGCTCGACCTATTCAGACTGACTCCGGTAGCGGTTCAGGCTCATTCTATGACTCGCACTCTGCGAGATCGACGGCCTTGCCGAGGCGGGCCAGTGCCTTCAGCAGCGGGCTGTCGCCCATCGCGCGCACGCGCTCGCTGCTGCTGAGGCTGGCCAGCATGACCTGCTGGTCTTCGGCGCGATCCTGCTGCTGCTGGAGGACGTCGACCGGGACCGGCGCCGGCCGCAACCAACGCGGCAGCAGTGACATGATCGCGTCCGGCACCAACGGGCGGTAGGCGTTCGACGTCTGCTCCCAGCGCGGCCCGCCGTCTTTTGTAGGTCGTCGTCGGAAGCGACGCTGACGGACAAGGAAGCCTGCCTTCTCCAGCGCGTTCAACGCCCGCGAGATGGTGTCCCGGCCGAGCGCCGTCGCCTCTGCCAGCCAGTCGTAGGACGGATATACGCGCCCGCGATTGAGCCGGGCCAAGGTCAGCAGTTCCTCGTAGACCCGTACCGTCGCGGCGGTGATCGCGGCAATCGTGCGTTCGCGGGCCGACAGGCCGCGCCCGGCCTTGCGCGCCTCGCGCTTCAGCCGGCGGCCGGCATCAAGCGCATGCCGCGCCAGGCGCAATAGGCGATCGGTCTCGCCCTTGGCTGGCACCAGGAAGAAGTCGTCCTCGAAAGAGCCCTCCTCAAGGCTGTTACGGCGCACGGGCGCGCCGGTGCGGTGCGTTGATCCGGAGCGCGCCCGCCTGGGGCGAAAGGATCCGGCAATGGAATTGGTCGCGCTGGCGGCAGCAGCGGCGAGGGTAAGCGACATCGTGTCGGCTCCCGGATGCGGAGTCGATTGGGTGCAGGAAAGCGCCGGCCAAACGTGCTGCTCGGCCGCGCGCTTTCGAGGACGGTCGCGCCGTGAAGGCGCGGATGTCGGTGGTTCGGGCCGCTAATCCCGGGTCCGGTGCATCTCCGGTGTTGGCCGGAGCGCGGGACGGATTTCCGAGGCTTTTACGGGTGGAGGGGATGCCTCCGAGATGCGCCTAATCCGCAGAAAACCGGGCTAAGTACATCCTTCGTAATGCGGGGGTCACAGGTTCGAGTCCTGTAAGCGGCACCACCCCTTTCACAAGCTAGACGGCGGCGGCCAAGGCGAACGCGCTTTGGCGTGGGTGCGTCGTGGGTTCCTTGTGGGAACAGCTTTGGCTTGATCGCGATGAGCCGAGTACCGTCGAGCTACTGACGCTGTTCATGCTTGTATCGGCCTTGATGGGGCTCGACCGGATGAAAGCGGCTTACGCTTATGCCATCGAGAATGACTACCGTTTCTACTCCTACGGAGGTGCAAGCCTGCTTCTGCCGTAAACGTAGGACGGTTGTCGCGCAGCAGGGCCTCGCGATTTAGGGTGCCTCGCTTGGGTAGGTGATGGGAGCGTCGTTGACACCCCGTGAATGGGCCACCAACATCGTGGCTCATAACCGGAGGGCTCAGTGGACTATAACCTCGAGACGTTAGGCGACGAGCGCTTCCAGAAGCTTTGCCAGTCCTTGCTCGTGTCCAGCTTTCCAAACGTGCAATGTTTGCCTGTCGGGCAGCCAGATGGCGGCCGGGACGCATTCCTTAGGGAGAAGAAGGGCTTTTTAGTATTTCAAGTCAAGTATTCGAGGGATCCGTCGTCGAAAAGCGAGAGGCTGGCTATTGAGGATGTGATAAAATCTGAGAAGGCAAAAGTCGATCGCCTGATTGGTCTTGGAGCAAAAGCCTTTTACCTGCTGACAAACGTTTCCGGCACGGCTCACCTTGATGCCGGATCTGTCGATATCATAAATGCACGCCTTACCGAAGCTTTCGGGATTCCCAGTCACTGCTGGTGGAGGGATGACATAGAGCGTCGCATTGAAGGAGCAAACGGACTAATCTGGCGGTATCCGGAAATATTTCGCGGCTCAGATTTTCTTGAGATGCTAGCCGGAAATCGGGCCTTACCTCTCGCGCGAACCAAGGCGTCAACGTTCAGGGCCTGTGTGGCGCACCAATATACGAAGGACTCCGAAGTTCGGTTTCAGCAGGTACAGATCCAAAATAGCCTGCTTGATTTATTTACCGACACCCCTCTTGGAATTGCCCGTGAAAAGATCCCCGCGCCGGAAGTGTGTAATGTTGGTGACAAATTAATAAGCAGACTCTCCGCATCAATGCAGCACTATCGGTACGGCATTGAGGCTGGTGATGAAAGTTTGGCTGCAAACTGGCTGCTAGCGGCGGCACCAATGTCCGGTGTTCAAAGGATCGTCTTAGAGGGCGCTCCGGGCCAAGGAAAATCAACTGTCACTCAGTACATCGCGCAACTTCATCGGATGCGTGCTCTGCGGCGGCAGTCAGATATAGAAAAGGTTCTATCCAAGCATCTGGATAATGTCGTTCGTATTCCCTTGCGTGTCGATCTTCGGGATTATGCAACATGGTTGAACGGGAAGGATCCATTTGCCGCCGAGAAGGATGTTGCTCGACCGGTGAGTGGCATAGACACCCTGGAATCCTTTTTGAGTCATCAAGTATTTAGATTGTCGGGTGGCCGTGAATTTACAGTTGATGATCTAACTGCCACGCTCACGGATAGCCATTGTCTCTTATTTCTAGATGGTTTTGACGAAGTTGCCGATAAGCTGACTAGGCAAAACCTAATAGAGCAGATTAGGGATGCTAGTGATAGGCTGGAGAATGACTGCATTTCGATGCAAGTCATAGTCACAAGCAGACCTGCTGCCTTTATCCTTTCGCCGGGTTTCCCAGAGCGTGAGTGGTTGCATCTTTCGCTGCTCCCGATGAGGATGCCGCAAATTTCCGAGTACACAGATAAGTGGATTAAGGCGCGGAATTTTCCCTTAATCGAGGGGCGAGAATTCAAAGAGCTTTTGACCGACCGTGTGTCTCGCTCGCACATTCGAAGCCTTGCTCAGAACCCAATGCAATTGGCCATTCTGCTGTCCCTGATAAGCACAAAAGGTCGTTCGCTCCCTGACAAGCGAACGGCGCTATATGACAGCTATATGGATCTCTTTTTTGGTCGAGAGGCAGAGAAGGACGAGACAGTTCGTGAGAATAGAGATGTTCTCATGCAAATACACCAGTATGTCGCATGGACTCTTCAGCTAGATGCCGAAAAGCCGGGTGGTTCTGGCTCAATTAGCCAGAGCGATTTAGAGGCTTTGGTGCGGAATTTTCTTGTCGAAAGAGAACATGAGGGTGATGTTTTAAAGCTGTTCACTGGCGCAGTGGAGCGAGTAGGTGCGCTCGTCTCCCGCGTTCAAGGAATGCTTGAATTTGAGGTGCAGCCGCTACGTGAATATTTCACCGGACGGTTCCTCTATGAAACTGCGCCGTACTCCCCGCCTGGGGCGGAGAAAGGGGGTACGCGACCGCAACGATTCGACGCCATAGCAAGGCGGCCGTATTGGCTGAATGTTACAAGGTTCTACGCTGGTTGCTATAACTCAGGTGAGCTATCCTCACTGGTTGCTGGCCTTAGGTACCTCGCTGAAGGCGCTGATTTGGCGACAAAAAGTCATGTGCTGCAGTTGGCAACGTTATTTGTAAACGACTGGGTTTTTTCTCAAGAGCCGCGGACAGTTCGTGACGTTGTATCCTTCTTAACGGAAGGGGAAAATTTAAAGCTAGTCGTATCTAGTAGGAGCTCTTGGGATGAAGACAGGCTAACGTTTCCTGAAAAGGCTGGTCGTAGGGAGTTTGCTAACTCTGTCACGCGGGCCTTTGAAGAGACAGATGATCGCGCCTATCAAAGTCGCTTAGGCTTTGTACTTCGTCGTAACGCGACCTACAGAGATCGTTGGACGATATGGGAGCATTCGCGTCAGGCCGGTATGGACGGTCTTTTCGAAGCGTCCGCGCTTGGCCTTTTTCACGATGGCGGACCGGCTGAGCTTGCCCAGCTATTTGACCTATACGGCGACCGTGCCCGCATCGTTGCTATCGCTTCGGGACAATGGGAAGATCTATCTCAGCAGGATAGGGTGCATGCGCTAAAGGCATACGCTGGAACGGGTTTGTCTGTCGAAGGGCTTGCGCGTGACGGGAGGGCATCAATCACGGACGGTGATCTCTACCGTGCCTATGCGATGCTCGATCCCAATATGTATCGGTATCTAAATTACGAAAAGTCCTCTGCATTCACCTTTGAAGAGGTGATCAGTCGCTATAACGTTGCCATCAACCGACTGCATCACGACAATCTTTCAGAGTCGAGTGAGCCGGGCCTGCATGATATACTTTCGGCAGCGAGTCGCAGTTCTCGGCTTGAGGTTCCGCAGTGGCGTAGTTCGTTAGAACCGTGGTCTGACTTTGTAGAGAGTCTTCGAAGGACCTGGGGCGATAGGCCACGTATGATCTGCATTGCCGCGGTCGGAGCCGGCATCAAGTCGAAAGAGGTACGAGCCGCTGGGTTCGATGACGTTCTAGACGTAAATCAGCCGTTAGTTGAGCGGGCTCGGCACGCTAGGCTTCGTCCAAGTGTGTCATGGTGGCGAGACGCTTTAAGTAGGTCGAGTACAACTGATGAGAAAGTCTGGGTTTTAACTTTGCTTCTCTCATGGGCACCAGGCGGCGTAATTCGATCGCTCCGGAAGGGTGTGGAGCGGGTGACGTGACCCCCGTTTCT
>NZ_LDTB01000249.1 GCF_001476895.1 Sphingomonas endophytica | reverse complement strand
AGCTCGGCATGGAAGCGATCTGGCGCATCGAGGTCGTGGATTTCCCGGCCTTCATCATCATCGACGACAAGGGCAACGACTTCTTCAAGGAGCTGAACCTGGGTTGAGGTTCTCCGAGACGGATGCGAGGACCGCATGGTCGAATGGTTCGATGACCTCACGATCGGGATGACGTTCAAGAGTGGTGAAGCGGTGGTGTCGCGCGAGGACATCAAGCGCTTTGCCGCCGAATTTGATCCGCAGCCGTTTCATATGGATGAGGAGGCGGGGCGCAACTCGCTGTTCGGTGGGCTCGGGGCCTCGGGCTTGCACGTCGCCAGCGTCTGCATGACGCTGCTGGTCGCCTGCGGCAAGCAAGTCGCCGCGCAAGCCGCTGCGCGCGGTGAGAAGGTCGCGGTCTGGGGACCCTCGCCGGGCTTCGGCGCGCTGCGCTGGATCCGCCCGGTGCTGGCGGGCGATAGCATCAGCTACTCCAACCAGGTCGAGACCAAGCGCACGTCCGGGAAGCGGCCCGAATGGGGCATCCTTCAGGCCCGCAACACCGGCGTCAATCAGCGCAATGAGGTGGTGTTCTCGTTCCTCGCGACCGCCTTCGTGCCGCGCCGCAATCCCGGTTCCTGATGTTGCCCCCACGCCTCTGCTGTTGCCCGGACGCCATGGTGGCAGACTAAGTCTGCTGCCTACGCAGTTGTGCGTTGCGCGGAACTCATTTTTTTCTAACGCCTTTTGAACCTTTGTCCCTGCTCTTTGGTTTGAGGGCACGGACATCCGGGCAGTCCACACTGGGGATACCATGGCAGATCGCATCGCGCTGAAACGCGTCGGA
>NZ_LDTB01000248.1 GCF_001476895.1 Sphingomonas endophytica | reverse complement strand
TCCGAAGAGTATCTGAATTGGTGCTACGCTTGGATTGAAGAATGTGTACGGGTCCTCAAGCCAGGCGGGTCCTTATTCATCTACAATATTCCTCGCTGGAACATATTGATCGGCGCCTACCTGATGAATCGGGGGCTCGACTTCCGACACGACATTGCTGTGGACTTCAAAAGCTCTCTCCCAATTCCTGGGCGTCTTTATCCAAGTCACTACAGCCTTCTGTATTTTTCCAAGGGCAAGCCCAAGACCTTCAGAAAAATTAGAACTCCCATCGAGTTATGCCGGCACTGCGGTAAGGAGATCAGAGACTACGGGGGGCATCGACACGCCATGCACCCGAACGGGGTAAACCTAAAAGACGTGTGGACCGACATCCCCCCTGTTCGCCACTGGAAATTCAAATCAAAGAACCGGAGAGCCAATGCGCTGTCTACTCGGCTGGTAGATCGAGTAGTGGAGCTATCCACCCGTGCGGGAGACGTCGTCCTTGACCCCTTCGGTGGCAGTGGAACTACCTTCGCAGTTTGCGAAAAGAAGCACCGCCGTTGGCTTGGCATCGAGTTGGATTTTTGTGATGTAATTGTCGACCGGCTGGAAGATGCGGAAATCAAACATCACCGCAACGACGATCACGTTGAGGATTAA
>NZ_LDTB01000247.1 GCF_001476895.1 Sphingomonas endophytica | reverse complement strand
CCATCACGATGGGCGACGAGCGGGCGAAGCTGGTCGACGCCATCATCAAGCTCGGGGCGAGCCTCGGCCTCTCCACCACCGCCGAGGGGATCGAGACCGACGCCAGCCTCGACTGGCTGTCCGACCAGGGCTGCCATTTCGGCCAGGGCTACCTGTTCGGCCACGCCATGCCGAAGGCCGAGATGGACGACGTGCTCGCCGCCGCGCGATCCCCGGCCCCGTTCCCGGATCTGGCGCGGGCCTCGTGAGGCGTGGGACGCCGCCCGCGCGGCGTCGCGCGGGTCAGCGCGGCGCCCGGTAGGCGGAGCCGTCGGCGGCCCCGAGCGGGTGCTCCACGAACCGGCCCGTCTCCGGAACCGCGACCCGGTCGCAATCCTCCGCCAGGGCGTCGAGGGCGCGGCGCATCTCGGGCCCCTTCAGCGGCCGGCCGTGCCCGGTGATGACCCGCTCCGGGGCGAGCGCTGCGAGCGCCCGCACCGACGCGCGCGCCGCCGGCCAGTCGATCGTCAGGTACATCGGCGGCCCGTGCAGTTCCGGCGCCTGCGTGGCGACCGCGTAGGCGGATTCCTGCGCCGTGGTGATGAAGGCGTCGCCCGCGATCAGCGTCCGGTCGGACTCGCGCCAGAGCGAGAC
>NZ_LDTB01000246.1 GCF_001476895.1 Sphingomonas endophytica | reverse complement strand
ATTTTGTATAGCTCGCGTGGAGCAAGGCTAACATCGGCGTCTACCTTAGACGTAGTGCTTTTACTTGAGAAGTCCGTCATGGTTATTCAATCCTCATTTGAAGCGGGCGCCTGCTCTGACGCTGTCTGAGTCTCAAATTTCAAACAGTACTACATTAGCGCAAGTACCGGTAGAGTGCACATTTTAAGGCTATCTGATGACTGGCATCTTAGTATGTTTGGAAATCAATCGAACACTGATTTTTGGTCCGCACCTGAGGCTTGTCGCAAACGTCAGCATGCCACTTCCGGGTTAAGGGAGCGATGCCGCGGTTAGGCGGGTTGCGCTCGTTCAACACGGCCCGGCGCACGATCTGCGGCTTCAAGGCCATGCTGTGGCTGCGTAAAGGCCTCGGCTTTGCCGGCGCGTGGACTGCCCAGGAGCAGAACGAGCTGATGGCCTGCTGCTTTGGATCTCCCACCGCGAGCAAAGGGTGATAGCGGGGTGAGAGCTGCCCATCCGCGGCTCACAGTTGGGTCTGCGGCACGCCCGTCTTCAATGCCGTCGCGACAGTCGACCCCGCTTGGCTGTGTGCTCTCGCGCTACAATCATCGGGTCGAGGAAACGCGCTTGCCAGACCGGCTGCCCTTTTCCGGACAGCCATCTTGATTTGCTTGGCACACAGAAGGCCTACTGCCGAGACGCATCCCATCATACAACAACAAGAGCCCTATCGACAAGTTGAATATTTTCATCCAAATTTAACCAGTGGTTCCGGATAATCGAAATCAGGAGG
>NZ_LDTB01000245.1 GCF_001476895.1 Sphingomonas endophytica | reverse complement strand
GACGTAACCGAAGATGTAGTCGGCTGCGGCGGCAGCGCTGTCATCTTTCGCTTCCCGCCCGATCACGATTGCCAACTCGACTTCCCAGTCAAGTTTCACGTTCTGATTAGGACCACGAGAGATCGGATCGAAGGGTCCCGTCAGTGAGCTGATCGCCTTCAAGAACACCTCAGGTTCCGTCGGCGGCTTCATCTTGAATTCTTCGATGTGCTTCTTGTAGTTGAAGCCCGTCGCCGCGATCTGCCGAATGCCATCGATTGGCGCCAGGTATGTGACGTCACCGGCGATCGGAGAGAGGCGAGAGGTATCGACATTGATTAAAGCACCTCCAGCTATCGCGTCCGGGTTGATGTCGGAAACAATGGGCCGCAGGTCGAGGTGCTCACTACCTTTCAGAATTACCGGAACGGCGCCTTTGTCTGTTAGTACACGCGCGAACTGTTGCATCGTCGGTTCTCCGTCACTTTGTCGGTTAAAGTACACATCGAGATATCCGACCTACCAACGCGGCCAACCTCCGTCTCCCCCGAACGAACGATATTGTCGCGAAAACACGGCACCTGAAGACGAAGCCGAGTCTGTCGCCGACCACTTCGCTAGGCCGATACGCCTGCTGTCGCCCACCGTCGGCACAGCCTGCAAATTGAGTCTCATCGTTTGCGAACGAAGAACGCACGCGATCTTCGGACGGGATTCTGTCGACGCAAACATGTCCAACCGCTCTTTCCGTTCTTTTGCGAAAGACCAGCAACTATTCCTCTTGCAAGTAGACAAACCTGACCGCAACCGCCCTTTCGAA
>NZ_LDTB01000244.1 GCF_001476895.1 Sphingomonas endophytica | reverse complement strand
GTCTCGTGGGCTCGGTTCCACTTCGGTCTGATCGGTGTGCTGGGTCATGGAGAGCGGCAGATTAGCAGCAAGCCGGGCCCGGCGCGAAGCGGCGCCGCTCCGGCGGGCGCGCCTGTCGTCGCACCTGTCGCCGCGCGTGTCGTCGCACCCTGGCGTCCGTCCGGACCCCTCAGGCCCGTACGGCGTTCGTCCGACGAACCCGACGCGAGGAGCGCACGCATGGCCGACGACCTGAACGGACTCTCCGACAAGGCCCTCTCGATCTTCGCCTTCGCGGCCTACCACCGCCTCGTCAGCGGCGAGAGGGTCACCTCGGTGATCCGCCGGGACGGCGCCGGCCACGAGGCCGACCCGGAGGGCGTGGAGGAACTGGAGGCGCGCGGCCTCGTCACCGCCGGCGAGACCGACATCGACCTCGGTGAGACCGCGCAGGCGGCGGTCGAGACGATGGTCGCGGCCCTGCGCCGGGAGGTCGGGCGCTGAGTGCGGCATCCCGGCCGTGGAGAGCCGGGAACGCACCCGCTCCCGGCGCCTTGTCCCGCAGCCACGACGGAGGATCGGATGACTGCCAAGGCCAAGGTGAAGACCGGCGACGACGTCACCTACAAAT
>NZ_LDTB01000243.1 GCF_001476895.1 Sphingomonas endophytica | reverse complement strand
CCTGGAGGAGATCGAATGCCTCCGGGCCGCGGACCTCGCCGACGATGATGCGTTCAGGACGCATACGCAGGCAGTTTCGGACCAGCTCGCGCATCGTGACCTGGCCTTCGCCCTCGATGTTCGGCGGCCGTGTTTCCAGGCGGACCACATGCGGCTGCTGCAGCTGGAGTTCGGCGGCGTCTTCGCAGGTGATGATGCGCTCGTCGTGCTCGATATAGTTGGTCAGGCAGTTCAGCAGCGTGGTCTTGCCGGAGCCGGTGCCGCCCGAGATGATCACGTTGCAGCGGACGCGGCCGATGATCTGCAGGATGGTCGCGCCTTCCGGCGTGATCGCGCCGAACTTGACGAGCTGCTCCAGCGTCAGCTTGTCCTTCTTGAATTTGCGGATGGTGAGCGCGGGCCCGTCGATCGCCAGCGGCGGCACGATGGCGTTGACGCGCGAGCCGTCGGCGAGGCGAGCGTCGCAGATCGGCGAGGATTCGTCGACGCGCCGGCCGACCTGGCTGACGATGCGCTGGCAGATGTTGAGAAGCTGCTGGTTGTCGCGAAAGCGGATGCCGGTGCGCTGGATCTTGCCGGCGACTTCGATGAACACGGTGCCC
>NZ_LDTB01000242.1 GCF_001476895.1 Sphingomonas endophytica | reverse complement strand
ACCTTGGCTCGGTGCACATCTCGGCCTGGCGCTTCACCATCATCGTGATCACGCTGCTGGTGATGGGGGCCTGCTACCTGCTGCTGGCGCGCACCTCGTTCGGGCTGCGGGTCCGCGCCACGCTGGAGAACCCGGCGCTGGCGCGCGCCTCGGGCATCTCGACACCATTGATCTACGGCGCAACCTTTGCGTTCGGCGCGGCGCTGGCCGGGCTTGCCGGCGCGTTGATCGTGCCGGTGTTCAGCCTGTTCGCCGATCTCGGCATCCGTTTCCTGATCCAGGGCTTCGTCGCCGTGATGGTCGGCGGGGTCGGCTCCTTCATCGGTCCGGTCGCCGGCGCCGGCCTGATCGGCACGCTCAGCGCGGCGCTGCCATGGGTGATGTCGCCTGTCGTCGCCGACGTGCTCGTCTTCGTGCTCGCCATCGCCTTCATCAAATTCCGGCCGCAAGGCCTCATTGCTGGGAAAGGGGTCTAATCACCATGTCGATTGAACGCATGAACCTGACGCGCCGCCGCTTCATGGGTAATTTCGCCTTCGCGACCGTCGCACTCGCGACCGTAGTCGGTAGCTGGGTGATCTGGCCGGGTTGGGGCAACGCCGCCGGGGGCCCGATCAAGGTCGTCATTGCGACCGACCTGACCGGCCCGATCGCCTATGCCGGCAACGCCGACGCCAACGTCGCCAAGATGGTGATCAAGGAGATCAATGCCGGTGGCGGGCTGCTCGGCCGGCCGCTCGAGCTCTACATCGAGGACACCGCCTCGAAC
>NZ_LDTB01000241.1 GCF_001476895.1 Sphingomonas endophytica | reverse complement strand
CGACCGGATGCGCGGGGACGAAATGCACGCCTTCAGGCAGATGCGGCGCCATGTCCTTGACGACGGCGCCCTTCACCGCGCGGGGGTCGGAGACGATGGCGCCGGGCTTGAGATGAGCGGCGATCTCGGCCGCGACCGGGCCGCAGGCGCCGACGGGGATGCAGAGGATGACGAGATCGGCATCCCTGACGGCCTCGACATTGGTTGCGACGACGCGGTCGACGATGCCGAGCTCGGCGACCCGCGCGCGCGTCTTCTCCGAGCGCGCGGTGGTCACGATCTCGCCGACGAGGCCCTGCGCGCGCGCGCCGCGCGCAATCGAGCCGCCGATCAGCCCGAAGCCGATCAGCGCGATGCGGTTGAAAAGCGGAGCCGTGGTCACGTCGTCACTTTCCGGTTCCGGCCAGGAAGTCGCGCAGCCCCTCGACCACGAGGCGGTTGGCTTCCTCGGTGCCAATGGTCATGCGCAGCGCATGCGGCAGCTTGTAATTGTTGAGCGCGCGCAGCACGAGGCCGCGTCGCGTCAGATAGGCGTCGGCTTCGGCGGCGGTCCTGCCCTTGTCGGTCGGGAAGTGGATCAGCACGAAATTGGCGACGCTCGGCGTCACCTTGAGGCCGAGCTTGCCGATCTCCTCGGTCAGCCAGTTGCGCCATTGTTCGGTGTGGGTCCGCGACATCTGCACGTGCGCAGTGTCCTCGATCGCCGCCACCGCCGCCAGCATCGCAGGGGTCGTGACGTTGAACGGGCCGCGGATCCGGTTGCAGGCATCGACGATATGCGCCGGGCCGAACATCCGGCCGACCCGCAGCGCGGCGAGGCCGTGGATCTTGGAGAAGGTGTGCGT
>NZ_LDTB01000240.1 GCF_001476895.1 Sphingomonas endophytica | reverse complement strand
GAACAGGCCGGCCGCAGCTCCACCTGCCGCCGCCATTTGCAGAAGGTCGCGCCGCGTCGTCGACGCCTTGTCCATCCCCTTGTCGGTGCCTGGCATTGATTGCTCCCTCATGTTTTTTGACCGTCAGCGTCAGTTGCACGCGCCGCGGATAAAGGGAGTGTGTCACAATCGGAACGGTGACGCTACGCCCTCGCGTCGACGGGATGTTGCTGCTGCTGCACGATCGCCGCGATGTCGCGGAGCAACTTGTGCCACGCAGCATCGATGTCCCCCGACCATTGCTCGCCAAGAATGTCGCGAAGGCAGTCCGCGATCACCGCGAAGAACGCGACGAACAGTTCGCGCGGCGTGCCGTAAGCGTCATGTGAGAACACCTCGGATTCGATCAGGCGAAAACGCCCGCTGCGTTCGCCCGCGAAATCGAGGATGGCTTCGATCGTCAGCTGCAGCATCGAGCCTTTCACCGGCTCGCTGCCTTCGGTGCGAAACATCGCCTGTGCTTCGGGATGGTCGCGAAACAAGCGCCGATAGACCAACGGCGTCAGATCATCGCAAGCCGCTGCTGCGAGTTCAAAGCTGCGTTCGATTGGATTGGATGATG
>NZ_LDTB01000024.1 GCF_001476895.1 Sphingomonas endophytica | reverse complement strand
CTGATCGAGCCGTTGCCGCGCGCCCCGTTCCTGCTGCGCGGCAACGGCTCGATCAGGTCGCGCACCGCGCTGTAATCGGTATTGTAGCCCAGCAGGACGCCATCGTCGTTGACGATCGTGTTGACGCTGTCGATCGCCGCCGCCGAATCGCGCAGGCCATCAAGCATCGGGATCACCGCTTCCTTGAACGGCATCGACACCGCGCAGCCCCGGATGTCGAGCGCGCGGATGCCCGCGACCGCGCCGGCCAGATCGCGCGTGCTGAACGCCTTGTAGAGGTAATCCAGGCCGAGCGCGTCATACAGGTGATTGTGGAACCGCGACCCGAAGGTGCCGGGACGCGCGGCCAGCGACATGCACAGGCGGGTGGTGGGGCCGATCGGCGGCTTCATGGGCCAACTCCTTCAGATCAAAAGCGGCAGTGCGGGCTGTTCCACCTCTCCGTCGCGCAGGATGCCCGACAGGGTCAAGCCGAGCAGCCGGATGCCCCCCGGCATCGGCAGCAGCGGCGCCAGCAGCCCGCGCCCGAGGTCGAGCAGCGCCGCGCGGCTGTCGATCGTGCCGGTGACGGATCGCGCGCGGGTCAACGTCTGGAAATCCGCGCGCCGCACCTTCAGCGTCGCGGTCCGTCCGCGCACGTTGCCGCGCTCGATCCGCACCCACGCCGCGTCTGCGACCCCGGCCAGCGCGGCGTCGATCGCCGCCGGGTCGGTCAGGTTCGTGTCGAAGGTACGCTCCGCCCCCACCGACTTGGCGCGGCGTTCGGCGCGCACCGGGCGCTCGTCCACCCCGCGTGCCGCGCCGTAGAGATAGTCGGCATAGCTGCCGAAATGCGCGCGCAGGAATTCGATCGGCCGGTCGCGCAGATCGGCCCCGGTGTGGATGTCGAGCCGCGCCATCTTCTCGGCGGTGACGGGGCCGATGCCATGGAAGCGCTTGACCGGCAGGGCGGCGACGAACGCTGCGCCCTTGGCGGGCGGGATCACGCACAGGCCATCGGGCTTGTTCTGGTCCGACGCCAGCTTGGCGATGAACTTGTTGTAGCTGACCCCGGCGGAGGCGGTCAGCCCGGTATCGGCCTTGATCCGCGCGCGGATCTCCGCCGCGATCGCGCTGGCCGACCCCAGCGCACGGCGATCCTGCGTCACGTCCAGATACGCCTCGTCGAGCGACAGCGGCTCGATCGCGTCGGCATAATCGGCGAAGATCGCGTGGATCTGCCGGCTGACCGTCCGATAGACGTCGAAGCGGGGCGGGACGAACACCAGCGACGGGCAGCGCCGCAGCGCCACGACCGAGGGCATGGCGCTTCGCACCCCGAACTCGCGTGCCTCATAGCTGGCCGCCGCGACCACTCCGCGCGCTCGCGATCCGCCGACCGCGACCGGCCGCCCGCGCAGCTCCGGCGCATCGCGCTGTTCGACCGACGCATAGAAGGCGTCCATGTCGACATGGATGATCTTGCGGTGGTCCGACACTCGATCCCGTTGCAATGCCAAGGGGTTCCGTGACGTCCGGATACCCGAGCGGCGCACACGACGCCAGCGGCAATGAGAACGAAACGGGAATTTTTGCGGTCAGGCGGCGCGCAAGGTCGCGATGATGCGCCCGCATTCGGCCTGCAACGTCTCGGCGCGTTCGCGCACCTCTCCGCCGATCTTGCGGGTCAGCAGCGCGGCGTCGGTCGTGCCCGACAGCGACGCGGCGATGGCGTCCACCGCTTCGCCGATCGTCGTCGCCCCGATGTCGATCGCCTCGATCGCCCGCGCCATGTCGCGGCCGGCCTGCTCCTGATGTGCGACCATGTCGACGGTTTCGCGCGCCGATCGGTCGAGCGTCGTGATCGCGTCGTGCAGCGCCGCGACGCGCGCGACCGCGGAGGTGGTCGCGTCCTTGATGCCGTTGACCCGTACCGCAATGTCGCCGGTGGTATGCGCGGTCTGCGTCGCCAGGCTCCGAACCTCTTGCGCGACCACCGCGAACCCGCGCCCGGCCTCGCCCGCGCGCGCCGATTCGATCGTGGCGTTGAGGGCGAGCAGGTTGGTCTGGCCGGTCAGGGCGCTGATCCGTTGCGTGGCGGAATCGATTTCTGTCACGCTGCGTTCCAGCGTTTCGTTCGCGGCCCGCGCGGCGGCGGAATGCTGCGATGCGTCCAGAGCGAGCTGGGCGGCGCGGCGTGCCTCGTCTCCGATCCGGGTGGCGGTGCCCGCCATGTCGCCGATCGTCGTCAGCATTCCCAACATCGCACTGGTGCTGGCGCGGCACCGGTCGCGTGCGATCTCCGCCTCCTGCTGCTGCTGGTGGATGGTGCCCAGCGTGCGATCCGCGCTGCCGTCCAGCGCGCGCGCGGCGTCGAGCAGGCGCGCGACGAGGCTGCCCATTGATCCTTCGAGCTGGCGCGCGGTCGCATGGGCGGCGTCGCGCAGCTGCTGGCGGTGGCGCGCGTCGGTATCGGCGCGGTGGCGCGCCTGCTCAACGGCGGCGGCGCGCGCGTTTTCCGCATCCAGCCGGGCGCGATCGGCTTCGGCCAGCGCGGCGCGGACGTCGCGCATCGCCGCTTCGCGCGCCTCGGCGGCGCTGGCGGCGGCGGCCAGCGCGCTCTCCATCCGCGTGCCCGCCCGCAGCACGCGCAGCACCAGCGCGGCGGCGAGCAGGATGAACAATCCGATGCCCAGCAGAATCACCGGCTTCGTCTTCGACAGCGCGCGCGCGCCGGGACGGATCGGGTTCCAGGCCAGCACCCCGACCGGCCGGCGATGCGCGTCCAGGATCGCCACGCTATGCACGGGGTCGAAGACTTCGCCGGGGCGCGTCCAGTGGAGTCCCTGCAGATTGAAGGTCCTTGCCAGACTGGCGAGCTTGTCGGCGTCGAGCAGCAGCGCACCGACCAGCAGGCGTGGCGGGCCGGGCGGCGAGCGCTTGTCGCGGGAGGCGGGCGTGACCGGCATCGCCGCGATGACCGCCGGCTGCCCGCCCAGGCGGACGATCATCGCCTTGGCGTGGAGCATCCGCCGCGCCGCATCGACGGTGGCGGGCGCCTCGGACACCAGTTCGCGCGCGATCGCCGGGCTGGTCAGCTTCGCCAGCGATGGTAGCGGACGAAGATTCCCGTCGACCGCGAACAACGTGTCGCCGCGATGGTCGACGACCATCGTCGGCGACCCGCCGCCGACGAGATTGGTGCTCACCCAGCCGCGATCGAACGCGCCGTAGATGTGGTCGGTCGCGGCATCCCACCGCGAGGGCGCGAACACCGCCTCGGCGACGCTCTCCAGCTCGTGCTGGATCGTCCCGCGCGCCTTGTTGCGGACCAGTGCGGCGGAATCGTTGTCGAGCTGCTGGATCAGCGAGGCGACGATCAGCGACCCTGTCAGCAGTGCGATTACGACCAAGCCCACCAGCAGGCGGAGCATCGCGCGCGTTCCGCCGCCATCGATCGCCGGCAAGGCGCGAAGCAGGGTGCGGAGGCCGGCGAGGCGGGGGGAGCGAAACATGCGCCCACCGCTCTACGGGCGCTTGCTTGACGTCCGGTTAAGCTCTTGATCGCGTTGTCAGCGCAACAGCTCGTCGCGAACCCTGATCGCTCGACTGGACAGCCGCACCTCGATCATGAAGGCGATGAAGGCCGTGATGAGCAGCGACATGGAGGTGATGAAGCTGAACGCGACATAATGGCCGATATGGCTGCGGGTCAGCGCGCCCAGGAACAGCAGCGCGACGACGATGCAGGTCGCCACTGCGCTGGCCACCGCCAGGAACAAGGCGGCGTTGATGACGCTCATGCGTTTCGCCAGCCGTCGCAGCTCCCACACCAGTCGCTGGCGTTCGATCTCGTCGATCTGTCCGTGGCGTTCCTCCAGCACGCGAACGCGGTCGATAACGCGTGACAGCCGCCCGGTCAGGACGTTCAGCAACGCGCCGATGCCGGTCAGTACGAAGACGGGACTGAGCGACGCCTGGATCGCTTCGGCGATGGTCGGAAGGGCAGGTGAATAGGGCATGATGCGCCGTTGTGACGCGTCGCGCGGCGCAGAACAACCATTGCGGAAACGATCGACGACGGTGACAAATTGTTACAGGGGCGAACGGATCATTGCGGGGCGGCAAGGCGTAGATATCTCATCAGATGTCACCGGGCAGCATGGTCCGGGACACCGCAAGGAGAACAGCCATGATCGTATCGATCGTCGCCGGGCTGATGCTCGGTTCCCCCGTCGCCGCAGAGCCGCATCGCGTCCAGCTCGACCATCGCGGGCAGCGCGTCGATGTGACCTACCGAAGCGATGTCGACGTGACGCACAAGCAGGTCGGGGCCGTCGGTGCGCCGGGTCGTCCCAGTGCGTTGCGCTGCGCCTGGACCGCCTCGGTCAATGTCCATCGCGAGGCACGCCACGCCGCAGGCCATGTCGTCGCGCGCACGATCAGTTCGGAGGCACCGCTGACCGGCAGTCGACCGGGCTGGTGCGCGACCCAGGGCGACGCGATCGCGCAGGATGTCGCCGCGAAGAGCGGGCGGGTGCGCGATCATCTTTTGGCCGTCGCCGCGCGCGATCAGGACGCGCTGGTCGCCGAACTCGACGCCGCGCACGACACGTCGCGTAGCTGAGTGCGGATCGCCATCATCATCGCCGCCGCGCTCTCGGGCGTGGCGGCACTGCCCGCGGTGGCGCAGGTGCAGGCCGGCGTCGAACTGGCGACGGACGAGCGCCGCCGCGGCCTGAGCTGGAGCGACGGCAAGGCCGCGCCGTCCGCTTATGCGCGCATCGACCTGCCCGGCGGGTTCGACCTCGGCGCGCGCGCCCTCGCGACGCGCGGCGACCCCCGTCACGGCGGCGCGGACGGGGTGGTCGAACCGACGCTCGGCTATTCGTCCAACGTCGGGGGCTTCCGTCTCGACGGCTTCGCGACCGCGCATCTGTTCACCGGCGCACGCGGGCACATGGATTATGGCGAACTCGGCGCGGGGCTGAGCTACTCGCTCGGCCCGGCGGAGGCCGGGGTCGAGGCGCGCTACGCCCCCTCGCAATCGGCGATCGGCGGCGACAACCTGTATCTGGGCGTGCGTGGTCGCGTCGGCATCCCCGCGACACCGTGGACGGTGACGGCCAGCGCCGGCCGCTCATCGGGCAGTGTCGACGATGCCGTCCGCGCGGCGCGGCTGCGCCCCGGCGGCACCTATCACGACTGGTCGCTGGGTGTGCAGCACATCACGGGACCGCTGACGATCGGGCTCGAATATACCGGCACCGATATCGCGAACCGTCCCGATCCGTCGCCGTTCGCGGTGCGGAACCATGCCGGCGACCGGCTGGCCGCGCGCATCTCGCTCGGGATCTGACGCCTTATCCCAGCCGCAGCGCGACGTCGTTCATGAACCGTACGTCGTCGCCTGCCGCCAGCCACTCCGCCTCCGCCGCCAGCGCGCCGAGCAGGTCACTGAGCGGTTCGATCTCGCTCTTGGCGTAATTGCCCAGCACATGGCCGGTCACACGATCCTTGTGGCCCGGATGACCGATCCCGATCCGCACCCGGCGGAAGTCCGGTCCCAGATGCTGGTCGATCGAGCGCAGCCCGTTATGCCCGGCCGTCCCGCCGCCCTGCTTCACCTTGACCTTCATCGGGGCCAGGTCGAGTTCGTCGTGAAACACGGTCAGTGCCTCGACGCCCAGCTTGTAGAAGCGCAACGCCTCGCCGACCGAGCGGCCGCTCTCGTTCATGAACGTCGCGGGCTTCAGCAGCAGCACCTTCTCGCGCCCGATCCGCCCTTCCTGCAGCCAGCCCTGGAATTTCTTGGCGGTCGCGCCGAAGCCGTGGACGGCGGCGATCGCGTCCAGCGCCATGAAGCCGACATTGTGGCGGTGCATCGCATATTGCGCGCCCGGATTGCCGAGCCCCACCCATAGCTGCATCGCGTCCGTTCCTCATAAGCGAAGGGGCAGGGGAGCGTCGCCGCTGCCCTGCCCCCGAACATCCGGTACCCCGCGCTCCCGCGCGGAGCGGCGATCACTCGCCCTGCGTTTCCGCGTCCGTGGCCTCGCCCGCTTCCTCGTCCAGCACCGCGGTCGGCGCGGTGATCGAGGCGATGGTCAGGTCCGCATCGTCGGTCGTGACGGTCGCGCCCTTGGGCAGCTTGACGTCCGACAGGTGGATCACGTCGCCGATCTCCTTGCCCTCGACCGACACCTGCACCTCGGTGGGGATGTCGGCGGCGTCGACGGTCAGCTCCAGCTCGTGCGCGGCCAGCGTCAGCACGCCGCCCTTCTTGATGCCCGGCGACAGCTCTTCGCCGACGACCACGACCGGCACCGCGACCGTCACGGCCTCATGCTCGGCGATCCGCAGGAAATCGACGTGCGTCGGGCGGTCGGTGACCGGGTGGAACGCGACGTCCTTGGCCAGCGTGCGCTGCCCGTCGACCATGATGACCGAGGTCATGAAGTGGCCGGTCATCAGCGCCTTGACGAGCGCCTTCTCCTCGAGATGGATCGAGGTCGGTTCCTTGTTCTGGCCGTAGATCACGGCGGGGACGCGGCCGTCACGACGCAGTGCACGGGAGGCTCCCTTGCCAACCCGGTCGCGCGTCTCGGCTGCGAGCGTAATGGTGTCGCTCATCTCAAATGCTCCGAAAACGATGTTATGTTTTCCCGGCCACGCCTCCAGGGATGACCATGACCGGAAGCCGGCGCGCTTAGCGGGATGGCGCCGGAAAAGCAAGGCGCCGGTCGCTCGCGTCGCGCCTGCGCCATGTCCGTCTCCCCTGCGAAGGTGCGGGTCTATCGCTGTCGATTGTCGGCATGACGCCGACACATGGCCGATCCGGCATGTGTCAGTGTCGGTCGATGAGGCAGCAGCCATGGACCCCTGCCTACGCAGGGGTGACGGAAATATCTCAATATTTCACCCGCACCGCCTTCAGCCGATACGCCCCCAGCTGGTCCTGCACGCTGCCGGTGCCCGCCAGATGCCCGGCGCCGACCGCGATGAACACCGTGCCCGGCCGCTTCATCCGTTCCGCGATCCACGCCGCCCAGCGCTTGTTGCGATCGGTGAGCAGCGCCTTCGTCACCTCGGGCGAATCCTTCAGCGAGTCGTTCATCTCCTTCGCCACGCCCTCCGGCTTGCCCGCCGCCCAGGCATCGACCAGCGCGCGGAAGGTCGCATCGACCTTGGGCAGTTCGTCGATCGTGCTTTCCAGCAGTTGCACCTGCGCGGGCTGCGGCAGCGTGTCGAAGATATGGAGCTGCCCCTCGAACGTCTCCAGCCCGACGATCTTCTTGCCGCTCTTCTTCGCCGCGGCGGTCAGCACCTTCTCCGGCCCGTTCGCCGGATCGTAGCCCAGCTTCTGTACGGGCAGCAGCGACAGCGTGACCGCCGCGAACCACGGGCGCATCAGATTGTACGCTTCGGCCGGGACATGTCCCTCGTCCATCGCCCTTGCAAAGGCGGCGCGGTAATTGGGGGACAATTGCGCGGTCAGCGGCGTGCCACCCGGGTTGAACGCGGTCGCGGCGACGACCTTCTGCTGCGTGGCGGCGTCCGGCTCGACCATCTCCAGCACCAGTGTCTGCGACCGGTCGAACGCGGTCTTCACCGCCTCGTCGAACCAGCTCAGCCCGGGCTTCAGGACGTGGATCGTCCCGAACAGATAGATGGTCGTGTCGCGGTCCTTGACCACCCACAAGGCCGGGTCGGCATCGCCCTTCGCGGACGCGGGGGCCTGCTGCGCACAGGCGGGAAGGGCGAGCAGCAGCGCGAGCGCGGTGGCGGCGATCTTCATGTCGCCCCCCATAGAAGCCGCGCGCGGCGCGGGGAAGGGGTGGGGCGGCTCGCTTGATTCCGCCCCATCGTTACGCCAGAGGACGCGCGTGACCGACATCAGCGCTCCCCGCCCGCTCAGCTTCCAGGCGATGATCCTGCGCCTCCACCAATATTGGTCGGAGCGCGGCTGTGCGATCCTTCAGCCGTACGACATGGAAATGGGGGCGGGCACGTTCCACCCCGCCACCACGCTCCGCGCGCTCGGCCCGGATACGTGGAACGCGGCCTATGTGCAGCCGTGCCGCCGCCCGACCGATGGCCGCTATGGCGAGAACCCCAACCGGCTCCAGCATTATTACCAGTATCAGGTGATCCTGAAGCCCAGCCCGCCCGACCTGCAGGAACTGTATCTCGGCAGCCTGGCGGCGATCGGCGTCGACATGGGCCTCCACGACATCCGCTTCGTCGAGGACGATTGGGAAAGCCCGACGCTCGGCGCCTGGGGGCTGGGCTGGGAGGTCTGGTGCGACGGGATGGAGGTGACGCAATTCACCTACTTCCAGCAGATGGGCGGCTTCGACATGAAGCCGGTCGCGGGCGAGCTGACCTACGGCCTCGAACGCCTCGCGATGTATATCCAGAACGTCGACAACGTGTACGACCTCGCATTCAACGATGCGGGCGTGTCGTACGGCGACGTATTCCTCGAAAACGAGCGGCAGATGTCGACGTGGAACTTCGAGGTCGCCGACACCGACGCGCTGTTCGACCTGTTCAGGAAGGCGACCGCCGAATGCGAGCGCAGCCTCGCCAAGAAGCTGCCGATCCCCGCCTATGAACAGGCGATCAAGGCCAGCCACACCTTCAACCTGTTGCAGGCGCGCGGCGTGATCTCGGTCGCGGAGCGGCAGGCCTACATGGGCCGCGTCCGCGACCTCGCGAAGGCGTCGTGCGAGGCGTATATGGAAAAGAACGGGTGGGCGGCGTGATCGGCACGCAACCCCGCGACGCCGCGAAGAGGTGGTTCGCGCAGAGCACGCGAAGAACGCGGAGATGGATCGTGCGCGATAGCGCACCTTCTCTCATCCATGCCGAGGAATGGAGAGCCGCTAGCGCGGCGGAGCGCAACACCTCTGCGTCCTCAGCGTGCTCCGCGCGAACCCACCTTCTTATTCTTCTTCGCGTCTTCGCGCCTTCGCGTGACCCCCATCAGGCAGCAGCATGACCGACTTCCTTCTCGAACTCCGCTCCGAGGAAATCCCCGCGCGGATGCAGGCCAGGGCGCGCGAGGATCTCGCCCGCCTGTTCGCCGCCGAACTGACCAAGGCGGGCCTCGCCGCCGGGGCCGCCGTCACCTACGCGACCCCGCGCCGCCTGACGCTGATCCTGCGCGACCTGCCGGACGCGACCGAGGCGGTAGCTGAGGAAGTCAAAGGCCCGCGCGCCTCCGCCCCGCCGCAGGCGCTGGAGGGGTTCCTCCGCAAGACCGGCCTGACTCGCGAGCAACTGACCGAGCGTGACGGCGTGCTCTACGCCGTCACCGAAAAGCCCGGCCGCGCCACCGCCGACGTGCTGGCGGAGGCGATCCCCGCCGTCATCCGCGCCTTCCCCTGGCCGAAGTCGATGCGCTGGGGCGCCGCCTCGCTCTCGACCGAAAGCCTGCGCTGGGTTCGCCCGCTGCAAGGCGTCGTCGCGCTGTTCGGCGAGCAGGTCGTGCCCGTCTCGATCGCCGGGATCGACAGCGGTGCCGCGACGCTCGGCCACCGCTTCCACCATCCGGGCGCGGTCACGATCGGCTCGGCGGCGGATTACGTTGAGAAGCTGCGCGCCTGCCACGTCATCGTCGATCAGGACGAACGCGCCGCGATCATCCGCGACCGCGCGACCGCACTCGCCGCCGAGGCCGGGCTGGAACTGGTCGAGGACGAAGGGCTCGTCGCCGAAAATGCCGGGCTGACCGAATGGCCGGTGCCGCTGCTCGGCCGATTCGATGCCGACTTCCTGTCGGTCCCGCCCGAGGTCATCCAGCTGACCGCGCGGGTGAACCAGAAATATTTCGTCTGCCGCGACGCGGGCGGAAAGCTCGCCAACGCGTTCATTTGTACCGCTAACATCATCGCGCACGACGGCGGCGCGAAGATCGTCGAGGGCAACCGCAAGGTCCTCGCCGCCCGCCTCAGCGACGCGCGCTTCTTCTACGACACCGACCTGAAGGTGCCGCTGGAGGAACAGGCGAAGAAACTCGACCGCATCGTCTTCCACGAAAAGCTCGGCACCGTCGCCGATAAGGTCGAACGCGTCGCCAGCTTGGCAATGTGGTTGGTCGATGCAGGCGTGGTCGGCACACCTGACCTAGCCGACAAGGCCTACCGCGCCGCAAAGTTGGCGAAGGCCGACCTCGTCACCGGCATGGTCGGCGAGTTCCCTGAATTGCAGGGCCTGATGGGCGGCTACTACGCCGCCGCGCAGGGCGAGGACGAAGCCGTCACGAACGCGATCCGCGATCACTATAAGCCAGTCGGGCAGGGTGATGACGTGCCAACTGCGCCGGTGACAGTGGCGGTGTCCTTGGCGGATAAGTTGGAGACGCTTGGCTCGTTCTTCTTTGTTGGCATGCCACCTACTGGGTCGAAAGATCCCTATGCTCTTAGGCGCGCTGCCCTTGGTGTTATTGAGCTTATACAAGTTAACGGTCTTCGAGTGTGTCTAACCCAGCCGCTTGCCAAAAGCATTAGCTCTGTCGCGGGCGTTGTGGTAGGAAATGACCTGGGCGACGCCATTAACGCGCTTGTTGCTGCTCGCGCAAATGCCGGCGAGCCGATGTCACGCGGTGAGATCAATGCCCTTGCGGCCAAAATGATCGAGAAGGCAACAGTCGGTGAAGATGCCGAACTTGTTGAGCGACTTGGGTCTATGGCTAATGAGAGGCTGATCAACTTCTTTGCCGACCGCCTCAAGGTCCAGCAACGCGAAGCAGGCGTCCGCCACGATCTGATCGACGCGGTATTCGCGCTCGGCGGCGAGGACGACCTCGTCCGCCTGCTCGCCCGCGTCCGCGCGCTCCAGTCGTTTGTCACCACCGACGACGGTGCGAACCTGCTCGCCGGCTACAAGCGTGCCGCCAACATCCTGAAGAAGGAAGGCATCACCGTCGCCCCTGCGCAGGCAGGGGCCCATGTCTCTGGCGATCAGGCGGCATCGCCCGAGGAAGCAGACAGCGGTTCCCGCCTGCGCGGGAACGACGGCGGGCTGTCCTACACGCCCGAAAAGGACGAAGCTGCCCTCATCGCCGCACTCGATGCCGCCGAGCCTGCCGCCGCCGACGCGGTCGCGCGCGAGGACTTCGAGGGCGCGATGGCCGCGCTCGCGACGCTCCGCGCGCCGATCGACGCGTTCTTTGATAGCGTTACCGTCAATGATAACGATCCGCAGAAGCGAGAAGCGCGGTTGAACCTGCTGGCGCGCGTTCGCGCCGCGGTGCACAATGTCGCCGACTTCTCGAGAATCGAGGGCTGATACCCCCTCGGCGTCTCAACATTCGCAACATTCGCGCCGGCCGCCGACGCGTAATCAAGGACTTGTCACGATGACCCAGCGTTACGTCTATCGCTTCGGTGGCGGCGTCTCCGACGGGGGCAAGGGCGACAAGAACCTGCTCGGCGGCAAGGGCGCGAACCTGGCCGAGATGGCCTCGATCGACCTGCCGGTGCCGCCGGGCTTCACGATCTCGACCGAGATGTGCACCCGCTATTACGAGGAAGGCGAACGCTTCCCGGACTCGCTCAAGGCCGAGGTTGCCGAGGGCATCGCGCATATCGAGCAGGTGACGGGCAAGCGTTTCGGCGACGCCGCCGACCCGCTGCTGGTGTCGGTCCGCTCCGGCGCGCGCGTCTCGATGCCGGGGATGATGGACACCGTCCTCAACCTCGGTCTCAACGACCGCACGGTCGAGGGGCTGGCGGCGGCCAGCGGCAACGAACGCTTCGCCTGGGACAGCTATCGCCGCTTCATCCAGATGTATTCGGACGTCGTGCTCGAACTCGATCACGGCGCGTTCGAGGAAGCGCTGGAGATCGCCAAGGAAGATCGCGGCTACACGCTCGACACCGAACTCTCGGCCGCCGACTGGCGCGAGCTGGTCGCCGAATACAAGGGGCTGGTCGAGAAGGAATGGGGCAAGCCCTTCCCGCAGGACGTGCATGACCAGCTCTGGGGCGCGGTCGGCGCGGTGTTCGGGTCGTGGCAGTCGGAGCGCGCGAAGGTCTATCGCCGCCTGAACCACATCCCCGGTGACTGGGGGACGGCGGTCAACGTGCAGGCGATGGTGTTCGGCAACATGGGCGACACCAGCGCCACCGGCGTCGCCTTCACCCGCGATCCGTCGAAGGGCGACCGCGCCTATTACGGCGAATTCCTCATCAACGCGCAGGGCGAGGATGTCGTCGCGGGCATCCGCACCCCGCAATATCTGACGAAGGCCGCGCGCGAGGAAGCGGGCGCGAAACCGCTGTCGATGGAAGAGGCGCTTCCGCAAGTCTATACCGAGCTGGCCGCCGTCTTCGACAAGCTCGAAACCCATTACCGCGACATGCAGGACATCGAGTTCACCGTCGAGCGCGGCAAGCTGTGGATGCTCCAGACCCGCTCGGGCAAGCGCACCGCGAAGGCGGCGCTGAAGATCGCGGTCGAGATGGCGAGCGAAGGCCTCATCACCCGCGAGGAAGCGATCACGCGCGTCGAGCCGCAGGCGCTCGACCAGTTGCTCCACCCGACGCTCGATCCGAATGCGGCGCGCGACGTGCTGACCAAGGGGCTGCCCGCCTCGCCGGGCGCGGCCAGCGGCCTCGTCGTGTTCGATGCCGACACCGCCGAGCGGATGGCGGCGGACGGCAAGGCGGTGATCCTGGTCCGCACCGAAACCAGCCCCGAGGACATCCACGGGATGCACGCGGCGAAGGGCATCCTGACCGCGCGCGGCGGGATGACCAGCCACGCGGCGGTGGTCGCGCGCGGCATGGGGCGGCCGTGCGTCTCGGGCGCGGGCTCGCTGTCGATCTCGGCAAAGGACAAGGTGCTGCGCGTCGGCGCGCGTGAGGTGCGCGAGGGCGACATGCTTACGATCGATGGCGCGACCGGCGAGGTGATGGTCGGCGAAGTCGCGACGATCCAGCCCGAGCTGGCGGGCGACTTCGGCACGCTGATGGAATGGGCCGACGAGGTTCGCCGCCTGAAGGTGCGCGCCAACGCCGAAACGCCGCTCGATTGCCGCACCGCGCGCGATTTCGGCGCGGAGGGTGTCGGCCTGTGCCGCACCGAGCATATGTTCTTCGACGCCGCGCGTATCACCGCCGTGCGCCAGATGATCCTCGCCGAGGACGAGGCGGGCCGCCGCGCCGCGCTGGAGAAGCTGCTGCCGGAACAGCGCGCCGATTTCACCGCGATCTTCGAGGTAATGGCCGGGCTGCCGGTGACGGTGCGCCTGCTCGACCCGCCGCTCCACGAATTCCTGCCGCACGAGGAGAACGAATTCGCCGAGGTCGCGACCGCGACCGGCCTGCCGATCGACCAGCTCAAGCGTCGTGCGGCGGAATTGCATGAGTTCAACCCGATGCTCGGCCATCGCGGTTGCCGTCTCGGCGTGACCTACCCGGAAATCTACGAAACGCAGGCGCGCGCGATCTTCGAGGCGGCGATCGACGTCGCCGAAAAGTCCGGCGAGGCCCCGATCCCGGAGGTGATGATCCCGCTGGTCGGCACCAAGCGCGAGCTGGAGCTGATGAAGACGGTGGTCGATACCGCCGCGAGGGAAGTCTTTGCCGAGCGTGGGCGCACCATCGAATACCTCGTCGGCACGATGATCGAGCTGCCGCGCGCGGCGCTGCGCGCGGGCGAGATCGCCGAGGCGGGCGAGTTCTTCTCGTTCGGCACCAACGACCTGACGCAGACGACACTGGGTGTCAGCCGCGACGACGCCAGCCGCTTCCTGGGCGCTTATGTCGAAAAGGGCATTTACGCCCGCGACCCGTTCGTCAGCCTGGATGTCGAGGGTGTCGGCGAATTGGTCGAACTCGCCGCCGAACGCGGTCGCCAGACCCGCCCGAACATCAAGCTGGGTATCTGCGGCGAACATGGCGGCGATCCGGCGTCGATCGCCTTCTGCGAACAGGTCGGACTCGATTACGTCTCCGCCTCGCCCTATCGCGTGCCGATCGCCCGACTGGCGGCGGCACAGGCGGCGTTGAAGGCGCGCGCGTGATCCGTTTCGTCGCCGGCGTGATGCTGGCCGGCGCGGCGCTGCCCGCGCAGGCGGCGGTGACGATCGGAACGCAGATTGTCGACGCACGATTGCAGGGCGTGATCGCCGGCCAGGCGCTCGACCGGAGCGGCAGCGATGCCGGGAACATGACGGGAAGGGTGAGCGCGGACGTCCGGTCGAATCAGGCGGCATCGCCGTCCAACGGCGGCGTCGCCATGCAAGGCATCGCGTCGGTGGTCGCGACCCTTGCGGACGCCGCGCACTGTCGCGTCACCTTCCGCCGGACGCTGGCGATAACCGCGCCGGGATCGGACGACAGCCTGCTGACGGGGAGCAGCACCTATCGCTACTTCTTCACCGTCGATACCGCGACGGCCTTCGACCTGAATTGGGGCGTGTCAGGCTATGGCGCCTCGGCAGACGGGTTGGTGCCCGCGCAGACGGTGTCGCTGACAGAACGCGATACCGGCGTGTCGCTGCTGCGGCTCGACGGCCTGGGGGACGGCGCTGACGGAACGACGCAGGTTACGCTAGCGGCAGGCCGTTATACATTGTCCGTAGAAGATGCGCACGCACCGGTGTCGCGACCCGGAAGCGGCAGTGGCCTGTCGAGCGCCTACAGCTTTGCGATGCGTGCCGTTCCCGAACCGTCGAGCTGGGCGCTGATGCTGGTCGGTTTCGGCACCGTCGGTGTGGGTCTGCGCCGCGCGCGGCGGCGCGTGACCCTGGCGGTCAGATAAAGCTTTCGCGGTCGCGCGGCGGATGCGCCGGAGCGGCCGCGCTGCGGGCCGCGATACGATCGTCGCGATCCGCCAGCGGCC
Organism: Sphingomonas endophytica; assembly: GCF_001476895.1. Lineage (GTDB taxonomy): Bacteria > Pseudomonadota > Alphaproteobacteria > Sphingomonadales > Sphingomonadaceae > Sphingomonas > Sphingomonas endophytica_A. The sequence continues at coordinate 15,106 of NZ_LDTB01000024.1, read as the reverse complement.
GATCGTCCCGTACGACGCGTTCCTCCGTCACAGCCGGCACCTGACGTAGCGTCTCGTTCTCGCGCTCCAGCTCGGCGGTGCGCCGGGTTGCGGTGTCATGCTCGCGTTCCAGTTCGGTCACGCGCTTCGATGTGGCGGCATGGGCGTCGCGCTCGGCGGCATAGCGCGCTTTCCACTTCTTGCCACCGGGGTGGCTGGCGAGCCCGAACAGCCAGCCCGCGACCAGCGCGATCGCCAGCGCGATATATTGCGTGGGTGTCGTGAACAGCATGGCGATCCTCCCGTCGTGTCGATGCTGCAACGACGGGAGGCGCGCGCTGTTCCTAAGGCTTGGCGTTGATGAACGAGTCGTTGAGCGAACAGGCCGCCGGTCCCAGGATGACGACGAACAAGGTCGGCAGGATGAACAGGATCAACGGCACGGTCATGATCGCCGGCAACCGGGCGGCCTTCTCCTCGGCGCGCATCATTCGTTCGTTGCGGAACTCGGCCGACAGTACGCGCAACGCGCTGGCCAGCGGCGTGCCGTATTTCTCGGTCTGGATCATGGTGGTGACGACGCCGCGCACCGCGTCGAGATCGACGCGCATCGCCAGATTGTCGAACGCCTGCCGCCTGTCGGTCAGAAATCCGAGCTCGATCGCGGTGAGCGCGAATTCCTCACCCAGTTCGGGATAGGCGCGGCCCAGCTCGCGCGAGACGCGGTGGAAGGCGGCATCAACGGTCAGCCCCGCCTCCGCGCAGATCACGAGCAGGTCGAGCGCGTCGGGCAGACCCTTGCGGATCGCATCGCTGCGCTTCGTGATCTTGTTCTTCAGGAAGATGTCCGGCGCCTTGTACGACAGGACCAGCGTGCCGGCCACCAGCGCGTACCGCCTGGCGGCACCCCAGTCGGGGAACGCATCGAGCAGATAGACCCAGACGATCATCCCGCCGCCGAACACGATCGGGAAGGCCAGCCGGCCGAAGATCACCGCGACCGCCCATTCCTTGTTGCGGATGCCGGCCTGGATCAGCTTGCGCTGCGCCTCCTTTATCTGTTCGTCCTGCAACACGCGCAGCGACGACAGCAGGCTGCGCAGACGGTCCGCGGCGGCGCTCTTGTGGACCAGGCGGGTACGGCGCTTGGCGGTCGACGCGGTGATGCCCGCCTTGAGCTGTTCGCGGCGGTCGTTGAGCGCCCGGACGCGCCGCGTCATGGGATCGCGCAGCCCGCGCGTGGCGTACAGCGCGACGATGATCGTGGCGGCCAACGCCGGGAACAGCGTCGCCATGTTCAGCAATTCGGTTGCGGAAAGTGTGCCCATGTCAGATCTCGAAGTTCACCATCCTGGACATGATGAACGCGCCCAGACTCATCCAGATGAGCCCGCCGCCGCCCGCGATCATCAGGCGCGGGTCGATGAAGAAGCTCTGCATATACGGCGGATTGATCGCATAGATCAGTCCGAAGACCACGAACGGCAGCGATCCGACGATATAGGCCGATGCCTTGGATTCGGACGACATCGCCTTGATCTTCAGCTTCATCTGCCCGCGCTGGCGTAGCACCGTGGCGAGGTTCTGGAGCGTCTCCGCCAGATTGCCGCCGGTCTCGCGCTGGATCGAGATCGTGATGACGAAGAACTGGAACTCGGGCGTGCCCAGCCGGTCGGCGGTTTCCTGGAGCGCGACGTCCATCGATCGACCGATCCGCATCCGGTCCGCGACCGCACGGAATTCCTCGCCGACCGGTCCCGGCACCTCTGCACCCACGACCTGCATCGTCTCGGAGATCGGCAGGCCGGAGCGCAGTCCGCGCACCAGCAATTCGATCGCATCGGGGAATTTCGCGGTGAACGCCGCCAGGCGACGCTGGATGAGTTTGCCCACCACGATGTGCGGCAGCAGCAACCCTACCAGCGGCCCGATGATTACGGCGAACAGGCCCAGTCCCTTGAGCAGCAGCAACAGGAACGTGACCGCCGCGACTCCGGCCGCCACCATGCCGTACTGGCCGACCGTCCAGTTCCGCCCGGTTGCCGCCAGCCGCTTCTTCAACTCCGCCTCATTGGGCAGCAACCGCATCACGGCGAGGTCGGCCCTGGTTGCGCTTCGTCCGGTAATGCGGCGCATCTGCGCTTCCACGGTGTTCGTCACGACCGCGGTGTGCCGGACGCGCAACGCCGCCAGCCGGCGGTCGGTCGCCTTCTGCGTCGATGGACCCGCAAAGGCCATCACCAGGAGCCCCAGCGTCATGGCCGCCGGCAGAAGCAACAGGATCAGCGGTGACATGGCGGCTCCGCAACAGGCTGGGGGACGATCACTTCTGCGCTGGCTTTCTGGCCATCAGCCCGCTGAGTTTGGCCAGCAGCGAGCCGCCCTGCGCCGCGCTTCCGTTCATCGTTTCACCATGTTCGCCCGTCACGGCCAGAAGGCGCTGGGCCAGCGTGGTTAGCGGCACGACCGTCTTCGATCCCTTGCCGACCTCCGCGACCGGCTTGCCCAGTTTCGCGGCCTGAACCGCCAGTTTGTAATCGAACGGGACGACGACATCGACCGCGCGCTCGATCGAACCCTCGAAATCCTTGCGCGACACCTCTGCCTGCGCACCCGCATGGACGCGATTGGCGAGCACGGTGACCTGCATCTGCGGCGCGTTGGTGCGCAGCCACGACAGCAACCGGATCGTGTCGCGCGCGGCGGACAGCGTCAGGTCGGTGACAAGCACCGCCGCCTGTACCTCTGCGACGAGTTGCGGGTAGTGGATCAGCATCGCACGCGGCAAATCCATGACGCTGGTTTCGAAGGCGGTGCGCAATTCCTCCTGAAGCTGGAAATAGGCGCTGCCGTCGGTCATGATCGGGTGACTGATCGGCGCCTCGGCGGACAGGACCGACAGCTTGTCGGACGCGCGCACCAGCGCACGCTCGATGAAAAGTCCGTCGATCCGCCCCGGATTCTCGATCGCGTCGATCAATCCGCGCCCCGGCTCCAGATCGAGCGCGAGCGCCCCGGTGCCGAAATGCACGTCGAGGTCGAGCAGCGCCGTCGAACGCTTTCCCAATTCGCTCATCTGCCACGCCAGCGAGGTGGCGATCGTCGAAGCGCCGACCCCGCCGCGCGCGCCGATGACCGCGATCGCGGCATGAGGCCGCTCCGGCACATTGTCGGTGAGACGCGGGCTGTTGATCAGCGCCTGCGCCGTCGCCAGCGCGTCGCGCACCGCGTCCACGCCCAACGGCTTGAGCAGATAGTCCTGGATGCCGCTGCTCACCAGCGCGCGGTACAGGCGCACGTCGTTGACCTGCCCGGCGGCGATCACGATCGTGCCGGGTTCGCATACTTCGGCCAGGCCGTTGATGTCGCCCAACGGGTCGCTGGTCTCGCTCAGATCGACGAACAGGATCTGCGGGCTTGACGATACCGCCAGCGTCTGCACCGCCTCGCGCAGCGCACCCTTGACGATATGATCGACCGGCCAGCCCAATTCGGAGGCGATCGTGCGCAGCGTCTCCAGCGAGGCGTCGTCGCAAGCGAAGGCCATGATCGGCAGGCGCGCGCTCGCACCGACGGGTTTCCAGGGGGCGTTCATCTCAGCGGCCTCCGGTCGATTCATTCTTGACGGCGGTGCCGCCGTTTCCGGTCGTTGCGGTCTTCCGCCACGCGGACACCGCCTTCGCCGCGGTTGCCGCCCTGCCGTGTCCGTCATCGACGCGACCACGCAGCAGATCGTCGGGGTCGGCGACCATCGCGGCGAGGTTCCCGTTCACCGCGCAACCGAAGCCCGAGCTGAGGTGCGCGTCGAAGTTGACCAGTGACGCATTGGCGGCGGGCGTCGCACAGCTGGGGACGGTCGCGCTGCTGCGGATGACGGTGACGCGAACCGCTCCCGGCGACAGTGGCGCGCCGATCGCGACGGCGGTTAGCGGCAGGCCGGCAACCGCGGCGACGTCTTCGCGGACACGCGCCGAGCCGGCCGGGTCGTCGATCGTCAGGGTGTCGCCGTAACCGATCGCAAGCGTGTCGAGCCAACCACGCAGCCGTTGCGCCTCGCCACCGGCCAGCCCGTCAGGGCCGGCAAGCAGGTCGATTGCGTAGCTGGTGTGGCTGACCACCGGCCGGTGCGCGGTTTCGATGCCACGATGCGATCCGTCACAAGCGGCGAGCGGGGCACATAGTACCAGAGCGGAAAGAAGGAGCGGACGCAGGGTCATGATAGGCATCCTCAATTCAGCGAGAAGCCGGGAGCCGGCGTCGCTTCGCCGCGTGCGGCACCACGGTTCGCGGACGGCGCGGGTAGGGCGGTCATCGGGGCCGCGGGCAAGGTGCCCTGCGTCGATTTTGGCCGTTCGACGGCGCGGTTGCCGCTTTCCAGCTTGCCAAGGAACACGCGCTCCAGATCGGTCGGTGCCTTGTAGCCGTCGGTGGGCAGCTTGATGTCGGCGGCGTTGGTCGGACGCACCAGATAGGGGGTGATGACGATGACCAGTTCGGTCTCGTTGCGCTGGAAGCTGTTGGAGCGGAACAGCGCCCCGAGGATCGGCAGGTCGCCGACACCCGGTGTCTTCGTGTAGTTGTTGTTGTGCGAGTTCTGCATCAGCCCGGCGATCATGAAGCTCTGGCCCGAGCCGAGTTCCACGGTCGTCTCGGCACGGCGCGTCGTCAGCGCGGGTACGCGCCCGCCAGCGTTCAGCGTGATCGCGTTGGCGTAATCGAGCTGCGACACCTCCGGGCGGACGCGCAGCGAGATGCGACCGTCGGATAGCACCGTCGGCGTATAGGCCAGGCTGACACCGAACTGCTTGTATTCGATCGAGGTGACGCCCAGCGCCTGTGGGATCGGGATCGGGATTTCGCCGCCCGCCAGGAACGTCCCCGTTTCGCCCGACAGCGCCGTGAGGTTCGGGTTGGCGAGTGTCGTCACCTGACCCAGCGTTTCGCCGAGATCGAGCGCGTTGATGAAGTCGGTGCCCAGCAACTTGCCGAAGAGGCTGAACGTCCCGCCACCCTCGACGATGCCCGGCAGCGTGAAGCTTGTTCCGCCGTTCGGCAGGTTCGGATTGGCCGTGCCCGGCAGGACGTTGGTGATCGTCCCCTGCCTGCCGAAGCCCAGGCCGAGCAACGGATTCTTGTTGCCCAGGGTCCGGGTCGTGATGTTGTTGGCGATGTTCTTCAGGAACGAGCGGCTGACCTCCGCGAACTTGACCTGCAGGTTGACCTGCAACGGCGTCGGGATGCGCAGGCGATTGATGACGCCGATTTTCAGCGTCGCGGCCGCGTCGGTCGGATCGATGCCCGGGTTGAGCAGCCCCGTCACCAGCCGTTGCGCCTGTTCGGCATCGGCCGGGGAGGGGACGCTGCCGTTGATGACCGCGATCTGGCCGACCATCGCGACCTGGATGTCCGCACCCGGTAACGCCGCCTTCAGCATCCGGTCGATCGCGGTGGCGTTCTGCGCCACGCGGACGGTTGTCGCATAGATCACCGCACCGGCGCGATCGGTCGCGAAGATCGTCGATTCGCCGTTGTTCTTGCCGAACAGATGGATCTGGCGAGGGTTGGCGACATAGACGTCGGCGGCCTCGGGATTGGAGGTCCATACCTCCGCCACGGCGGCCGGCAGGGTGATCAGTTCACCTTCGCCGATCGACAGCCACTTGTCCTGGGCGGGTTTCGTCACGCCAGCCGGCGGCGACCCGATGCGGGCCGTACGCTGCGGCGTGGCGACCGCGCGACCGCCCGGCGGGTGCGGTGCGGCGGCAACCGGCGACAGCGCGGTCGCGAACGCCGCGACCATCGGCAAGCCGCGCACGAGCAAGATCTGGGCGCGCATCTCAATTCTTTCCTGCGAGCGAGACATTGGTGACCGCATTGCCGCGCGTGATACGAACGAGCGGTCCGACGGGAGCGAGGCCGGGGATCGCGGTGGGGGCGGCAATGCCCGGTGCGGTCGTCCCGCCGCCTTGCTGGGGTGGACGGCCGGGTACGGTCCGGCGCTGAAACCGCGACACGTCCGCGCCGACCGCATAGGTGGTGTCGCCGGTCTGCGGCGTGTTGGCCAAGCGGTCGAGCACCGCCTGTTCCCGCGCGGGATCCTTGCCGTCGCCGACGCTGACGCTGCCCGATGCGATCGCGCGATCGAGTTCGGAGGCATTGTCCGCCAGCGAGCGGAGCGACAGCGAGAGCGTACCAAGCGTCTGCGCGACCGCGATCTGCTCGGCGATCTTCGGAGTCGCCTCGACGGTGATCGTCGAGAAGGTCTGGACGACGGTATTGCCCTGATCGTCCTTCTGGTCGGTGGTGCGCTGGTCGGTGGCGAGTACCCGCAGATTGCGCATCACCGTCTCGCTCGCCTTCAGCGGCGGGCCGTCGCCGCCTCCATCGACCGACTGGGTGAGGATCAGATCGATATGGTCGCCCGGGAAGACGAAGCCCGCGACCCCGGTCTGCGTCGACACCGGCACCGTCACCGCGCGCATTCCCGGCCCCAGTGCGGCGGCCAGAAAGCCGCGATCACCCGGCTTCACCAACTGCCCCTGCGTCACCGGCTGTCCGGCGGTGATCGGCAGTCGCACGACCGTGCCGATCAGCTTGGACATGTCGGTGCCGGCGCGCAGATAGTAAGCGTTCTCGACCAGCTCCTTGGGCCATGGCTGGAACTTCAGCGCACCGGCATCGAGGATCGTGCCGACCGGCAGCGCGCGCGTGGCGACCAGCACCTCCGGCCCGTCGATCCTCGCGGCGGCGGCTTGTGCCTCGGGCGCGGGCGAGCCGGCCAGCATTGACCGCCCGGCGAAGGCCGTGAAGGCCGCCATCAGCAATGCCCCGACCAGCATGATGAGCTTGCGACTGTCCATGAGTGACCTTGTCCTGGCGCGACGCCTGCCGGCGTCCGAGATGGCGTGGATTATTGGGTAAATTGGTTAAGGAGCGGTTCGCGAAGGCTCAGCAGCCCGGCGATCGCGATCGCCACGCCGTAAGGTACTTCGACCGCGGCGCTGTCTTGCCGGAGTCGGCGTTCGATCAGCATCGCCAGCGTCAGCGCGCCACCGATCAGCGACATCGCCAGCAGCATGTCGAGCAGGTGCATCGGCGGCAGCCACAAGGCGAGCGCGCCGATCAGTTTCACATCGCCTCCACCCATCTGGCCCAGCGCGAAGGCGACGACGAACAACGCGAAGACCAGCGCCGCCCCCCCGACCTGCACCGCCATATCCGGCCAGGGCGACAATCCGATCGAGGCCCACCATAAAGGTGCGAGCAGCGCGATCGCCGCGTTCTTCCAGTTGGCGATCTCGCGCGTGCGCACGTCCTGAATGCCCGCCGACAGCAGCAGCGCACCCATGATGCCGGGCAGCAGCCATGTGAGAATTCCCCCACTCATGGCCCATGGCGCTAGACGGAATGGTTTGAGAAACCGTAACCATGCCGGCGATGACGACGACCGACGAATTTCCCGCGCGGCAGGCCGCATGACGTATGACATTGCGATCATCGGTGCGGGCATGGCCGGGGCGAGCCTTGCCGCCGCGGTCGGGTCGCGCGCGCGCGTGCTGCTGCTGGAGGGAGAGGCGCAGCCTGGTTATCACGCGACGGGTCGTTCCGCGGCATTCTGGTCGGAAACCTATGGCGGACCGGGAGTCCAGCCGCTGACCACCGCATCGGGCGCGGCGTTGCACGACGGTGGTTATCTCGATCCGCTCGGGGCGTTGCACATCGGCCGCGGCGAGGATCACGGCGCGGTCGATGCGTTGCTGGCGGAGTTCGCGGGCACGCCGATCGCTCTGTCCCGCGTCGACCCACATGCCTGGGTACCCGGATTGCGGGATAGCTGGACATTGGGAGTGAGCGAGCCGAGTTGCTCCTACATCGACGTCGCGCGCCTGCACGCCGACTATCTGGCGAAGACGCGGCGCGCGGGGGCGGTACTTCATAATGGCGCGCGGCTGGCGAGTGCCGAGCGGTACGCGGGCTGCTGGCGGATCCTCACCGAGGACGGGCGGGAATTCGGGGCGCGGGTAATCGTCGATGCGGCCGGTGCGTGGGCCGATACGGTGGCGACACGCTGCGGGGTGCGCCCGCTGGGTATCCGCCCGTACCGGCGAACGATGGTGCAGGTACAGACCGATCCCGCCGCGCCCGCCGACCTGCCGTTCATCATCGACGTATCCGGCCGCTTCTATTTCAAGCCGGAGGCGGGCGGGCGGCTATGGCTGAGCCCGCATGACGAACATCCCGTCGCGGCGCATGACGTGGCCGCCGAGGATATCGACGTCGCGATCGCGATCGACCGGTTCGAGCGCGCGGTCGACTGGCGGGTGCTCCGCGTCGAGCGGCGCTGGGCGGGGTTACGCTCGTTCGCGCCCGACCGGCTGCCGATCTACGGCATGGCGGAGGGGGGCTTTTTCTGGTTCGCGGGGCAAGGCGGCTTCGGCATCCAGACCGCACCGGCAGCGGCGGCGGTCGGCGCCGCGTTGCTGCTGGGCGAGGCGCCGCCGGACGGAATCGACGTCGAGCGTTATGCACCGGATCGTTTCGCGACCTGACTGGAGCCGTCGCCGTGCCGATTGTGGTCGGCGATTGTCAGGTGGGGGTTATCATGACGCCACCGGCGGCGACGATTACCTCGACTGGGTTGGATCGCAGGCGGTCGCGTCGCGGCGACCCGCTTGCTCCGGAACGCCGGGCACTTTGCTCAACAGGGTCAGGAGCAACGGGATGTCGCCGGTGATGTAGGTGTCGGTAGGGACACGCAGGCTGCCGCGCAACGCTCTGCCCATGCTCGCCAGCCGCTCGCTTCGCTCCCGCTCCCTTGATGACACGTCCTGATCCTAACGCCCGCACAACGGCGCCGCCCGCCGGGGGTGGCGATCCTGCCTGTCCAAACCGCCAATCGGCACCGGCGTTCCGGGACGCACGCGCGGTTCGTCGCAGGGTCGCGGCAACTCGCCGGTGCGAATTCGTTCAGCGGCGCGCAACCTTTGGGGTGGGCGGGCATTTGATTGCGCGATAACGAAGGGTCGCCACCGTGAAACAGCTCATGCCCCTGTTCCTGGCCTTGCTGCCACTCGCCGCCGTCGTCGGTGCGGTCGTGACGGTGCCTTAATCCTTCCTGCCATCTGCCAGGTACGCTGCCGCGCTTCCCCCCCACACTCTGCGGCGGCGTCGACATGGAAAGGCCCGCATGGATCGCTCCATGCGGGCCTTTCTTTATCCGGCAACCGGGAAGCGCGGGGTTCAGCCCTGCGCGTCGTCCGACTGGACCTCGGCGGTCGCGCCCGGCTCGGCATTGGGATCGTAATCCTCGGTGAAGCCACCCTGATCGCGACCTTCCTCGAAGACCGCCGCCATGACGTCGACGCCCTGAGTCTGCATCTCCGCCTCTTCGGGCGAGCGTGCGACATTGACCTTCACGTTCACGACGACTTCCGGGTGCAACTGCACCTTCACGTCGTACAGGCCGATCGACTTGATCGGGCGATCCAGTACCACCTGGCTCTTCGTCACCTTGTGACCATCGGCCACCAGCGCCTCGACCAGATCGCGCACCGCGACCGAACCGTAGAGCTGGCCGGTGTTCGACGACTGGCGGATCAGCGTGATCTGCGCGTCCTTGAACGAACCGGCTTCCTTCTCGGCCTCGGCGCGGCGGTTGGCGTTCTCGCTCTCGATGCGGGCGCGGTTCGCCTCGAACACCTTGCGGTTCGCCTCGTTGGCGCGCAGCGCCTTCTTGTTCGGCAGCAGGTAGTTACGGGCGAACCCGTCCTTGACCTTCACCACGTCGCCGATGCCGCCGAGCTTCTCGACGCGCTCAAGCAGGATGATATCCATCTGCTCTTCTCCTTACTTCACGACGTAGGGCAGCAGGCCCAGGTGGCGGGCGCGCTTGATCGCCTGCGCCAGCTCGCGCTGCTTCTTCGCGCTCACCGAGGTGATGCGCGACGGAACGATCTTGCCCCGCTCGGACACGAAGCCCTGGAGCAGACGGACGTCCTTATAGTCGATCCGGGGCGCATCCTTGGCGCTGAACGGGCACGACTTGCGACGACGGAAAAACGGACGCGCCATTATGCGGCCTCCTCTTCACGATCGCGACGCGGGCCGCGATCACCACGCTCGCCACGGCCGCCTTCGCGGTCGCTGCGGCGCTCACGGTCGCGCTCCTGCTTGCGCATCATCACGGTCGGGCCGGCTTCGTGGCCGTCGACGCGGACGGTCATGTAGCGGATCACGTCCTCGTTGATGCTGGTCTGACGCTCCAGCTCGGCGACGGTGTCGCCCGGCGCGTCGATTTCGAGCATCACGTAATGCGCCTTGCGGTTCTTGGCGATGCGATAGGCCAGCGAACGCAGGCCCCAGGTCTCGGTCTTGACGACCTTGCCGCCACGTTCCTCGACGATCTTGGTGGCGGTTTCCGCCAGCGTGTCCACCTGCGCCTGTGCCAGATCCTGGCGCGCAAGGAACACATGCTCGTACAGAGCCATGCATGTACCTTCATGTTGGCCGATCGCTGACGTGCGCCCCATGCGCAACGCCCCTCCGGCTGTCGTTCCAACGGCAAAGGGCGGCAAGGGTGATTCCCTTCCGCCCGACGCTGTCGCGCTATGACCCAATATCAACGTCTGCGCAACCGAATGTTGAGGCGCGAATGTTGCGAATGTTGAGACGATAACGCGTTGGATTCAATATTCGCGGGGCCGGCCATTTTCCTACCACATCGCCCCGCGAATCGCCAGCGCGGTTGACCGGATGCGGGCGCGCGGCCTAGCAGCGCGGCCTTCCAACGGAGGTTCCTATGCGCGCGTTCATCTTTCCGGGACAGGGCAGCCAGGCGGTCGGCATGGGGGCGGCGCTGGCCGATGCCTCGGCGATCGCGCGCGAGGTGTTCGGCGAGGTCGACGAGGCGCTGGGCCAGAACCTGCGTCGCCTGATGGCGGAAGGCCCGGCGGACGAGCTGACGCTGACCGAGAATGCGCAGCCCGCGATCATGGCGAACGCGATCGCCACGCTGCGCGTGCTGACGCGCGAGGGCGGGGTGCGGCTGAGCGAGAAGGCGGACTACGTCGCGGGGCACTCGCTGGGCGAATATAGCGCCTTGTGCGGGGCGGAGGCGCTCGACCTCGGCACGACCGCGCGGCTGCTGAAGACGCGCGGGCGGGCGATGCAGGCGGCGGTCCCGGTCGGCGAGGGCGCGATGGCGGCGTTGCTGGGCGCGGACGTCGAGAAGGCGCAGGCGATCTCGGGCGCGGCGGTCGATGCGATCCTGGCGGAGACGGGCGAGACGTTGGTGTGCACCGTCGCCAACGACAATGATCCGTCGCAGGTGGTGATCTCGGGCCACCGGGTCGCGGTGGAGCGCGCGGTCGCGCTGGCGAAGGAGATGGGGGCGAAGCGCGCGGTGCTACTGCCGGTGTCCGCACCGTTCCACTGCCCGCTGATGGAAGATGCCGCGCGGGTGATGGAGGGCGCGCTGGCCGAGGCCGACCTGCGCGCACCGCTGGTGCCGGTGTTCGCCAATGTCGATGCGGCGGCGGTGGCCGATCCGGGCGCGATCCGGCGATTGCTGGTCGAGCAGGTGACGGGGCGCGTGCGGTGGCGCGAGTCGGTGCTGGCGATGGTCGAGGCGGGCGTGACCGAGTTCGTCGAGTTCGGCGGCAAGGTCCTGTCCCCGATGGTCAAGCGCATCGCGCCGGATGTGGAGACGGTGAGCGTCGTGTCGATGGACGATATCGAGGCGGTGTTGAAGAAGATTTGATTTCGCGCAGAGACGCGGAGGCGCAGAGAGGTGGTGGCTCGCGATATCGACTGCATCAGTGGCGACGTCGTCGATGTGGCGATCAGGCTGCATCGTGACCTTGGGCCCGGGTTGCTCGAGAGCGTATATGAGACGGTGTTGGCGGCTAAGCTCGCCCGCATGGGGTATACGGTCCGAACTCAGGTGCCTGTATCGTTCCACTTCGAGGATATGCAGTTCGACAACGCCTTCCGTATCGATCTGCTGGTGGATGATCGACTGATCGTCGAGATCAAATCCGTTGAGCGGCCGACGGCCGCTCATGCCAAACAGTTGCTGACGTACTTGCGCCTGACCGATCGCAGGGTCGGATTGCTTATCAACTTCGGCGGAGCCACCCTTAAGGAGGGAATCCGCCGGCTGGTCAACAATCACATCCCCTCTGCGCCTCCGCGTCTCTGCGCGAACAATCAATTTGACTGACAGGAGTAACCAATGTTCGACCTTACAGGCATGACCGCGCTGGTCACCGGCGCTTCGGGGGGGATCGGGTCGGCGATCGCCAGGGGACTGGCGGCGCAGGGGGCGCGGCTGGCGGTGTCGGGGTCGAACGTCGCCAAGCTGGAGGCGTTTCTGGGCGAGTTGGGCGGAGAGGAGCATGTCGCGCTGCCGTGCGACCTGTCGGATGCCGCCGCGGTCGACGCGCTGGTGCCGCAGGCGGTCGCCGCGCTGGGCGGGCGGATCGACATTCTCGTCAACAATGCCGGGGTCACGCGCGACAATCTGGCGATGCGGATGAAGGACGACGAATGGGATCAGGTGATCCGCGTCAACCTGGAGGCCGCGTTCCGGCTGATCCGGGCCGCCGCCAAGCCGATGATGAAGCAGCGCTTCGGCCGCGTCGTCTCGATCACCTCGGTCGTCGGCCAGACCGGCAATCCGGGTCAGGCGAACTATGCCGCGTCCAAGGCGGGGCTGGTCGGCATGTCCAAGGCAGTGGCGCAGGAACTGGCCAGCCGCAACATCACCGTCAATTGCGTCGCGCCCGGCTTCATCCGCTCGGCGATGACCGACGTGCTGCCGGAGGCGCAGAAGAGCGCGCTGACGTCGCGCATCCCGGCGGGGGATCTGGGCACGGGCGATGACATCGCCGCCGCGGTCGTCTATCTGGCGTCCAAGGAGGCGGGTTACGTCACCGGCCAGACCATCCACGTCAACGGCGGGATGGCGATGGTCTGAGCCTTTGGCCCGCCGGGCACCGCACGCGCGGACTTGTCAGGCGGGCCTGCCGGCTCTACCTGCGTTCAGGAATTTTAAATCACCCCCCAAATTGAAAGAGGGAAAGTTATGAGCGAGACCGCCGACCGCGTGAAGAAGATCGTCGTCGAGCATCTCGGCGTCGAGGCCGACAAGGTGACCGAGGACGCCAGCTTCATCGACGATCTGGGCGCGGACAGCCTCGACATCGTCGAGCTGGTGATGGCGTTCGAGGAAGAGTTCGGGGTCGAGATCCCGGACGATGCCGCCGAGAAGATCTCGACCGTCAAGGACGCGATCACCTATATCGACGAGCACAAGGGCTGAGCCCGAAGCGTCGCGGGGGCCGGATGATCCGGCCGACCCTGCGGCAGTCGACTGGAATTGAGCGGCTTCCCGTCCTTCGCTAGAGGATGGGAAGCCGTTTCATTTTGATGGACCATCCGCGCGGGGGAGAGGCGCGGGTCACGGTCATGAAGGGAAGCCTATGCGTCGCGTCGTCGTCACCGGTCTTGGCCTCGTCACCCCGCTGGGTGCGGATGTGGAAACCGTCTGGGCCAATCTGATCGCCAGCAAATCGGGCGCGGGGACGATCACGCGCTTCGACACGACCGGCCAGAAGTGCACGATCGCGTGCGAGGTGAAGCCCAAGGATCACGAATACGGCTTCGATCCCGATCGTCGCGTCGACCACAAGGTCCAGCGGCAGGTCGATCCGTTCATCGTGTACGGCATCGATGCCGCCGGTCAGGCGCTGGAAGACGCCGGGCTGACCGAGATGGACGAGGCGATGCGGATGCGCACGGGCGTGTCGATCGGCTCGGGGATCGGCGGCCTGCCGGGGATCGAGATCGAATCGGTGAACCTGCATGAGCGCGGTCCGGGCCGGGTCAGCCCGCACTTCGTTCACGGGCGGCTGATCAACCTCATCAGCGGTCAGGTCTCCATCAAGTACGGGCTGATGGGGCCGAATCATGCGGTCGTCACGGCGTGTTCGACCGGCGCGCATTCGATCGGCGACGCGGCGCGGATGATCAAGGACGACGATGCCGACATCATGCTGGCGGGCGGCGCGGAAAGCACGATCAACCCGCTGGGCGTCGCCGGCTTCGCGCAGGCGCGCGCGCTCAACATGAGCATGAACGATCGCCCGACCGAGGCCAGCCGCCCCTACGACAAGGACCGCGACGGTTTCGTGATGGGCGAGGGCGCGGGCGTCGTCGTGCTGGAGGAATATGAGCACGCCAAGGCGCGTGGCGCGAAGATCTACGCCGAGGTCGTGGGCTACGGCCTGTCGGGCGACGCCTATCACGTCACCGCGCCGCACCCGGAAGGCAAGGGCGCGGAGCTGGCGATGCGCATGGCGCTGCGCAAGGCGGGGATGACCCCGGCCGACATCGATTACATCAACGCGCACGGTACCTCGACGATGGCCGACACGATCGAGCTGGCGGCGGCGAAGCGCGTGTTCGGCGACGATCTGTCGGGCGCGTCGATGTCGAGCACCAAGTCGGCGATCGGGCATCTGCTGGGCGGGGCCGGGGCGGTCGAGAGCATCTTCTGCATCCTGGCGCTGCGCGATCAGATCGTGCCGCCGACGCTCAACCTCCACAATCCCGACGACGGGACCGAGGGCGTCGATCTCGTGCCGCTGGTTGCCAAGAAGCGGCCGGTGCGCGCGGTGCTGAACAACAGCTTCGGTTTTGGCGGGACCAATGCCTCGCTGGTGATGAAGGCGGTCTGAGGCCGGGATCATGCGCAGGCTCGGCTGCTTCGCTCTTGTCGCCGGCCTGCTGTTGATCGCGGGCGCGTTCTGGTTCGGCTATGGCTGGAAGGGCGCGGGGCCGCTCGCGAAGCCGGCGAATGTCGAGATCGCCGAAGGGTCCAGCCTCGCCGCCGCCGCGCGGACGCTGGAGGCGGCGGGCGTGATCGGATCGGCGCACCGTTTCCGTTGGCAGGCCCGGGTGTTCGGATCGGGCGCGGCGATCAAGGCGGGGGAATATGCCTTCCCGGCGCACGCCAGCGCGTCGCAGGTGCTGGCGATCCTGCAGGGCGGCAAGGCGCTGCAACGGCTGGTGGTGATACCGGAAGGCCTGCCCTCGGTGATGGTGCGCGACGCGCTGCTGAAGGCCG